>JBCBPV010000071.1:0-19509 GCA_039820585.1 Pseudomonadota bacterium
CGATCAGAACCCTTTCACCCGGCATCGCCTTGCCACATCCGACCAGCAGGTTCAGGGCACCGGTCCGAAGGGCGGCGGGGTCTGTCATCCCTCAGCCTCGATCAGGCGGTCCATGTGTTTCCGAAAAAGCTTGGCCCCGGCATCGAGGCCCAGATCGAGGCTGGGTGTCTTGAGGTCCTTCATACCGTGATGGACGGCTTCCAAAACCTCGCGATCTTCCTCGAACGCCATGCGGGCGCCGTCGTTCATGTATTTCGACACCTCCGCATCATCGGCCAGGCTGTTGCGGTGCTGGAACCAGAAATACCGCGTTCGGTCGGCATCGATCGGCGTCATGAAGTTGTAGGAGATGTTGATGAACGTGTCCGACACCGGGGCCATGTCCGGCCCGCCGGTGCCGACCGGGGTATAGATCGATTTGTTCAGCCCGATGCCCGGGGCGCACATCTCGTAATGTTGCAACCTGTCGCAATTTCCCTCGAAGCTTACCAGTTTGGCATAGTAGGGCGACGGCGGCTGGCCATTGATCCAGCGCGATACGATCACCCCGCGATCGGTCTTGTCCACCGACAGCGGCACGTCATCGGTGCCGCCGCCTGCGAAAGAGCTGACATGCACCCAGGCCACATGACTGGGATCCAGAAGGTTGTCACACACCCACAGGTAGTTGCAGTCGACATCCATCACACCGCCATCGGTCAGGCCCCAGGTGGGATCATCGTAATTCTCGACCGGGAAGATCAGATCGGGATCGGCCTTGCCGGGATCGCCCATCCAGATCCAGAGCAACCGGTAGCGATCCACCACCGGATAGCTTTGCACGCGCGCGCGTTTCGGGATCGCATCGGGTTGGGTCGGGGCGGCGACGCAGGTGCCGGTGCCATCGAAGGTCAGGCCGTGATAGCCGCACTCCACCGTATCGCCGCGCAGGTTTCCCTGGGACAGGGGCAGCTTGCGGTGGGGGCAGGCATCTTCCAGCGCGACGGGTGTGCCATCGGCCTTGCGATAAAAGACGATCTCGTGGCCGAGGATCGTCTCAGCCTTCAAAGAGTGCCCGATATCTGCGCTCCAGGCGGCCACATACCATGCATTTCGCAAGAACATCTGATTCCCCCGCTCGAATACCGCCGAGCCTGGGGAAATCTTTGCATAGCATTTTCGGAAGTGGAATAGTGGTGTTATGCATTTGCATGTGGGATGCGAAGTGATGCGAAAACGATCATGACCGAGGCCGTTCTCACCCCGATCACGCAGGCTTTGAACGATGGCCGCCTCACCCGGCGTGAGTTGAAGGCGCTGATGGCACGCAGCGACCGGCCTGCCTTGACGCGTCTGGCGCTATGGATTGCGGTGCTTGGCCTGACGGGCACGGCGGTTTGGCTGACGTTGGGCACGATTTGGCTGGTGCCCACGATGTTTCTGCATGGCGTCGTGATGGTGCATCACTTTTCGCTACAGCATGAATGCTGCCACTACACCGCGTTTCGTACCCGGTGGCTGAACGATGTGATGGGCAATATCTGCGGTTTCCTGATCATGCTGCCGCATCAGCATTTCCGCTATGAACACTGCGACCACCACACCCACACGCAGGTCCACGGCGACGATCCCGAACTGATCGAAATGCCAAAGACCTTCGCCGCGTACCTCTGGTACATCTCGGCCATCCCCTATTGGCGCAACAAGTTTGCCGAGCTGGGCCGCCATATCGCGGGGCGTCTGACCCCCGAAGAAGAGCGGTTTGTGCCCAAAGAGGTGCGCGCGACCATTATCCTGGAAGCGCGTCTGTTTCTGGTGGGATACCTCGCGATCCTGATCTTGTGCGCGGCAACCGGCTGGTGGGCGCCGGTCTGGTTCTGGTGGCTGCCCGTGCTGTTGGGGGAGCCTGTGATGCGCGCGATCCGCATGACCGAACATGTGGGCCGCCCCAACACCCGCGACTTCTGCGAGAACACGCGCAGCAACCTTGTCTCGCGCCCGATGCAGTTCCTGTGCTGGAACATGAATTACCATGCCGAGCACCACTATGCCGCATCCGTGCCGTTCCACGCGCTGCCCGCGCTGCACCAGAAGCTCGATGGATACATCCATGTGGAGCCCCACGGCTATCTCGGCGCGCACCGCGATATCCTGCGCCAGATTTTTGCGCCCAAGTCGCCCACAGATGCCGCGTGACAAGGCGTGGCGGCAGATGATTGCGTTGGACGCGCTTGAAGCGGGCGACGCAACACCGGTGACCTTTGAGGGGCGCGAACTGGCCGTGTTCGACACGGTGGACGGCGTCTTTGTCAGCCACGCGCGCTGTACCCATGGGGCCGCTAACCTGTGCGATGGCTATTTCGACGGTCGCCACATCGAATGCCCTTTGCACCAGGGCCTTTTCGATGCGCGCACCGGGGCGGCCAAGGCGGCACCGGCCCGCGTGCCGTTGCGCATGATCGAGGCGCGTATCAACGACGGCTGGGTCGAGGTGTTTCTATGAAAATCTGGGAAGGCAGCAAACCGTGAGTGCTTGGATCAAGATGATTTCCGATGCAGAGGCAGACGCGCCGCTCAAAGAGGTGCTTGACCTGGCACGCACACCGCACGGGACGGTGGACAACGTGATGCGCGTGCATTCGCTGCGGCCCAATACGATGCGGGGGCACGTGGTGTTGTACCGCGCCGCCTTGCATGACGATGCCAATACGCTGCCCATGTGGTTGCAGGAAACGATCAGCTCTTATGTGTCGATCCTCAACGAATGCCCCTATTCGCTGGCCAATCACTGGAAGAACGCGGCGCACCTGATCGGGGATTCGGACCGCGCGGATGCGATCAAGACATCACTTGATGCGCATCAGCCGGAGCGGGTGTTTTCCGGGCGGGAACTGGCGCTGATGGCCTATGCCGAGAAGCTGACCCTGCGCCCGGGTGAGATGGTGGAGGCGGATGTGACCGCCCTGCGCGACGCGGGTCTGGACGATGGCGAGATACTGGAGGCGAACCAGATCATCGGGTATTTCAACTACGTCAATCGGCTGCTCAACGGGCTAGGCGTCAGCACCGCGGGCGATGTGGTGGGCTACTATGCCGAAGATGACGCGCCTTAGGGCCGAACCTCAATGCCCCAAAAGCTGGCTTAGGAAAAGTTGGGCCCGCTCCGTCTTGGGCGCGCCGAAGAAAACATCGGGTGTGTCGACCTCAACCACCTCGCCCTCATCCATGAACACCACACGGTCTGCCACCTTGCGGGCGAACCCCATCTCGTGGGTGACCACGATCATCGTCATGCCTTCCTCGGCCAGTTCGACCATCACATCCAGCACACCGGCGATCATCTCAGGATCGAGCGCCGAGGTCGGTTCATCGAACAGCATCACCCGCGGCTTCATGCAAAGCGCCCGTGCAATCGCCACGCGCTGCTGCTGCCCACCTGACAGCTGCGACGGGTACTTGTCGGCTTGCTCGGCAATCCGCACGCGCTGAAGGTATTTCATCGCGATCTCGCGCGCCTGGGATTTGGACATACCAAGGTTGCGGATCGGTCCGATGGTCAGGTTGTCCACCACCGTCATGTGCGGAAACAGGTTGAAGCTTTGGAACACCATGCCGACCGAGCGGCGGATCTCTTCGATGCCCTTCATCTCGGGGCGCACTTCGTGGCCGTCGACCGTGATGGAACCCCGCTGGTGGGTTTCCAGCTGATTGACACAGCGGATCAGCGTGGACTTGCCCGATCCGGAGGGGCCACAGATGACCACCCGCTCGCCTTCGGCCACGGACAGATTGATGTCGAACAGCGCACTGAAATCGCCGTACCATTTACACAGGCCTTGGATCTCAACCAGCGGCTTTGTCATCGTCGGCTCCTGGCGGCGCGGTTTTCCAGGTGGCCGAAGGTGACGGCGAGGCTGTAGCACAGCATGAAGTACATCCCGCCCACGACAATCCAAGTCTCAAAGACCTTGGTGGTGGTGGCAGCAACTTCGGTAGCGAGGAACGTCAACTCCTGGATCGAGATCAGGGAGACAATCGCGCTGTCCTTGATCAGGGTGATGAACTGTCCGGCCAGCGGAGGCAGGATTTTTCGCACCGCCTGAGGAAAGATGATGTCGCGCAAAAGGTTCGTGCGCGACAGTCCAATTGCCCGGCCAGCTTCCCACTGGCCCTTGCCGATGGACTGAATGCCGGCGCGCACAATCTCGGTGATATAGGCACCTTCGAAAATCGCGAGGCAAACCATGCCGGCGAGGAAATTGGTGAACAGGCGCGGGTCGCCAAAAAGGATCCAGAACAGGGTGTTGTCCACCCAGGGGCTGTCCTGGTCGATGCGGTCAAAGCCCAAGGCGGGGAACACTTGGCTGGAGATGAAAAAGTAGAAAATGAAGATGAAGACGACGGGCGGGATGTTTCGGATCAGCTCGACATAGGCGCGGCTGATGATCCGAAACACAAGCCCATCGCAGGTCCTCCAATAGCCCATAATGAGGCCGATTATGGCCGCAAAGATCGTGGCCCAGACCGCCAGCCTGAGCGTGGTGAACAGGCCCTGAAGCAGCAGGTTTGTGACCCAACGGCCGTCGTCTTCGTCCCAGCGCAGGACAAAATCGAACACGCGCTGCCAGTTCCAGTTGTAGACGAGAACGTCGTTCACGCGGTAGGCCGCGTAGGCTACCCCAGCGATCACCAGACCGAACAGGACCAAGTCCAGAACAGTCAGCCGTTTGCGCGGCTCAGGCGGTGGGGGCGTGTTGCGATCCAATGTGGACGGTCCTGATAGAGGTGCAGGGGCGCCTCAGACGCCCCCGCGCCTTTATCTTATTGCTCAAGCGCGACCATATCGATCCAGCCTGACTGATCCTGGAACCAGAAGTTGTGACGCTCTTCCAGCCAACCGTTCGACGTGTTCACGCGAATCCAGTTCGAGAAGAAATTCAACGCATCGGGATCACCTTTGCGCAGCGCAAACGCTTCGTCACCCTTGCTGAGGTTCTGGCCGTCATTGGCGACGTACACCTTGCCGGGATGCGCGGCCGACCAGAAACGTGGCTTTGGCGCGGATGAGATCGTGGCGTGGGCGTTGCCGTTCACAACCTCTTGGAAGGCCTGCGCATCATCGTCAAAACGGCGCAGCGTCGCGTTGGGGAACATCTCTTGCGCCAGGGAACACGGCGTGGCGCCCCGGCGGCATGAGATTGTGACGGCCGGGTTGTCGTAGTCGGCAAGGTTTTCAAACCCTTCGGTCAGCTCGGTATTGGCCGCCATCTGTTGGCCCGAATGGGCGTAAGGGATGGTAAAGTTGACGGTGAGGTTCCGCTGCGGCGTGATCGACATGCCGCCAATGATCACGTCGAAGTTGTTGGCCAGAAGGGCGGGAATGATCCCTGACCAGGCCGTTGGCACAAACTCGACATCCACGCCCATGTCTTCGGCCACTTTGGTCGCGACGTCGATTTCAAAGCCAACCAGATCGCCTTCCTTGGAGCGCATGGCCCAAGGTACAAAGGTCGACATACCGACACGCAGGGTACCGCGCTGCTGGATCTCTTCCAAAAGGGACTGTGCCTGCGCCTGCGGCGCCGACACGAACCCCGCCACGGCGATCGCCGCTGCCGGCAGAATTGTGGTGAAGAACTTGGTGAGTTTCATTTTCTTTCTCCGCTGTTGGTTAGTTTCGGCCCTTTTGCAGGGATCTTTCGAAAAGGCTGACACCAATCGAAAGCGTGACTGTCAGGGCAAGGTACATGCCCGCGACAAGGAACCAGATCTCAAACGCCATAAACGTCTCGGAAATCAGGTTCAGACCGGCCGTCGTCAGTTCGCTCACGGCGATGACGCTGACGATGGCGGAATGCTTGATCAGGGAAATGATCAATCCGGTGAGAGGAGGCAGGATCAAGGGCAGCGCCTGGGGAACCACGATGTAGCGATACTTGTCCACCGTGCGCATGCCGATGGCATCGGCGGCTTCGTACTGGCCCTTATCAACGCCCTGAATGCCGCCGCGAATGATTTCAGCGGCGAAAGACCCTTCAAAGAACGCCAACGTCAAAACCCCGGCCCAGAACCGATCGATGCCCAGAATTGGGGCAAGGACGAAATAGAACAGGAAAAGCTGCACCAGAAGCGGTGTATTCCGGATCGCTTCCAGATAGATCTTCGACAAGACCCGCGCAGCAATGCTATCGGACATGCGCGCAAACGCTGTCAGAAAGCCGATGATGATTGTAAAAATACCCGCTGTTCCGGCCAGGCGCAGTGTTTCGATCAAACCTTGCGGAAGGGGGCCAAGATAGTACTCGCCCTGGAACTCACGATAGAAAAACGGCTCGATCCGATACCATTGCCAGCTGTAATTCATCGCCTCGGCGCCACGCCAGATGGCCCAACCAATGACGAAAAACACCAAGATCGCCTGCAGGATTTGCCATGCCGTATTCATCGCGGCGCGCCTGTCGAACCCTTCTACGGGGCGATGACGGCGCGAGAACGCTTGTTCCATCGAGTTATCAGTTGGCATAGCGATGTCCGCACATATCGCCACTGCGGACCCGCCGGACCCGCCCCCTAGGCGCTCCCACTATCCAAGTCGCCCCATAGCCCTGTCAACAAATTACACGTTTGAAATTCGGAGATGCTATGTATTGCCACTGCATTATCAGAATCGCCTTAATTGGAGGCAGATGTTCATGAAGCTGACCTTTCGTCAGATCGATGCCTTCAAAACGGTGATCCAGACGGGAAGTATTACCGAAGCCGCGAAGCTCTTGGGCATTTCGCAACCCGCAGTCAGCCGCTTGATCGCCGACCTTGAAGAGCACTTGGGTTTCAAGCTGTTGCAGCGCGGGGGCCGCACACTGACGCCCACGGTCGAGGCCCGGCTTTTGGTCGAAGAGGTGGAGCGCGCATTGTCGGGGCTGGAGCGGATCAAAGACGCCGCCGACATGATCCGGCGGTTCCGCCATGCCCGGTTGAACATCATCACCACGGCAGCCTTTTCTACCATGATCGCACCGCCCCTGATCCGCGAGTTTTCCAACCGTTTCCCTGAAGCAGCCGTCACGCTGGAAGTCGGCGCAGCTGACGATGCGGTCATGTGGCGGGTCAGCCAGGATTTCGATTTCGGGATCACGACGGGCGGGTTCCTTCCCGCCGGCATGAACTCTCTGCCGCTGGTAGACCGTGACGCCTTATGTGTGGTGCCCGAAGACCATCCGCTTGCCAGTCATAGCGTCATCCGGCCCAAGGACCTGGCGGATCTGTCCTTCGTCTCTTACCGGCGCGAGTCGCAGACGCGGTTTGAGATCGACAGGGTCTTTGAAGAAGCCGGGGTGGAACGGCGTATGCTGTACGAGGCGCGCACCACCAACGCGATCTGCCGGTTGGTGGCCAACGGGCTGGGCGCGTCGATCATTGGCACGGTGGATGCCACTCAAGCGGCCATGGCGGGCTGCAAAGCCCTGCCTTTTGAACCCGCGATCCCGTTTTCGGCGATGCTCATCTGGTCGCAACACCGCCCGGTCTCGGCGGTGGCAGAGACCTTTTTGGAGGTCGTCAACGACTATCGCGGTTAAGCGCCCGGCGGAATCGGTCACGCGCTTCGGCGCTGTGGATGTAGTCGTAGCGCCAAGGGTAGTCCGCGCCCTTCTCGATCTTCAGCGCGGTGAACGTGGGGCCATCCGCGGCCAGAACTCCGGGCAGGTCCGACCGAAACACCTCAATATCCTCCACTGTTCCCGTCCGGGCATACCCAGCTGCGGCGGCCATGGCGGCAAAATCCACTTCGCCCGGCAAAGGCTGGGCCCCGTTCACCTCATATATCCCGTTAGCAAAGACAAAGTGGTGGAGGTTCGACACCCCTGCCCCCGCGATGGTCACCAACGAGCCAAGGTTCATCAAGAGACTGCCATCCCCGTCGAACACAAAGACCCGCCGTTCAGGGCAGGCCAGCGCGAAACCCAGTCCATGCGAAGACGCCTGCCCCATCGCGCCCGTGGCCACGTAGGTCAGATCATGATCGGTCAGCGCCAGCCAGTCGAAACACGATTGGTAGACCGCAACCACGATATCAGCAGGCCCCACATGGTCGCGCAGCACCTCAAGCGCGTAATCGCGTCTCACGGCGCCACCGGGGCGCGGCCGATCAGGAAGCAATGCGGGCGGGCGCCTTTGTAGGCGGCATCAATTTCGCCTGTTATCATGCTGACATCACTAGGCTTTTCAACCATACTATGTGACACGCCCATTGCATCCAGCACCGGGGCCACGATGCGCACGCCGTAAGACGCGGATTGATCGGCGGGCAGATGCGGCTCTTTCCCCTGAAGGCCAACCATCATGCAGATCGGTTGCTTGTAGTCCATCCCGATGGCGCGCAGGGCATTAAGAGAGTCCATCAACCCCGTCTGCTGCATCAACAAAACTGCACGTGTACCGCAATAGGCCATCGCTGCACAAATAGAGATGCCTTCATCCTCTTTGCAGATCCGCACCAGGCGCAGATCGGGATCGCGCGAGATCGGCCACAAGAGGCCATCGCTAGTGACGATATCGGGAAGCGCGACAACGAATTTGACGCCCGCCTGTTTCAGCCCGGCAATGATACGGGCCCCATCGGGATGGACGATATCGTTCATGCGGCAGCCTGGCGCAGGAACGCCTCCAGCGCTGTTACGGCACGGCGCAGCTCTTGCTCGTGGCCGATGGTGATGCGGGCGTAGTCATCAAAGATGGGCGATGCGAACCGGCGGATCAGGATGCCTTGTCCGGCCAATGCCTTGGTCGCCTCTGCCGCCGACCGGCCCGTATCGGGAAAGCGAACCAGAACAAAGTTCGCGTGACTTGGCACAGGTTGCAAACTCAGGCGGGTCAGTTCGGCCGTCAGCCATGCCCGCAGGCGCCGGGTTTCAGCTACCACCCAGGCTTCATGCGCGCGGTCCTGCAATGCAGCCCGTGCGGCATGCAGCGCCGGTGTACTGACCGGGAACGTCAGGCCAATCCTTCGAACTGGGTCCAGCGTCTCGGGTGTTCCCGTAGCCCAGCCGATCCGCGCACCGGCCAGCCCGAACACCTTGGAAAAGGTGCGGCAGACGACGACATTGGGATCGCCCGCAAACATCTCGTGGGTTGGCGTGCCGACATCGGCAAACTCTTCATAGGCGGCATCAATCACCAAAAGCGCCTCATCGGGAAGCCCCGCACGCAACCGGCGCAACTCATCCGCGCCAACGCAGGTACCGGCTGGGTTTTCGGGGTTGGCTAGGTAGACGATCCGCGTCCGCCCATCGACGGCGGCCAGCATCGCATCGATGGAGGCGCTTAGGTCATTGCCACGGACAGAGACCACTTCCGCATCGTTGGCATGGGCGTAGTTGGGCACTTTTAGATACCCGCTTTCCAACCGCACCAGCGATGTCTCAGGGCCAAGGTACACCCGCGCAATCCGGGCCAGGATATCATCCGAGCCTTGCCCGATCATAATCGCATCGGTGTCTGGGCCATAGCGTGCACTAAGATGTGGGGCGAGAAAGCCGTGCGCATCCTCTTCATACCGCTCCAGATCGGCGCTGGCGGCCCGAAACGCGGCAAGCGCGTGGGGGCTGGGGCCAAAGGCGTTCTCGTTTGAATGCAGCAGAACAGAGGGCGGGGGCGCAGTCTTGGCCTCGTTTTTCACCATGTGCTTGGTGATCCGAGCGATCCCAGGCTTGGCGATCTGAAGCGGCATTTTCATCCCCCGTTATGTGCCTAATCCATTACATGTCGGGGTCTATTCCGCAATTCACTTCAGAAAGAATTATGCTACCGTGCCGTCGTATAGGGTGCGGCAATGGGGGTCTGCGATGGATGTCGGCACGGCGTTGGGCCGCTTCAACATGACCTTGGATCTGGCCGCACCAGGGCGCCATGCGGGCGACCTTCGGGTCAAGTATTCCGATAATATCAACCCGCTAGGGTTTATCACGGTCCCAATCTGGTCCGTCAAAGGGCAAACAGGGCCTACCGTCCTGATCCTCGGTGGCGTTCACGGGGATGAGTTTGAGGGGCCTGCCGCAGTCTTGCGGCTTTGCCAAACGCTGGATCCCCCCACGCTAACGGGCCAGGTGATTTTAATCCCGGCTCTGAATTTTCCGGCAGTCATGGCATCATCGCGGGTGTCGCCGCAAGACGGGGCCAATCTGAACCGAGCCTTCCCCGGTGATCCCGATGGCGGACCCAGCGCGATGATCGCACATATGGTCGAGACCGCGCTTCTGCCCCATGTCGAGGCCGTCATCGACCTTCATTCAGGCGGCAAAGCGTCGGTCTTTGCGCCCTGCGCGCTGGCCACGCGCACCGGCGACCCCGATCTCTTTGCCGGCAATCTCGGGCTGGCCGAAGCATTCGGGATGCCTACGACCTGGGTACTTTCGGCGCTGAATGACAACCGTTCGGTGAACGCAGCCGCAGAGCGGGTGGGTGTGCCGATGATCGCCGCGGAGCTGGGCGGCGGGGGCGGTGTGGAGCCGGACCTTGTGGGCGCGGCTGAAGCCGGCTTGATGCGCTGCCTCGCCTCGCTTGGCATCGTGGATCCCCAGCCCTCAACACCCGCGGTCTCACGCCAGATCGAAGTCACATCCCCTGACCAAACTGTCATGGCCCCTGGCCGCGGGATTTTTGACCGGCTCGTGCGGGCGGGTGATACGGTGACCAAGGATCAACCCATTGGTTGGCTGCGGTTTATCGATGAGCTTGCGCGCCCGCCTGTAGCCATTGTTGCGCCGGAACCGGGCTTTGTACTCGCCCACACCAATCGCGGACTGGTCGAGCGGGGCGAGTTGCTGGTTCAGCTTGCGACCGAGATTTCGGGGAACGCGTGATGGGCGACCTCAACCACCTGGATGCCACCGAAATCGCGGAAGGTGTGCGTACGGGCCGCTTCACTGCGACGGCGGTGATGCGCGATTGCTTGGATCGGATCGAAGCGCGCGAGAGGGATGTCGGCGCTTTCGCCCATCTCGATCCCGAAGCCGCAATGGCGGCAGCAAAGGCCGCGGATAGCCAAGACGACAAAGGTCCGCTGCACGGCGTTCCCTTCGGGATCAAGGACATCATGGATACCGATTTTGCGCCCACGGGCTGGGGCTATGCGGCCTACGCCGACCATCGCCCCGCGCGAAACGCGGTGTGTGTCGAGTTGTTTCTGGCCGCAGGTGCCGTGCCCGTCGGCAAAACCGTCTCCACCGAGTTCGCTTATTTCAACCCCGGCAAGACCGCCAACCCCGCCAACCTAGCCCACACCCCCGGTGGATCCTCCAGCGGATCGGCGGCGGCTGTGGCGGACCATATGCTGCCTTTGGCCTTCGGCACGCAAACCGCTGCCTCGCTGATCCGGCCCGCCGCGTTTTGTGGGGTGATGGCGTATAAGTCCACGCGGGGTCATTTGGATTTGGGCGGGGTGATGGGACTGTCAGGCAGTCTCGATAGCCTCGGCCTGCTGGCCCGCTCGGCCCGCGACCTAACCTTCGGTCGCGCGGTTTTGTCCGGCGCGCCTGGGGTGGCAAGCGCCTTCGCGGAACGTCCGCCCCGCCTTGCGCTGATGCGGGGACCGCATTGGCAGGACGGCACGATGGAGATGCGCGAAGTCTGCCTGTCCGCCGCCGACCAGCTTCGCGCGGCGGGGGCTGACGTGGCCGAAATGGCCCATCCGGATGTGTTTGAGCGGCTGACCGACGCCCACAAAACCGTCATGGCCTATGAGGCCGCCCGCGCCCGCATTTATGAGCTGCGCCATTTCCGCGACCAGATCAGCGCGCAGTTTCTGACCTTGGCCGAAGCCGGGGCTGCGCTCGACTGGGCGACTTATACCGACGCGCTGAACATCCGCGACACGGCCCTGCGCCTTTTGACGCCTGCCTTCCTAGAGTTCGATGGCCTCGTCACCCCAGCTGCGCCGGGCCCGGCGCCTCAGGGGCTGGATGCGACCGGCGATCCCCTGTTCAGCCGGGACTGGACGTTGATGGGCCTGCCCGCAGTCGCGGTGCCCGCCGCGCGCACCCCCATGCCCCAGGCTATTCAGCTTGTCGGCCCGCAGATGGGCGATGATCGGTTGCTGGCGGTGGCCGACTGGGTCGCGGCACGGCTGGGCGACTAGTCGATCACCGCCATCGCGTCGATCTCGACCAACAGGCTGGGGTCCGCCAATCCGCCAACGACAACGCCTGTGCTGCAATGCTGGACTCCCTCGAACCAGCGGTTGATCGCGGCGTAGACGGCGGGGCGGTAAGAGATATCGGTGACATAGACCGTCAGCTTGCACACATCAGAAAGCGATCCTCCCGCCTCGCCCATCCAATGTTCGATGTTCCGGCAGGCCTGATCCGCTTGCGCGCCTGCGTCGCCGGGGCCGATCAGCGTACCGTCGAGATCGAGCCCGACCTGGCCTTGCATGAATACGAAATCCCCGCTTGCGCGGATTGCTTTGGAATAGGTGGCATGGGCGTGGAACTGCGTCTCGTAGGGGTGAATGTGCTGTCTTGGCATGGGCGCTCCTCAGGCGGTTATCCGGGCCAGGTAGTCGTCGAACATGGGCGCATAGCTGCGGTCGACCGCGAGGTCGAAGCCGCCGCGGACACGCTGGACCAATACGCGCTGGCCGAAACACTCTGTCCAAGTGGCGGCAGTGTCAGGGAAAACGCGGGGGTGCACATCAAGGGGACTACCAATCGCGATAATCTGGTCAGCCTCATCGCCTTCGATACGCCAAAAGACCAGGGCGTCGGAGACGCAGACAATGCTGATGTCTTCTGAAGCTTCCGTGGGCCTGAGATCAGCGAGCAGCGTCTCTTCTTGCTCAATCGGCGCGCGCAGCAACCAGGTCTCTGCGCCGAGCCACAGTAACTGTCGTGCGTCCATCTCAGTGACCGTGTTCGGCATGGTTGGAAACGCTGGCAAAACGCTCTCGGCCCAGGATCCGATTGCCTCTGACGCGCCTTGTAAGCTGAACAAGGCCGACATCGGCAACCGCCCTATGCGCACTTCATAGATCATCCGCGCAACCTTTCGCCATCCGGGTCGTGGAAACAGGGCGCGACCACGTGCACCCCGATCACCCGGTTGCGCAGGCGCACATGGGCTCCATGCCCGATCCGCGCGCGCCCGTCCTGCAACAGCCCCAGCGCGACCCAGCGATTATGGACCACGCTGAACACGCAGGCCGATACGAACCCCTCGCTTGGCACCTTGGCGCCATCCGGGGTGAGCGGCGCGCCTTCAGGTATGGAATCTTGCACATCTTCGGGCATCAGCCCCACCAGCTCCCATCGCGGTCCCCTCGCGCTGCGCCGGATCTCCATCGCGCGCTTGCCGATGAAATCGGGTTTCTTCTTCGAGACGATCCACCCCATGCCCAGGTCAAACGGATCGACCGTACCATCCACCTCGTGGCCCAGCGACAGGAATCCCTTTTCGACCCGCAGCACATGATTGGCCTCGGACCCGACAGGTTGGATGCCGAAGGGCGCGCCCGCTTCCAATATCCGCTCCCACAGCGTTGGCAGATCTCGGGGGCGCACGTTGATCTCAAACGATATCTCCCCGGTAAAGCTGACCCGGATCACACGCGACGGCAGGCCTGCAACCATCCCCTCGGCCAGATGCATGAACGGCAGGGCGTCGCGCGACAGGTCCAGATCGGTGCCCAGCGCCTGCATCACATCGCGCGCTTTCGGGCCACAGACGGTGGCGTTGGCCCATTGGCTGGTCACGTTGGTGACATGCACGTGCCAATCCGGCCGATCATAGCGGCGCAGGCGTTCCATGTGGTGGTGCACAGCATCGGCGTGGCCCGTGGACGTTGACATCAACCAGCGCGATTGGCCCAACCGGAAGGACACACCATCATCGAGGATCAGCCCGTCCTCCGACAGCATGATCCCGTAGCGGCCTGCCCCGTCTTTCAAAGTAGAGAATGTGTTGGTGTATATGAGATCGAGGAACCGGTCGGTGTCGCGGCCCTTCAGTTCGAACGTACCGAGCGGGGAGCCGTCATAAACGCCCACGCCCTGACGCACGGCACGGGCCTCACGGTTCACTGTCTCCTGAAACGTCTCCCCCTCGCGCGGGAAATACCCCGGACGCCGCCACCGCGCGCCAGCCTCGTACATGAACGCGCCTTGTGCGTGGTTCCAATCGGTGAGCGGCGTGTGGCGATAGGGCAGAACGACTGACCCTTCGCGCTGGCCAGCGAGCGATCCAAAGGACACGGGCGTGTAGGGCGATCGGAAGGTAGTGGTGCCTACATCGCCCACTGCGCGCCCCTGTTCGCGGGCCACCAGACCGATGATGTTGACGTTCCCGGTCTTGCCCTGATCCAGCCCCATGCCGCCGGTGGTATAGCGCTTCACGTGTTCCACGCTTTCATAGCCTTCGCGCAGGGCCAGCGCGATGTCGGCGGCGGTGACGTCGTTTTGCAGATCGACAAACGCCTTGGCGCCGGGCTTCATCTTGGGTGTGGCCCAGAAAGGTTCAACTGTGTAAGGCGCTTCCTCTGCAGCGGGGAGTGGCGGGGGATTGGGGGTGAACCCGGCCGCCTCCGCTGCTGCAACGCCTTGCGCCGCGCCGCTGGCCAACGCCTCGGGCAATGCCAACTGCCCGTTGGCGGCACCTGCCGAATGCGAAGGTTGCACCGTCGCCTCCGGCACGAAGGCGACGCTGTCCGGGTCCCAGCGCAAGGTACCCCGTGCTTGGGAGTGCAGATGCACATTCGGCGACCACCCCCCGGAAACAGCCAGCAGATCGCAGGGGATCGGCGTGGTATTCTGGCTTGTCACAACTCCGGTCAGGCGTTGTGTGCCAAGAGTGTCCACCACATGCGCGCCCGCCCAGATCTCAACACCCGGCACCTGTTTGCGACATGCGTCAGACACCGCCTCACGCGTGTCGATAATGGCGGCCAGCTCTATCCCCGCAGCACCCATATCCGCCGCCGCCTGATACGCGCTATCGTTGTTCGTGAGGATCACCGCGCGTTTGCCAGGCCGCACGGCATAGCGATTGAGATAGGCCTGCACGCCTGAGGCCAGCATCACGCCAGGGCGGTCATTGCCGGGAAACACAATCATGCGCTCGGTCGCGCCGGTGGCCAGCACGGTTTGCTTGGCCCGCACGCGCCAGGTTCGCTCGATCAGGCCGGGACGGTCGGGATTACGCTGGTTCAGGATCAGCAAGTTATGCTCGCGGTAGGCCCAGACGGTGGTGTCGCGCAGGGCCGTCACCTCGGGCATTGCGGCCAGATCGGCCCAGAGGGTCGCCGCCCACCCTGCGGCCGGGTCCCCGTTTATCGTCAACCGCCGGTCCAACAAACTGCCCCCCGGCTCGGCCCGGTCATCGGCCAGCACAACCCGTGCGCCCGCCCTGGCCGCGACGTAAGCGGCCATCAGCCCCGCAGGCCCCGCGCCTGCCACCAGCACATCGGCATGGGCATTCCGCGTCTCGAACCGCCCGGTTTCCGGTGGCTTGGCGGGCGCCCCGGCCATCCCCGCCGCGCGCCGGATCGCGGGTTCAAAGATACGCCAGTCGGGCCACATGAAGGTCTTGTAGTAGAACCCCGCCGGCAGCATCCGCGCGACCAGTTGCGTCGCCGCGCCCAGATCGAACCTCGGCGAGGGCCAGCAATTGACCGAGCGCGCCACCAGCCCATCGGTCAGGCGCACGGTCGTCGCGGGCCGATTGCCCGAGGCATCATCGCCATCAAGCTCGACCAATGCTCCGGGTTCCTCGACCCCAGCGCTGAATACGCCGCGCGGGCGGTGGTACTTGAAACTGCGTCCGATCAGGTGGACGCCGTTGGCAAGAAGCGCCGAGGCCAGCGTATCACCCTCAAAGCCCTGATACGCTTTGCCATCGAAGGTGAAGCGCAGGACGCGGCTGCGATCTATGCGCCCGCCTTGGGGCAAGCGGCATACGCTACCCGTCATCGACCACCTCATGCGTGCGGGTGTCGCGCGTGATCGTCACCCAGGCCCCGCAGCCCTTGCTATGGCGCCAATGCTCCATCACCGGCCCCACCGGGTTGGGCGGCACGGTCAACGCCTCAGCCCACTCTTCATCGCTGCCGCCAGAGGCGTCGGCCGGCCGCCGCCCCATATCCGGCCCGGCATAGGTGAACTCGGTCTCCGACCGCGGGCCACAGAAGGGGCAGGTAATCATCAGCATCCCGTCACCGCGCCGTTGTCGTGCCGGTCTCGGACACGAATTCCAGATGGCGGAAGCGGTCGAGCCCGAACTTGTCGATCAGGGGATGGGGCGCATCGTTCGCGATCAGATGGGCCAGCGTGAACCCGCCCGCCGGGATCGCCTTGTAGCCGCCCCACCAACCAGCGGTCACATAGAGCCCTGCCACATCGGTCTTAGACACGATGGGTGACGCATCATGGGCAATATCCAGATGCCCGCCCCATTGCCGCAACAGTTTCAGCCGCTTGAAGCTGGGGAAAAGCTCCAGCATGGCGACGACCGCATCTTCGAACACGTGCTGTTTGATGTCGCGCCGGAAGGACTGTCCCAGATCGGTGGCGCCGCCAATCACCATCTCGCCCTTGTCGGACTGGCTGAAATAAACGCCCAGATCGGGACAGTTCACGATCACATCGACCAGCGGCCGCACGGGCTCGGACACAAAGGCCGACAGGTTAATGGTGCGCAGTGGTAAGGCCAACCCCGCCGTTTCGGTTAGCGTCGTGGTGTGTCCGGATACAGCAACCGCAACCTTCTTGGCCGCAATCCGCCCCCGCAGCGTCTCAACGCCGGTTACCGACCCATCGGGCCCCCGCGTGATGCTGGTCACACCGGTGTTCTGATGGATCTCAACCCCCATTGCATCGGCCGCACGCGCATAGCCCCAGGCCACCGCGTCGTGCCGGTTCACCGCCGCCTCTGTGTGGACCATGCCTGCCACGATGGGCAAGCGGCTGTCCGGCCCACCCCCGGTCAGAGCCGGGATGCGTTTGCGCAGTTCGGGCACGGTGATCTGTTCATAGGTCGAGCCATAAAGATCCATCACTAGCTGCCGCCGCCGTCGGTCGCGCAGGCCGGGATAGGTCTGGATCACGTCAATCATCGTGCGTTTGGAGTGCATCATATTGAAGTTCACATCCCGCGTCAGACCTTCGTACAGCTCCACCGATTTCACGAAGAACGGGATCGACGCGTCGCGCATGTAGTTCGAGCGGATCGTCACAGTGTTGCGCGCGACGTTGCCGCCGCCCAGCCAGCCACGCTCGAGCACCGCCACATTGGTCAGCCCGTGGTATTTGGCAAGGTAGTAGGCGGTTGCCAGACCATGGCCCCCTGCCCCAATGACGATCACATCATAGCTGTCGCGCAAAGGCGGGCTGCGCCAAGCACGCTCCCACCCTTGGTGGTGCGTCAACGCGTTGCGCGCCAATGATAAAAGCGAGTAGCGCTGCATCCTGCCCGTCAGTGCCCGAGGATCTGGCTGAGAAACAGCTTAAGCCGGTCGGTTTCGGGCGCGGTGAAAAAGGTTTTGGAATCCGCGCTTTCCACGATTTCGCCGCGGTCCATGAAGACGATCTTGTCGGCCACCTTCTTGGCAAACCCCATCTCGTGGGTCACGACGATCATCGTAATGCCCGACTCGGCCAGTTCGATCATCACGTCCAAGACTTCGGAAATCATCTCAGGATCCAGCGCCGAGGTCGGTTCATCAAACAATAGGATACGCGGGTTCATGCACAGGCTTCGAGCGATGGCGACGCGTTGCTGCTGCCCCCCGGACAACTGGCCGGGATACTTGTCGCATTGCTCGGGGATGCGCACCCGATCCAGGTACTTTAGCGCGACCTCGCGCGCCTCTTCCCTGGTCATCTTGCGCACGCGGGTCAGCGCCAGCATGCAGTTCTCTGCCGCCGTCAGATGCGGAAACAGGTTGAACTGCTGGAACACCATGCCAACCTCGCTGCGGATCGCCGCGATGTTGCGCACCTGTTCCGTCAGCTCGGTACCGTCGACGATGATCGTGCCCTCGTCATGGCTCTCCAATCGGTTGATGCAGCGGATCAGCGTGGATTTGCCCGACCCCGACGGGCCGCAGATCACCACCTTCTCGCCCTCGGCCACCGTCAGATCGACGCCTTTCAGCGCCTGGAAATCACCGAAGTGCTTTCCAACACCTGTCAGAGAGACGACGGCCTCAGCGGTCATGCCAAATAGGCCAGATGAGATGCCGGGGCGGAACCGCCCCGGCGAGAGGTCACAGGTTCCATTTCGCCTTCATCTCATCAAAAAACCCGCCAGCGGATTTCAGTGCCAGCCAGGCGTTCATGAAGTTGAGCAACGACTGGTTGTCCTGCTGGGTGATGTAGGCAAGCGGACGCTGGGCGCGCACCTCGTCCGGCGCAAAGGTCGTGATCGCGTCGAACCGCTCCATGATCGACGCGGCATCGACGTTCGATGTGATGGTCACATCTGCGCGGCCCGACAGCACCTCTTGAAATCCTGTGGCCGGGGCCTCAACTGTCACGATGTCGGCATTTGGGAAGGCGGCGCGGGCTTGCTGTTCAAACACAGTGCCCAGGATCACGGCAACCTTGATCCCTTCGGCATTAGCATCTTCCCAAGTGGTAAACTTGTCGGCGTTTTCCTTCAGCGTCATCGGCACGGTGCCCACGAAGATGTAGGGGTTGGTGTAGCCCACCACCTTGGCCCGCCCGACCGAGATCGACGTGCCGCTCATCACGATGTCGTATTTGTCGGACAGCACGCCCGCGACCATGGTTTTCCATTCGGTCGGCACGAATTCGACCGTCACGCCCAGATCTTCGGCCAGCGCATTGGCCACGTCGATCTCGAACCCCTTGTAGGATCCGCTGGCGACATCGCGCACGGTCATCGGGTTGAAATCCCCGGTGGTGCCCACGCGTAGAACGCCGGTTTCCAGGATCGTCTCAAGCGACGATTGCGCCACGGCGCTGGTGGCAAGGCCTACCGCCATCACGGCGCCGGTTACGATACTCCATAGTTTCATGTTCGGTCTCCTGTTGGTCTGGGTTACGTCTCGGGGTCTAGTCCGACCAAACGCGCGGGTACGTGTTTGGTCATGTGGTCGATCTCACCTTGGGTGAAGCCGAAGGTGCGCATATGGGCGATCCACAGCCGCAGCGCCTCGATCGGCATGGCGGTGGTGAACTGTCCGGTATCCGAGGTCAGCACCACGTTTTCCGGCCCCACCAGCCGGATCTTTTCGGCCACCTCAGCAACACCCATGATACGCTCGGGGTCCAGCGGATCCCAAATGCCGTTGGGCAGCGAACTGAAGCCCATCTCAAGCACCGCACCATTGTCGGCCACCATCTGGCGCAGATCCTCGTTAGGGTACTTCATCACGTGGTAGTTCGCGGTGTGCACCACGGATTTCGTGATGCCGCGCGCCTTAGCTTCGCCCAGCAAAATATGGCTTTCATGGACATTCAGGTGCCCGGTGGCCAGCATCAGATCGGCTGCCGCGACCTGATCGAGGATGTCCTTCACCTC
>JBCBPV010000072.1:0-19173 GCA_039820585.1 Pseudomonadota bacterium
CGCGACCCCGACGTCCTAGACACCTGGTTCTCCTCCGGCCTCTGGCCCATCGGCACGCTCGGCTGGCCCGAGGACACCGAGGCCCTACAGAAATACTTCCCCACCAGCGTCCTGATCACCGGGTTCGACATCATCTTCTTCTGGGTCGCCCGGATGATGATGATGCAATACGCCGTGGTCGGCCAAAAGCCGTTCGATACCGTCTATGTTCACGCCCTCGTCCGCGACGAGAAGGGCAAGAAGATGTCGAAAAGCTTGGGCAACGTGCTCGACCCGCTCGATCTGGTGGATGAGTTCGGGGCCGATGCCGTGCGCTTCACGCTGACCTCGATGGCGGCCATGGGACGCGACCTGAAACTGTCGACAAACCGAATCGCAGGCTACCGAAATTTCGGGACGAAACTCTGGAACGCCTTCCGCTTTGCCGAGATGAACGGCGTTTTGGCAGACAGGCAGTGTACCGGTTGTGTACGGGTTGTGTACGCGAGTCACACCGTAAATAAGTGGATTATCGGCGAAACCGCACGTGTCCGCGAAGAGGTGGATACAGCCCTCGCCGCCTACCGTTTCAACGACGCCGCGAACGCCCTTTACGCCTTTGTCTGGGGCAAGGTCTGCGACTGGTATCTGGAGTTCTCAAAACCCCTCTTCGCCAGCGAAGATCGGGCCGTTATTGACGAAACCCGCGACTGCATGGCCTGGGTTCTCGATCAGTGCCTGATCCTTCTGCACCCGATCATGCCCTTCATCACAGAAGAGCTGTGGAATGGCTCGGCCCAGCGCCAGAAGATGCTGATCCATGCCGAGTGGCCCAGATACCAAGCCGTTGATCTTGTTGACGAAACCGCTGAAGCAGAAATGCGCTGGGTCATCGCGCTGATCGAGGCCGTGCGCTCCGTCCGGGGCGAGATGAACGTGCCTGCCGCGCTGAAGGTTGACCTGTTGCAGTTGGAGCTGGACGCCGCAGGCCAAGCCGCCTGGGACAGCAACCGCGCCATCATCGAACGCCTGGCCCGCATCGCCTCTGTCACCCCCGCCGACACCGCCCCCAAAGGCGCCGCCACGATCACCGTATCAGGCGGCACCTATTGCCTGCCCCTGGCCGATATCATCGACGTGGGCGCGGAAAAGGCGCGCCTCTCCAAGTCCCTGGAAAAGCTGGAAAAAGATCTCCGCGGATTGCGTGGTCGGCTTGGTAACCCGAAATTCATAGACAGCGCCCCTAATGACGTGGTCGAGGAAACCCGCAGCTTGGCGGCCGAGAAAGAGGCAGAGGAAACACGGTTGAAGACGGCTTTGGCGCGATTGGCGGAGGTGGCGTGAGGGTGAGCGCAGGGTTCAACACTGGCTGACGCCTGAACAAAGCCCTGCCGTTGAAAGCACCCCGCCCCCTGGGCACCGCCGGGCAGCCCCCGACCGCAGTCGGGACGTGCCCTTAACGCATTTTGGCAAGGTCGTATCTAGTAAGCTCTATTTCCGTTACATTTCAATCAGTAAGGCACCCAACGCTCCACCGCGCGCATCCCGCCTCGCGCTTTGTCCACCACCAGCTTCAGAACCCAGCGCCCTCGCTGTGCGGCCAGCGGAACGGTCAGGCGCAGGGTGCTGGCGGCTGCGGCACTGACGATGAATGAACGGCGATTGAGCATAACAGGCTCCAGTTGCGAATGATTCTCATATGGGGGTGTGGTCCAGACGTTACAAGGACGCGATCTTGCGCAGACCGTTCCTTTACGCTTTCTGTTCCCCATGACCATCCCCCGCTTCACTCCCCTCGCCCGATCCCTGCCCGCCACCGTCCCCTTCGTCGGCCCCGAAGCGCAGGAACGCGCCCAAGCCGCCCCCTTCGCCGCCCGCCTCGGCGCGAATGAAAGCGTGTTCGGCCCCTCCCTCCGCGCCATCGCCGCGATGGCCGAGGCCGCAGCAGATGTCTGGAAATACGCCGACCCCGAAAGCCATGACCTGCGCCACGCGTTGGCCGCGCACCATGGGGTCGCGCCTGATGAGATCGTGGTGGGCGAAGGGATCGACGGGCTGTTGGGCTATGCGGTGCGCCTGATCATCGGCACTGGCGACGTGGCGGTCACCTCCGACGGGGCCTATCCGACGTTCAACTACCACGTCGCAGGCTTTGGCGGGCGGTTGGAAAAGGTGCCATACCGCGACGACCATGAAGATCCGGATGCGCTGATCGCCCGGGCGGCTGCGACGCAGGCCAAACTGATCTACTTCGCCAATCCCGACAATCCCATGGGCTCCTGGCACACCGCCGCGCGGGTGCAGGCGATGAGCGACGCCGTCCCAGACGGCACGCTACTGATCCTGGACGAGGCCTATGTCGAATGCGCCCCCGAAGGCACCGCGCCGCCGATTGACACCGGTGACGCCCGCGTGATCCGGATGCGCACGTTTTCCAAGGTCTACGGCATGGCCGGCGCGCGGGTGGGCTATGCCATTGGGCACCGCGACACGATCCGGGCGTTTGAGAAGATCCGCAATCATTTCGGGATGAGCCGGATTGCCCAATCAGGCGCTCTGGCCGCGCTGGAGGATCAAGGCTGGCTGAAAGAGGTTCAGGGCCGGATCGCCACAGCCCGGGACCGGCTGAGCCAGATCGCACAGGACAACGGCCTGACCCCCCTGCCATCGGCGACGAATTTTGTTACCATCGACTGCGGACGCGATGGCCACTACGCCCGCGCGCTTTTGAAAACCATCGTCGCTAACGGAGTCTTCATCCGGATGCCTTTTACAGCACCCGGAGACCGTTGCATCCGGGTAAGCTGTGGCACAGAGGCCGATCTTTCACTTTTTTCGGACATCCTGCCAAAAGCCCTTGCCGCGACATAGTGGCACACTACGGTTTCATACGTCGGGAGGCGTTCCAATGACCGGAGTGGACCCATGTCGGAAAAAGAGATCTTAGTCAGAATGGCAACTGTAGGCAGCGTGTTGGCCGCCATCTGCGCGGTATATGCCGCCGCGGGCGTGGCCGGGGTATTGGTAGGGGCAGCGATCGTTGATGTCGTTTTGCGCCAGATCGAAAGCGGGCGCGACCGTGCAACGATCCACACTATCGATCCCCGCGATCCCTGACCGCAGTGTGAATGGCGCGGGCAGAAAAACCTGCTAACTTTCAGGTGGGAGGGCCCTGTTTTGCGGAGTCGTGTGACGATGGCTGAGAATTACACCAATGCGTTCCTGGTCAGCGCGTTGTTCCTGTCCTTCATGATCTTGATGACGATCTGGGCCGTCTGGGGCTTTTTTGCTGCCGTGCTGATCGGCTTTGCCACCGACCGGGTGATCGTGTTCGAAGCCCGCCGGGTTGGACGGCGTTAGGGGCCGCCCCTACGCCACCGCGATCACCTGCGCCGCCGCACTAACACCCCCGGGCCCGTGTGGTACGCCGATTGCCTTGAGCCCAGCCTCAATCGTGCCCAGCGCGCCCATCACCATTTGAACGTTCACATGGCCCATATGCCCGATGCGGAAATGGCCATCGGATTCCCCGCCCCTATCCGCGCCCATGCCAAGCCCGATCCCCAACGTCAGACCGGCACTCTGTTCGACCCACCGGCGCAACCGCGTGCCATCCTCTCCACCCACTTCAAGCGTGGTGACCGCATGGCTGCGATAGGCGGGATCGGCGATATTCAGGCGCAGAGGCCCCCCCTCGCCCCAGGCCTCTGCCGCGGCCCAGATCGCGCGCGCGAGCGTGGCGTGGCGGGCCCACACGTTCTCCAACCCCTCTTCGGTGATCATGTCCAGCGCTTCGCGCAGGCCATAGAGATGATGGGTGGGCGCAGTGCCATCGAAGAACTGATAAAACCCACCAGGCTCGGTCCGCGGGCGCCAATTCCAGTAGTGGGTCACACAGTTCGCGGTCTCGCGCGCGGCATCCGCGCGGTCGTTGAAATAGACAAAGCTCAGGCCAGGCGGCGTCATCAGGCCCTTCTGGCAGCCCGTCACCATGACATCGACGCCCCAGGCATCCATCTCAAACACATCGCAGGCCAGACACGCGATGCTGTCGATCATCAATAGCGCAGGGTGACCGGCGGCGTCCATGGCCGCGCGCAGGGCGGTGATGTCGTTTCGCACACTGGTCGAGGTGTCGACCTGAACGGCCATCACGGCCTTGATCCGGTGTTCGGTGTCCGCACGCAACAGCGCCTCGACCCGGTTTGGGTCGATGGGGGCGTCGCGGCCGAAATCCTCGATCACCGTGTCGACACCCATCACACCCGCCATCTCGGCCCAGCCATGGGCAAAGCGGCCTGTGGCCAAGACCAAGGCGCGGTCACCACGGGAAAAGACGTTGGAAACTGCGGCCTCCCATGCGGCGTGACCGTTGCCGATGTAAATGGCGCAGTGGTACTGCGTGCGACCGACCGATTTCAGATCATCCACCAGCCCCGGCAGCATGTCGATCAGCGGGCCGTTATAGATGTTGGGCGCGGCGCGATGCATCGCGCGCAACACCCGGTCGGGGATCACGGAAGGGCCCGGAATGGCAAGGTATTCGCGGCCATTGGCTAGGTTGGTCATCGCACGCTCCGCTCGGAAAGACGTGTCCGGTTAGCCGCATCGCGGGCTTGCGTCAATCGCGGCCTTCTTGTCAGGACGCGGCGGGCGGGATAAGCCCGTGGCCTGCACGTATAGCGCCCGGAACAAGAGCATTTTGACCGCTCAAACGCCCAAGAAACCAACCTCAGCCGTGGCGCTGGTGGCCCGTCTGTGGCGGGGCTATCTCAAGGCGCATTGGCCTTGGCTGGTGGCGGCGGCTCTTTTGATGGTGATCGAGGGGTCCACGCTGGGCATCCTCAGCTACACGTTGCAACCGATGTTCGACCGGGTGCTGGTGGGCCGCGATGCGGATGCGATCTGGCTGATTGGCGGGGGGATCATGGCGCTGTTCGTGATCCGCGCTGTCGCAGGGGTCACGCAGCGGATCATCATGACCCGGGTGGCGCAGCTGACCACGACCCAGATGCAGTCCGACCTGGTCAGCCATCTCATGCGGCTCGACAGCCTGTTTTTCCATGACAATCCGCCCGGCGCACTGATGGAGCGGGTGCAGGGCGATACCGCCGTGGTGCAAAGCGTCTGGCAGGTGATCATCCAAGGTGCGGCGCGGGATGCGATTGCACTGGTGTCGCTGGGCATTGTGGCGATCCTGATCGATCCCTGGTGGACGCTGGCGGCGCTGGTCGGTGTGCCGGTGCTGATCCTGCCGGGGATGGTGTTGCAACGCTATATCCGGCGCAAGACGGGCCAGATGCGTGAAATCGCGAGCGAGCGGTCGACCCGGTTGAGTGAGATTTTCAACGGAATTGATCCGGTAAAGCTGAACCGGCTGGAGGCGTATCAGGCCGGACGCTTCAAAGAGACCGTGGACCGGATCGTGACCGCGCAGATCAAAGCCAATGGCAGCGGGGCGCTGTTGCCAGGGCTGTTGGACGTGATGACCGGCGTGGGATTCTTTGCGGTGCTGGTGCTGGGTGGGCAGGATATCCTGTCGGGCGAAAAGTCGGTGGGTGAGTTCATGTCGTTCTTCACTGCCATGGCGCTGGCATTCCAACCGATGCGGCGGCTGGCGAACATGGCGGGCACGTTGCAGATGACTGCGGCAAGCCTTCAGCGGCTGTATGACCTGTTTGATCTGGAACCTGGGATCACCTCGCCTGCGCGGCCCGCCTCACCGCCTGCAAAAACAGACATTGTGTTCGATGACGTGGCCTTTGCCTATGGAACGCATCCGGTTCTGGATGGGGCCAGTTTCCGCGCCGAAGCGGGCCAGACAACCGCGTTGGTGGGCGCGTCTGGGGCAGGGAAAAGCACGGTGTTCAATCTGCTGACACGGCTGGTGGACCGGCAAAGTGGCGCGATCACGATTGGCGGTGTGCCGGTGGATGAGATGCATCTGCGCGATCTGCGCGAGTTGTTTTCGGTCGTGACACAGGACGCGCTGCTGTTTGATGAGACGCTGCGCGAGAACATCGTGCTGGGCGGTGACGTGGGGCCAGAGGATTTGGCGGCGGCAACGAAGGCAGCCTATCTTGATGGCTTCCTCGCCGCGCAACCGAAAGGGTTGGAGACAAAGGCCGGCCCGCGCGGGTCCAGCCTGTCGGGCGGTCAGCGGCAGCGGGTGGCGATTGCGCGGGCGGTGCTGCGGAATGCGCCGATCCTGCTGCTGGACGAAGCGACCTCGGCACTTGATGCCGAAAGCGAAGCGGCGGTGCAGGCGGCATTGGAAGAGCTGTCAAAGGACCGCACCACGCTCGTGATCGCGCACCGGCTGTCGACGGTGCGATCAGCGGACAAGATCGTGGTGCTGGACAAGGGCCGCGTGGTGGATCAGGGCACGCATGATGAGTTGTTGGCACATGACGGCGTCTATGCCGGGCTCTACCGGTTGCAGTTCGCCGAAAGCTAGCGGTTATAGGCTTTCGCCAGCCTGTGCGGGTCGGCGCCTGCAAGGTAGCGGATCAGGGTGATCAGGTTGTGGCTGCCGCGGTTGATCCAGCCCTTGGCCTCGTAGCGGGCGGGCGAGGTGCGCGCCTCGGCATCGAGCATCGTTAGCCTGCCTTTCAGCGCGCGGGCGAGCGCCACATCCTCCATCAACGGGATGTCAGGGATGCCGCCGATCTCCTCCAGCGCATCGCGGTGGAGGAGAAGCCCTTGGTCGCCATAAGGAAGCCCGAAGGCCCGCGCCCGCAGATTGGCCCATCCCGCAACGATCCGGGCCGCGCGGGCGGTGGATCGGAAGGCGAGGCGGAAATACGCCCCCTGCCCTGGCTGGCCCAGATGGGCAGCGACAGGCTCGCTCCAACCCGGGGAGAGCTGCGTATCAGCGTGCAGGATCAAGAGCCAATCGCCCCGCGTCCGGCCCGCGCCCGCGCGCAATTGCCCGCCGCGCCCGCCGGTGGCCGGGACCCAAAGCGCCCCCGCCTTATCCGCGATGGTCTGTGTCGCATCGGTCGACCCGCCGTCGGCGATTACCAGTTCCCGGATCAGCCCGGCCTCAACCCCTTCCATCAGGCTGGCCAACGTATCGCGCAAGCCGCCTGCGGCGTTCAGCGTGGGGATCAGGACAGAGATCGGCGCAGGCATGGGCGTGGCGTTCCTTTCGCGGGCCTCCTATATGGTGCGGATACGCGGGGTAAAGGGGCCGGGTCATGGCACGCACAGTATTCTCAATCACCGGAACGGACGCGCAGGAGTTCCTGCAAGGGCTGGTGACGAATGATGTGGAGAAGGCGAAGGACGGTTTGATCTACGCCGCGCTACTGACGCCGCAGGGCAAGTATCTGGCGGATTTCTTCCTTTGGGATCGCGGCAACGACATTCTGCTGGATGCAGATGCCGATCAGGCGCCTGCGCTGGCGCAGCGGTTGACAATGTACAGGCTGCGCTCGGACGTGGTGATTGCTGAGAGGCCGCTCAAAGTCGGGCGAGGAGTTGGGACGCCGCCTGAGGGCGCGTTGGCGGACCCGCGGCATGCCTCGCTTGGGTGGCGACATTATGCGGACGACCCGGTGGATGAGGGTGTAGATTGGGACGCGGTGCGGGTGGCGGAATGCGTGCCCGCGGCTGGTGTCGAGTTGATTCCCAATGACACGTTTCTATTGGAGGCGGGGTTTGAGCGGCTGCAGGGCGTGGATTTCAAAAAGGGCTGCTACGTGGGCCAGGAGGTGACGGCGCGGATGAAGCACAAGACCGAGTTGCGGAAGGGGTTTGCAACGGTTGAGGTGGACGGCACCGCGCCGGTGGGGACCGAGATCACCGCGGGCGGCAAGGCGGCGGGCACGCTATACACCCAGGCCGAGGGGCGCGGGATTGCCTATCTGCGGTTTGACCGTGCAACGGGCTCAATGCAGGCCGGCGATGCGGTGGTGACGCGCGTCTAACCGTTGCCTGAGGCGGGCGTCCCCTGTTTACAGGGGAACGTCAGGATGACCGGTTCGCCGCCCTCGGCCGATGGCAAAGAGATCGTGCACTCGCCCGTCGTCGTTTCGGCTTTTTCCCACACCATTTAACGGCCGAAAAAGTACAGCGTCGCAATAAGGACGATCAGCAGCGGCCAAAGGTGAAGATTGCCCCACCGACCGAGCCATTTGTCACCTTCGGGGTCTTCTTTATTGACGATGATTGTCGTGGCCCGTGTGTAGAACAAGAGCCCCGTGGCGATGGAGAACCCCAGGAGCGCAACCGAGACCATCAAAGCAATCGTTTCGATTTGCGAGGAGGCCGGGAGAAAGTTAGCTGGTAGATACACCACGAGGCCGAGCGCCATGGCGACGGTGTACTTGAAGTAGTCGACCATCTTGTCCATGGGTCACGGGCACGGGCAGTGATCGTCGACGAACCCCCTGCCCTCCTTCGATAGTTTGGACTCTTCGCCGAGAAGCTCCGCCCGCATCGCGCGCATGGCGGCGGCGACGGCGGCATCATCGGGCAGCGCTAGGACCCCGAATTCCTGGATGCCTGCGCGTCGGCGCATGTGTGTGATGAACGCCTCGCGAATTGTCGCCTCGTCCTCAGGGGACAGGTCTTCAACGTTTAGGGCGGAGAAGTCGCGCAGTGGTGTGTCCGCCAAAGTGCCACTGGATAGATCCATCTCCGCTTCGATATCGGCAATCATGTCGCGACCACTGACAGCCATGGGCGCCTCCAAATGGATAAATGCAATATCCATCTATCCAGCGTGGATCACCCGCGTGTGTCAAGCCGTGTAAGTGGAGGCCCTTAGGCGCGCTCCGAATATTCCATCGTCTCGGTGTTGACGACCACGGCCTCCCCCTCGCCCACAAACGGCGGGATCATGATCCGCACGCCGTTGTCGAGGATCGCGGGCTTGAACGAATTGGCCGCGGTCTGCCCCTTCACCACTGGCTCGGTCTCGGTAATCGTGCAGGTCACCTTCTGCGGGACAGTCGCGTTCAACGCCTCGTTGTCATAGAACTCGACCACAATTGTCATGCCGTCCTGTAGGAACGGCCGACGCTCACCCAACAACTCAGCCGGCAGTTCGATCTGTTCAAACGTTTCGCTGTCCATGAAGACAAGCATACCGTCGGTTTCATAGAGAAACTGCTGATCCTTCTGTTCCAACCGGACGCGTTCGACCTTGTCGGCAGAGCGAAAACGCTCATTCAGCTTGGATCCGTTGCGCAGATTGCGCATTTCGACCTGGGCGAAAGCACCGCCCTTGCCGGGCTTCACGTGATCGACCTTGACGGCGGCCCACAGGCCATCCGCATGCTCCAACACGTTGCCTGGGCGGATCTCGTTTCCGTTAATTTTGGGCATGTGTCAAATCCATGACAAAAGGTTGTAAAGGAAGTGGCCGAACCTATATCTGTGCATCGATGGGGTGGCAAGATGACTATATGCTGTGAAAGATGACGCTAAGTCATGCACTCGGCGCATAGCAGGTATTCCGAAACAGGGAAACAGAATCAGTGGCAAACCCGCCATAAGGGACGTCACGCCAAATTTGCAAGAGCAATAACAAAAGGACGCGACATGGTCGACTTCGTGGACGGCACGGCATTTAACAACGAGCAAGGCAACCGCGCACGCAAACTTTTTGCGGCGGTGGTGCTGGCCGCGCTGGATGATGCTATTGCCGACGACAAGAAATATGGCAACGGACCCGAGCAGATTGCCCGTTGGGCCCGCTCACGCGACGGGCGTGAAGTGCTGACTTGTGCCGGGATTGACCCCAACGAGCGCGTCGTGTCGGGCCTTATGGAATTTGTCTCGAAGGGTGTGCGCACCTCGGTCGCGCTGTCGCGCGAGGAAAGCGAACGCCGCCAAGCTGCGGAACAGGCTAAAGCGGCCTGATAACGCTGGATTTTTCTAGGAAAGCGCGTCCGGTTGGGCGCGCTTTTTTCGTGCGCTCACCCCGCAAAAACAAAGACCCACATGAACACCGGGGCGAGTTGCAGCGTCCCAGCCATGGCGATCACGGCGCGGGCGCGCCAGCCCTGAAATCGCCGCCATAGCATCGCGCAAAGCGCCACGCACAAGAGCATCTCAAGCGGGCTCACGATATCGGCATAGTGATTGCGATCCCAGTAGCTGATCGGGCTTTCGAACACCCAGGTTGTGAGCGGCCAAAAATGCGCGCGGCCGTCGTCGTGGTGCAGCGGGAAATCGAAGGCGAGGTGGAGGAGCGCGCCCCCGGTGAAGGCGATCAGCGCGGGCCGTTTGAGCCAAACCGCAAGCGCGCAGGCCAGGCCCCAAACGAAGAACGAGTTATCGACCGCGAAGACGGCCTGCCACTGGGGCGAAAAGTAGTACTCGTCGAACACGACATTTGGCGGCACACCCAGAACGTAAAGCGCGGTTCCAGCCATGATATAGAGCGACAGATCAGGTGCAGCGCCGCCCAGAACCGCGGCCAGTGTGACCCATGGCGCGCCTGGCCGCGCAAAGGCCGCGGCGCCGACGATCAGGTGGGCCGGGGTATTCAGCCCCTTGCCCCCGGCACCTTACGTGAAATCCCGGGTCATGATCGCGCGATGGATCTCGCGCCGGACCAGTTTGCGAACATTGCGGGTGATGCGTTCGCCCAGTTCACCCTGCAGCTCGGCCCGCACGATCTCGGCCACGATATCACGCAGCATGTCTTCGTCGATCTCAAGGTCTTCGCTGATCTCTAGGGCGGTGTCATCGGCTGGTTTCGGGGCTTCCGGCGCCGGACCAACATCGAAAGCGTTTTCATCGGTGCGGTCGGGACGCAGCGGGATGGGCTCTGGCTCTTCGGCGGGCTCCGCCGCGGGCGCAGGTGGCGGCATCAACAGAACGGGCTCCGCAGATTTGGCGGGCTCGGGGGGGGTCAGCGTGTCGGCCCTATCATCCACCGGACGATGCTGAAACACGAAGCGCCGGGGTGTTTCTTCGTCGACCAATTCACTGCCATCCGGCTCAAAATCGATGTCCTGATTGCCGACGGCCGCCTCAAGCTCGGCAATGCGGTCTTCCAGCGAGTGGCCTTCGGCGGTGAGGGCCTCGTCATCTTCGATGACCACAGGCACATCCGGGATGTCGTTGGCTGGCACAGGCTCTTCCACCCGCAAGGACGGGGTCAACAGCAGACGTTCATCGAGGACCGGATGGTTGGATGCGAGGTCTTTGGCGGGCGCGTTCGCGGCAGGCGCCGAGACGAGGCGTTTCACCGCCTCCAGCACTTCATCGACATCGGTTTTCGGATTGTTTTCCGACATGACAGACTCACTCTCACCCCGCAGGTATGGTAGCCCGCGCGGTCCTGTCATACAACCGATAGCGGTGCTTAGTTTCTGTTCAGACTGCGAAGAACCCGGTCCAGCTTTTCACCCTGGGGGCTGACAAAGGTGGTCGGCGCTGAGTCGACCGCGTTAAAATATGCGGCTGGGTCGTAGGTTGCGATGCCAAGTTCAAGGTGATCGGCGCTGAGCAGGCCCATGGCCGACAACAGCTCATACACGGCGATGTTGCGGTCAATTTCGGCGGAAATCAGGTTGGTCTCGGCGTCGAGCAGTTCCTGTTCCAAGTCAAGCACATCAAGCGTCGTGCGCGCACCCACCTCAAACTCTTCGCGGGCGCCGCGCAGTGCCAGGCGCGCGGCGCGCACTTCTTCGTCTGAGGCGCGGCGGCTGGCGGTGGCGACGTTGAGGTTGGCCCAGGCGTTTCCAACGGCCTGGTCGATATTGCGTTGTGTGGTCAAAAGGGCCGAACGCGCGGCATCGCGGTTCGCCTGTGCCTGGCGTGTGAGGGAGGCAAGTTGCCCGCCCTGGTAGATCGGACCACTCAGGTTTAGGCCAAGTGTCGTGGTGTCATCGCCGTCGTCATCTACGTTGAACCCCGCGCTGCCCGTCAGACGGGGGCGTAAGCCTGCGGCGGCGATCAAAACGCCCAGTTCGGCGGCCGCGACGTCGCGCTGAGCCGCCAAGACATCGGGATGGCGCTGTGCGGCCACGGATTTGGCCTCAACCAGGTTGGCGGCTGTGGCCGGCGGCGGCGGCGGTGCTTGCAGGTTGGTGGGTGTTGTACCGGTGGCGGCGCGGTATTCCTCAATCGCGCGGGCGGCGGCACCCTGGGCGGCGGCAAGGCCGGATTGTGCGGCGGCCAAACGCGCCTCGGCGATGGACACATCGGTGCGGGTCACTTCGCCCACTTCGAAGCGGTCGCGCGATGCCTGAAGCTGTTGCGTGATAAGGCGCACGTTGTTGGCCTGCAATTGCACGAATGCGTTTTCGCGGCGCAGGCCAAAATACGCGGCGACCCCACGCAGAAGGATCTGCTGTTCAACGGATTTCAGCGTTTCGCGGGCTGACAGGACCGACTCTTTAGCCGCGTCTACGCCGAGGCGCGAGCGCCCGAAATCAAAGAGCAGGAGTGAGGCGTTCAGCCCGACTGAACCGGTCGTATTGTCGACGCCACGCGCCGGATCGGCGTAGTCGACCGAGGCCGCCCAGTTCAATACGGGCCGCAGCGCAGCGACGGCTTGGGCCACGTCTTCATCGGCGGCGCGCAGGACGGCGCGGTTTTGTTCCAGAAGCCCGCTGTTGCGGTAGGCCGCGATCAGCGTGTCCGTCAGGCTTTGCGACCAGGCCGCAGGGCCAGTCAGCGTCAGGGCAATCGCAGCCGCCGAGGCTGTTTTCACAAATCGAGAGAGGCGCATCTTTTGTCCTGACCTTCAAAACTGAAATGCGGGGGCTTTCGTAAAGCCCGGCAAGACTGGAGCCCCTGCATTGAACGCAAACCGCCAAGACACCGCACCGTCAACCATATAGCCGATCCGACACACGCCCAGCGCGCCTTCCATGAAGACTGCGGCAATCCTGCCACCCTCTTTCAATTGCGCCAGTATTCCAGGCGGCACCTCTTCCACGCCGCCCTGGATCAGGATCGCATCGTACGGGCCATGCTTTGCGGCTCCCTCGGCCAAGGGGCCGATGATCATCACAACGTTGTCGGCCCCCACGTCGGACAGAGCGTTCTCGGCCTCTGACGCGAAATCGGCGTCCTCTTCCACGGCCACCACCGCTTCGGCGAGCCGCGACACAGCCGCGGCCGAGTAGCCATAGCCTGAAGCAATATCGAGGACGAGTTCGGTGGGCTGCAGATCCAGCGCATCAAGCATCTTGGCCAGCGTCCGCGGCTCCAGCACCACGCGCCCCGGCCCAATCTCAATGTTTTCGCCCATATAGGCGGCCTCACGCTGGCCGGTGGGCACGAACAGTTCGCGCGGGACGGTCAGCATGGTATCGATGATCGGAAACTTGGTCACGTCCGAGGGCCGGACCTGGGTGTCGACCATCATCGTGCGGCGCGCGGCATAGTCGGGCATCAAGCTAAACTCTTTCGTTCAGATTCTCTCTTCTCCAATGACATACTTGGATAATTCCGGCAAGCGCCGGGGCATGGGCCAACTGGCGCACCCCCGCATGCGCGCTGCACCGCCGCATCACAGTTTGGCCCGCCTCTTGCCGCATTTTAGCCCCAGATTGGCGCTTTGAAGGATGTGATTGCGGCGTCTGTTCATACGCCCCATTGTGCCTGCTTTCCCAGTAAAACCAGTCGCTTCCGAAACACACCAGCGCATGAACCGCCCCTTGCGCCGAACGGCTTGTGAGACCCTTGGATCGTTTTTCACCACACTCTGCAGCGCAGCACGGGGTCTGAGATGGCCGCCTGGCACCCCGACGACATTGTGGAAACCAATGCGCCCGACAGCTTTTCGGGCACGGTTCTGCGCGGCAGCTTCCATATCGGGCTGAGCCAGGCAGTGGGCGTTGGGTGCATGTTTGCATCCGTGATTGTGCTGTCACGGCTGCTGACCGCTTATGACTTTGGTCTGATCGCGATGATCGGGCCGGTGATGGTGTTTCTGGGGATGTTCCGCGATCTGGGGCTATTGCAGGCGGTGATCCAGAAGAAGGACCTGACCTACGGGCAGTTGAACGCGCTGTTTTGGATCAACATGGCGATCAGCTTGGTTCTGATGGGCGTGCTCTTTGTCGCAGCACCCTGGATCGCGGATTTCTATGGAGAGCCTGATCTGGTGCCGCTCATCCGGGTGACGGCGCTGGGCATGGTGCTGACCGGGCTTGGCGCCCAGCATTTCGCGCTGATGAATCGGCAGATGATGTTTGGGGTGATGGCGATTAATTCAAGCGTGATCGCGGTGTGGAGCCTTCTGACATCGATCCTGTGGGCCATGGTTGCGCCGTCGCCCTGGGCGCTGGTGGCAGGCACAATTTCTGGCACGATCATCGGTGCGATGATGGTTTGGTGGTGGGTGCCGTGGCGGCCCGGTCGGCCCGCCTGGGCGCCGGGGACGCGGGATCTGTTTGGGTTCGGCGCAGGTGTCACAGGGTTCAAGCTGGCCAATTTCTTTTCCCGCAACCTCGACAATATCCTGATCGGGCGGACCTGGGGCGGGGCGACGCTGGGCCTTTATGACCGGGCCTATAAGCTCTTGTTGTTTCCGCTGAACCGCGTGGCACAGCCCTTGTCGCAGGTGATGGTGCCGGTGCTGTCGCGCATGCAGGATGAGCCGGAACGCTACAACCAAGCATTCTTCCGGGTGTTTGGGTTGATGCAACTGGCAATCTTGCCCGGCGTTGCGGCGGCGACCGCGATGGCGGACACCGCAGTTCCTTTCCTGTTGGGCGCCCAGTGGGCGGCGGCGGCGCCGATTTTTGCGGCCCTTGGGATTGCTGGCATGGTGCAACCGCTTGGCAATCCCACCGGTTGGCTGTTCATCAGCCAGGGACGCACGACCGAGATGGCGTGGTGGGGGTTTTTCTCGGCTCTGGTGACGTGCCTGGCCTTCGTGGCGAGCGTTGGGTACGGCGTGGTGGCGCTGGCGATGTCCTACGCCGCCGTGACCGTTTTGCGTTTGTTGCCGCTCTGGCTGTTGATCACCCGAAAGGGCCCGGTGAAGATCGAGAGCCTGGCCACGCGCATCCTGCCGATCTTGGCCGCTGTTGTATCAACTTATGCCGGTCTTCTACTGATGCGGGACGCGTTGCCCGACACGGCGCTGGTGCGGTTGATCGCGGGAACGCTACTATCCTACACGCTCTTTGCGTCGGTGTTCTCTCTGAGCGGCTATGGCCGTCAGGTGCTGCGCGAGGTGGTGGACTTGTGCACCAAGGCCATCGCGAAACTGCGCCTTCAGGCAACACGGCGCATCGCATGATCGGCAACGGGCATAGGGCCGCCATTGGGGTGGAGAAGCTGATGTGGCAGGTGGCACCGGGCAAGATGATCCAGCGCGCCCTGCCCCGGCCTGATCCGGAGCTCGAGAGCGTATACCTCAAGCGCGGACTTATCCTGATCCATATCCCCAAGAACGCGGGAACCTCGGTCGAAGATGCGATTTTTGGATACCACGTGCGTCATCGGACCTGGGCCGAAATCCGGCACCTCTGCCCCCGGGCCTGGGCCACGCTGCCAAAGATTGCGATCGTGCGCGATCCGGTGAACCGATTCCTATCGGCCTATGACTACCTCCGCGGCGGCGGCCGGAATGCCGCGGACCGCGCGTTTGCCCGGCGCATGGTCACCGGACGCTCGGCGGCACAGGTGGCGGCGCGACTGGCGGGCCGGTCGGGGTTTCGGCGCATCGCGATGCAATTTTTCCATTTCCGTCCGCAATCCGATTACGTTTGTGATGGCGCGACGGCGATGGTCGATCACCTCATCCCGATTACGCATATGGCCGAAGGGCTGCAAAGATATGCGGGCGTGCCGCGGGATGCGTTGCGCCACGCCAACCGAACTGGCGGGGACCGCACAGATCGTGCATCACTGGATGCCGCCACGTTGGCGCAGATCGAGGCTGTCTATGCCAATGACCGCGCGCTCTATGATGGCGCGATGGCCGCATGGGCCGCACAAGACATCACCAGACCAAAGGCCCGCCAGGCGGGCGCCCCCCCTATAGAGGATACCGCAGATGCGCATACTCTTTGCCGGCGGCAATAGCTGGCTGCCCGAAGCCAGCGGCGGCACACAGAACAGCACCGATCACCTGATCCATCAGAGCATGAACATGGGCCATGACTGCGCCGTATATTGCGGCACGTCCGGACGGGGTGTTTTTGGCTGGCGGATGCGGGCGCAGCGCAAACTGACAGGCCGCGCCTTCAGCGTGGATCGTAGCCAAGGGTATGAAGTCATGCGCACGTGGGAGCCGATGGATCCCGCGCGCGTTCGCGCCGCCGTGGCCCGGTTCAAGCCCGACGTGGTAGTCGTCCAAACCCGCGGCTCAGCGGCACTGGGGCAGGAGTTCGCCAAGCTGGGCCTGCCCACGGTGCTGTATCTGCGCAACGTCGAGTTCGAGGAAAACGATGGCGATGTTAGCGCGATCCCCGGGGCACAGTTCATCGCCAATTCCAGCTTTACGGCGGTCGTCTATCGCAAAGCCTGCGGCATCGACTGCACCGTGATCCCACCCACGATCGATTTCGACAAGTACCGGTGCGAGACGACCCGCGAGCTGGTCACGCTGATCAACATCCACCCCAAGAAGGGCTATGAAATCGCCCGGGATATGGCGAAGGCCTGCCCCGATATCCCGTTTCTGTTCGTTGAAGCATGGACGCTGTGGGATGGCTTGTTCGATCAGATCATGGCCGAGATCGCCGATCGGCCAAACGTCACCTTCCAGCGGCGCACCTCGGACATGTCGACGATCTATGGGCGCACCAAGATCCTGCTGGCGCCCAGCCAGTGGGAGGAGGCCTGGGGCCGCGTGGCGTCCGAGGCGCATTGCAGCGGCATTCCGGTGATCGGGTCGGACCGTGGCGGGTTGCCCCAGGCCATCGGGCCCGGCGGCGTAGTGCTTCCGCATGATGCGCCAATCGAGGCCTGGGTCGCGGAACTGCGTCGGCTCTGGGAAGACCCGGCGGCCTATGCCGAGGTCTCGGATGCCGCGCTGGACTATGCCAAGCGGCCAGAGTTGGCCTTCGCCCGCCAGCACGAGACCTTCCTGTCTGTTCTGGACCGGGCCGTCGCGGCCCAGACAACCGGCGCACGGCAAAGCGCTTGAGGTCGGGCCGATGAAGATCTGCTTCAGCGTTTCCACCTTTCTGTCGCGGTCCCAGACCTTTGTGACCACGCAGGTGCTTTACGCGGTGCGCGCCGGGCACGAAGTGAGCGTGGCCTGCAAAGAGGTGGCCACGGATGTGTCACTGAGCGCCAAGGATCAGGCGCTTATTGACCAGGTGCGTGTCATTCAATGGCCCCCTGCCCCGCCACCACTTGTGCGGCATTTGCCGACAGCGATGGCGGACCGCGTCATCGCCAGCCGCAATGCGCGGTGCTGGAGACGCTGGATCGATGCGGACGTCGTGGTCGCTCATTTCGGGTATCAGGGGGCACGCATCGCTCGGGCGCAGGCGGGATGGGCCGACCGCCCGCCGCTGATCACGATCTATCACGGGCGGGACGTCAGCGTGGAGTTCAAGCGCAACGGCATGGCGAAGTACCGGCAACTGTTCGCGGACGGTGATCTGCACCTGACAGTGAACCGGTGCTTCGGTGACCTGCTTGTGAAAGCCGGTGCGCCCGCCGACCGTGTCGAGACCCTGCATCTGGGCGTACCGGTGGAGCGGTACAGGTTTGCGCCGAAACCCATCGGGACGCCGCTGCGGTTGCTTAGCGTGTGCCGGTTGGTGGAGAAGAAGGGGCTGGACGTGGCGATTGAGGCGCTGGCGCTGTTGCGTGAGCGGCAGCCTGCGTTGGAGTGGTGGTATGAGATTGGCGGGGATGGGCCCGAGGGCGCGGCACTGCGCGCCCTCGTGGCCGAGCGTGGCCTAGAGGACCGGGTACGGTTTCTCGGGCCACTCACCCACGGCGAGACACTGGAACGGATAGCGAGGTCAGATGCGCTGTTGGCGCCGAGCGTGACGGCCAAGGACGGCGATCAGGAAGGCATCCCGGTCACGCTGATGGAGGCGATGGCGCTTGGGACCGTGGTCTGCACGACGCGGCATTCGGGGATACCGGAGTTGGTGGAGGATGGGGTGAGCGGGTTGCTCGCGGAAGAGCGGGATGTGGCGGGGCTATACAAGAATGTCGCTTCGCTTGCCAACGGAGCAATCAACGCTTCTGTGTTGGCTCCAAATGCGCGGCAGAAAGTCAAAGAAGTCTTTGAGATCTCGCGACAAAACTCTGCGGCTATATCACTATGTACGCGTGCAATTGGAATGCGCCCAGGAAGCGATAGGTAGCAGCAGGATCTATGAAGCAATTCGACTGTGAAGCAGCCAAGAGGTAGAGTGTCGTACAAGTATAGTGGGATTGGCCCGTTATGCCCTGATGCCGGTTTCGTGGAGTGCAACTTCAGCTTTCATAGCTCGCTCCTCAAATGTGATAGGGCTTAGATCGCCGATGGCCGAGTGCCGGCGGTTTGGATTGTAGAACCGTTCGATATAGTCGAAGTCATCCGCGCGAACCTGTTTCCTGGTCCGATAGGTTTTCTTTTGACCTTTTCGGTCTTGAACGAAGAGAAGAAGGCTTTTTTGCGGCATCGTCGCACACGTTGACAGAGCGGCTCATGGAAGACGTGATCCCGTGGTCTGCCATCAGTCTCTGGAACGGCTCGCTGGGGTATTGTCTGCCTTGGTTTGAATGGTGTATCGGGTTTCTGGTGGTGCCCATCGCCGGACCGCCATGATCGGGGTATCCGTGACCATTTGGGAGGTCATATGATCGGTTATGGATCCAAATGGCCAGACCCAGAAAAGACTTCAGCAGTACAACAATGGCCGCCGCTAACTTCACTGGCCCAAGTACGATCGTTCTTGGGGTTCTTAACCTTCGTTCGGCCATACATCCGCGACTTTTCGAGGATCGCAACTCCTCTCACGCAGCTGACGAAGAAAGGAGTCACCTTCGACATGAACCACGAGCAAAACAAAGCTTTTGCCCAACTCAAACAAGCCCTTGCCAACGAACCCGTCCTCCGCCTCCCCGACTTCAACCGGCCCTTTATCCTATATACTGATGCCAGTAACGTAGGGACTGGCGCTATCCTTACGCAACAATTCCAGGATGGACTACACCCGGTGGCCTACGCGTCACACAAATTCAACACCACGGAGCAGAACTACAGTACTTATGAACAAGAACTATCTGCAATTGTTCTCGCTATCCGGAAATTCCAAC
>JBCBPV010000073.1:0-19102 GCA_039820585.1 Pseudomonadota bacterium
GTTTACGCTGGGCGGCACAGGCGGCGGCATCGCGTACAACCGTGAGAAATATGAGGCGATTTGCAAGGGAGGGCTTGATGCCTCGCCGGTCAGCCAGATCCTGATCGACGAAAGCCTTCTGGGCTGGAAAGAGTTCGAGATGGAGGTGGTACGCGACACCGCCGACAACGCGATCATCATCTGTTCGATTGAGAACGTCGATCCGATGGGCGTGCATACCGGCGACTCGATCACCGTGGCCCCGGCACTGACGCTGACGGACAAGGAATACCAGATCATGCGCAACGGCTCGATTGCCGTTCTGCGCGAGATCGGGGTAGAGACGGGCGGCTCCAACGTGCAATGGGCGATCAACCCCGAAGACGGGCGGATGGTGGTGATCGAGATGAACCCGCGGGTGTCGCGGTCCTCGGCTCTGGCGTCCAAGGCCACAGGCTTTCCGATTGCCAAAATCGCGGCGAAGCTGGCGGTGGGTTACACTCTGGATGAGTTGGACAACGACATCACTAAGGTGACGCCCGCGTCGTTCGAGCCGACGATTGACTATGTCGTGACCAAGATCCCGCGTTTTGCGTTTGAGAAGTTTCCGGGCGCCAAGCCGGAACTGACCACCGCGATGAAGTCGGTGGGAGAAGCCATGGCAATTGGGCGGACCTTCCATGAGAGCCTGCAAAAAGCGCTGGCGAGCATGGAGACTGGGCTAACGGGGTTGGATGAGATTGAGATTGCGGGCGCACCTGACGTCGCCGCCATCACCAAGGCGCTGTCCAATCGCACCCCAGACCGTCTGCGCATCATTGCGCAAGCCATGCGGCACGGCCTTTCCGACGACGATATCCAGGCCGTCACCGATTTCGATCCCTGGTTCCTCGCCCGCATCCGCGAGATTATGGACGCCGAGGCGCGGATCCGTCACGACGGGTTGCCAATAACCGAAGACGGCCTGCGGCGGGTCAAGATGATGGGCTTCTCCGATGCACGGCTTGCGGCGCTGACGGGACGAGACGAGGCCAACATCGCCCGCGCGCGCCGCAACCTCGGGGTCAGCGCCGTCTTCAAACGGATCGACACCTGTGCCGCCGAGTTCGAAGCGCAGACACCCTATATGTATTCGACCTACGAGCACCCGGTGATGGGCGAGGTGGAATGCGAGGCGCGGCCGTCGGATCGCAAGAAGGTGGTGATCCTGGGCGGTGGCCCGAACCGGATCGGTCAGGGAATCGAGTTTGATTACTGCTGCTGCCATGCGTGTTTCGCGCTAACCGATGCGGGCTATGAGACGATCATGGTCAACTGCAATCCCGAGACGGTAAGCACCGATTACGACACGTCAGACCGACTCTATTTCGAGCCACTGACGTTCGAGCACGTGATGGAGATTCTGCGGGTAGAGCAAGAAAACGGCACGCTGCACGGTGTGATCGTTCAGTTTGGCGGGCAGACCCCGCTCAAGCTCGCCAACGCGCTACACGATGCGGGCATTCCGATCCTCGGCACCACGCCCGACGCCATCGACCTGGCCGAAGATCGGGAACGGTTCCAGGCGCTTGTGAACCAGCTTGGCCTGAAGCAACCCAACAACGCCATCGCCTCCACCGACGAACAGGCGATGGAAGCGGCAGAGACCATCGGCTATCCGCTGGTGATCCGTCCGTCCTATGTGCTGGGCGGCCGCGCGATGGAGATTGTGCGCGATACCCCGTCACTCGAACGCTACATCCGCGATGCGGTGGTAGTCTCTGGGGACAGCCCCGTGCTGCTCGATAGCTACCTATCAGGCGCGGTAGAGATTGATGTGGATGCGCTGAGCGATGGCAAAGACGTTCATGTCGCGGGCATCATGCAGCACATCGAGGAAGCGGGCGTGCATTCTGGCGATAGCGCCTGTTCTCTGCCGCCCTATTCGCTGGCGCCGGAGATCATGGACGAGCTGAAACGCCAGACCCGCGAGCTTGCCTTGGCGCTGAACGTCGTTGGCCTGATGAACGTGCAATACGCGGTCAAAGATGGCGAGATTTACCTGATCGAAGTGAACCCCCGCGCCTCGCGCACCGTGCCATTTGTGGCGAAGGCGGTGAATTCCCCCATCGCGTCCATCGCGGCGCGCTTGATGGCCGGGGAACGGTTGTCGAACTTTGACCTCGTGGACCCACAGATCGACAGTTTCGCAGTGAAGGAAGCCGTCCTACCCTTTGCCCGCTTCCCCGGTGTCGATACGCTCTTAGGCCCAGAGATGCGCTCAACCGGTGAGGTCATGGGCTCAGACGCCAATTTCCACCGCGCGTTCCTGAAGGCGCAGCTTGGCGCGGGCAACCATCTGCCGGACACCGGCACCGTGTTCTTTTCGATCAAGGATGCCGACAAGACCCCGCAACTGATCGAGACGGCGCAAGCGCTGAAGGATCTGGGCCTGGCGATCCTGGCCACGCGCGGCACGGCCAAGTTCTTGACCGAAAACGGGATCGACAGCGATGTGGTGAACAAAGCCTATGAAGGCGGGCGCACGATCGTCGATGTGATGAAGGACGGGTTGGTGCAGCTCGTCATGAACACAACGGAAGGCGCGCAGGCGGTGGAAGACAGCCGGTCCATGCGCAACGTCGCATTGATGGACAAGATCCCCTATTTCACTACGGCCGCGGCGGCCCATGCGGCGGCGCTGGCGATGAAATCGGCAAAAGAGGGGGAAATCGGGGTGCGGAGTTTGCAAAGCTAGAGCGTGGCCGCTGGCCCGTCTCAAAAATTCGGGGCGCGGCCCCTGCAGACAACCCCCTGTCCGCGCAGCGCCACGCCCCGTGCTTTTACAATGAATTAACCGCCGGAAGTGGACGCCGCGGCGCACCCCCCAGTGCGTCAGCGGCCCCCGGTACTACGTCCGCTTCCGGCGGGCCCCCTTAGTCCTCTGCTTCGAACAGGATCCGCACGCTCCGGGCGCCCGGGAACATGGTTTCGCGCAGGCCTTCCGGCACAACGACCTGCCCCGATCCTGTCTTGTCAGAGGTAAATGTCACAACCTGTGGTTTGACCTTGCGGTTGTCTTCTAACTCGCCCGTCGGCAATGCGACGCGGTTCGATCCCTCGCTCAGCGGCGTGCGGATGATATACGACAGCCGACGGCCCTTGCGGCGCACCGCGCTGGCGACATGTTCGGCCACGCCCGCGCCAACCGCACCCTCTTCGACCAATTGTTCGCGGCAGAGCGTTTCAACGTCGGGCGACAGATCGACAATGCGGGTCTGGATCGACGGGCGGCGGCTACGTGTGGGCCGTTCGAGCGGCGTGTGCCCGTGCTTGCGCAACAATTCATAGGCCGAGTTGATGCGCACGAATTCTGTGTCAGACCCGTTGCAGCGGTCGGGATGGGTTTTAAAGGCGAGCGTTCGCCAGGCTTCACGGATTTCAGCTTCAGACGCGCTTGCAGCAACCCCAAGGGTTTGAAGCGCATCGACTTTTTCTTGGGCGATACTGGGCATAGTTAAATCACTCATTACAAGCGCACCGGGCAACAGATGCCGGCGAGCGGGGGTTTTAAGGTCGGGCCTGGCTTGGGGGCGCTGTCGTGTCTTGACGGATCGGGGCTACGGTGCCCTGGGGACGATGCCATCAAGCGACAACTACAGTTTGGCCTTCACTCACGTCACTCGGTACTCAACTTTTCGCTAACGATGGAGTAGCATGGCCTGTGGCGCTATCGAAGGGTTTCCGCGAATTTCAGTAGATGTCGCGGGTTTTCAGGGTTCAGGGACTGTGATCTGCAAACACTGGGGCGGGAACTGCCGGGACTGTTTGCGAAGTGATGATAAACGAAGGGTGACCACGCCGCCTTGCGTTCAAATGCTTTCGTCTTCCAGGTGCAGCTTCATGTCGATCAGCACTTTTTGCAGGGCCACGGTTTCGCGCAGCAGCCGCTTGGCTTCATTGATCGAGATAACCCCGTCTTCGATGGATTGCTGGTACTCCGCCATCAGCATCGCAAAGCGCTGCGACAGCGCGATCACATCCGAGTTAACGCCGCCCTCGGGCGCGTTGCGCCGTTCGGGATCGTGGCTGAGCGTGCTGCCGCTAAGCTCGGCGAGGGCGCTGGTCACATGGGGATAGCGCGCCGCCTCTTCCAGGGCGGCCACACTATCTACAGGCATGAACCGGTCTGCATGTTCGGGTGCATCGGAATAGTAGCGGCCCAGCGTCGCCTTCGATTTGCCGGTCAGTTTGCAGGCGGCTTCGATGCCCACATCCTTCACCAACGCCTCGGTATGTTTCTTCAGATAGCTGTGCAATGCGGCCATCACGCCCCCTTCTCCCCCCTATTTCGGTGGGAATTGCCATATTTGTTTCCCATTAATCGCATCGCAAGGGGATGTCAGTATTAAAACAGTCCCGGACCTCCGGGACGGTTTACGAGTGTCCGGCGCCCCCTGCGTCGGGGAAGGGTGGGGCCTGCCGACGCTCTTGTCGCTTTGGGATCGATGGGGCCGGACATTCCGGCAGTCGCGCGGTGGGCCGGCAGCAATGGAGGTATCCGGTGTTTGGTACACCGCTCAGGTTTCTGGGCGCATGAGCCAACACAATCCGGTGCCCCGCTGACGGTCCGCTGAGACCCCCATGTTTATGGGTAGGTGTCTTGGGAGCTTGTTCGCAGGTTCCCAAGACGCTAGCCAAACGGCCATGGCCAAGCTCTATTTCCATTACTCCACTATGAACGCGGGAAAATCGACACTGTTGTTGCAGGCGTCGCATAACTACCGCGAGCGTGGGATGGACACCTATCTTCTGACCGCCCAGTTGGACTATCGCGCGGGCGCGGGCCGGATCGGGTCGCGTATCGGGATCGGGGCGGATGCGGATACTTTTGCGCCGGGCGAGGATCTGTTTGCCAAAATAGCCGCGCGGCTGGATGCAGGGCCCGTCGCTTGCGTGTTTCTGGACGAAGCGCAGTTTCTGGAGACCGAACAGGTCTGGCAACTGGCCCGCGTGGTAGATGATCTGGGCGTGCCGGTCATGTGCTACGGCCTGCGCGTCGATTTCCAGGGTGAACTGTTTCCGGGGTCTGCCGCGTTGTTGGCGCTGGCCGATGAAATGCGCGAGGCGCGCACGATCTGCCATTGCGGGAAAAAAGCGACGATGGTGATACGTACCGACGGGGCGGGTAACGTGCTGACGCAAGGCGCGCAGGTCCAGATCGGTGGCAACGAGAGCTATGTTTCGCTATGTCGCAAGCATTGGCGCGAAGCGGTGGGCGACCGCGCAAGTACATGACGCTCAGCGCGCGCGCAGGTTCTGTCGTTGCTGGCGGGCTACGCGGTCGCGGGCCTGTTCTGGGGTAGCTTGACCGCCTCCCTACCCGCGTTGCAGGCGCGCTCAGGCCTCGGCGACGGCGGCTTTGGCATCGCTCTGGAGTCAATGGCGCTGGCGGCCCTGCCAGTGATGCGCAATTTCGGCGGTGGACTTCACTGAGTTGAGGCTTGGGCAATGCCGGGCGCGCTGGCGGCGTTTTCACTGGGGGCGTTGGCTCGGTTGAACAGGCTCTGCACCGTCGCCGCTTCCACCCGTGCCGTGCGGTCGTTGAGCGAGATGTCGAGCGCATACGCGACGCCGGGCCGTTCCTTGCCGGAGTGTCGGCAGCGGCCTTTACGCTGGGGTTGTCGGCGGGACGGCTGGTCGCCCATGCATTGGAAACACGGTTTCGGGCCGCGGTGACTGTGCGCCTGGCGGCCTTGGTGGTGTTGCCTGCGTTGTTGATCATCGCGATGGATGCGTCGCTAACCCTAACAATTATCGCCTGTTTCGCCGCCGGTTTGGGCGTTGGCCCTATTGAGCCCGCGGTCTTCCGCGCCGTTGCGACCCGGTCGTCGGGGGCCGAGCGCGGGCTTTCGCTAGCGGCGGTCACGGCGGTGGCGTATCTGGGCTACCTCATCAGCCCAACGGCGCTGAGGCTGGTGGCCGAAAACATCGGATGTTCTGCGCTATGGGGGTCGGCAGCGAGTTTGGCGGGCTGTGCTGCACTATTGGCCTTGCGCGTGCCGCGGGCGGCGGGCCAAGGCACTTTGTTCCCTAGGTTGCGGTGTGACGGACGATGGTGAACCCTTCGTCAGCGGTGGGTGGGACATAGTGCTGGGTGAAGCGGTGAAACTGCGCCTCGGTCGCAGCGAAGGGATGATCGCCCGCGGCATTGCGATGTTTCAGGCGCATCAGGCACACCGCATCAGGGACATCCAGCACATGCATCTGATGGTCGGCCTGCGTCGCCTCTAGGATACCGCGCATCCAGACGCGGGTGGCCACCGTGTTGGCGGCGTAGTCCAGCACGACGGACACGTCCGCGTTCAGAAGATCAGCGACATGGGGGCGCATGATTCCCTGAAGCTTGGTCGAACAGCGCACATAGTCCGCTCCGGTCGCCATCTGGTCGGAGAAGAGTGCGGCAAGCCACGCGTCCTCGGAGATCAACACCGCCGCGTCCTGTTCCATCAACCGGGCCGCGAGGCTGGATTTACCAGCCGCGATCTTACCGCAGAGCATATGCAGAGTTGGCGCATTCACGGTTTGGGGACGTGCTGGTCCAGAAACACCGGGTTGCCGTCGGGGTCGATCACCATGAAATTCGCAGGTCCGTCGCCATCGGGATCCGTCTCGGTTTCCAGCGCGATCCCCTGGTCCTTTAGCGTCGCCTGTATCTCGCGAATGTCGGTGAAGCCTTCGACGGCCTGCGCGTTCTGGTCCCAGCCGGGATTGAAGGTCAGGAGGTTGCCTTCAAACATGCCCTGAAACAGCCCGATCACCGCATCGCCGTTGCGTAACATGATCCAACCCGCGTCAGCATCGCCCGTGAACTCTTCAAAGCCCAAGGCAGTGTAGAATGCGCGCGACTTAGACAAATCCTTGACCGACAGGCTGACCGAAAACGCACCCAGTGTCATAGCAAACCCTCCTGACTGGTCCCAAGGCTAGCAGGTCACATCGCGACGGTCACGCTTACACCGCGTTGGGCAGGGGGCGTCCTTCATCCCAGGCAATTAAATTCTCAACCGCCATCATCCCCATCGCCTCGCGTACTTCGAGCGCTGCGGTACCAAGATGCGGCAGGAGTGTGACGTTTTCCATCGCCTTCAACGCATCGGGGACGGTCGGTTCGAACTCGTAGACATCAAGACCAGCGCCGGCAATTTGCCCGGCTTGGAGTGCTTTTACGAGTGCGGCTTCGTCCACCACATCGCCACGGGAGATATTGATGAGGTAACCGGTGGGCTTCATTGCCACGAAGGCCTGCGCCTCAATCAAGTGATGGGTCGCGGGCGTCGCGGGGACGGCGAGCACGACGATATCTGCGGTGTTCATAACCTCGTCCAGGGTGGCCAATTGGCGGGCGGGCATGCCCGGCTCGGCAACTGCGGAGCGGTTGTAGAACACCACTTCCATCCCAAAGCCAAAGTGACAGCGATGCGCGATGGCCTTGCCGATCCGGCCCATACCAATGATACCCACTGTCTTGCCCGAGATGTGAAAGCCCAAAAGCTGGGTCGGATGCCACCCCGCCCAGGTGCCCGCCCGCACCATGCGCTCGCCCTCGCCAGCCCGGCGGCAGGTCATCAGGATCAGCGTCATGGCCGTGTCGGCGGTGGCATCGGTGACGGCTCCGGGCGTGTTTGAGACGTCGACACCCGCAGCCCGCGCCGCGTCTGCTTCGATGTGGTTGTACCCTACCCCGAAGTTCGCCAGCACCTGCGTGCGGGGAATTGGCACCGCAGCGAAAGTCGCTGCGCCGAACGCATCGCCTAGGGTCGGCAGGATCGCGTCGTAGTTGCGCAGCGCAGCCTCAGCCTCAGCCTGGTCCATCGGTTGGGTCGTAGTGCGGGTGGTCGCATCGAAGCGTGCGGCCAGGGCATCTTGCACCACCTCCGGCAGGCGGCGAGAGATCAGGAGGCGTTTCATCAATACATCCTTCCGCCCAGCGGCACGTCTTTGTCGGGCGTGATAAGCACGACTTCGTTGTTGTCATCGGGCAGACCCAGCACCAGCACCTCGGACATCACCTTACCGATCTGCCGGGGCGGGAAGTTCACCACGCCAAGGACGCGCTTGCCGGGCAGATCCTCAGGCGTGTAGTGGGCGGTGATCTGGGCAGAAGACTTCTTCTCCCCAATCTCTGGCCCGAAATCGACCCACAGCTTGATCGCGGGTTTGCGAGCCTCGGGGAAAGGTTCAGCGCGGGTGATCTGGCCCACACGAATATCGACCTTCAGAAAGTCATCGAAACTGATCGTCATTGGCCAAGCTCCCGACTTCGGTTGGCGGCCGCGGCGATTGCGCGGCGCAGAAGGGCGGGGAAGCCGTCGGTGTCATCCATCAAAACCTCAAGTGCGGCTTGTGTGGTGCCATTGGGGCTGGTGACATTTATGCGCAATTGGGTGGGGCTGTCTTCGGCCGTCTCGGCCAGCGCCCCTGCCCCACCAACGGTCGCTTTGGCCAGCGCCATTGCCAGATCGGGTGGTAGCCCCTCGGCCTCACCCGCGGTGGCCATCGTCTCGATCAAATGGAACACGTAGGCAGGGCCAGAGCCTGAAACGGCGGTGACCGCATCCATCTGCGCCTCGCTGGTCAACCGCACGGTCTGCCCCACGGCGGCGAGAAGTGCCTCGGCCTGGGCCAAACGGGGTTCATCGGCCTGGGCGTTCCCGATCATTGCGGTGATCCCCCGACTGATGGCCGCGGGCGTGTTGGGCATAGCGCGGATCACGGGCGTGGTGGCGCCCAGGACACCTTCGTAAAACGAGATCGGCGTACCGGCAGCAACAGACACAAAAAGCGTTTCCCCCTGCCCCAAGGGCGTCAGCGCGGGCAACGCGTCGGCCATCATCTGGGGCTTTACGGCGACGAGCACGATTGCGGGTGCGTCGGGCAAACCGGTGTTTAACTGCACGCCGGTGCCCCGCAGCCAATCGGACGGAGCAGGATCCAGCACCCAGACCGAAGAGGCCGGCAAGCCGCCATCCAGCCACCCTGCCAACATGGCCGAGCCCATCTTGCCGCAGCCCAGAAGGACCAGGCCCCGCTTTGCAATCTCACCGAATTCCATCGCATCCCCCGCCGTCATTTGCCGCAGCAATAAAGAGCGAGACCCGCCAGAGCAACACACGCTCTGACGGGTCCATGGGTTCCGCGATGTCTCGCGGTGGGGGGTGTTTATGCGCGCCCGTAGGCTTCCTGGATCGCCACTTGCATCGCGTCTTCGGGCGTCCGATCGCCCCAGGCGACAAGTTGGAACGCCGGGTAGAAGCGTTCTGCAGCCGTGACCGAGGTGGCGATCATCGTATCAATCTGTTCTGGGCTGGCCATCTGGCCGCCAGCAAGGACAAGGCCGTAGCGATAGACCATCAGCCGCTGCGCCTGCCAATAGGTGAAAGCGCCCGCCCAACACATGTCGTTGGTGCGGTTCAGCGTCTCATAAACCTGCGCCATCCGGTCGGCGGGTGGCTCCATCTCAAACGTGCAGATCAGTCGCAGCGTCTCATCGTAGCCCGACCAGGCCAGCGTGATCGAATAAGTCCGCCACTGTCCCTCGACCGCCATGGCGATCTGGTCATCGGCGACACGGTCAAAATCCCAATCGTGATGCTCGGCGATGTGTTCGACGATATCAATGGGATGAAGGTCTTCGGTCAGAAACTGCTCGGAAAGCGACATGCTTTAGGCCTCATGGGTTGTAGCCTAAGGTCTGTTTCGCTGCCCTAGGCTTAGGTGCCTGCTCTAGGTCCGGCGGTTCTGCGCCACCAGCCCTACGACATATGGTGGTGGGTATTGAATAGCCTGTAAAGCGTTATTTTGTGAATTATTGATGCCGATCCGCACGAGGCGTTAGGCGCGGCGAATGTTCGCCGCAATCATCCACAAGGGGGCGGGATCGGGCGCCGTAGGCATTGTGTGCCAGGGTCAGGCTAGTCCTTGGTGGCATCCATTGCATCGAGGCGCGCCTTCAGCGCTTCGTTTTCCTCGCGCGCCTTCTGCGCCATTGCGCGCACCGCATCGAACTCTTCTCGGGTAACAAAATCTCGCTCGGCCAGCCACCGGTCAACCCAGCCTTTCATGGCCGTCTCCGCCTCTTCCCGTGCACCCTGGGCCACGCCCATTGCATTGGTCATGAGCTGAGAAACGTCATCAAGGATCTTGTTACGGCTGTGCATCTTCGTCTCCGTGTAACGCGTGCTCCATATATGGGGCGGCGCGCGGTGCGCGCAAGGTTGACATCGCCGCGCCCGCGGGCAATCGGTCGCCCCATGAGCTTTGCCATCCCCTTTCCAAACATTGGGCCCGAGATCTTTTCGATTGAAGTGGGCGGTTTCAGCTTGGCGCTGCGCTGGTACGCCATGGCCTATATCGTGGGCATCCTGATCGGCTGGCGGATCGTGGTAGCAGCGGTCAAACGGCCCGTCTTGTGGCGCGACGGCGATGCGCCGATGACGCAGGATCAGGTGGATGATCTGCTGACGCTGATCGTTCTGGGCGTCGTGCTGGGCGGGCGACTGGGCTTTGTGCTGTTTTACCAACCTGCCTATTACCTCGCGAACCCCATCGAGGTTTTGTACATCTGGCAGGGCGGCATGGCCTTTCATGGTGGGCTTTTGGGTGTTGCAGTTGTGGGCCTGTGGTTTTGCTGGAAGCACAAATTGTCGATCGCTTCGGTGGGCGACTGCCTCGCGATTGCGACGCCACCTGCGCTACTTCTCGGGCGCACCGCGAACTTTATCAACGCCGAGCTGTGGGGCCGCCCAACGGACCTGCCTTGGGGTGTGGTGTTCCCGGGCGACCTGGCGCAGTTCTGCCCCGGGGTTGAGGGCCCATGCGCCAGGCACCCTTCGCAGCTGTATGAAGCCGGACTTGAGGGGCTGCTTTTGGGCATTGTGCTTCTGTGGCTTGCTTGGTCACGCGGATGGCTAAAGGTGCCCGGCGCGCTGACAGGTGTCTTTCTGGCGGGCTACGGTCTGGGGCGGTTCATTGTGGAGTACTTCCGACAGGCTGATCCTCAGTTCATCACGCCCGACAATCCGCTGGGCCATGTCATCCGGCTGGGCGAGGCGGGCGTGTCCATGGGCCAGCTTTTGTCGCTGCCGATGGTGGGCCTGGGTGTTGCGATCATCGCCCTGGCGCGGGCACGAGCGTGAGCGGGCTGGAAGACAGTCTCAAACGCATGATCCGGGCCGACGGGCCGATGACACTCGCGGCATATATGGCCGCCTGCCTCAGCGATCCGCAGCATGGCTATTATGTTACGCGCAATCCCATCGGCGCCTCGGGCGATTTCGTGACCGCGCCTGAGATCAGTCAGATGTTTGGCGAACTAGTGGGGCTGTCGCTGGCCCAGCATTGGCTTGACAACGGGGCCCCGGCGCCATTCACCATGGCCGAGCTGGGCCCGGGACGGGGGACGTTGATGGCCGATGTCTTGCGCGCGGGCCGCGCCGTGCCCGGGTTTCTCGACGCAGCGCAGATCCATTTGGTCGAGGTCTCGCCCACGTTGCGCGGGGTGCAGGCGGAGACACTGCGGAAACACGCGCCGAGGTGGCATGACAGCTTGGCCACGCTGCCCGACGCGCCACTATACCTTGTCGCCAACGAATACTTCGACGCCTTGCCCGTCCGACAGTTCCGGCGCGGGCCTGCGGGTTGGGCCGAGACGGTTGTTGGGCTGGAGAGCGAGACGCTGGCGCTTGGCCTTACCCTACCCGCCCCGCTCGGGGCGCTGGACCACAGGCTGGAGGATACGAAACCGGGCGATATCGTTGAGCTGAACGCACCAGCCGCGGCAGAAGCCGAGGCAATCGCCGGGCGTATCGCGGATCAGGGCGGTGCGGCGCTGATCTTTGACTATGGTGACTGGCGGGCCTTGGGCGACACAGTGCAGGCGGTGCGGGATCATCAGCATGTGGATCTGATGGACGGTCCCGGCACCGCAGATGTGACTGCGCATGTGGATTTCGAGGCGCTTGCAGAAGCCGCCAAACGGGCGGGCGCGATGCACAGTCGCTTGACCTCGCAAGGCGTCTATCTGGAGCGCCTTGGCATCACCCAACGGGCGCAAGCGCTTGCCAAGGCGCTAACAGGCGATGCGCTGGAGACCCACATCGCGGCGCATCGGCGCTTGACGCATCCCGCGGAAATGGGAACGCTCTTTAAGTGCATGTCGATCCACGCCCCCGATACCGCCCCACCACCGGGGCTTGAGCCATGACACTGGAAATCATCACTGCTGACCTGTTGGCCCCGCTGCGGCACGGCTTTTTCACCCGGCGCGGCGGCGCGTCCTCCGGCGTGTTCGAAGGGTTAAATTGCGGTGTTGGATCAACGGATCAATCCGACATCGTTCGCATTAATTTGGCCCGCGTGGCCGACGCGATGGATGTTGCGGAAGAGGGGCTGGTGCGCGTGCATCAAGTGCACTCGGCCGATGTGGTGCCAGTGGATCAGCCGTTCCATGATGCCCCGCCACGGGCGGATGCCGTTGTGACGGCGCAGCCTGGTTTGGCTTTGTCGATCCTGACCGCTGATTGCCAGCCGGTGCTGTTTGCCGATGCAAGCGCAGGCGTCATCGGCGCGGCCCATGCGGGTTGGCGCGGGGCGCTGGACGGTGTGCTAGAGGCGGTACTCGACGCGATGGAAGCGCTCGGGGCCAGGCGGGGCGATACGGTCGCCGTTGTCGGCCCGTCGATCAGCCAACGCGCCTATGAGGTAGGGCCTGAGTTTTTCGAAACGTTTTATGAAGCGGATCCTGACAACGCACGTTTTTTTGCCCAAGGGGCAGATGACCGGATGCAGTTTGACTTGCCCGCCTATGGTCTGGCGCGTTTGCGTGCGGCGGGGGTGGGCGTCGCGGAATGGACGCGGCACTGCACATACTCCGATCCGGATCGGTTCTATTCGTTTCGCCGCAGCGTGCACCAGAAAGAAGCCGATTACGGCCGACTGATTTCTTCGATTCGGCTGTGAATTAAGTGCAAGCGGTGGCAATCGTGACAACATTGTGGCAGGCCCATCAGCGAAATGGGTGAATGCGTAGAAAACAATTAATTCCGGCCTTAACCAATTTTTAGCTCTCGCCCCGTAATTTGCGGGCATCAGCGTAAGCGCCCGCACTATCTTGTGTTTGCCAATCGCGAATTCGAAAAAATGGTCCGAAAAGCGAGAAATCGTTTCCATCGCCCAATCGCTGCCGCAATGCGCGGTATTTTGGTCTCAAGGTCAAAGGCATGACCAAACATTGAGGCAACCACATCGGCCCCCATAATACGCGGGTGTCACCCTAGGAGCGAAAGACAGTGTACATGACCATGCGTCTGAAAAAACGTTGGATTACAACCGTCCTTCGCGAGGCCAAATCGCAGAATACTCAGCTGCCGTTTCAACGAGGGCAGCGCAGGCACCTATCGATCGTCCGCCGGGCGGACACCGAAACACCGCGCCAGACCGCGCGCGGCTAAACTTACCACCCTCCTCGTGTCACTATGGGCGGCTTCTTCGGAAGCCGCCTTTTTTTGTCGCGATTCGGGGCAGTAAAATGGCCCTGCTGCGCCATCGTCCTTTGGCCTGAAACAAAGCCGTAGGTTACCCACGGATTAACGGGCCAGCACAGACGAATTTCCAGAATTCTTTGACAAAGCGGGGCTGGGACGGGCATCGTCAGCGTACGAAGACCAGTAGTAACCAGTCTATCCGCAAGTACCAAATCGGTGGGGGCCGATGCGGATGTGACCAGACCGAAAAGGACTGATCGCATGAACAGCCCCCGTGTATCCGCCGCAGTCGGCGGACCTTCCCGTATAATGAACCGCCCTTCAAAAGCCTGGACCGTCCGGTCAGCGCCCGTGCAACGCCGGCAGGTGCGCCAGGTCGCGCTGACGCGCCGGTACGAGGTAATGTGGCTGAATGATGATTGCCAGATCGAAGACTTCATTCGCGTGGCCCCGGCCATACCGATCTTTGAACAGGCCTTCAGCGCGTTCGCCCATGGCGTCCTGATCAATACCGCGCAGGGCCCCGTGGCCGTGGAAGACCTGGTGCCCGGCATGGAAATCGAGACCGCCAATGGCGGCACGACAACCCTGAAATGGGTCGGTGCCATAACGCTGGTGCCCGGTGCGCCAAGCGCCAGTGACGAACCCCAGCGGCTGTACCGGATCACCGCTGACGCCCTGGGTCTTGGACGTCCTGCGACGGACGCCACGTTCGGACCTGCAGCGCGACTTCTGAAACGCGATCCGGCGATCCGCAATACACTGGGCGCCGAAGCGGCGCTTAGCCCGGTCAGCGCGATGGAAGACGGCGTCAGCGTTGTCGCGTTGAACCCGGTATCGCCTGTGCGGGTCTATCACCTGGCCTTTGACAGCCATCAGGTGATCATGGCCAACGGAGTGGAAGTGGAAAGCTATCACCCCGGTCCCGATGCCCATTACAGCATGTCGCAGGAATTGCGCGAGCTTTTCGTCTCGCTTTTCCCGCACATTGACAGCTTGCAGGGGTTTGGCCGCATGATGTGGCCCCGCTTCGACAGCGAAGCGCACGAGACCTACGAACTGGGCTAAGCCGTCCGGGCCAGCCGTTCTTCAAGGACGTCGAACGGCACACCCGGCTCATCCTTGGCGCCGCGGATGACGAGCGAGGTTTTGACACTCGCCACGTTGTCTGCGGCGGTCAGCTGTTCGGTCAGGAAGGTCTGGAAGGTCGACAGGTCAGGGGCCACGCATTTCAAGACGAAATCAACCTCGCCGTTCAGCATATGGCATTCCCGCACCAGCGGCCACGCGCGGCAGCGGGCCTCAAACGCGGACAGATCGACCTCGGCCTGGCTGGTCAGACCGACCATGGCAAAGACCTGAACCTCGAAATCCAGCGCCCGCGCGTCGACGCGCGCGTTATAGCCTTTGATATAGCCCGCCTCTTCCAGCGTGCGCACCCGGCGCAGGCAGGGCGGCGCGGAAATGCCTACGCGGCGGGCCAGTTCCACATTGGTCATGCGCCCATCGGCTTGCAATTCGGCCAGGATATTCCGATCTATCTGGTCGAGTTTGTGCCCTGGCATGCCGCCTCCCCGCGAATCTTTCATAAACCTTACTTCTGCGGCCCGCCCAGCGCAATATTGTTTCGCGACTGCGCAATTTCCTTAACGCGGAGGGCAAGCAGCGGTAGAGCAACACGAGGACGAGATCGGGTCTTTTGATCTGCGGCACCCGGGTTTATATCCCTCAAATCCACCTATCAAAGGCTGCTGCCCATGTCCGCCACCAAACACACCAAAGTCCTTATCATCGGCTCGGGACCCGCGGGCTATACTGCCGCCGTCTACGCCAGCCGTGCAATGTTGGAGCCGGTGCTGGTGCAGGGCATTCAACCTGGCGGACAGCTAACGATCACGACCGAGGTAGAAAACTGGCCTGGCGATACCGAGGTGCAGGGTCCCGATCTGATGATCCGCATGGAAGCCCACGCGAAAGCTGTGGGAACCGAGATCATCGCCGACCATATTCAGTCGATTGACCTGTCGAAGCGCCCGTTCACGGCCATGGGCGACAGCGGCACGACCTACACCGCCGATGCAGTGATCCTGTGCACCGGCGCGCAAGCCAAGTGGCTAGGCCTGCCCTCGGAAGAGAAGTTCAAGGGCTTCGGCGTGTCGGCCTGCGCCACCTGCGACGGGTTCTTCTACCGCGGGCAAGAGGTGGTAGTGATCGGTGGCGGTAACACGGCGGTGGAAGAAGCGCTGTTCCTCACGAACTTTGCGTCAAGAGTTACGCTGGTGCATCGCCGCGACAGTCTTCGGGCGGAAAAGATCCTGCAGCACCGGTTGTTCAACAACCCCAAGGTTGAAGTTCTGTGGGACCATCAGGTGGATGAAGTTGTGGGCGGGGAAAACCCGCTGGGCGTGGAAGGCGTGCGGGCGCGGCATGTGAAGACCGGTGAGTTAACTGAGATCCCGTGCAAGGGGTTCTTTGTGGCCATCGGTCATGCGCCGGCATCCGAACTGGTCAAAGACCAGCTTGAGACGCATATGGGCGGGTATGTCGTGACCAAACCCGACTCGACGGCCACATCAATACCGGGTGTGTTTGCCGCGGGCGATTTGACCGATCACATCTATCGCCAGGCTGTGACGAGCGCGGGCATGGGGTGCATGGCAGCGCTCGAGGCCGAGAAGTTCCTCGCCGAGGCAGAAAGCGCTTTACCCCAAGCGGCAGAGTAGGCCCAGGGCCCTTCCATACGATCTATTCGAACACGCGATTGTTGCCGGACGCGCAATGCGCTGTTTCCCTTTTTTTGCCGCGCCGAGGAAAGTTTGTTCTTGATTGAACAAACACACTCGGATATATGTTCAATTGTGAACATATTGAGTGACCTCGTGGCCTTATCCACCTTGACATCCGAACAGGAAGATCAGCTCTTCCGTCTTTTGCGCCAGCTTGATGTAGCGCCGGATGTGTCGCAGCGGGCGACCGCCCAAGCGCTGGGAATCAGCTTAGGGCGGCTCAACTCACAACTCCACGCCGCAGTCCAAGCCGGGTTTGTTCGTCTCACAGATCGCAACAGTCCAGACCGCAGACAGCGCGTTGGCTACGCGTTGACATCAAAAGGCGCGACCGAGAAGTCGCGGCTGGTTGATCGCTTCCTTGCCCGTAAACGTGCGGAATATAACGCGCTTCATGCCGAACTGACCGGCTCGGAGAGCCCCCTTCGCATCCAAATAAACAGGACCACCTCGATGCCAATGACAACCCACGCCCCGATCCCCGAGCTGTATGTGTCTTATGACAGCGCCCTGAAGCTAAAGGTTGAGGCGGGCGAACTAACATCTTGGGATCTGACGCCCCGCCAGATCTGCGATTTGGAGCTTTTGATGAATGGCGGATTCAATCCGCTGAAAGGGTTCCTGGGCGAAGACGATTACAAATCGGTCGTCAATGACATGCGGCTGACCGACGGCACGCTGTGGCCGATGCCGATTACGCTGGATGTGTCCGACGCGTTTGCCGAGACGGTTGAGCCCGGTCAGGACATTGCCCTGCGCGATCAGGAAGGTGTGATCCTGGCGATTATGTCGGTCACCGACCGCTACAATCCCGACAAAGCGCTTGAGGCCGAGAAGGTGTTTGGCGCCGACGATCTGGCGCACCCATCGGTGAACTACCTGCACAACCAAGCGGGCCCCGTGTACCTGGGCGGCCCGATCACCGGCATCCAGCAACCCATCCACTATGATTTCCGTGCCCGCCGCGACACCCCGAACGAGCTGCGCGCCTACTTCCGCAAACTGGGTTGGCGCAAAGTCGTCGCCTTCCAGACGCGAAACCCCTTGCACCGCGCGCACCAGGAACTGACTTTTCGTGCCGCCAAGGAAGCGCAGGCGAACCTACTGATCCACCCCGTTGTCGGCATGACGAAGCCCGGTGATATCGATCACTTCACCCGCGTACGCTGTTACGAGGCGGTGCTGGATCAGTATCCGGCGGCGACCACAACCATGAGCCTGCTCAATCTGGCGATGCGCATGGCCGGCCCGCGCGAAGCCGTGTGGCACGGTCTGATCCGGCGCAATCATGGCTGTACCCATATGATTGTCGGCCGCGACCACGCTGGCCCGGGCAAGAACGGCGCGGGCGAGGATTTCTATGGCCCCTATGACGCGCAAGAGCTGTTCCGGAAGCACGAAGAAGAGATCGGCATCGAGATGGTCGATTTCAAACACATGGTCTACGTCCAGGACCGCGCGCAGTATGAGCCTGCCGATGAGGTGGAAAAGGATGCCACCGTCTTGAACATCTCAGGCACCGAACTGCGGCGGCGCCTACAAGAGGGTCTGGATATCCCTGAATGGTTCTCTTTCCCCGCCGTGGTCAAAGAACTGCGTCGCACACGCCCACCGCGGGCGCAGCAGGGCTTTACCGTCTTCTTCACCGGCTTCTCCGGTTCGGGCAAGTCGACGATTGCCAACGCGCTGATGGTCAAACTGATGGAGATGGGCGGTCGTCCGGTGACGCTGCTGGATGGAGATATCGTTCGAAAGAACCTGTCATCAGAGCTGGGCTTCTCGAAAGAGCACCGCGACCTGAACATACGCCGCATCGGCTATGTCGCGAGCGAGATCACCAAGAACGGCGGGATCGCGATCTGTGCGCCCATTGCCCCCTATGCCACGACCCGCCGGGCAGTGCGCGAAGACATCGAGCAATTCGGCGCATTTGTTGAGGTGCATGTGGCCACGACGATTGAGGAATGCGAAAAGCGGGATCGCAAAGGGCTGTATAAGCTGGCACGCGATGGCAAGATCAAAGAGTTCACCGGGATCTCTGATCCCTATGACGTGCCCGAGAACCCTGAACTGCGCCTCGACACAGAGAATGTTGAAGTGGATCACTGCGCCCACCAAGTGCTCTTGAAACTGGAACAGATGGGTTTGGTAAAGGCGTAGACCCCGGTTCAATCAATTTTTAGTGGCCTCGGCGGTTTTTCCGTCGGGGCCACTTTCATTTCCAACGCTCGCATTTCCGTGAGTTTCCAGTCGCTTGCGTTGCAGGCTCTCGCGGGCCCGTGCGGTTTGTTTCAAAAACCGCCCCCGCGCACGAATGCGCACTGAGGTCTGTGCATGAGCGCACCATATTTCATCAATTCTCACGCGTCCGTGCGTTGTAGTGAGGGCCAACTTGCCCCAGATGTTCGTCATCGGAAGCGCAACACGCCGCCCGACACAACAAACCCCCGGGGTCGCCTCCCAGACCCTCCGAACCAAAACTTGAAAGGACTACCAAAATGAAAACGCTTATCGCAGCCGCCACTCTCGCCCTGATCTCCGCACCTGCTTTCGCCCAGGTCACCGACGTGGAAGCACACTTCGCTTCTGACTTCACCGCCAACGAGGCCCGCGTCTATACCGACGGTGTTGACGGCAACGTCACCGACCTGGCGCTGGAACTGCACGCTGCTCTCTACGAAGAAGACGAAACCAACAACCGCGGCCTCAGCGTCGAAGCCGACGACATCCGCATCTCGACCCGCGGTGTGGCCAACGAGGTTGCTGCAGACATCTTCGCTCAGATCAAAGCAGAATCGCGCGACGACGAGTAAA
>JBCBPV010000074.1:0-19055 GCA_039820585.1 Pseudomonadota bacterium
ACCTGCGCTTTCCCCGCTTCGATGGCGGGATGAGCGAGGTCGTCCATTGAGACCGAGAAATATCCGGTGTGCGGGCGGCGCTGGGTTATCATGTCAATCGCAGCGCCTTCCGCGTCATGGCGCAGTGTCGTGGGCGCAGGCGTCGCCTCGGCTCGCAGCGCCGAGGACGCGCGCATCAGCATCTGCGGATAGCGCCGCGCGGCATCTTTCGGCGAGACCGATCCATAACCGCCCATGAACTCCACCGCCGCTCGCGCGCTCGCCGGGCCCAGGCGCTGAGCCCAGTCCGCGAGGTCCCAAACATCGCCCGCCTGCCACAGCCCGTCACCCGGCCGATAGACCTGCGCAGGCAACCGCCCGCCCTCGGTCTCTACCACCACATCCGTCAGCGTGTAGTGATAGGGCCCTTCGTAGTAGTCGAGCCGCGCGCGGTCTTCCGCGCTTAGCCCCGGTGCCAAAACACCCTCGGCCACCGCATCCGGCGCCTTCACCAGGATCGGAAAAGGCTCGCCCGCCACCTGGCGCACGGCATGGCCCTTGATTTCGGCAGACTGAACAGCGACCGCACGGCCCAGCACAGCCTCCAACAACGGCGCATAGCGGAGCGTTCCGTAAAAAAACAATGATGTAAGATCGCTCATGACCAGCGGCGCGACGACACCTCGGTCAGCATGGCGACGATGATACCGCCCAGAAACATCGTACCCAAAATGCCAGGATCCAGCATCAACTGGCCATAGGACAGCATCAGGTTGGCCATATCTTGAATTGCCTCAATCGGCGTGGCGTACAGCATTTTCCAGGCGCGCTCCTGCATCTCCCACGCGGCCCAAGCCAACACGCTGTAAAAGGCAATGGCAAATACCGTGGTGATGCCCACGCCTATGGCCTGCACCATCCCATCGCCCGCACGCGCTCCGGTGATGCGCCAGCCAAGGATAACAGCGAAGAAACAGTTCACCGCGGCCAGATACGCAGCCGGTGTGCCTTCGGGCATTTGCTGTTTCACCAGCCCGCTGGCCACCCAAGTGAGCAGCACAAACAGCAAGGCGGCGACAAGTTTCGGTCCTGTGGGCATGGGTCAGGCGGGTCGGGTCACCGTTATCTGCGTTACATCGCAGTTTCGGCTGTGAAAACCGCTCGCGCAAGAGGTCAGATACAAATTCCACATTCGGCGGAAGCGTTCGTCGAAACCAAGTGCCGCTACCTCATCCCAACGGGCGTTGAACGTGTCGTGCCAGCGCCGCAGCGTCTGGCTGTAGCTTTCGGCGAACTCGATGGACCGCGCGATGTTCAGTCCCGCTTTCTCCACCTCGGCCCGCAGCACTTTGGGTGCCGGCAACAGACCACCGGGAAAGACAAATTTCTGAATAAAATCAACCCCTTTTCGGTAACTTTCCCACCGCGCATCATCCACGGTGATGATTTGCAGTGTAGCGTTCGCCCCGGGCTTGAGACAGCTTTTCACCGTGTCGAAATAGACCGGCCAGTATTTCTCCCCTACTGCCTCGAACATCTCAATCGACGCGATGCCGTCATACGTGCCTTTTTCGTCACGGTAGTCTTGCAATTTGATCTCAACCCGGTCGGCCAGTCCCGCCTTGGCGATCCGCTCGACCGCGTAATCGTGCTGTTCCTGGCTGATCGTCAGGCCGGTGACGCGAAGCCCCCGCTTGGCCGCGGCGTATTCCGCGAACCCGCCCCAGCCACAGCCGATCTCCAGCACGTGGTCGCCTTCGCGCGCGCCCATTTGGTCGATCATGCTCGCATATTTGGCTTCCTGCGCGACCTCCAGGCTTTCCTGCCCGGTCTGAAACAGCGCCGACGAATACGTCATCGTATCATCCAGCCATAGCCGGTAGAAATCATTGCCCAGATCGTAGTGGTACGAGATGTTTTTCTTCGACCCGGTCTTGGTGTTCGATTGCAGCCAAAACCGCATCCGCTCATACGCGCGCACCAGCTGCATACCGGGAAAGCCGTTGTAGATGACGTCGTTGTCTTCGTTGAGCAAATCCATAAACGCCTGCAGATCCGGCGACGACCACCAGCTTTCCAGATACGCCTCAGAAAACCCCAGATCGCCTTCGCGGATCAGCCGCGCAAACAGATCGTCGTTATGCACCACCAGTTCAGCAACGGGCCCCGGTTTCTTGCCCTCGGCCCGGAACCGTCGCCCATCGGACAAGACCACGTCGAGCCGCCCACGGTTCAGCCCGCGTGCGGTCTCAAATGCAGGCGCGAAATAGCGTGGCAGCCCCACCTGCCCCTTCGTCGTCGTCAGAACTGTCATGCAACTCCCCTACTCGCGCCGCAGCTTATCCCGGCTTCAAGAGTGTAAACAACTGGTAGCGCTCGATTTCTAGAAGTCACGTGTCTGATAGGCTTCAAGTGCCCGCTTTCGCCCGTCTTCCGCGGTCACCACGGGTTGCGGATAGGGCGCTTTCGCGCTCAGGCCCCAGCTCGCAGGCACCGCGTCGAAATAGGACAGCGCTTGCGGTGCGGGGTTCGATTTCCCCTCAGCGATCCATGTATCGACATAGGCGCGCGTCTTGTCGAACTTATCGAGCTGTGTCACCGGGTTGAACACCCGGAAATAAGGCGTCGCATCAGGCCCCGAGCCTGCCGACCATTGCCAGCCCATGGCATTCGATGCCGGGTCCCAGTCGGCCAGGCATTCCCCAAACCAGTCCATCCCGATTTTCCAGTCTGTCATCAGATGCTTGGTGAGGTAACTTGCCACGATCATCCGCGCGCGGTTGTGCATATGGCCGGTGACGTAAAGCTCGCGCATGGCGGCATCGACAAAGCGGATTCCGGTGCGCCCCTGCAACCATGCGGTGACTTCAGGCGTGGTGGCGTCAGTATTCCAGGGAAACGCATCCCATTCCTGCCGCCAGTTGCCAGAGGTCAACCGTGGCGTGTGGTAGACGAGGTGATAGGCAAACTCGCGCCAAACCAGTTCTTTGAGGAAAACCTCGGCCCCCGCCTTACCCTCTTGCAGCGCGCGCATCCCGGCGTGCCAGCAGGTGCGGGGAGAGATCTCTCCATAGGTCAGGTTCTCCGACAGACGCGACGTGCCATGAACACTGGGCAGATCCCGTGCCTCGGCGTAGTAAGCCACACGGTCTGCGATGAAACTGCCTAGCCGATCCAGCGCCGCACCCTCACCCACGTTCAGATAGGGCGCCACGATATCGGCCCCCCGGCGCATCGCCCGGTCCAGCTGCCAATCCTTGGGATCATCGCTCGCGGGCCAGACCTCCGGCGCCTTCAGAGCACTCACCGCCGCCGAAGGCGCAGGCACGTCGCGATCCTTCACCTGCTTCCAGAACGGCGTATAAACCTTGTAGAAATCTCCGGTTTTTGTCTCTACCGACCACGGTTCGTGCATCACATGGCCCGAAAAACTTTGCGCGTCGATCCCATCGGCCTTCAGCCCCGATTTGACGCCCGTGTCCCGCACCACGCTGTCGGGATCGTAAAGCCGCGCCCACCAGACTGACTTTGCCCCGGTCTCGGCCACGAGCGCGCGCAACACCGCCAGCGCAGCCCCCCGCCGGAAAACCAGCCGCGACCCGATGCTCTCCAACGCCGCCCCGAACGCCTCGGCCCCCAGGCCCAGCCGCCATCTCGGACAAGCGCCATGGGTCTCCACCACTTCATCGAGGATAAATACCGGGATCACTGGACGCCCGCTGACCGCTGCCTCGAACAGCCCCGGATTGTCGGACAGGCGGAAATCACGCCGCACCCACCAGATGATTGGATCGCTCATATCCCTGCCCCCGTCTTCGGGGCCGTGCCCGCCCCGCTCAACACGTGATCTAGGGCCTCAATCAGACGGTCAACCTCGGCGCGTTTGGTGTAATGCACGAAACTCAGGCGCAGGACCCCGTGATCCACGTTGATCCCCAACCCCTCCAGCGCGCGCACCGCATAAAAATCGCCACCGTCGGTGTTGATCTTGCGCCGTGCAAGCCTGGCGGCCAGATCGACGCCCGGTTTCTCGGCGACGATCGCGACCGTTGGCGCGCGGTTCTGGACGCCCTTCGGGCCGATCAGCCGGATCATGTTCTTGCCCGCAAGATAGTCCAACAACGGCGCCATCACCCGCTGCTCTTTCTCGCGCATCAGCCGGTTTACAGAGGCCACACGTTCCAAGACCGGCTGATCTTCCACGAAGTGATGGGCATAAAGCGCGTCCCAATAATCTGCGATGCCCGCGCAGGCTGCGATCTGGGCATGGTCCGGCCCCGCAGGCGTGAAGCGTTTGTACAGCATATCGGCGTTGAAATAGTGCCCCTGACAGGGCAGCGCCCCGGCCAGGTCGCGGCGGATCACCATGATCCCCTGATGCGGTCCATATGTCTTGTAGGTGGACAGGAAGTACATGTCCGCCCCCAGCGCGCCCACATCCGGCAGACCGTGCGGCGCATAGCTGACCCCGTCGACTGCCGTCACCGCGCCTGCAGCATGGCACATCGCAATTATCGCTTTCGCGTCATTGATCTCGCCAACGATATTCGAGCAATGGGTGAAGGCCACCAACCGCACGTTTTCATCCAGAAGCGCCGCCAGATCGCCCGGATCCAGATGCCCAGTGTCGGGATGCATCCGCCATTCGCGGACCTCGACGCCCTGATGCTCCAGCCGCCGCCAGGGACCGGAATTGGCCTCATGATCCTGGTTCGTCACGATGATCGCATCGCCCGGGCCCAGCGCTTCCGCAAAGGCGTGGCTCATCACGTAGGTGTTGGCCGTGGTCGAGGGACCAAAACTGATCTCATCGGGCGCAACACCCAGCATCGCGGCCATGCGCCTCCGCGCTTCATCCATCTCTTCGCCGGCCTTTTGCGATACCTTGTACGGTGCGTAGGGCTGCACCTTGCGCTCGGTATAGAAGCGGCTCAGGCGATCCACGACCGGGGCACAAGGATAAGACCCGGCGGCGCAGTCAAAGAACGCGTGCTTGCGAAGGGACGATTTGGCGAACGCGGGGAACTGTGCCCGCACATACTCGGTATCAAGTTTCATGGGGGCTGAGAGTGAGGGCGATGCCCGGCGCGGTCAAGCGCCGGGGTCGTGCTTAGGCTGGGGCAACAGGTCCTTGCGACAAATGCCGCAGTCGGGGCGGTTTGGTTCCGCTTCAGGCGTTCACGTCCACAACCACCCGGCCCTTCACCTGACCTTTCAGGATCGCCGCGCCCAGATCCGGCAAATCGCCCAGCGTCGCGGGCTGGATCATCGCCTCGACCTTGTCCATCGGCAGATCCTTCGCGACCCGACCCCAGGCGCGCACACGGTTGTCATAGGGCTGCATCACGCTGTCGATGCCAAGAAGGTTCACACCGCGCAATAGGAACGGGATCACCGTCGCCGGCAGGCCAGCCCCGCCAGCCAGACCCACGGCCGACACCGACGCCCCGTATTTCATCTGCCCCAACACGCGGGCCAGCATCGCGCCGCCCACGGCATCCACACAACCCGCCCAGGTTTCCGTCTCCAGCGGGCGCTTCACCGTCTCGGCCAGGTCTTCGCGCGGCACGATCTGCGTGGCCCCAAGGCCGGTCAGGTACTCCGCCGTCTCGGGCCGCCCGGTCACCGCTGCCACCTCGTGCCCGAGGTTTGCCAGGATCGCGGTGGCGACAGAGCCAACTCCACCGGCAGCGCCCGTCACCAGAACCGGCCCCTGCCCCGGCGCCAGCCCGTGATCTTCCAGTGCCATCACCGCCAGCATCGCGGTAAAGCCCGCGGTCCCCACCGCCATCGCCTGCCGCGATGTCAGGCCGTCCGGCAACGGCACCAGCATATCCGCTTGCACGCGCGCTTTCTGGGAATAGCCACCCCAATACGCCTCGCCCACGCGCCAGCCAGTCAGCACGACCGCATCGCCGGGTTTGTAGCGATCGTCAGACGACGCCTCGACGGTGCCCGCAAAGTCGATCCCCGGCACATGGGGGTAGTTGCGCACCAACCCGCCCCCCGGCCCAATGCACAGCCCGTCCTTGTAATTCACCGTGGAATACTCCACCGCGACGGTGACCTCGCCTTCAGGCAACCGGTCCTCGCCAATCTCTTGCACAGAGGCGTGCGTTTTGCCGTCTTCGTCCTTGTCGACGATAAGTGCGTTGAACATGGGTGGTCCTTTCAGGTCTCGGTCAGGCCGCTTCCGGCATTATGAACAGATCGGTATCGCCCGGACGCGCGCCCGCAGCGGTCAGCATGGCATGCACCTGGCCCCTGTGATGGGTCTGGTGGTTAAAAAAATGCGTGATGCACAACGCAAGCGGCTTTTCCACAGCGCGCCCTAGCGCACCGGAATGCCAGGCCAGCAGGGTCTCAGGCGGGATCGGTTGGAACGACTTAGCCCACGCTATGATCCGATCGTCCATCGCCCCGCGCGCCACCTTCAGCCCTGCCCAGTCCGGCGCGAACTCGGAACTATCCGCGATACCCCCGCTTGGCGCCGCACCGCCATCAAAGCGAGACATCCAGATGGTGTCGCCCCACAGCAGGTGGCTCAATGTCGCATGGATTGAACCGAAAAACGCGCCCCGGTCGGTGATCCGGTCGTCAGGAGACAGCGTACTAGCCGCAGAAAGCAAAGCCTGGTTCTGCCACCGATTATAGCGCGCCATCATCTGTACATAGTCCGGTGTGATCATCGCGCGCCTGTCCTCCCCGTTCCGCGGACTTTTCCGGCAGAGCGGCGGGGGCGTCAAGAAGAACCGGTCTCGAAGAAAATGTGATCCATGCCTGCGAACGTTACGTAAACCTATCTAGACACTTCCAAGTTGACAGAAAGCCCCCATGATCGACCTCATCAACATCGCCCTCGCCCTTGTCAGTATCGGCCTCGGTGCCATCGGCTGGCTCGCCCCGCGCTATACCATGGCGCTTCTCGACATCATGCCGGGGGGCTCAACCATGGGATTGTCCGAGATCCGCGCGGCATCAGGCGCGCTGTTCATCGGGCTGGGATTGGGCGCGATCGTTCTGGGTACGCCCATGGGCTATGCCATGGTCGGCTTTGCGTGGGGCGGGGCGGCCATCGGGCGGCTGACCTCGATCATCGCGGACGGGGACGCGACGCGTCAGAAACTGACGTTTTTCGGGGTTGAGGCAGCGGTCGCGCTGGCGCTTTTGGGGTTGAACCTGGGTGCGGTGTGACGCCTACAAAGATTGAACTCACCCCCCAATTCACCTATATCTCGTTTGTTCCCTCGGGAACTATGGACATAAACGCGCTCGTAATAAGCGGATCGGACCCGGGGGCGGTACCCGGCGGCTCCACCAAACATCCTTCATTTGGGGATCATGGGGCCGAAATAGGATCGACGGACGTCTAAAGGGGTTTGCTTTGTCTCGGCTGGAAGCCACCGTTATCGGCGCACATAAGCTAGTTGCAAATGACAACAAAGCTCCGGTTGCACTCGCTGCTTAATTGCAGTCAGTAAGACCGAAATTTAAGCCCTTGCCTCTAGCAAGGTAAGGCGGGGTTCGCAGGCACCTGGCAACAGAAGCCTGCATTTTCCCTGCAGGCACCCCCTTTGCAAACGCAGCCCGCATAGTAGGCACCGCCGCGCGCCAAATTCCCCTGTGACATGATCGTGATTGCAAGGCTGCAAGTGTTTGACCATGGTGCACCGATGGGAACCGGGTTTCGCGCGATCGCTCTGACATTGCTGGTTTTTGCCACGCTCGCCGCGCCGTCCCGGGCGCTGGCCTGTGCCACAGCACTTGTCTTGGCCGTGGATGTGTCGAATTCCATCGATGGCGGCGAATACAAGATCCAGGTCGAGGGCTTGGCAGATGCGCTGCTTGACCCCGAGATCCGCGAAGCACTGGTGGCGGGCGAAGTCGCGCTGACAGTGATCCAATGGTCTGGCGCAGGCCGGCAAGAAGTCAGCTTGCCCTGGCAACGCATGCGCACCGATGGCGATGTTGTCGCCTTCTCCAACGCCGCCCGTGCGATGCAACGCGCCTTCATCATGTCCGACACCGCCGTCGGCGACATCATCCGCTTCTCGCTGGGCCAATTCTCGGCCGTGCCCGAATGTGCCCGCCGGGTCATCGACGTCTCGGGCGACGGCACTGACAATGCAGGCACCGACCCCGGCAGCGCGCGCAACATGGCCGAACGGCAAGGCGTACAAATCAACGGGTTGGCGATCGAGGGCCTGGGCGTGTCGATCACCAACTTTTTCCGCCGCCATGTCATCACCCGCGACGGGTTCGTGCTGACCTCCCGCGGCCATACCACCTACGCCGAAACCCTGCGCCGCAAGATCAAGCGGGAAGTGACGCAGGTGTTGTTCTGACGGCTTGACAATTGGTCGCTCGATCGCTTTTCTTTGTGCTCGGGGCAACGCGAACGCCCCCGTAGGCATCCGCCCAAGTTTCGCATCCGCTGCCTTTGCGCGGAACGGATGCCCGATGCCTGATACGTCCAAAATTACCTGCGACACGTTGCTGGATCTGATCGGAACCCCAACCTGTCCGATCCTGGTCGATGTGTGTACCAAGCCCGACTTTGCCGCCGACCCGCACTTGATCCCCGGCGCGATCCGGTCCAGCCATTCCGACCTGCCGCAGATTACGCGGCACTTGCGCGGACGCTCTACCATCGTTCTGTGCCAGAAGGGCCTCAAGCTCAGCCAGGGCGTGGCGGCTTGGCTGCGCAGTGAAGGGATTTGTGCGCGCTATCTTGAGGGCGGTATGAACGCATGGCGCGATACAGCGGGTGCGCCGCGCGTCCCCGAAGCGGCCTTGCCCGACCGACGCGAAGGCGCCACGCTTTGGGCTGTACCCGATGACGGTCACTTGGAAACCGGCGCTTGCGTCTGGCTTATCCGCCGCTTCATTGATGGTGAGGCACGCATTCTGCACGTCTCACCCGACGCTTGTGCCGAGGTGGCCCAGCGGTTTGGCGCACAGGCCCTGCCCCGGTCTCCGGCGACCTTCTATGCGCTGTGCGAAATATTCTGTCTGCACACCCAACCGCTTGACCGTCTTGCCAGTGTCATGCGCAACACCGATACAACCCAACGGGACATCGCCCCAGAGGCCGCAGGGGTCTTGGCGATCTGGCACGGGCTAAGCCATCGCGACCCCAACGACCCAGCGGCGCTGGCGGTCTTTGACGCGCTGTACAGGTGGGCGAAACGCAAGGGGCACAGCGGCGCGTCGCTGTCGCTGACACGGGGGAACACAGATGTCTGAGCGATCACTGGGCGAATTGACCAGCATCTTCGGTCGCATCGGCTTCCTGTCCTTCGGCGGACCCGCCGCCCAAATCGCGCTGATGCACCGCGAACTGGTGGATGAGCGTCCCTGGCTGACCGAGCAGCAGTTTCTCAACGCGCTGTCATTTTGCATGCTCCTGCCCGGGCCCGAGGCGATGCAGCTGGCCACCTATGCCGGTTGGCGCCTGCGTGGGGTGACCGGCGGGCTGATCGCGGGGGGGCTATTTGTTTTGCCCGGCGCGGTGGTGATCCTGGCGCTGTCGCTGATCTATGCCTGGCTGGGCGATGTGCCGCTGGTGCAGGCGCTGTTTCTGGGCGTGAAGGCGGCGGTCGTGATCATCGTGATCGAGGCCCTTCTCAAGGTCGCGAAGCGCGCATTGAAGGGCCGCGATCACTGGATCATCGCCGGGCTGTCGTTTGTGGGCATCTTCGCGCTGCACCTGCCCTTCCCCCTGATCATCGCCGCCGCGGCCGCCTGGGGCGCCCTGACCAGCGGCGGAACCCGCGAACCCGCGCCGCCCCGCGTCAAGGCAAACACGCTGGGCACAGTTGCGACGTGGCTCGCCCTCTGGCTGACCCCCGTGGCGCTTCTTTGGGCCAGCGGAGCCACGTTCCTGACCGAGGTCGCGCTCTTTTTTTCAAAGCTCGCGGTCGTCACCTTTGGCGGGGCCTACGCGGTGCTGGCCTACATGACCCAAGAGGTGGTGCAGGACTATGGCTGGCTCACCACCCCGCAGATGATGGACGGGCTGGGACTGGCGGAAACCACGCCGGGCCCCCTGATCCTCGTCACACAATTCGTGGGCCATCTCGCGGGTGACGGGGCAGGCGGCACGGGCCTTGCTCTGGCTGCCGCTGCGGTCACGCTTTGGGTCACTTTTGTGCCCTGTTTCCTGTGGATCTTCGCAGGCGCCCCGTACATCGAATGGATCTCATCCCAGCCCCGCCTGTCAGGCGCGTTGACCGCGATCACCGCCGCGGTGGTGGGCGTGATCGCCAACCTGTCGATCTGGTTTGCAACGCACGTCTTCTTCGCCACCGTGGGTGAGGTGACGCTTGGCCCCATACGCCTGATCGCGCCCGAACTTGCCACGCTGAACGGGATCGCCGTGGCGTTGGCGGTCATCGCAGGCGTCCTGATCCTGCGGCTGAAATGGTCGCTTCCGGCCACGCTGGCGCTGGTGGCAGGGCTGGGCCTGGCCTTGCAAACCGCACTCTGAACGATCCGCCGAAACCGGGCCTTTCCTTCACACTAGAATCTCTTATTCTGCCTCTCGCAGGCAAAGGATATCCGATGACGGGCACGATCGATTACGGCAACCTGATGCACGGCGCGATGCGCGGCCTGATCCAGAAAGTGCTCGACGATGTGGCAGAACGCGGCCTGCCCGGAAACCACCACTTCTTCATAACCTTCGACACCATGCACCCCGATGTGGAGATCGCCGATTGGCTCTCAGACCGCTATCCCGATGAGATGACGGTGGTGATGCAGCATTGGTTCGACAATCTCGACGTGACCGACGAAGGGTTTTCGGTCACGTTGAACTTCGGCGACACGCCGGAACCCCTGTACATCCCCTACGACGCGATCCGCACCTTTGTGGACCCCTCGGTTGAATTTGGTCTTCGGTTTGAGACGCAAGAGGACGACGACGGAGACGATGCGCCGCCGCCCGCGACCACCGACGAAGCCCCGTCTGAGCCGAAAGACGCCGAAATCGTGAGCCTCGACAAGTTCCGCAAATAATCCCCACACGTTGCCCAGATTTTGCCACAATTGGGTGCCAGCCATGCCTAACGTGTTGACAAACGCAGGGGCGCGCGTGGCGTATCGGGGCATTCAAAGACAATCAAAGGCGCAGCCGGTGGAGGGCTACTTCGCCACGGTCCACCTTGGCCCCGGCGCGTCACAAGGCTTGGTCCGTGCCCTTGCAGATGACCTTAGGCGCATCAGGCTGGGCCGCGTGACAGGGGCGGAGCGGGGCGTTCTAACGCTATCGCTCGCCTCCGACAGTCCTGCGGCGCTGGCCGAGGTGGCGCGCATTCTCGCACGGTTGCGGGCGCCCACAGGCACATGGGTGGGCAATGCAGAATGCCCCCGGATGATTGAGGTCGCGCGGCTCACGCCCTTGCCTAAAGCGCCAGTAGAGGCACTCTTTCGAGGATCCGTGAGCGTTGGGCACCATGGCACTCTGGCACTGTACCCCCAGACCGAGGCCCGGCTGGGCGCGGTGCTGGAGCGGGCGGTAGCTCGGTTGCATTGAGGGGCCGCCCCATTTGCGACAAAACCCGTCGCCCCCAGACCAGATCACTCTCCTGCCTCCTCTGATCCTCGTGTTGACAACAACTGCAAGGACGCCCCATGCGCACCCATGCCCAGGCCGTCGTGATCGGCGGCGGCGTGATCGGCTGCTCGATCCTCTATCACCTCACGAAACTCGGGTGGACCGACGTGGTCCTTCTGGAACGCTCGGAGCTTACCTCCGGCTCTACTTGGCACGCCGCCGCCAACATCCACGGCCTGCACGACAGCACCAACATCTCACGCCTCCAGCACTACACCATGACGCTCTATCAGGAGCTTGAGGCCGAGACCGGCCAATCCTGCGGCGTCTTCCAGCCCGGCAGCCTGTACCTCGCGCAAACCGAGGAACGCGAACAGCAGCTCCGCCTGCAAGAGGCCAAGGCGCGGCGCTACAAGATGAACTTCCACGAGGTCAGCCGGGATGAGGCTGAACGCCTGCACCCGCTAGTGGATTACGATGGCATCCGCTGCATCATGTTCGAACCCGATGGCGGCAATGTCGACCCCTCTGGCGTGACCAACGCCTATGCCGTGGGCGCCCGCCAAAGGGGCGCGGAAATCCACCGCTTCACCCCTGTCACCGGGACCGAGGCGCAACCCGACGGCACCTGGATCGTGCGCACCGAACAGGGCGACATCGCGACCCCATGGGTCGTCAACGCCGCCGGGCTTTGGGCGCGCGAGGTGGCGGCGATGGCAGGGCTGGACCTGCCGCTGATCCCCACCGAGCATCAGTATTTCGTCACCGAGACCATCGCCGAGATCGCCGCAATGGACCGCCGCCTGCCCTCGGTCGCTGACCGGGACGGTGAGTACTACCTGCGGCAAGAGGGCAAGGGCCTCCTCGTCGGCGCCTATGAGCGCGACATGCGCTTCTGGGCCGAAGACGGCACACCGCAAGGGTTTGGGCATGAGCTGTTCCCAGACGATCTGGAGCGCATCGAAGACAACATGATGCGCGCTATCGACCGGGTGCCCGCGGTGGGCGAAGCCGGCATCAAGCGCGTGATCAACGGCCCGATGATCTGGTCGCCGGACTCAAGCGCGCTTTTCGGCCCCGTCCCCGAGATGCGCGGCTACTTCTGCTGCTGCGGCATCATCCCAGGCTTCTCGCAGAACGGCGGCCTCGGACGCCTCGCCTCGGAATGGATGGTCGAAGGCGAACCCACGCTCGACCTTTTTGGTTGGGACATGGCGCGCTATGGCCACTGGGCGGGCCGCGATTTCACCAAGGCGCGGGTCGCCGACCAATACGCCCACCGCTTCAAGATCCATTTCCCGAATGAGGAACGCAAGGCGGGCCGCCCCGTACGCACCCGCCCCGCCTATCAGATGCAACACGAAATGGGCGCAAATTTCGGCCTCAACTTCGGCTGGGAACACCCGCTCTATTTCGACGCCGCAACACCCGACAGCGCCGGGTTCGCCCGCCAGCCTTGGTGGGACAGCGTGGGCCGCGAGGCGCGAATGCTGCGCGAGTCGGCGGGCATCATCGACATCTCGAACTTCGCCAAATATCGCGTCACCGGGCCCAACGCCGAAGATTGGCTGAACGCGCTTTTCGCCAACCGTATGCCCCGCGCGGTGGGCCGATCTTGCCTGACCCCGCTCATCGGCAAGCGGGGCGGCGTGGCCGGGGATTTCACCGTCACGCGGCTGGCCGAGGACGAGTTCCTCATCATAGGCTCCGGCATGGCCGAACGCTTCCATCAGCGGTTCTTCTCCGAGATCCCCCTGCCCGACGGCACGACCTTCACATCACAGACCGAAGCCATGTGCGGCTTCAACCTTGCCGGCCCCCGCGCCCGCGATCTGCTCTCGCGCCTCACCAATGACGATCTGTCGAACGAGGCTTTCCCTTTCTTGCGCTCGCGCCGGATCACTGTGGCAGGGACCGAGTGCACTGCGCTCCGCGTGTCCTTCACCGGCGATTTGGGGTGGGAGTTGCATTGCGACGCGGGCGATCAGGTCGCGCTCTACACCGTGCTGATTGAGGCAGGCCGCGAGATGGGCGTGGGGCCCGTGGGCAGCCGGGCGCTGATGTCTCTTCGGCTGGAGAAGGGCTATGGCTCTTGGGGCCGCGAATATTCACCGGAATACTGGCCGCAGGAATCGGGCCTCGCCGGTCTGATCAAGATGGACAAAGAGTTCCTGAACAAATCGGCCTATGCGGCGATCGCGGACAACGCCCCGCGGGAGGAAATGGTGATGTTCGAGGTTGAGGCGAATGGCGCCGATGCCAGTGGCGGAGAGCCGGTGTTCTTGCCCGACGGCACGCCTGCGGGCCAAGTGACCTCGGGGGCCTATGGCTATCACGTGGGCAAGTCTCTGGCGCTGGGGTATCTGATGGCCGGCACCGCTGCGCCCGGCGATGCGGTGGAAATCGCGATCCTGGGGCAACCCCATAAGGCGGTTGTGCTGGAGCGGCCTCCGTTTGATCCTGACGGGATACGGCTCAGGGGGTAGCGCCTCATTACCCTAGCCTTCCCCTTAGAAGGCGAGAGCTAGGGTAAGGGGCTGCCCACAACCATCCCGCGCACCAACCGCCAATATTCCTCCTCCACATCCGCCCGGCTCAGCCGTCCACCCTCACGATACCAGGTCACCACCCCTGTCAGCATCGCAATCACCGCCATTGCCGTCAGTCGCAGATCCCCCGGCACCATCGCACCCACCGCCTGCCCTTCGGCCAGGATCGCCTCCAACTCCGCCTCATACGCTCGCCGCCGCGCCTCTACCGCGGTGAAATTCGCAGGCTCCAGATTGCGCAGCTCCATATAGGCGATGAACACCTCGTCAGACCGGTCGAGGTGATAGCGTATGTGAAACCGCACAAACGCCTCCAGCGCGGCAAGGGCACCCTGCCCCTTGGGCTCGGCCTGCCACGCGGCCAGCAAGTCCGCCATATGCCCGTCCATCAGATCAAACAGCAGCGTCTGCTTGTCGGGTGTGTAAAGGTACAACGCCCCCGCCTGCACCCCGACCTCGCCCGCAATCTGGCGCATGGACACCGCCGCATAGCCCGCCTTTGCAAACAGCTTCAACGCCGCGGCACGGATGCGCGGGCCGGTGATATCGGAATGGGATCCGGTGGTGCGGGCCATGGGCCGCATGGTATCTGAACGCTCGTTCAATTCAATCCCGGTACGGGCCCGCCGACTTGCTGGTACCGACGGCGGCGTCTAGGATCGCGCCCATGTATCGCCTGATCCCCACCCTTGCCCTGACACTCCTCGCCGCCTGCGGCGACCCACCCGATCTGGACGCAGCTTTCACGACCGCCCCGCCAGCCGGAGACTGGCCGCAGATTGAGCCATTGGGCGCTCTCCTGGCCCAAACCGATGCGATGGGCCACGGCGCCGATGATACCGAGGCGACCGAGGCATTGACCGCCCGCGCCGACGCGCTGCGCGGTCAGGCCGCCCGGTAGGTCCCAATTGCCGCGCGAGGCGAGGTGCGCTACCACGGCGCGCGTTTGTTCAAAGAGAGTTTGCCCATGACCCCGCCCCTTCGCCTTGGCATCGCCGGACTTGGCACCGTTGGCACGGGCGTCGTGCGCCTGGTCCAGCGCCACGGATCTCTGATCGCCGCCCGCACCGGCCGCACGGTGGAGATCACGGCCGTCTCTGCCCGCACCCGCAGCCAAGACCGCGGCGTGGATCTGGGCGGCTATGCCTGGGAAGACGATCCCGTCGCCCTGGCACGGCGCGACGACGTGGATGTGCTGGTCGAACTGATCGGCGGCGATGCCGGCCCCGCCAAGGCCGTGGTCGAGGCCGCGATTGCCGTAGGCAAGGACGTGGTCACTGCCAATAAGGCGCTTCTGGCGCTGCATGGCCAAGCCCTGGCCGAGGCCGCCGAGGCCAAAGGCCACGTCATCCGGTTCGAGGCGGCGGTCGCAGGCGGTATCCCGGTGGTAAAGGCCCTGACCGAAGGGCTCGCAGGCAACGAAGTACTGCGCGTAATGGGTGTGATGAACGGCACCTGCAACTACATCCTGACCCGGATGGAAAGCGCAGGCCTGACCTACCAGGAGGTCTTCGCCGAGGCCGATCAACTCGGCTACCTGGAGGCTGACCCGACCCTCGACGTCGGCGGCATCGACGCGGGCCACAAGCTGGCGCTGCTGGCATCCATCGCCTTTGGCACCAAGGTCAATTTCGACGCGATGGACATCGAAGGGATTGAGCGTATCTCGGTCGAAGACATCCAGCAGGCCGCCGATATGGGCTTTCGAGTCAAGCTGTTGGGCGTGGCACAGATGACGGGCCGGGGGCTGGAAAGCCGCATGTCCCCCTGCCTTGTCCCCGCCGCTTCACCCCTCGGCCAGTTGGAAAACGCGATGAACATGGTCGTCCTCGAAGGTGACGCGGCAGGCCAGATCGTGCTGCGCGGCGCGGGCGCGGGCGAAGGGCCCACGGCCAGCGCGGTATTGTCGGACATTCTCGACATCGCGCGCGGCACGCGCGTCTCGACCTTCGGCCTGCCCGCGGCCAGCTTGCGCCAGACCCAGGGCGCGAAAGCCTCGGCCCCGGCACCCTTCTATCTCCGCATGGCGCTGGTCGACAAACCGGGCAGCCTGGCCAAAATCGCCGCCGCGCTGGGGGATGCGGGCATCTCCATCGACCGAATGCGCCAATACGGGCACGAAACCACCTCGGCGCCCGTGCTCATCGTCACCCACAAAACCACACGCACCGCCCTGGACGACGCGATCATGGGCATGCAGGACACCGGCGTTCTGGCCGCGGCACCGGTTGCCATCCGGATTGAAGAGGTCTGAGGGGTCAGGGGGCGCTGCCCCCACCACCTTCGGTGGCCCCCCGGGATATTTCGTGACCAAAGACCCAAAAACACTGTCTTTGGTCGCAAAATATCCTCGGGGGGAACGCGCCAAGCGCGGTCGGGGGCGGACAGCCCCCGCTAGCGCTACCGGGCTTGTGCCGCCCTGCCCGCCCGCGTTAGGGAAGCGGCACCGGAATTTAAGGCGAGTGCCCATGACCACTACACCCGATTTCAATGACCGAATGCTGTCGCTGGGCCTGGCCCGTGTGTCCGAAGCCGCCGCCATGTCCTCGGCCCGACTTATCGGACGCGGTGATGAAAAAGCCGCTGACCAGGCCGCCGTCGATGCCATGCGGACCCAGCTCAACCAGTTGGAAATTCAAGGTGTTGTCGTCATCGGCGAAGGGGAACGCGACGAGGCGCCGATGCTATTTATCGGCGAAGAGGTGGGCATGGGCGAAGGCCCTGCGGTGGATATCGCACTCGATCCGCTGGAGGGCACGACGCTGACCGCCAAGGATATGCCCAACGCGCTGGCGGTGATCGCCATGGCGCCGCGTGGATCGATGCTGCATGCGCCGGATGTCTATATGGAGAAGCTTGCCATTGGGCCGGGCTATCGCCAAGGCGTTGTGACGCTCGATATGCCCCCTGCCGAGCGGGTCTCGGCGCTGGCTTCGGCCAAGGGGTGTTCGACCGAGGATATCACCGTCTGCGTTTTGGAGCGCCCCCGGCATGAGGATATGATCGAAGAGATCCGCACCACCGGCGCCGCGATCCGATTGATCACCGATGGCGATGTGGCCGGTGTGATCCACTGCGCCGAAGCCGAGTTGACCGGCATCGACATGTATATGGGCTCTGGCGGCGCGCCTGAGGGGGTGCTCGCCGCGGCGGCGCTAAAATGCATGGGCGGGCAGATCTATGGCAAGCTTCTCTTCCGCAACGGGGATGAGGAATCCCGCGCCAAGAAGGCCGGGATCACCAACCTGGCCCGCGTCTATACCCGCGATGACATGGTCACGGGCGACGTGATCTTTGCCGCCACTGGCGTGACCGATGGCTCGATCCTGCCCGGCATCAAGCGCGAGCCGGGGTTTCTCACAGCTGAGACGCTGCTGATGCGGTCGAAAACGGGGTCGGTGCGGCGGATGACCTATCGCAACCCGGCGTAACGCGGCACCATGGCCTATCTCGGGGTCGAGACCTCGCTGACCGAGCGGCGCTGGGTAGGGCCCAGCGCGGAAGATGACCGCCAGGCCGAGCGTTTGGCCCAGGACACCGGCCTTCCTGATGCGGTGTGCCGTGTGCTGGCCCGACGCGATGTGGCGCCCGAGGGGGCCGAGGCGTACCTCAACCCTGCCCTGCGCGATCTCTTGCCCGATCCCCTGACGCTGAAAGATATGGGCGCGGCGGCAGAGCGGTTCCTGGCCGCTGTCTCAGCGCGGCAGCGGATCGCGGTCTTTGCCGATTACGATGTGGACGGCGGGGCCTCGGCTGCACTGATCCTGACTTGGCTGGACGCGCTGGGGCAAGGCGCGACGCTCTACATTCCCGACCGGATCGATGAAGGTTATGGCCCCAACCCCCAGGCGATGGACGCGCTGGCCCGCGATCACGATCTGATCGTCTGCGTGGATTGCGGCACGCTCAGCCATGACGCCATTGCCGCCGCTGAGGGCGCGGATGTGATCGTACTGGATCACCACCTGGGTGGTGAGACCCTGCCCCCCGCGCTGGCGGTCGTGAACCCCAACCGCGCCGATGAGCCGGGCGATTTGGGGCACCTCTGTGCCGCAGGCGTTGTCTTCCTGATGCTGGTCGAGGCGAACCGCCGCCAGCGGGCCGCGGGCGGCGTGACGCCCGATCTGCTGGCCCTTCTCGATCTGGTGGCGCTGGCCACGGTCGCCGATGTGGCCCCCCTGACCGGGGTGAACCGCGCCTTTGTGCAGCAGGGGCTCAAAGTCATGGCCCGCCGTGACCGCGCCGGGCTGGTGGCGCTGGCCGAGGTTGCGCGGCTCGATCAGCCGCCCTCGACCTATCACCTGGGCTTTGTCTTCGGCCCCCGCGTCAATGCTGGTGGCCGGATCGGCGCGGCGGATTTGGGCGCGCGGCTTCTCAGCACCGCCGACCCGCATGAGGCCGCGGCCCTCGCCGAACGGTTGGACGCACTCAACACCGAACGCCGCGAGATCGAAGCCGCCGTGCGCGCCGCTGCACTCGAACAGGCAGAGGCGCGCGGGCTGGAGGCGCCGCTCGTCTGGGCCGCGGGCGAGGGCTGGCATCCCGGTGTGGTCGGCATTGTGGCCGCGCGGCTGAAGGAGGCGACGAACAGGCCCGCCGTCGTGATCGGGCTCTATGGTGAAGAGGGCAAGGGCTCGGGCCGCTCGGTCGGCGGCGTCGATCTGGGTGCGGCGATCCAGCGGCTGGCCAGCGAAGGCCACCTGTTGAAAGGCGGCGGGCACCGCATGGCTGCCGGCCTGACCGTCGCGCGCAACGCTTTGGAGCCCGCCATGGCGCGGCTGTCCGACCTGCTCGCCAAACAGGGCGCGGGCAACGCAGGCCCCTCGGATCTGCGCCTCGACGGCGTCTTGATGCCCGGCGCGGCCACGCCCGAGATGATCGAGCAGGTCGGACAGCCGCGCCATGGCGGGCTCCAAAGCGTTGCGCGCGACGGTCAGGCCGGCAGCCATGCGGTGCCCGCCGCCTTTCAA
>JBCBPV010000075.1:0-18927 GCA_039820585.1 Pseudomonadota bacterium
AACCGCGGCCTCAGCGTCGAAGCCGACGACATCCGCATCTCGACCCGCGGTGTGGCCAACGAGGTTGCTGCAGACATCTTCGCTCAGATCAAAGCAGAATCGCGCGACGACGAGTAAACCCACCCCCTCCCTGACCAGACGGGCGCCTCCTCACCGGGGCGCCCGTTTTCTTTGGTCGGGAAATATCCCGGGGGAGACGCCGTCAGGCGGCTGGGGCAGAGCCCCCTACGACGACGCCACGCCCCGCACTTCGCTGACCCCTGCCCGGCCCCGCCGGTCGGCGCGCAGATTGGCGTAGAGAACATGGTTCCGCCAGCGCCCGTTGATCTGAAGGTAGCTTTGGGCCACGCCCTCATACTTGAAGCCACATTTCTCGAGCAACCCGCGCGAGGCGCTGTTCTCGGCCAGACAGGCGGCCTGGATCCGCGACAGGTCCATGGTGGAGAACGCGTAATGCACCACCGCCCCGATCGCCTCACGCATGAAGCCCTGTCGGGCATGGGTCTCACCGATCCAATAGCCCAGCGTCCCCGCCTGCGCGGGCCCGCGCTGGATATTGTCGAGTGTGATGGCCCCCAGCAGGTTGCCTCCGTCCCGCTCGATCAGGAAAAGCGGCAGCGCGGTGCCGCCGGAGATCGAGCGTTGGGCCCAGTAGACGCGGTTGGTGAACGCCTTGCGGCTGAGGTGATCGACCGACCAGGCCGGTTCCCAGGGGATCAGGAAATCGGCGCTGGTCTGACGCAGGCCCACCCAGGCGCGGAAATCGCTGTGACCGGGGGGGCGCAGGGTCATCCGGTCGGTTTCAATCCGAACCTTCCGACGACGCGGCAGCATTACGCGGCAAGCCGTTCGACAAGCGCCCCCGGGGCCGGTGCGTCGTCGAGCGGGCCGTAAAGCGCCAGCGCGGCACCGCCTGTGGCGAGTTTGGTCGCGAAGGCGCGCACATCGCCGGTGGTGACGGCGTCGATGCGCTCAATCGTTTCTTCCAGATCGGGCACCCGGCCCCAGATCGACACCAGACGCGCGATGCGTTCGGCGCGGGACGACGCGGATTCCAGGCCCATGAGCAGGCCCGCCTTCATCTGCGCACGGGCGCGGGCGACCTCGGCGGGGGTCATGTCGTCTGCGGCGCGCTTGAGCTCATCAATGGTCAACTCGCCCAGCGCCCCGATCTCTTCGCGGCTGGTGCCCGCATATATCGTCATCAACCCGCTATCGGCATAGGCCCCGGCCTGGGCGAAGATCGTGTAGCAGAGGCCGCGCTTTTCGCGGATCTCCTGGAACAGGCGGGAGGACATGCCGCCGCCGAAGGCCGTGGCAAAGATCTGGCCGGTATAGACGTTGGGATCGCGGTAGCCGGGGCTTTCAAAGCCCATGGCGAAATGCACCTGTTCCAGCGTCTTGGCCTCGCGCCGTTCCGAGCCGAGGAAGCGGGCGGGTTCGGCACTGCCAGCCTCTCGCGGGGTGAGGTGGCCGAAGATCCGTTCCGCCGCGCGCACGATGGCGTCGTGGTCGACGGCACCGGCTGCGGCGAGGATCATCTGGCCGGGGGCGTAGCGTTCGGAGACGAAGGTGGCCAGATCGTCGCGGGTGAAGCTGGAGACGCGTTCGGAGGGGCCGAGGATCGTGCGGCCCAGCGGTTGGTTGGGATACGCAGCCTCTTGCAGCCAATCGAAGATGATGTCGTCGGGCGTGTCGTGGGCCTGGCCAATTTCTTGCAGGATGACGTGGCGTTCGACCTCGATCTCGCTGGGGTCGAAGACCGGGTTCAGCACGATATCCGAGATCACGTCGAGCGCCAGCGGCACGTCGTTTTCCAGCACGCGGGCGTAGAACGCGGTCATCTCACGGCTGGTATAGGCGTTGATGTAGCCGCCGACGTCTTCGATCGCTTCGGCAATCTCGATCGCGCTGCGGCGTTCGGTGCCTTTGAAGGCCATGTGTTCCAGGAAATGGGCGATGCCGTTTTGCTCGACCCGCTCATGCCGGCCCCCGGCGGTGACCCAGACCCCGACCGAGGCGGATTTGAGGCCGGGCATGTGTTCGGTCACGATCCGCAGACCGTTGGGCAATGTGTGTAAATCCACCGTCACTTGGTGCGGCGCTCCTCAATCAACGCTTCAATGGCGTGCAGGTCGTTTGCCACCCGCTCAAGCCGTTCTTTACGCTCATAAAGGTCTGCCATGCGGTTGGGAAGGGGGGGGCGTGTACCAGTAGCCGCCTCGACCGCGTCGGGGAACTTGGCGGGGTGGGCGGTGGCGAGCGTGATCATGGGTGTGGCGGGGTCGGCCGCGGCCTTGGCCACGTGGACGCCGATGGCGCTGTGGGGGCAGAGAATCTCGCCGGTGCGGGTGTGCATGGTGCGGATGGTGTCGGAGGTCTCTTCTTCCGAGGTGCGGCCAGAGGCGTAGATCTCGCGCAGGGTTTCCAGTGCGCCCTGGCTGACGGGGAAGCCGCCCTGGTGGGTGAGTTCATCCATCAGGTGGGTGACGGCGGTGCCGTCGCGGTCGTAGGCGTCGAAGAGGGCGCGTTCGAAGTTGGACGAGACCTGGATGTCCATTGAGGGGCTGATCGAGGGGGTGACGCCCTCTTTGGTGTGTTGGCCGGTGGCGATGGTTCGGTGCAGGATGTCGTTTTGATTGGTGGCGATGACCAGCTTGTCGATGGGGAGCCCCATGCGTTTCGCGATGTAGCCCGCGAAGATGTCGCCGAAATTGCCGGTGGGGACGGTGAAGGAGACTTTTCGATGGGGGGCGCCGAGGGATGTGGCCGACGAGAAATAGTAGACGACCTGGGCCAAGACGCGGGCCCAGTTGATCGAGTTCACGCCTGCCAGGCGCACGCGGTCGCGGAACTCGAAATCATTGAACATCGCTTTGAGCGCGGCCTGGCAATCGTCGAAATCGCCGTCGACGGCGACGGCGTGGACGTTGGCCTCGGTCGGCGTGGTCATCTGGCGGCGCTGCACTTCGGAAACGCGGCCATGGGGGTAGAGGATGAAGACATCCACGTTGTCGAGGCCGCGGAACGCTTCGATGGCCGCCGATCCGGTGTCGCCGCTGGTCGCGCCGACGATGGTGACGCGTTCGCCCCGGCGGGTCAGGGCGGCCTGGAACAGTTGGCCGATGAGCTGCATCGCGAAGTCTTTGAAGGCCAGTGTGGGGCCGTGGAACAGCTCTAGCAGGAAATGGTTGGGGCCGAGTTGGACCAAGGGTGCGCGGGCATCGTGGCCGAAACTGGCGTAGGCGCGGGTGATGATGTCGCGGAACTCAGAAGCGGTGAAGCTGTCGCCGATGAAGGGGCGCATGATGGTGTAGGCGATGTCCTCGTAGGATTGGCCCGCGAGCGCGGCGATGTCTTCCGTGGTTAGGTGCGGGATGGCTTCGGGCACATAGAGACCGCCGTCGCGCGCAAGGCCCGTCAGCATCGTGTCTTCAAAGCCAAGGACGGGCGCCTGACCGCGGGTGGAGATGTAGTGCATTTGGCCGTCCTTCAGCGTTTGCCCTGCCGGATCCGCAGCAAGAGGAATCCGGTCATCGCGATCCACACGGCGGCAAGGCCGAACCACGTCACCGCGTATTCGAGGTGATCGTTCGGAATGCCGCTGGTGTCCACCGGTAACGGCGTCACGGAAGCGTCTGTTTCCGACGTGGCGCGGGCGATGATGAGGATCGGCTCGGTGCCCAGCGCTTGGGCGAGCGCGGGCACGTCGCGGGCGAACCAGATGTTGGCGGCGGGGTCAGGCTCGGGCGTGAAGCGGTCGATCTCGTCGGGCCAGTGGAGGTTGCCGGTGATGGAGACCTCGCCCGCGGGGCGGGGGGCGTCCTTTAGTTCATCCTTCACGAAGCCGCGGTCGACCAGCAAGGCGCGGCCATCGGCGGTGTCCAGGCGGCTGATGATGCGGAAGCCTGCGCCCTCGGTCCGGGTGGAGACGAGGACGTGGATTTCCTCGGACAGAGTGCCACTGGCGGTCACGGGCAGGTAGCGGTCGGCCTGCGGATCGGGGTCGGTGGGCACGGCGACGGGGCTGGCGTTGATGCGGGTCTCGATCTGGGCCAGCACGCCCTCTTTCCAGTCCAGGCGGTTGACCTGCCAGATGCCCAAGGCGATCAGCACGGTGGCGCCGGTCAGCCCCAGAAGCAGCGGAAAGATCATGCGCGCAGTCATGCGGCCCTCGGATGGAAAAGGGGCGCGACTTGCCTGCCCCGCCCCTGCGTTGTTGGTCTGTGGCCAGGGCCCCCTGGGATCAGATGCCCCAGATGTAGACGGCCATGAACAAAAACAGCCAGACCACATCGACGAAGTGCCAGTACCAGGCGGCGGCTTCGAACCCGATATGTTTCTCGGCGGTGAAGTGCCCTGCCCTGACCCGGAAGTAACAGACCGCCAGGAAGATCGTGCCGATGATCACGTGCAACCCGTGGAAGCCCGTGGCCATGAAGAAGTTCGAGAAGAACTTGTCCTGGCCAAAGACCCAGTCCTGTTCGACGATGAGGTAGCGGTATTCGTAGGCTTGCAGGAAGGTGAACAGGATGCCCAAAGCGATGCCGATGGCCAGGCCCCACTCAACCTCTTTACGGCTTTCGTTATGGACCAGCGCGTGGTGCGCCCAGGTGACCGCACAGCCCGACAACAGCAGGACGAGCGTGTTGATCAGCGGCAGGTGGAAGGCGTCGACCTGATAGAATTCGGGGCTGACATAGGTGGAGCCCGCGTAGGTATCCATCGGGTAGAGCGCGTGTTTGAAGAAGCTCCAGAACCAGGCCGCGAAGAACATGACCTCGGACATGATGAACAGGATGAAGCCATAGCGCAGGCCAAGGCGGACGACGGGCGTATGGTCGCCCGCGCGGCTTTCGGCGACCACATCGGTCCACCAGGCGAACATGACGTAGAGCACGCCCACAAAGCCCGCCATGAACAGCCACGGGCCGCTGCCATGCATCCACAAGACGGCGCCATAGAGCATCAGGAACCCGGACACCGCGGCGACGAAGGGCCAGATCGAGGGGTTGATGATGTGGTAGTCGTGGTTCTTTTCGTGTGCCATGGGCGGTCGTCCCTGGTTGGGCTCAGTTCAGGTCTGGGCGCGTGTCAGGCGAAAGGCTCGCCTGTTCTTCGTAGTCTTCGGGCATGTCCGTGGCGTGGAACGTGTAGGACAGCGTGATATGATTGGTGTGCTTGGCTTCGCGATCGTCCACGATATCGGGGTCGACATAGAAGGTGACGGGCATCATCACCCGTTCGCCGGGCTCAAGCACCTGCATCTCGAAGCAAAAGCAGTCGATCTTGGCGAAGAAAGACCCGGCAGCGTAGGGGGCCACATTATAGCTTGCCGTGCCGGCGATGGGTTCGTCGGTTGGGTTATAGGCCTCGTAGAAGGCCAGGCCGGTTTCGCCGATCCGGATCTCCATCTCGCGGGCGACGGGCGTGAACTCCCACGGCATGTCGCGTTCGAGCGAGGCGTCGAAGCGCACAAGGATGGTCTGGTCGAGGATGCCGTCGGTGTTGCCCTCGGACACGTTCGTGTAACCGCCATAGCCGGTGACGCGGCAGAACCAGTCGTAAAGCGGAACGGCGGCCCAGGCGAGCGCGCCCATGAAGATCACGACGCTGACAGTCTGGGCGAGCGTTTTGCGTTTGCCTTCCAACTGCATCATTGGTCTGTCTCCACAAGGCCGGGGCGCACGACGTGGTCAAAGCCCTCGACCGCGCCGGTGTTCGACACTTTTGCAACCGTCAGGCCAAAGACGACCGCGACAAAGCCCACCAGTACGATGCCAAGCCCGACATTGCGGGACAACCGGCGGCGGTGGAGTTCATGTTCTGCGCGGATCGCCATTACGCCCACCCCGCCATGCGCAGGGCCGCATCGACCAGAAGCGCGCCGAAATGGGCAAAGAGGTAGAGGAGCGAGAAGCGGAAGAACTCTTTCTCGACCTTGAAGTTGTCCGCCTCGGCCATGGCTTCGTCCCGGCGCCAGATGGCAATGGCGCCCTTGAGGAACCATGCGTTCAGCGCCAGCGCAACGATCAGATAGGCAGGCCCGCCGATGGGGGTGAAGGCCAGCGCCACGGCAAGCGGTGCCAGCAGCGCGGTGTAGGCGAGGATGTGATTGCGGGTGGCCCTGCGGCCGTGGGTAACGGTCAGCATCGGAATGCCAGCATCGTCATAGTCGGACCGCATGAAGAGGGCCAGCGCCCAGAAATGCGGGGGGGTCCACATGAAGATCAGGGCGAACATCAGGACGGCTTCGATGGAGACGCTGCCCGTGGCGGCGGCCCAGCCGATGACCGGGGGGAAGGCCCCTGCCGCACCGCCGATGACGATGTTCTGGGGCGTCCAGCGCTTCAGCCATATGGTGTAGATGACGGCGTAGAAGAAGATCGTGAAGGCGAGCAAGCCGGCTGCAAAGAGGTTCGTCGCCAGCGCCAGCATCACGACCGAGAAGCCCGACAGGGCCACGCCGATGGCCAGCGCTTCGTCCGGGGTGACCTTGCCTGCGGGCACGGGCCGCTTGCGGGTACGGCGCATCACGGCATCCACATCGGCGTCCCACCACATGTTCAGCGCGCCCGAGGCCCCAGCGCCCACCGCGATGAACAGGATCGCGGCAAAGCCCACCATGGGATGAACGGCCACAGGTGCGACGAGCAGGCCCACCATGGCCGTGAACACCACCAGCGACATCACGCGCGGCTTCAGCAGCGCGAAGTAATCGCCGAACCCGGCCTCATGCTCCTGCGGGATGATGGTCGCGTCGCTCATACGTTAGACACCCTTCCGATCAGTCGGCGGCTGCGACAGAGACGTTCATCGGGATGCCGGCATATTCTTCCGCCGCGCGACCCAGCCACTCTTCGTACTGTTCCTGCGTCACGGCCTTCACCGTGATGGGCATATAAGCGTGGTCCTTACCGCAGAGTTCCGAACACTGGCCGAAATAAATGCCTTCCATGCCTTCATCGACCTCGAACCACAGCTCGGCCAAACGGCCGGGCACGGCGTCTTGTTTTACGCCAAAGGCCGGGATCGTCCACGAATGGATCACGTCAGCGCCAGTAACCTGCATCACGATGGTCTTGCCCGTGGGCACAACAACGGCAGTGTCGGTGGCAAGCAGGTATTCGTCCTGATTATAGCCGAATTCTTCCAGCTCTTCGCGGGCCAGCATGAAGCTGTCGAACTCAATCTCGCCATCCGGCGCGCCGTCGACGCCTGCATCCACGTATTGATAGCCCCAATACCATTGATAGCCCGTGACCTTGATCGTCACGTCGCCCACCGGGATTTCCTGTTGCTTGAACAGAACCGGCAGCGAAAACGCCCCGATGAACACCAGAATCACGATGGGCACCACCGTCCACGCCACCTCGATCGGGGTGTGGTGGGTGAAGGTTGCGGGCGTGGGGTTGGCGCGCTGATTGTAGCGCACAATGACGTAGACCAAGAGGCCAAGCACGAACACCGTGATGGCCGTGATGATCCACAACAGCAGGGTGTCGAGCCAGACGAGATCCTGCATCAGCTCGGTCGCCTGCGGCTGGAAGCCTATGCCGCGATCGACAGGCTCGCCAATCACCTCAAGCCCCTCAACGGTGACTTGGGCCTTGGCAGCCGTGGTGGCGGCCAGTCCGGAAAAAGCGGCCCCGAGGGCCGTGATCATGGTCTTGAGACGCATACCGGTTCCTGTTCTCTGCGCGGCGTTTTCGCCGCTGGCGCTCATCCGGGGCAAGAACGCCTTGTGGATGAGTTGTTTCCGGCGCAGTTGAAATCATATTAGTGCCAGTGCAACAAGATAAACCAGCGCGGCAAACGGACGCTTTTGACCGCATTTTCCGAAAGGTCGCCACATGACTGACGCTGCCCCGTTCCGCCCGTTTGAGACACTGTTGGATGAGGGCCGCGCGCTGGCCCAATTGCGCGCCGCCGTGGCCGGCGCTGACGATGGCGAGCTTTTTATCGAACGCAAACGATCCGAGGCGCTGGTGTTCGATGACGGGCGCATCAAAACCGCCAGTTACAACGCTTCCGAAGGGTTCGGGTTGCGTGCGGTGCGGGGCGAAACCGCAGGGTATGCGCATTCCACCGAGATCAGCGAAGAGGCGTTGATCCGCGCGGTCGGCACGGCGCGTCTGGCGGTGGGCGATGGCGGCGGCACGATTGCCGAGGCCCCGCAGGCCACGAATACGCGGCTTTATACCGATCACAACCCGATGTCGGACGCGGCTTTTGCGCTGAAGGTCGACACGTTGCGAGAGATTGATGCCTATGGGCGCGATCTGGACCCGCGCGTGGTACAAGTGTCAGCCACCTTGGCGGCGGCGATCCAGGAGGTTGAGATCCTGCGCCCCGAGGGCCGGATCGTGCGCGACACGCGGCCCATGACGCGGCTGACCATCAGCGTGATCGTCGAAGAGAACGGGCGCCGCGAATCCGGCATGGCGGGCGGCGGCGGGCGCACCGCGTTGACCGGGTTGATCGAGCCCGATCACTGGCAAGAGGTCGCGCGCGAGGCGTTGCGCATTGCGCTTGTGAACCTGCGCTCGGTCCCGGCACCTGCGGGGGTGATGGACGTGGCGCTGGGATCGGGCTGGCCTGGCATCCTTTTGCATGAGGCGGTGGGTCACGGGCTGGAGGGGGATTTCAACCGCAAGCAGACCAGCGCCTTTGCCGGACTGATGGGCAAGCGCGTGGCGGCTGAGGGCGTGACGGTTCTGGACGATGGCACGATCCCCGACCGGCGCGGGTCGATCACCATAGATGACGAAGGCACGCCGTCGGGCAAGAACGTGTTGATCGAGGACGGGATCCTGGTGGGGTTCATGCAGGATCGGCAGAATGCGCGGCTGATGGGCGTGCCTGCCACCGGGAACGGGCGGCGCGAGAGTTTCGCGCATCCGCCGATGCCGCGGATGACCAACACCTACATGCTGTCGGGCGATGCCGCCCCCGGCGATATCGTGGCCGATGTGAAGGACGGGATCTATGCCGTGGGCTTCGGCGGCGGTCAGGTGGATATCACCAGCGGCAAGTTCGTGTTTTCCTGCACCGAGGCGTACCGGGTGCAGAACGGCAAGGTGGGCGATCCGGTGAAGGGGGCCACGCTGATCGGCGACGGGCCGACCTCGCTGCGCCACATCCGGGCCATTGGCAACGACATGGCGCTCGATCCCGGGATCGGCAATTGCGGCAAGGCGGGGCAATGGGTGCCCGTGGGCGTGGGCCAGCCGACGCTGTTGATTGGTGGGCTGACGGTGGGCGGCTCGGCGGCGTGAGGATGATCGGGTCTGCGCTGTGGACCCCGGCCGACCTGCGGGCGCTGCGGCCCGCCGATCACCTTTGGGCCGCGCTGACTATGGGTGTTGTGCCGGGGGCGATCGCCTGGGCGATCGGTGCTGGCGGCCCTTGGTGTCATGCCAAGCGGGCAGCAAACCTCTTCGAATGGGGGTGCCTCTTTCCGATGACGGTGATCATTGTTTGTGTCGGCTTCCTGGCGCTTGTGCCCGTTGCGATGTTCGCCGCGTGGAAGGGGCGTGGGCCCCGGCGTATCGGCTGGATGGTGGCCATCCTGGCGGGTGGCGGTTTGGCCCAACTCGTCTTGGTGAGTTCGTATTTCCTGTTTTTGGTGCGTGACAGTCACAATCCCCTGACCACTTGGGAGGCCTTGACGATGCCCTGGCCCTTCCTGGCGGGCATGATTTGCGCGGCGGCGTATTGGGCGGTGCTCTGGGCCCGCCGAAACCGGGCCTAGGCGACGACCTGCGAGAAACCCGCGGGCCTTTAACCCCCGCTTAACCGATTCGACGCCATACCAGTTTCAGCAAGCAGACGGAGGCAGGATGGCTAAGGATTTTTCCCCTTCCCCACCCCCCCTCACCCCACCCCTCACTGAGGAAGAGAAGCTTTCCTGGCTCCGTCTCTTGCGATCACGCCGGGTTGGTCCCAGCACGTTTTACCGGCTGATGGCCGAACATGGGTCGGTCGCGACCGCGCTTGAGGCGCTGCCTGAGGTGGCGAAGTCCGCTGGTGTGGCCGAGTACACGCTCTGCACCCCCGATTATGCCCTTGGCGAGGTTCGCGCCGGGCGACGCGCCGGGGCGACCCTGATCGCATATGGCGAAGACACCTATCCCACAGCGCTACGCGACATCGCCGATCCGCCACCGCTTGTGTGGGTGCGCGGTGACCCCGCACTGTTCACGCGGCCGATGATTGCCATGGTGGGGGCGCGCAATGCCTCTAGCCTGGGGACGCGCATGGCCCGCAAGGTGGCGGCAGATCTGGGGGCGGAAGGGTTTGTGGTGGTCTCCGGCCTTGCCCGCGGGATCGACACGGCGGCGCATCTGGGATCGGTGGAGACCGGAACGGTTGCGGTGATGGCGGGCGGGGTGGATGTGATCTACCCGGCGGAAAACGCGGCGCTGGCGCAGGAGATTGGCGAAAAGGGCGCACTTCTGAGCGATCAGCCGATCCATGTGCAGCCGCAGGCCCGGCATTTCCCGGCGCGCAATCGCCTGATCTCGGGCCTGGCGCAGGCGGTGGTGGTGGTAGAGGCGGCCGCCCGGTCGGGCAGTTTGATCACCGCGCGCAATGCGCTGGATCAGGGGCGCGATGTGCTGGCCGTGCCGGGGCATCCGTTCGATGCGCGGGCGTCGGGTTGCAACATGCTGATCCGCGACGGGGCGGCGATGGTGCGCGGCGCGCGCGATGTGATCGAGGCGCTGGCAAAGCCGGTACGCCCGGTGGAGGCGGCTGAGCCCGCGGCGCAGCCTGCGCGGTCCCTGGCCGATACCGCCGGATTGCACCGTGAGATCCTGTCGCGGCTGGGGCCGACGCCGATGGCCGAAGACCAGTTGATCCGCGATCTGGAGGCGGCGCCCGCCACGGTGGCGCCGGTGCTGGTGGCGCTGGAGTTGGATGGCAAGATCCGCCGGGCAGCGGGCGGGATGGTGGCGCGTGCGGTGTGATGGGGGCGCTTGATGGACGCTGTCGAACGGGGGCTGTTCGACGGGGGCGGGTCGAAGGGGCGGGTTTGCAGACGGATACCGAAGCGCGGCACCATCGGTGTGGTCAAAGCGTGAGGCTGGGTTGCGCGGCTAAAAAGCGGGGTCGCCCCGCAGTCAAAAGCGGATCGAATGGAGATGCGGCCCGCAGCGATCCACGGAACGCTGCGCTTGCGAGACAGGGCTGCTTACTTGCGGCAAGCCAGCCTTACCACCCGGCGCCACGCAAAGGCATCCCATTCCTGCCCGGTTCCGCAGCACACCCCGCGCCCGCTGCCTTGAAATCGCCCCGCGCTGGCCCTGCGTGACCCCGCGATATCGGCCAGAACGCGCCCTGCCCCAAACCGGGCGTTGACAATCCACCGGGCGACCCCACATCTTGCGCCGCCGGGGCCCCCGCCCGGTTTTGAGAGGAAGTTCATGCCAGTCGTTGTCGTCGAGTCACCTGCTAAGGCCAAGACAATCAACAAATATCTTGGCCCGAATTACACGGTGCTCGCCAGTTACGGCCATGTGCGCGACCTGCCCCCCAAGGACGGATCGGTCGATACCGACCATGATTTCGCGATGAAATGGGAGGTCGCGAGCGACAGTAAGAAACATGTGAAGGCGATCGCCGACGCGCTGAAAGAAGACGGTGAATTGATCCTCGCCACCGACCCCGACCGCGAGGGGGAGGCGATCAGTTGGCACCTGGAAGAGGCGCTGCGCGGGCGCAAGGCGATCAAGAAGGACACGCCGGTCAGCCGGGTGGTGTTCAACGCGATCACCAAATCCGCGGTGACCGAGGCGATGCAGAACCCGCGCGAGGTCGATCAGGATCTGGTGGAGGCGTATCTGGCGCGGCGCGCGCTGGATTATCTGGTGGGCTTCAACCTGAGCCCCGTGCTCTGGCGCAAACTGCCGGGGGCGAAGTCGGCGGGGCGCGTGCAGTCAGTGTGCTTGCGGCTGATCGTCGAGCGCGAAATGGAGATCGAGGCGTTTCGCGCCCAGGAATACTGGACCGTGAAGGCCGAACTGGCGACGCCGCGGGGCCAGACCTATGAGGCCCGGCTGACGGTTCTGGGTGGCAAGAAACTCGACAAGTTTGATATCGCCAATGAAACCGCGGCGGAACTGGCGGTGCAGGCCATCACCTCGCGCGATCTGACGGTGCAATCGGTTGAGGCCAAGCCCGGTACGCGCAATCCCTCTGCCCCGTTCATGACATCGACCCTGCAGCAAGAGGCCAGCCGCAAGTTCGGCTTTGGCGCGCGGCAGACGATGCAGGTGGCCCAGCGCCTGTATGAAGCCGGGCATATCACTTATATGCGGACCGACGGCATCGATATGGCGCCCGAGGCGGTGACGGCCGCGCGTGAGGCGATCAAGGATCGGTATGGGGCGGAGTATCTGCCGGACAGCCCGCGGATGTATAAGAATAAGGCGAAGAATGCGCAGGAGGCGCATGAGTGCATCCGGCCCACGGATATGACGCAGGATGCCGCTGGGCTGAAGCTGAGCGATGCGGATCAGCGCAAGCTTTATGACCTCATCTGGAAACGCACGCTGGCGAGCCAGATGGCCGGAGCGCGGTTGGAGCGGACAACGGTGGATGTGGGCAGCGCCGATGGGCAGGTGATGCTGCGCGCGACGGGTCAGGTGGTGCTGTTTGACGGCTTTATCCGGGTCTACGAGGAAGGGCGCGACGATACGGTTGTTGATGATGACGACAAGCGGTTGCCGCAGATCCTGCAGGGGGAACCCGCCGACAAGCGGCAGGTGACGCCCGAACAGCATTTCACCCAACCGCCGCCGCGATATACCGAGGCGACGCTGGTCAAGCGGATGGAAGAGCTGGGGATTGGGCGGCCGTCGACCTATGCCAGCATCGTGACGACCATTCAGGACCGCGAATATGTGCGGAAAGACAAGAACCGGCTGTTCCCCGAGGATAAGGGGCGGTTGGTGATTGCGTTCCTTGAGAATTACTTCCGCCGCTACGTGGGCTATCAGTTCACAGCCGAGCTGGAAGAAGAGCTGGACGATATCACCGCGGGTGAGCGGGACTATAAGGATGTGCTGAGCCGGTTCTGGCGGGATTTCACCGCCGCCTTGGCCGAGACCAGCGATTTGCGGATCACCGAGGTGTTGGAAAAGATCAATGAGGTGTTGGAACCGCATCTCTTCCCGCCCAATGCCGAGGGGACCGATCCGCGGCTCTGCCCCAATTGCGGGAACGGGCGGTTGTCGATGCGCACGGCGCGGTCGGGTGGGGCGTTTATCGGCTGCTCGAACTACCCCGAGTGTCGCTATACCCGTGCGTTCGGGCCACCGGGTGCTGAGGGTGAGGACAGCGGCATTCCGCCCGAGGGCAAGGTGCTGGGCGAGGATGCGGGGGACCAGATCTCTGTCTTCAAGGGGCGGTTTGGGCCTTATGTGCAGCGCGGGCAGGTGACCGAAGAGAACAAAAAGCCGCCGCGCCAGTCGATCCCGAAGGATTGGCCACCGGCAGAAGTGGATCTGGAACAGGCATTGAAGCTGTTGTCACTGCCGCGTTTGATCGGGCAACACCCGGAAGATGGTGTGGCGGTTTGGGCCAATATCGGGCGCTATGGGCCGTATATCAAACACGCTGAGAGCACGTCTGAGCGGGGTGGGACGAATGCCAACCTCGACGGCATCGAAGAGGTGTTCACCGTTGGCATGAACCGCGCGGTACAGCTTTTGGCCGAAAAGGTCGCCTCGCGCGGTGGGCGTGGGGCGGCGGCCAAGCCGTTGCGCGATCTGGGCGAGCATCCCGAAGGCGGCGGACAGATCAGCATCATGGATGGGAAGTACGGGCCATACGTGAAGTGGGAAAAGGTAAACGCCACGCTGCCGAAGGAAACCGATCCGGCCAATGTGACCGTTGAGATGGCGGTGGAGCTGATCGCCGAGAAGCAGGCCAAGAAGGGCACGCGCCGGAAAGCGCCTGCGAAGAAGAAGGCGGCGCCGAAGAAGAAATCGGCCTGACCTGCGCGGCGGCGGCGCGCTTGCTACCCCAAGTGCTTGGGGGCGCGTGCTGCCATGCCCCCTACCCCACCAGCCGCACCGGCAAAGCTGGCGCGCCCACCAGCACCCGCAAGGCCGCGGCGTTGCTGGCGCGCACCACCCCGTTCGGTCCACCGATGCGCCGCATGTCGGCCTTCACCGGTGACGGCGGTAGGCTCAGACGGGCGCTGATCCGGTCAATCGCGGGCTGGTGCATGCGCGCGTGGGCCAGATCATCCTCATAGTTGACGGTGATGTGGGGCAGCCGGGCCATCAGCTGATCCTCGTAATCCAGCATCGCGGCGTTCCAACGGTACTGATCCGCAAACTCTGGGCCCGAGATGACGATCTGCGCGGGCATCGGCACCTTCCGGTCTCCGTTTAGCCGGTGGTAATGGCCTGTGGCCTGCGCCAGCGACAGCGACAGCGCCTGATCGAACGTGTTCCGGCGCAGGTGGATCAGCGTATAGCCCGCACCCGACAGGTCGCTGAAGAAGGCGAGCGGGTCGCGCATCCGCTGGATTTCCAAGAGTTGGTAGCTGAGCACCTTGGATCCGAACACCTGAGCGCCCGACAGGCGCGCCAGACCGTCAAGATAGGCGCGCGGATCGACCATGGCGTAATTCAGCATTTCGCCCGTGCAGCGCAGCCCGTGCACCTGGCCCAACAGCCGGCTGAGCAGGGTTGAGCCCGATCGCGGACGACCGAAGATCACGAATTTCTCCGGCATATCGCATCGCGGCCGGATCGCCAGACGGGCCTTTACAATCGCCTCGCGCGCATAGCCGCGCAGGCTGACCCGGCCCTTGTGCCAATGCCCAAGGACATAAGGATCGCCCACGGGCGGGACGAGATGAACAGGGTGGTCGGACAGATCGGCGGTTGTTTGGGAGGATGGCGGCGAGAGATCGAACATCGGCAAGGCTTTCGTGGTCGGGTACCGCCAACACAGCGCAACAAAGTGAACCAACGGTTAAGCGCGGCGCGCAAGACCCGCGCCTGTGGCGCAAAGGGATCGGATTGACACCCTTTGCCCCACCCCGCTACCTACGGCCAACAAAGCAAGGGTGTTGATGATGAAGAAAGTCTACGGCTCGGCCGCGGAAGCCCTGGATGGGCTGTTGTTTGACGGGATGTTCATTGCCTCCGGCGGGTTCGGGTTGTGCGGGATACCCGAATTGCTGTTGGATGCGATCAAGGACGCGGGCACCAAGGATCTGACCTTTGCGTCGAACAATGCCGGTGTCGATGATTTCGGGATCGGGATCCTGTTGCAGACCCGCCAGGTGAAGAAGATGATTTCGTCCTATGTGGGCGAAAACGCTGAATTCATGCGGCAATACCTGTCTGGTGAGCTGGAGCTGGAGTTCAATCCGCAAGGCACGTTGGCCGAACGGATGCGGGCCGCAGGCTGTGGCATTCCTGGGTTCTATACCAAGACGGGCGTTGGCACGGTGATCGCCGAGGGCAAAGAGCACAAGGATTTTGGCGGCGAGACCTATATCATGGAGACGGGTCTGTTCGCTGATCTGTCGATCGTGAAAGCCTGGAAGGCGGACGCCACGGGCAACCTGATGTTCCGCAAGACAGCGCGCAACTTTAACCCGCCCGCTGCGATGTGCGGCAAGGTCTGCGTGGTCGAGGTTGAAGAGATCGTCGAGACCGGCAGTTTGGACCCTGATGCGATCCATCTGCCCGGCATTTATGTGCACCGGATCATTCAGGGTGAGCATGAGAAACGGATTGAACAACGCACAGTGAGGGCCGCGTGATGCCTTGGGATCGCAACGAGATGGCCGCACGGGCGGCGCAAGAGCTGGAAGACGGGATGTATGTGAACCTTGGCATCGGGATCCCGACGCTGGTGTCGAACTACATCCCCGAAGGTGTCGAGGTGACGCTGCAATCGGAGAACGGGATGCTGGGGATGGGACCCTTTCCGATCGACGGTGAGGAAGACGCCGATCTGATCAATGCGGGCAAGCAGACGATTACCGAGCTGCCGCAGACCGCGTATTTCGACAGTGCGACATCGTTCGGCATGATCCGGGGCGGCAAGATTGCGATGGCGATCTTGGGTGCGATGGAAGTGTCGGAAAAGGGTGATCTGGCGAACTGGATGATCCCCGGCAAGCTGGTCAAGGGCATGGGGGGTGCCATGGATCTGGTCGCTGGCGTTGGCCGTGTGGTTGTGGTGATGGATCACCAGAACAAGCATGGCGAGTCGAAGTTGTTGAAGGAATGCACGCTGCCCTTGACCGGCAAGGCCGTGGTGGACCGGATCATCACGAACCTGGGCGTTCTGGACGTGGCGCATAAGGGGCTTCAGATCGTGGAATGCGCGCCGGGGGTCAGCCATGACGATCTGCGCGCCGCGACCGAGGCCGCGATTGTCTGAGTTTGAAATCGTCCGCGAGGTTGACGGCTCAAAGGGCCGGTACGTCATCTATCACGGCGATGACCAGGCCGAGCTGACCTATTCGATCCTGTCGCCGCAATCGGTGATCGCCGACCATACCGGCGTGCCCGAACGTCTGAAGGGCACCGGCATGGGCCGGGCGCTGGTGGCGCGGATTGTTGAGGATGCACGGGCCGAGGGGTTCAAGATCGTGCCGCTTTGCCCGTTCGTGAATGCCGAGCGACGCAAGCATCCTGAATGGGCCGATGTCTTTAATGTGTGAATGGGGGGCTGTGCGCCCCCGCGCATAGCCTTCATAATACTGCCCAAATCGAACGCTAGCAGTCGGGGCAATGATAATGAGCAGTACCGACCCCCTGCCCGAGCCGCGCAGTCCGCGCGGCAGCGACACGACCCGCCGTGATCTGTGGATCCTCGGCGGGCTTTTTGCGTTGATGGTGGTGGGGCTGTTCGGGTTGGCGGCGGCGACCGGGTGGGAAGAGACCTGGGCCGAGATCATGAGCCTGGAAGCCTGGGAGATTGCGGTGCTTTTGGGCTTGAGCCTTGTGAACTACGGGTTCCGTGGGCTGCGGTGGCATATGTTTGCGCGGCGGCTGGGCCTGCCCACCGGGCTGACGCAGGATATGCGGCATTTCATCGGTGGCTTTGCGATGTCGGCCACGCCGGGGCGTGTGGGCGAGTTGGTGCGGATGCGCTGGCTGCGGCGCGAGACGGGGTGGTCGTTTGAGCGGACGGCACCCCTGGTGCTGGTGGACCGGGCATCGGATCTGGTGGCCATGGCGCTGATCCTGGCGCTGGCGCTTGCCTTGTCGGCGGGCGGGATTGCCGGGGCGGTGCCTGTTGTGATCCTGGCGCTGGCGGGGGCCTATGTGGCGACGCACCCGAGCCTTTTGGGCGGGTTGGCGGCGATGGGATACCGGGTTCTGGGGGCCTTTCCCCGGCTTTTTGCGCGTATTCGCGGGGCATCGCGGTCTTTGGCGCAGTTTCGCGGACCCTGGTTGATCGTCTTCGCGGCGGTTCTTGGGATAATCGGCTGGATGGCCGAGGGCTATGCCTTTCATCTGCTGTTGATGTGGATGGGGGCAAATATCGGGTTCTGGACGGCGGTGGCGATCTTCGTGTTTTCCACGTTGGCGGGCGGCCTGACCGGCGCACCCGGCGGTGTTGGCGGGGCAGAGGCGGCAATGATCGCACTGCTCACCTTGGAAGGGGTGCCGCTGGAGGTCTCAATCCCCGCGACACTGATTATTCGGGTCACGACGCTTTGGTTCGCGATCCTTTTGGGGCTGGCGGTGTTTCCGATGGCTGAACGCATTTCGATGAAGGCGGGGCATGCACACTAAGACACTGACGTATCGCGGCTGGGGCCGGGTTCATGAGGCCACGGGCGAGGTGGCGCGGCCAGAGCGGCAGCGCGCGCTTCATCGGATCATGGGCGAAACGCCGGGGCCCGCGATCGGGAACCTGCGGTCTTATGGCGATGTCTGCCTGAACGATGGCGGGATGGCCGTGGATATGACGCGGCTGGACCGGATGATGGCTTTGGACGCTGAGGCCGGGGTTCTGGCGGTTGAGGCCGGGGTGCGGATCGGCGATCTGGCGCGGGTGCTGGCGCCCAAGGGCTGGTTGCCGGCGGTAATGCCAGGGACGGGGTTTGCGACCGTGGGCGGGGCGATTGCCAACGATGTGCATGGCAAGAACCACCACCATGCGGGCAGTTTTGGCCAGCATGTGCGGGAAATGACGGTGTTGACGGCGAAGGGGACCGAAACGGCGCATGCGGGGTCAGAGCTGTTTGAGGCGACCGTTGGCGGGATGGGCCAGACCGGGGCGATCGCGACCGCGGAGTTGCAGCTTTTGCCGACCAAGGGCGATGTGATGATGGTGACCGAGCGGCGGATCACCGATTGGGACGAACACCTGTCATACCTCGATGCCTCCACCGCGACGTACACCGTTGGTTGGATTGACGCGACGGCCACCGGCGCGGCGCTGGGCCGCGGGATACTGGAAGAGGCTGAGACCGGCGCGGGGCTGGTTCCGCCGCAGAAGCGGGCGAAAACGGTGCCGATGGACGCGCCGGGCTTTGCGCTGTCGCCACCGGTGGTGCGGCTGTTCAATGCCGCGTACTGGCGGCGGGTGCCGGTGCGGGGACGCACGGTTGTGAAACCGATTGGAGAGTTCTTCTTTCCGCTCGACAAGATCCACGATTGGAACCGGCTTTATGGCAAGGCGGGGTTTCATCAGTTCCAATGTGTGGTGCCCTTGAGCGAGGCCGATGCGTTGCGGGCGATGCTGGAGAAGATCGCCAAGGCGGGGGTTGCATCGCCGCTGGCGGTGCTCAAGCGGATGGGGCCGGGGCGTGCGGGGATGATGTCGTTTCCGATGGAAGGCTACACGCTGGCAGTGGATTTCCACGCAGACGCGGTGACGGAGCGGCTGGTGGCCGAGCTGGAGGATGCGACCTTGGCCGCTGGTGGACGGATCTAC
>JBCBPV010000076.1:0-17545 GCA_039820585.1 Pseudomonadota bacterium
AATAGGGCTCCAGACGCGCCATCTGCGCATCGGTCAGCCAGAAAAGATCAGACATGTCACCGCTCGTTTTTCGAACCGTGAATCACGCTCGCCATCAGGAATCAATGGGTCCTGACCCTAGCGGAATAACCGTCACCAGACCTGCCCGGTGCGGTAGCCTTGGAGAAATGACAACGACTGGCCGAAGTTTCGTGATTTCCGGCGCAACGAAATCCTTGAAATCCGCAACCAGAACCTGACCCGCCCGTGGATGGAACGGGAGAGGCTTTCTCACCTACTCAACCCCCCCTGCAACGTCGGCTGATCCAGCGCACTGAACCCATAATGCCGCAACCACCGCAGATCGCTGTCAAAGAACGCCCGCAAATCCGGGATCCCGTATTTCAGCATCGCAATCCGGTCGATCCCCATCCCAAAGGCAAAGCCCTGATAGACGGTCGGATCAATCTTCCCCGCCTCCAGCACGCGCGGATGCACCATGCCAGAGCCCAAAATCTCCAGCCAGTCATCGCCCTCGCCCACCTTCAGCTGACCACCTTCCCAGGAACAGCGGATATCCACCTCGGCCGACGGCTCGGTGAAGGGGAAGTGTGAGGCGCGAAAGCGCAGGTCGACGTCATCCACCTCAAAATACGCCTTCACGAACTCTTCCAGCACCCATTTGAGGTTCGCCATCGAGATATCGGTGTCGATCGCCAACCCCTCGACCTGATGGAACATCGGCGTGTGGGTCTGGTCGTAATCCGCGCGGTACACCCGGCCCGGGCAGATCACGCGCAAGGGCGCGCCCTGCAACTCCATCGACCGGATCTGCACCGGTGAGGTATGCGTGCGCAACACATGCGGCGGGCGATTGTCGCCCTCGGCGCGGTGCATATAGAACGTGTCCATCTCACCCCGCGCGGGGTGATGGTCGGGGATATTCAGCGCATCGAAATTGTGCCAGTCGCTTTCCACCTGCGGCCCCTCGGCCACGGCAAAGCCCATGTCGGCAAAGATCGCGGTCACTTCCTCGGTCACCTGACTGACGGGGTGGATCGTGCCCATCCGGCGGCCCCGACCGGGCAGCGTCACATCCAGCCACTCACCCTTCAGCCGCTCATCGAGCGCCGCATCCGCCAAGGCCGATTTCTTCGCTGACAGCGCCGCGTTGATCTCATCTTTCAGCGCGTTCAGCGCAGGTCCTGCCACTTGACGCTCTTCGGGCGTCATTCGGCCCAATTCGCGCATCTTCAGGCTGATCTCGCCCTTCTTGCCCACGGCCTGCACACGCAGATCTTCCAGCGCCGCCTCGTCGCCAGCACCGCTGATAAGCTGCAGGTATTTGTCACGTAGATCGTCCATGCCGGGCGCCCTTTGCTTCGGTCCGCATCCCCTAGCCATGGGGGCGCGCGAATGCAACCGGGCGGGCCTGAAAGCGCTTTTGCGTTTCGCTCAAGGCCGTCTTGCCCGGCCGCCTCAGGCGGGGGTGACGAGCGGTTTGTTGTTGGCTGCATGCCGCGCGATCATCCGCCGGGCCCGGCGGCCCGCAACGGGCGGGATCGGCGTGTCTGCATGCAATCGGGCCAACTCATCCGCGCCGAACAGGGCGATCAGTTCCGCCCGCGCCTCGGCCGTCAACGCGGCCAGCGCCATGGGGCCGGGAAACAGGGTTTCGGCCACAGCCCCATTGGCAATCACGCACCCGTGGCTCGCGATCGCGAAATGGTGGTAATCAACCGGCGCCGTGGCATCCGATATCGCAACCCCGTCCAGCGCAATCATGTCTCGCGCGCGCACCAGAACCGCCTTTCGCCCGAACACACGCTCGGCAATCGGTCCGCGCACAAGAAACCGGTGCTGCTGTGATACCCACAGGTCGCGCTCCGGCTGGCCGGGCCCAAGACTGCCCGCCGCCACCCGCACCGGGCGCAACCGCCGGTCGCGGCGCACCTCATCGGCGGTCACATGGCGATGCCCGGTCCAGCGGATCTGGGCCGCACCACCTGTCTCAAGCTGCACCAGATCCCCCCGCTGCAACTCCTCCACCGCCCGCGGCCCATCAGGCGTGGCGATCATCGCGCCCGCGCAAAAGCAAATCACCGGCCCGCCTTCGGTCAGCGGCTCATAGATCGGGGTTCCCGGATCGCCCGGCAGGAACTGGATCGAATAGGTGGCCGCGTTTGGGCCCGTGGGCACCGGAATGTTGCTCGACACTGCCCCATCCGCAGGGCCGCCATCCGCCGTGATATTCGTCGTGCCGCCCCCGATATCGAGAAACTGCACAACGGTTCCCGGCACCGTCGAGGTATCCACAAGCGCATAGGCCTCGTAGTTCGTGGACCCGCCCCCATCGGGATCGGTCAGAAGGATCGGAAAGTCATCTTCACTGATCTGGTAAAAGCCACGGCCCGTCGCGGCGTCGGTCGCCACGATCACATCGGGGTCGGTCAACGCAACCGCGATGCCGAAATCACCGTTGGCCTGATAGAACGCCACCGTGAAATCCGCCGGGTCTTCGCCAGGCAACAGCGTGACCTCAAGAAACTCAGACACGCCCGTCGCGTTCGAATACGCGTTCGAGTAATGCAGTTCACTGATATTGGCCATGCTGCTCGCCTTGTTTTGCGGGCAGTTTATCAGGTTCAGACGTTATGGGAATCCTCAAAACAAAAGGGCCGGCGCAGTGGCCAGCCCTCCAAGCGCAAGATACGCGACCGCTTACGCCAGCGCCGCCTTCGCCTTGTCCACAATCGCAGTGAACGCATCGGGCTCATTCACGGCAAGATCGGCCAGAACCTTGCGATCAACCTCGATGCCCGCCAGCGACAGACCGTTGATGAAGCGCGAATAGGTCAGCGCCTCGTCATGGGCACGCACAGCGGCGTTGATCCGCTGGATCCACAACGCGCGGAAGTTGCGCTTGCGGTTCTTGCGGTCGCGGGTTGCATACTGGTTCGCCTTGTCCACGGCCTGCGTCGCGGTGCGGAACGCGTTCGACCGGCGACCGTAATAGCCCTTTGCGGCCTTGATGACCTTCTTGTGGCGGGCGTGGGTGACCTTACCGGAGGTAACTCTCGACATCTCAGATCCTCCTTAACGGTCGTAGGGCATGTAGCCCTTGACGATTTTCGCGTCAGGGGCAGACAGGGTGGTGGTGCCGCGGGCGTCGCGGATGAACTTGCGGGTGCGCTTGATCATCCCGTGCCGCTTGCCGGCCTGACCGGCCATCACCTTACCGGTGGCGGTCACCTTGAAGCGCTTCTTGGCGCTCGATTTTGTCTTCATCTTGGGCATTTCCGTCTCCTATTGGTCGGTGTACGCGCGACTCGGCATGCCACTTGGGCCGGCCACGCGGGTGGAAGCGCGTCGTATAGGGGCGGTGGTGCATCCGCGCAAGGGGGAAAATCAGGCGGGCCGCCGGGGCCTAGAACAGCCCGGTGATCGTGCGCAGGAAGATCTGCGGCAGGTCGGCCATGGTATAGCCCGTGGGGTTGGTTTGCGTGGCATAGACAATACAGCCAAAGCCCAGGAAAAGCAGCAATATCACCGGGCGGAAACTTCTGTCAGAAGAGGAAAACGCCGATACCGTCAGGCCACAGGCCCCCAACACGCAAAGCGTTCCAATCACGATAAGCAGGTCTGGGTCCAAACTGGCCTCGTCTACAGCCCCTCGGACACTCCCTTACTCGGGATCGGTCGAATAAATCAATCTTTCCTCGCAGGGCGCGACCCGCAAAATGTTGGTCGATCCCGGCACATTGAACGGCACACCGGCAATCACCAGGATCTGGTCTTCGGTCTCCGCAAACTCATCCGCACGGGCCGCACGGGCCGAGTTGACGACGGCCTGTTTGAAGCGTTCCAGTTGCGGGACGATCACCCAGTGCAGACCCCAGCTCAGCACCAGCTTGCGCGCCGTCCCCTGCAGGTGGGTCATGGCGATGATCGGCTTGCTGGGCCGTTCCCGCGCGATCAGCCGCGCGGTGGTGCCCGATTGCGAGAAGCAGCAGATCGCCTTGATCTCGGTCGTTTCCGCAATTTCTCGCGCGGCGACCACGATACCATCAGCGGTCGTCTCGCGCTTGCCACCCCGGCTGGCGGCGGTCACGTCGCGATAGGTTGGATCGCTCTCCACCTCGATCGCAACGGCATTCATCGTCTGCACCGCTTCAATCGGATAGGCCCCGGCCGCAGATTCCGCCGACAGCATGACAGCATCGGTGCCTTCATAAATCGCCGCCGCCACATCTGACACTTCTGCCCGTGTGGGCATCGGGCTTTCGATCATCGATTCCAGCATCTGGGTCGCCACGATCACCGGCTTTGCCGCCGCCCGGCACTTGCGCACCAGACGCTTCTGGATCGGCGGCACGTTCTGAACAGGCAATTCAACGCCCAGATCGCCGCGCGCCACCATGATCCCGTCCGACACCGCCAGGATCTCGTCAAACGCGGTCACCGCCGCAGGCTTTTCGATCTTCGACAGGATCGCCGCACGCCCCTTGGCCAGTTCGCGCGCCTCGGTCACATCGGCGGCGCGCTGCACAAACGACAGCGCCAGCCAGTCAACGCCCAACGCGCACACAAATTCCAGGTCCTTGCGGTCCTTGTCCGACAGGGCCGCCACCGGCAACACCACATCGGGCACGTTCACGCCCTTGCGGTTGGAAATCGTGCCGCCCACACTCACGGTGCAATCGGCGAAATCCGCCCCGCACTCGGTGACCTTCAGCCGGATCTTTCCATCGTTCACCAAAAGCGACGCGCCCGGTTCAAGGGCCGCAAAAATCTCTTTATGGGGCAGGCACACGCGCGTGCCATCCCCCTCGCTCGCATCCAGATCCAGCCGAAACGCCTGCCCGATTTCCAACTCTTCGGACCCGTTGGCAAAGGTTCCCACCCGCAATTTCGGCCCCTGCAGATCGGCCAGAATGGCAATCGGACGCTTCAGTTCCGCCTCAACCTCACGGATGATGCGGTGGCGTTCCTCGATCTCGGGATGCTCGCCATGGCTCATGTTCAGGCGGAAAACGTCTGCGCCCGCTTCAAACAGCGCGCGGATGGTGTCATAATCGCTGGAGGCCGGCCCCAAAGTTGCGACGATCTTGACGTTGCGAAGGCGTCTCATTCTGCCCTATCCCCCTTGGGTCTGTCGCACTTGGCGTACCGCGCGTTGTATGACTGATACCGCTAACACTTACAACGGCGCATTGATACAACACGGTTACGGGGCCAGGTGACACAGCAATGACAGACGCGGCCTATGACATCATCGGCGCGGACCGGGGGGGCCCGTGGCTCATCGCCTGCGATCACGCGTCAAACCGGGTCCCGCTTGAGATTGATGGCGGATCACTGGGTCTGCCCCCCGAACAGATGGCCCGGCACATCGCCTATGACGTGGGTGCCGCCGGCGTGACCCGCCACCTGGGCGCGGCACTGCAGGCGCGCACGATCCTGGGCACGTTTTCCCGGCTCGTGATCGACCCCAACCGCGGCGAAGACGACCCCACGCTGATCATGAAGGTCTATGACCAGACAATCGTGCCCGGAAACCGCCACCTGACGCCCGAGGAACGCGAACGGCGGCTCAAGCGCTACTACCGCCCCTACCACGCCGCCTATGCCGACCTTGCTGGCAAAATCACCGATACGATCATAGTCGCGGTCCACAGCTTCACACCGCGGCTGAACGGGCGCCACCCCCGCCCCTGGCATATCGGCATCCTGCACGCCGAGGATCAGCGTCTGTCGCGCCCGCTGATCGACCTTCTGCGCGCCGAGCCCGATCTGTGCGTGGGCGAAAACGAACCCTATGCGGGGCACCTGCCGGGCGACGCGGTGGACCGCCACGCCCTGATCCCGGGGCGGCCAAACGCGCTCATTGAAATTCGGCACGACCTGATCGAGACCGAGGATCAGCAACGCGCCTGGGCCCAGCGTTTGGCCCCGATACTGGACGCCGCGCGCCAGAAGGCCCATCTTTAGGCAAACCCAAGGAGGCCACGATGGACGACCAGACCCGGACACAGCTTGAAGCCGCCGCCTTCCGCCGCCTTGTTGCGCATCTGGGCGAGCGCACGGATGTGCAGAACATCGACATGATGACCCTGACAGGCTTTTGCCGAAACTGCCTCAGCCGCTGGTATCAGGAAGCCGCCGCCGCGCATGGGATCGAGATGTCGAAGGACGAAGGACGCGAAGCGATCTATGGCATGCCCTTTGCCGAGTGGAAGGCCAGGTATCAGACAGAGGCCACGCCAGAACAGCAGGCCGCCTTCGCCGCCGCGCCCAAATCTCACGACTGATCACCGCAATCGTGATTTGCCGGGTCCGGGCGCGGCCCCTACCCTTATCGGCATGAAACACGCCCCCCTCACCGCCCTGGCGCTTGCCGTCACCGTCGTGACCGCAACGCCCTCACTGGCCGATCCAAACCCGCAGCTTCTGGCAAAGATCGACCGCGACCTGAGATTTTTCCAGCTTGAAACGGATGTCTCGGAACTCAACACATCTGAGGCCGCGCAACTCCATCTCATCCTGTCGGCGCCCGAGAAGCGCTTCCTCGACACGCGCAACAGGCTGAAGGCCGTCATCCGCAACGCCGAGGCGCGCCAGGGATGATCCGCGCCGCGTGCCTCGCCGCCACCCTCCTGGCCATGGCCGCCCCGGCCACGGCCGCCTCCCAACTCGACCGGTTGGTCGAACGCGATCTGCGGCACTTCCAACTGGATGTCGACGTCGAAGACCTGACCTCGGGCCAGGTCGCCGCGCTCAATGCGCTCTTCACCAGCAACCGCAGCCACAGCGACAAACGCCTGATGGCCCGCTCGATCATCGGCGGCCGCAATTCGCTGCGCGGTGTGCTTTTGGGCGACAGGTAAGAACCACTGCGCCCTTGACCCCACGCCTGCGAACCTCCACGATTCACGCTGAGGTTCATATTCGGGTGGGAACAAGCGATGGAATTCGCACTTCTCTCGGTTTTGTTGGGGCTTGGCCTGGTGGTCGGGCTTGTCGGCGGTGGCGGCGACGATGACGGCGGCGATCCGCCTCCTGCGAACGCGGGCGACGATATGATCACCGGCACCGCGGGCCCCGACCGGTTCGAAACCGGGGCCGGGGACGACATCGTCAATTCGCTGGGCGGCGACGATACGCTCTTTCTGGGGATCGGGTCCGATACCGCCAATGCGGGCGAAGGCAACGATACCGTCTACGGCGGCGGCGGCGCCGATAACGTGACCGGCGGACCCGGAAACGACGACATATTCCTCGACGACGGCCCAGACACGTCAGAGCCCTTCGACCTGGCCGGAATCCCGCAAGACCTGGGCAACGACACGATCCGTGGCGGCACCGGCCAGGACACGATCACCGATACGCTGGGGGTCAACAACCTGTTCGGGGACGAAGGCGCAGATATCCTCAACGCGGTCGACGTCACCGGCGATGATACCGCCGACTTCTTGCGCGGCGGCTTTGGCGCAGACAGACTGATCGGCGATGACGGCGATACCCTGACGGGCGAAGGCGATCCCACCAACCCGCAGATCGACAGTTTCGAGGGCTGGTTCGACGAGATCGGCGAAGACCCGATCCTGATCACCGATTTTGATGCTGCCAACGAGTCACTCATCCTGGAGTTCGACAGCGCAACCTTCACCACGCCCCTGTCCAACGCGGATCTATCGTTCAACACGCTGGTCAACAGTGTCGAGGTGCTCGTGGATGGCACCCTTTACGCCGTGTTGCAAAACACGACGACCACACCCACCAACGTCACCGTCCAGATGGTTTAAACCGCCGCCTTCCGGCTCTCATCCAGATACACCTCGCGCAACCGCTGCGCGACCGGCCCCGGCGTCCCATCGCCCAGGGCTGCCCCGTCAATCTCCACCACCGGCATCACGAAAGAAGAGGCCGAGGTAACGAACGCCTCATCCGCTTCCTTCGCCTCATCAATGGTAAAGGATCGCTCCTCCACCTCCATCTGCGCCTCACGCGCGAACCGCAGCACAGCCGCCCGCGTGATCCCATGCAGGATCTCGGTCCCCAGGTGCCGGGTGATGATCTTGCGCCCCTTCACGATATAGGCGTTGTTCGAGGTGCCCTCGGTCACATGGCCGTCTTCGATCATCCAGGCATCATCCGCACCGGCCTTCTTGGCCGCCATCTTGCCCATCGAGGGATAGAGCAACTGCACCGTCTTGATATCGCGCCGCCCCCAACGAATGTCGGGGATCGAAATCACCTTGATCCCCGCCTTGGACGCCGGGCTATCGGCCAGCCCCGGCTTGGCCTGCGTGAACAACACAATCGTCGGCGTGGCCCCATCGGGAAACGCAAAATCCCTGTCCGCCGCCCCGCGCGTGATCTGCAGATAGACCAGCCCATCCTCGATCCCGTTCTGCGCCACAAGCCGGCGGTGGATCTCGAGCAATGCGTCCATCGTCACCGGGCAGTCCATCTCCAACTCTCCCAGCGACCGCTCCAACCGCTTGGCATGCCCGTCGAAGTCGATCAGCTTGCCATCCAGCACGCTGGTCACCTCATAAACACCATCGGCAAACAAAAAGCCCCGGTCAAACACCGACACCTTGGCCTCTTCCTCGGGCACATACTCTCCGTTGACGTAAACGATCCGGCTCACTGCGCGTCTCCTATCCCCAAAGCGCCACCTCGGGCGGGTGCACGCCCTGCGCATCATAGCGCAGCGGCACCTCGCGGTCTTCGGCCAGAAGCAGCGGCCCGTCAAGATCCGTGACCGCCGCACCCTGCGCCAGCAACACCGCTGGCGCCATCGCCAGCGACGAGCCCACCATGCACCCCACCATCACGCCATAGCCCGCGGCCAGTGCCGCGTTCTTCAGCGCCAGCGCCTCGGTCAAGCCACCGGCCTTGTCGAGCTTGATGTTCACCATGTCATACTTTCCCGTGAGCCAGGGCAAAGACGCCCGGTCATGGCACGCCTCGTCCGCGCAAACCGGCAGGGGCCGCGCAATCTCACCCAGCATCCCGTCATCGCCCGCAGGCAACGGCTGCTCCACCAGATCCACCCCCAGCCGCACCAGATGCGGGGCCAGATCGGCATAGATGTCGGCCGTCCAGCCCTCATTGGCATCCACGATGATCCGCGCCTTGGGCGCGCCTGCGCGCACGGCCTCCAGCCGCGCCATATCATCCGGCGTCCCCAGTTTGATCTTCAACAGCGGGCGCGCGGCATGCCGCGCCGCCGCCGCGCGCATGGTCTCGGGGCTGTCCAGCGACAGGGTGAACGCCGTGATCTCGGGGCCGGGCGCGGCCAGCCCGGCCAGGTCCCACACACGGCACCCCGCCCGCTTCGCCTCCAGATCCCAAAGCGCACAATCCACCGCATTGCGCGCGGCCCCCGGCGGCAAGGCGCTTTGCAACGCCGCACGATCAATCCCGCCCGGCAGCCCCTCGATCTCGGCCGTCACGCTCTCCAATGTCTCGCCATACCGCGCATAGGGCACACACTCGCCCCACCCGCGCTGCGCCCCATCCTCGACCGTCACGGTCAGCACCCGCGCCTCAGTCCGCGACCCGCGCGAAATCGTAAACGCCTCGGCCAGCCGAAACGTATCCCGCGTCACCTCACAGCGCACGACCCGCCCCCTCTTTGGTCCGAAAATATCCCCGCCGGAGGCATCCGCCCTCTCACACCGCGCCCAACGCATCCACCAGACGATCCGCCCCCTGCCGGAACGGGTCCACCGTCGGCAAGCCCATCCGCGCCTCGACGCCTTCGAGGTAGCTCAACGCTTCGTCTTGCCCCATCGCCTTGGTATTGACCGACACCGCCACCACCCGGGCACCGGGGTTCACGATCTGCGCCAGCGGCAGGGCGGTGTCCCGCAACGCCTCCAACGACGGCAGCGCATAATCCGGCAACCCCCGCATATGCGTGCGCGTCGGCTCGTGGCTCAGGATCAGCGCATCGGGCTGGCCGCCATGGATCAGCGCCATGGTCACGCCAGAGTAAGAGGCATGGAACAAACTGCCCTGCCCTTCGATCAGATCCCAATGATCGTCGTCATTCTCGGGCGTCAGCCACTCCACCGATCCCGCCATGAAATCGGCGATCACCGCGTCCAGCGGCACCCCATCACCGGTGATCAGGATGCCTGTTTGCCCCGTGGCCCGGAACGTCGCCTTCATCGCACGCTCCCGCATGGTCCGCTCCATCGCGAGCGCGGTGTACATCTTGCCCACCGAACAATCCGTGCCCACCGCCAGGCACCGCTTGCCGCCACGCCGCTTGCCGTTGGCAATCGGATATTCCACCGACGGCACCCGCACATCGTGCAGCATGCGCCCATGCGCCTCGGCGGTGCGGACCAGATCGGCTTCGTCGCGCAACAGGTTGTGCAGCCCACTGGCCAGGTCAAACCCCTGCTCCAACGCGGTGTGCAGCTCATCCTTCCACAGCTTTGAGATATAGCCACCCCGGTTCGCCACACCGATCACCAGCGTCTCGGCCCCCGCGGCGCGCGCCTCGGACAGCGACATGTCGGGCAGGCCCACATCCGCCTGGCACCCGGGCAGGCGCAGCTGGCCCACGCAGGCCTCGGGGTGCCAGTCGCGAATGCCTTGGGCCACCTTCGCGGCCAGCTGGTCGGGCGCGTCGCCCAGAAACAGAAGATAGGGTGTTTTGATCATTGGCAGCCTCCGCCCTCCGATGTGCCAGCAACGCGCGGGAATTGCTTGTTGTTTTTCCGGGCCGGGGCAACCTCGCGCGCAAGATCCTTCGCCAATGGTGGAATTTTGTGCAAAAGACATCGCAAGATAGCGCCGTTGGCGCGTCGGTTTGGGCGCGTGCCCCGAATTGCTGCACCCGCAAAATGCACTTGCAGCACACTGGGCAATAATCTACTGCCCAAGCGCAGAAAAACGTAACATCATTGCCGAGGTCGCCCATGTCCTTCCGCGTCCAGCCCGCCGCCCCAGCCCGTCCCAACCGCTGCCAGCTGTTCGGCCCCGGCTCGCGGCCCGCGATTTTTGAAAAGATGGCGGGCAGCGCGGCCGACGTCATCAACCTCGATCTCGAAGACAGCGTGGCCCCCGATGACAAGCCCGAGGCACGCCGCAACATCGTTCAGGCCATCGGCGATATCGACTGGGGCACCAAGTATCTGAGCGTGCGGATCAACGGCCTCGACACGCCCTATTGGTATGCCGATGTGGTGGAACTGTTGGAAAACGCCAGCGACCGGATCGATCAGATCATGATCCCCAAAGCGGGCTGTGCGGCCGATATCTATGCCGTCGACGCGCTGGTCTCCTCGATCGAAGCCGCCAAGGGCCGCAGCAAACCGATCAGCCTCGAGGTCATTATCGAGACCGCCGCAGGCATCGCCCATGTGGAAGAAATCGCCGCCTCCAGCCCCCGCCTGCACGCGATGAGCCTCGGGGCCGCCGATTTCGCCGCCTCCATGGGCATGCAAACCACCGGCATCGGCGGCACGCAGGAAAACTACTACATGCACCGCGAAGGCGCGAAATACTGGTCCGACCCCTGGCACTGGGCGCAAACCGCCATCGTCGCCGCCTGCCGGACCCACGGCGTCTTGCCCGTCGACGGCCCCTTCGGCGATTTCTCGGATGACGAAGGCTTCCGCGCCCAGGCCCTGCGCTCCGCCACGCTGGGCATGGTCGGAAAATGGGCGATCCACCCCAAACAGGTGGCGCTCGCCAATGAGGTCTTCACCCCGTCCGAGGCCCAGGTGACGGAAGCGCGCGAGATCCTCGAAGCCATGGAACAGGCCAAGCGCGATGGCGCAGGCGCCGCGGTCTACAAGGGCCGCCTGGTGGATCTCGCCTCGATCCGTCAGGCCGAGGTGATCGTCCGTCAATCCGAGATGATCGCAGGCTAGCCGGGCCGGGCAGACGCGCGCCCGGCGCCTTTGGCAGGCTCCGGGCAAACGGGCGACGCGGCCTTGGCTCACGCCAACGGCACACACACCTCCGTCAGCAACTCCTCCGGTGCGGTGTCCTGCGGCGAATTGAGGTAAATCTCAATCGGCGGATGATCCCCCACCTCTTCCCCCGACTTGGGCAACCAGTCTCCGTACAGGTAATCATACGCGGCCTTCAGCCCCGCATAGGGCCCCTTGTAATGCATCACCGCGTACCGCCCCGCAGGCAATTCCAACGGCTCCAACGGCGCCTCCAAAACGACAGGCGCGTCCAGCACAATGCCCGCATGACTGCGCAAATCGGCCTCGGCCACAGCATTGGGATCGTCGTAATAGACCCCCAGCATACCGCGCGCATGGCCCCACAGATTGCGGGTCGTGAACAGTGCGCTCAGTTTTTCAAAAACGCCGCCGATCTCTAGATACCCGCCCTGGTGGGGCAAAACGGCCAATGACCGGGCGGGGTGGTCGGAAATATCTACTGGGAACATGGGATGGTCTCCTTCTCTGCGCTTCAAAAGCGGTGGCCGCAGCTCACCGCGGGTTCTGAATGCGCCCGGAGACATGCCAAAGCTGTCGCGGAACACCCGCGTGAAGCTTTGCACATTGTCATGGCCCACACGGGCCCCGATCACGGCGATCGGATCATCGGTCCGGATCAGCCAGCCCGCCGCCCGGTACATGCGCACGCGGCGCACGGCCTGGGCCAGCGTCTCGCCCGTCATGCCATGGAAGACCCGGTGCCAGTGAAACCGCGACATCGCCGCGACCTCGGCCAGCGCATCGAGCGACAGATCGGCATCGGGGTTGTCGTGGATGTAATCCAACACCCGGATCAGCCGCGTCTCGTAACTCTGCGCCATCTGGTTCTCCACCGTTTGCATTCGTGACACTGCATCGCACAGGCCGAATTCACAAATCTTGCGGAGTTGTCGGATGCGCGCCTATCGCAGTTGCAAGCGCGCCGCTGACGGGACGGGCTTGCCTTTGCCCTGCGCCGCGGCAGGTGGCGCAATGCCCATCAGCGCGCGGTGATGGTCCACCGCGGCCATGACATCATCGTGCCAGGTCAACCGGCCCGCGTCGATCACCACCCCCGCGGTGCACAGCCGCGCCAGATGCTGAAGCGAATGCGAAACGATGATCGCACCGGCCCGCGACAGCCGGTCCTTCAGCATCGCCTCGGACCGCGCGCGAAACCCCGCATCGCCCACACTCGTGACCTCATCAACGAGGTAGGTGTCAAACGGCACCCCCATCGACGCGGCAAACCCAAGCCGCGCGCGCATGCCAGAGGAATAGCCGCGAAAAGGCAGGTGCATATGGCGGCCAAGCTCCGAGAAATGGCCCACAAAATCCACAAGCGCCCGCGCATCGACGCCGTAGGCGCGCGCAATGAAGCGCACGTTCTGCGCCCCTGTCAGATCGCCGTGAAATCCTCCCGTCAGCCCCACGGGCCAGGACACGCGGCCAAACCGCCGGATTTCGCCCGCGTCGGGGCGCACGGTGCCCGCGACCAGCCGCAGAAGGCTCGATTTTCCCGCCCCGTTCCGCCCCAGAAGGGCCACCGCCTGCCCGCCCGGAAAGTCCAGCGTCGCACCGCTCAGGATCGGGGTCACCGTGCCGCGCGTGCGATGCGCGGCCCAGACGTCTTTCAAAACGATCGCGGTCATTGCCGGTCGCGCAGGCTGGCCACGATCAGCGCGCCCATGCCCCAGATCAGCGTCAGAAACAGCCCGAACACGCCCAGCACGATCAACGGATCGGGCGCAGTCGCCCGTTCGGCCAGCGTCGGCCGGATATGTTCGGCCAGGTAACGGGTTTGCCGCCGCGCCTCGGCCCGCGCGGTGTCCAGCGCGGCGCGCGCCGCAGCATAGGTTTCCGACCCGAACATCACATCCGCGCTCAGCCGTTCATATTCGTCGATGACCGTGGCGTAATCGGCCCCGTCGCGCCCGCCGCCCAGATTGCTGCGTTCATCGGCGATGCGCGCCTTGATCACGTCGATCCGCTGGCGCGCCGCCGCGATGCGCGGGTCCTCGGGGGTGGAGTTCTGGGTCAGCACATCCACCCGGATCAGCTCTTCGGCCAGCTGCGCCTCGAGCGTTCCAAGAAGCCCCATCTGCCCGCTGACATCCGCGGTGGGATCGACCACCTGGGTCCGGGCGCGGAACGCTGTCATCGCCTGGCGCGCTTCCGACAGCCGGGTCCAGGCATCCTCCACATCTTCGCGGGCATAGCGCAGGGTGTCGTCGCGGGCGATGGCCGACAGTTCCACAATCAGGGCGCCCCCATGGCGCACGGCCGATTGCGCGATGGCCTGGGCATCCTCGGGGGCGAAGGCGCGCACGCGCATCTCGATCAGACCGGTCGCCGCATCATGGGACACCCGCACCATCCGGCCCCAATAGGTCACCAGATCCTCAATCGTGCCGCCGGCGTGAAAGCCAAAAATCGGATCGCGCGGCCCCGCCCGGGCAAAGGCGGCGCGCAAATCGACATCCGCGTCGACCGCGCGCACCAGTTCCTGACTGGTGAGGTAGGCGTAAAGAATATCCGCATCCGACGCGCCCGCCCCGCCCATTCCCCCGAACAGGCCGGTCTGGGCTGGCGCCTCTTCCTGGCGCACCGAAAAGCCCGCGTGCGAGGCATATTGCGGCGCTGCGAACCAGAACAGATAGATCGCCGTGGCCACCAATGGCACCAGCACCAGCCCCACAAAGCTCAGCGCCAACAGGCGGCGCGGTCCCGCGGGGGGCACCGGCGCCGGCATGGGTGGCGGCATTGCACGCGGGGCGGCCATGGCTGCCGCGGCGGACGGTTTCACCCGGGGTTGAAGGCTGTTCGGGAATTGCGTCGGGGCGTTCAACAAAGCCTCTCCCCAAATGGTAAGTCAAAATTAACGCGGCTTGGGCATTAGTCTTAACGACAGGTCGTAAAGAATTCGTTCATACCCCCGATGCCCCACACCCTGCCCCCGCCCGCGCCTGCCAACACCATCACCGCGATGATGCTGCGCGAGATGTCCACAAGCTTTGGCCGCTCGCCCGGTGGCTACATCTGGGCCGTGGCCGAACCCGTGGCCGCAATCTCGCTGATGGCCTACGTGTTCTCGGTGGCCTTCCCCGCGCCGATGCTGGGGCGGGATTTCTTCCTGTTCTACGCCACCGGCTATTTGCCGTTCATGCTGTTTCTCGATGTGGTCAACAAGGTCGGCACCGCGGTGCGGTTTTCCCGCCCGCTTCTGGCCTACCCCGCCGTCACGCTGATGGACGCGCTGATTGCCCGCTGGGTGTTGAACGTGGGCACCCATCTGGTGGTCTTCGTCCTGGTGATGACGGGGATCGAGGTCGCGCGCGACACCGGCGCGATCTATGCCGCGCCCGCGATCCTGAACGCGCTGGCGATGGCCGCCGCCCTCGCCGCCGGGATCGGCCTGCTGAACGCCTGGCTGATCGCGCGCCTGCCGGTCTGGGAACGGTTCTGGGGTATGGTCACCCGGCCCCTCTTCGTCGTGTCAGGCGTGTTCTTCACCTATGAAAGCCTGCCACCCGTCCTGCGCGATATCGCCTGGTACAACCCGCTGATGCACATCACCGCCGCCATGCGCAGTGGCGCCTATCCCGGCTATGACGCGGCCTTTGTGTCGGCGCCCTTCGTCTATGGCGTCGCACTGGCCTGCGGGGTCACCGGGCTGATGCTGATCTACACCGCAGAGCGTGACATCATTCACGGATAGGGGGCGGGTCGGTCGGGGTCTCCCCGTCCTGATCGCGGTGCATGCTGGCGCGCCCGATCATGTGCGCGGCCAGCGGCGCCGTCAGCAAAAGGAAGATCACCGCCGCCGCCACCTTCGTCGTCGTGCTGAGATCCCAGAAATAGATCGCCACCGCCACCAGGATCAGGCTAGAGGCCAGCGTCCCCGCCTTGGTCGACGCATGCATCCGCGTCAGCACATCAGGCAGCCGGATCACCCCCAGCGAGGCGATGATCGCAAAAATGCCGCCCACCAGCACCAGAATGCCACCCAGATAGCCGCTCATCCCTGATCCTCCTCACCGTTTTCGCGGTGCCGAAACAGCGCCCGCTCGGCATAGCGCGCCAGCGCCACGGTCGCCAGAAACCCGATCAGCGCCACAACGATGGCCACATCCAGAAACGCCTCAACGCCCGACAAGATCGCATACAGCCCGCAAAACGCGACGATCGAGATCGTCATCATATCCAGCGCCACAACCCGGTCGGCCAAGGTCGGCCCCGCAGCGATGCGGTAAAAGGCCAAGGCGATTGAGACCATGACCATGACAAAGGCCACATCCACCGACCAATACAGAAACTCGGTTCCCGTCATCACTCAAACACCTCCATCACCATCCGCTCCATCCCGCCCTTCAGCTCATCCACCAGCGCGTCGGGATCGTCGGCAAACATCGCATGCACGATCAGACAGGACCGGTCCGGCGTCACATCCAGGCTCAGCGTGCCGGGCGTCAGCGAGATCAGGTTCGTGACCAGCAGGATTTCCAGGTCTGTCTTGGCATCCAGCGGCATGCGAATGATCGCCGGGTTGCTCAGGTGCGTGGGCGTAACCACATCCCAGGCCACCCGAAAGCTCGACAAGATCAGCTCATAAAGGAAATAGCCGATCAGGCGCACAACGCGCCACGCCCGCAGGAAGTAGGAACTGGGGGCATTGAACAAAGGCTGCGCCAGCCACAGCCCGCCAAACCCCGCGACAAAGCCCACCAACAGCTGCAACAGCGAGAAATCCGCCCAAAGCGCGGCCCAGACCACCGCCAAGGTGACGTTCAGGGCAAACAGGTTCATGGCGCGCCTCCCAACACGGCCCGAACATAGGCCTCGGGGTTCAGAAGTTGATCGGCAGAGCGTTCGGCAAATTGCACAAACGGCTCGGGGTTCAGCCCGATGATGATGGTCAGCGTCGCCAACCCCGCGATCGGCAACACCAGCGGCCAGATCACGCTACGATCCAGCGTGCCCATCACCGGCTCCAGCCCGTCAGGATGGGGCTTCCAGAACGCCTCACCCCAAATCTTCGTCATCGAAAAGATGGTGAGCAGACCCACCGCCAACGCCACAAAGGCAATGAACCACGCTTCCAGATCAAGAGAGGCTTTCACCAGCAGATACTTCGCCCAGAACCCCGACAGCGGCGGGAACCCCGCCAGCGAAAACGCGGGGATCAGGAACAACGCGCCCAGCATCGGCGACGACTTGTAAAGCCCCCCGATCTTGCGCAGATCCGTCGACCCCGTCAGCCGCTGCGCCACGCCCGCCACCAGAAACAGGTTCGCCTTCACCACGATATGGTGGACGAGGTAGAACACCGCCCCGACAATCGCCAAGGGCGTGTAAAGCGCAAGCCCCAGGATCATATAACCGATCTGGCTGACGATATGGAAACTCAGGATCTTGCGGAAGTCCTGCTGCGCCGCCGCGCCCAGAACGCCGGTCACCATGGTAAACACCGCGACCCACAACAGGATCTGATGGGTGAACGCGATGTCATGGTCAAAGACCAGCGTAAACATCCGGATCAGGGCATAAACCCCCACCTTGGTCAAAAGCCCCGCAAACACGGCAGACACACTGAACGCCGGCGT
>JBCBPV010000077.1:0-17465 GCA_039820585.1 Pseudomonadota bacterium
TGGACCGGAGAGACCGAAAGCGACAGCTGATCCAGATCAGCTTTTTGAGAGACGGCCAAAGGCGCAAACAGCCATTTAACCTTGGTGCGGGCCTGGAGCCCGGCCCGGCCCTTGCTGTCGCGACCGTGGCGCCATCAGCGCCGGTCACTCTGGATGCCAGCGGTCCTGTGCCAGTGGCGTTCGCGGGGTCGGGTGGAACACGCCCACCGCTTCCCCCGGGTCTGCCGCGTGATACAATGCGGGATCCTTTGCCGGCGATGGGCTTTGGGGGTGCGTTGGTTGCCACGACACTCACTACTGCGCCCGCGCTGGCCAGCCCGGCGCCAGCGGTTGCGGCATTTTCAGTTGAGGCTTTGCGGCCCGTCGACAAGGCTTTGCCAATCCCAACCCTTGCAGCGGTCGTTCCGGAGCAAGTGCTTCCCCAGGTTCAAGAAACTATTCTGGGCGTAAACGTCTTTGTACACGCCCCGGGCACTGCCCAGCAGTCTGCGGCAAGCGCCATCACTGTCCTGCGCACGGTCGGGTTAGAGGCCACGCTGACCGCGCCAGTGGCTTTCGGGATCAGTCAAAGTAATATCCGCTACTTCCACGCCGAGGACCGTGCAGCCGCCGCCGAAGTGGCTCGGTTGCTGAACGCAGACCTACGCGATTTCACTGATTTTCGGCCTAGTCCGCGCGCAGGTACCGTCGAGGTCTGGATCGCGGGCCGGGCCAGCGCGCCGCAGCCGCAGCCGCTGTTGCGCGAGGTGCCACTGGTCGATTTCAGCAGCCTGCCCGTGCCCGAGGCTCTCGCCCCCCTGCCGCAAGAGACACGGCGCAACGGCGTATTCTCGCGCCTGTTTGGGGGCACGGGTAACCGTGCAAACCGCTTCGCCGAGCGGCGAGAGAGCGATGATGACGATGATGGCAACCGGTTCGACCGCTCCGCCCGCGTGGAGGAGCAGGCGGCTGCACCTGATGACAGTGCCAGCGATCAGGCGGAGGCAGAAAAGTCAGAGGGTGAGGCGGCCCAGTCATCGCATGAAGGGTCCGAGCCCATAGATGGCGGTGATGACAGTGCCCAAGATGATAGCGCGGCGTCAGACGAGGCCGACAGCGACGGCGGCGGCGAGGATAGCGGCGATGCCGATGGTGCGAGTGACGCTGATCCCGGCGCTGATGATGGCGGCGACGAATAGCGCTGCGCAAACCGGTATAGTCTAAGCCCGTCCCATGACACCACCTGCCCGGATCGCGGCCGCGATCGCGATCCTTGACGATATCCTGTCCGGCACCGCACCGGAACCCGCGCTTAGCCGCTGGAGCCGGAGCAACCGGTATGCCGGATCCGGCGACCGGGCCGTAATCCGCGATCATGTGTTCGACGCCCTGCGCCGCCGCCGTTCCTTCGCTGCACTTGGGGGCGCGACGACGGGGCGCGGCCTGATGATCGGTGCAGTCCGCGCGGCGGGAGGGAAACTGGATGTGGTTTTCAACGGCACGGGCTATGCGCCGCCGCCCTTGACGGATGCCGAGGCGCAGCATGACCCGGGGCCTCTGCCGGACGCGGTGGCCCATGACATCCCCGATTGGCTGGAAGCCCCGTTGCGCGACAGTTTGAGCAGTGATTTCAGCGCTGTTCTGACGCTTTTGCAATCGCGGGCGCCGGTGTTTTTGCGTGTAAACGTGGCGAAAACCAACGTGGCGGAGGCGCGGATGGCCTTGGCGAAGGATGGCATCACCACAGAACCCCATCCACTTGCAAACACCGCCTTGGAAGTTACTGAAAACCCACGCAAGATCGTATCGAGCCAAGCTTTTCGCGACGGCCTGGTAGAGCTTCAGGATGCCGCGAGCCAGGCATTGGTGGCCGATCTGCAGATGGATCCAGCCCCGGCGCGGATCCTCGATTACTGCGCCGGAGGGGGCGGGAAAGCGCTGGCCCTTGCGGCCAGGACACAAGAGGCGAGGGTCTTCGCCCATGATGGTTTGCCGCAACGGATGGCCGACCTGCCGCGCCGCGCGCAGCGGGGCGGGGCGTCCATCACTGTGATCGGTGGTGAGTGTTTGGCTCGTGAGGCGCCTTTCGACCTGGTGCTTTGCGACGTACCATGTTCGGGCAGTGGCGCGTGGCGGCGCCAGCCCGCAGCAAAGTGGGAACTGACAGCTGAGCGGCTCCAGGCTTTGCGGACGCTTCAATTGGAGATCCTGACAACAGCGACGGGCCACGTCGCGCCGCACGGCACGCTGGTCTACGCGACCTGCTCTCTCTTGAACGCTGAGAACAACGACCAGATCGATCGCTTTACCGCAGCCCAACCGGACTGGCGGTGCCGCTCGCGCCGCATTTATTCACCTTTAGAGGGCGGCGATGGGTTCTTCTGTGCTGTCTTGACGCGCGATTGAGTTGGCGCATATACAACTCTAGGTGGTGTGCATGAACGAGCTTAAGGGCGGGTTAAGGAATTCCGCCGGAAATGAGCGCAATACGAATCATTGGTCATGGGAGCCTGACTTGAAACCACCGCCGCGCGAAACCGCGACGATGCTGTCTGATGGTGCCAGCTCAGTTGCGCGGGCGGGGCAGCTTGTCGGGCTGGGGGCAGGGTGCCTGATGGCGGCCTACCTGATGCCGGGCACGGCCATCGGCACAGGCGTCTTCTTCGCCGGCACGGGTTTGTTATCGCTCGCCGCGATCCTTCATTTCTTCGAGCGGCGCCGCAACCGGGCAGACGAGGCCATGTTCCATGCGGTGTCGCATTTCGTTGAACACGACGCCTCGCCCAGTTTCACCACCAATACCGAAGGTATTATCGGCTATCAAAACACCGCGGCCGCTGAAAGGTTCGGGGAAAAAGCGGGTGCCACGCTGGTGGCGGTTTTGGGTGGTGTCATCGCCTCGCCCGCTGCGGTCGTGTTCCGTTTGCAAAACCGCGCCGACGCCAAAGGCGGCGCGCGCGAAGACGTGGCGACCCGTCGCGGGCACCTGCGCCTATCGGCGCACCGGATCGGATCGGGCGCGCTGCTATGGCGGCTGGAAGATATCGCCGACCGCACCAGCCAGGGGCGCGGCGCTGACAGCATCAGCTTGCCGATGCTGACCGTGTCGAAATCGGGTACGGTACTCTTTATGAACGATGCCCTGCGGCGGATCGTGGGCGGGCGGCGCAAGTCTCTCGACAGGATTTTCTCTGACCTGCCGGTGCGCCATGGTCAGATCCAGCGGATCAATACACCTGCCGGGCTCGTCTCGGCTGAAATCGTCGAAGTGTCCGTCGCGGCCGAGCGGCGGGAATTGTACCTGATTCCGCATGAGGCGTCATCGCCACCCCAGGCCGCACCCGTTGGCTTCGACACGCTGCCTGTGGCGCTTGTGCGGATGTCGGGTAGCGGCAAAGTGCTGTTTGCCAATCGCGCCGCGCAGGATCTGCTGCAATTGGACCCCTCTGAGACGGTGGTTTTCACCGATCTCGTCGACAGTCTGGGACGGCCCGTGCACCAGTGGATCGCGGAATCCTCCGAGGGGCGCACCGGGCGCGGCACCGAGTTTTTGCGCGCTCGCCGTCCGTCGCGTGATGTGTTCTTGCAGGTGTCGCTGAACCCCTGGCACCACGGCGACGCGGGTGAGGTTCTGGCGGTTCTGAGCGATGCGACAGAGCTGAAATCGCTTGAGGCGCAGTTTGTGCAAAGTCAGAAGATGCAGGCCATCGGGCAGCTGGCCGGTGGTGTGGCGCATGATTTCAACAACCTTCTGACGGCAATCAGCGGCCACTGTGATCTTCTCTTGTTGCGCCACGATTCGAGCGATCCGGATTTCGGCGACCTTGAACAGATCCGCCAGAACGCCAACCGTGCCGCGGCGCTGGTGGGCCAGCTTCTGGCGTTTTCGCGCAAACAGACCTTGCAGACCCGGCTGATCGACCTGCGCGATACAATGGCCGACCTGACACATTTGCTGAACCGGCTGGTGGGCGAGCGTGTAACGCTAGAGCTGAACGCCGAAGACGGGCTGAAGCACGTTCGCGCCGACCCCCGGCAACTGGAACAGGTGATGATGAACCTCGTCGTCAACGCCCGTGATGCGATGCCCGAAGGCGGGGTGATTAGCATCGAGGCGCGGCCTGTGGCGTTGCGCCATGAGCTGACGCGCGACCGGGCCACGGTGCCGCCGGGTGATTACGTGGTGCTGCAGGTTAGCGACTCTGGCATGGGCATCGCATCAGAGAACCTGCCGAAAGTGTTTGAGCCATTCTACACCACCAAACGCACGGGCGAGGGTACGGGGCTGGGCCTGTCCACGGTGTATGGCATCGTCAAACAGACCGGCGGCTTTATCTTTGCCGATAGTGCGGTGGGCAGCGGGACGACCTTTACCCTCTATTTCCCTGCCGAAGAGGCGCAGCAGTTGACTGAGGAAGACCAGCCCGCGCAGATCCCTGCAAATGCCATGGCTGAGCCTGTGCGCAACGGCGATGTGGTGATTCTGCTGGTGGAGGACGAGGCACCGGTGCGCGCCTTTGCGTCCCGCGCGTTGCGGCTGCGCGGGTATACCGTGCTGGAGGCGGAGAATGCAGAGGACGCGCTGGAACAGCTCGACGATGATAACTTGCACGTGGATGTGTTTGTGACTGACGTGATCATGCCCGGCATGGATGGCCCCAGCTGGGTCAGCGCGGCGTTGAAGCGGCGGCCGGACACACGGGTGATCTTTGTGTCCGGATATGCGCAAGAGAATTTTGCCGAAAGCCAGGCCCAAATCCCGCATTCGACGTTCTTGCCAAAGCCATTCTCGCTGACGCAGTTGACGGAAACGGTACGCCAACAGCTACATTGAGCGCTGAAAAACCTTTAGGCCTGTCCGCTTTAACCCCCTGATAACCATTCCCGCGCTAGGCAGAGTTTGAATAAAACTGTTGCCATGTTCTGCTTTTGGTCGCATAACGCCGAAAAAGAACAAGAGGCGAACATTAGCAGTCATTGCCGCCCCCGGGCGCGTATGGAATAAGGAACAGGACCAATGGCAACGGCAAGCATTCTCGACATGAGCGACAAGCGCACAAACGACAAACAAAAGGCCCTCGATTCGGCTCTTGCCCAGATCGAACGCCAGTTCGGCAAGGGCTCGATCATGAAGCTCGGCGGTGAAAACGCCATTCAAGAGATCGAGGCCACGTCGACCGGATCGCTCGGCCTTGATATCGCGCTGGGGATCGGGGGGCTGCCCAAGGGCCGGATCATCGAGATCTATGGACCAGAAAGCTCTGGTAAGACAACGCTCACGCTGCATTGCGTGGCCGAGGAACAGAAAAAAGGCGGTGTCTGCGCCTTTGTAGACGCCGAACATGCGCTGGATCCGCAATATGCGCGCAAACTGGGCGTCGATCTGGACGAGCTGTTGATCAGCCAACCCGACACTGGCGAACAAGCGCTTGAGATTACCGAAACCCTCGTGCGTTCCGGTGCGGTCAGCATGGTGGTGGTCGACTCGGTCGCTGCCCTGACCCCGCAGAAGGAATTGGAAGGCGATATGGGTGATAGCGCCCCCGGCCTTCAGGCGCGTTTGATGAGCCAGGCCATGCGCAAGCTGACCGCTGCGATCAGCCGCTCGAACTGCATGGTGATCTTCATCAACCAGATCCGCATGAAGATCGGCGTCATGTTCGGCTCGCCCGAGACGACGACGGGCGGCAATGCGCTTAAGTTCTATTCATCGGTTCGTCTGGACATCCGCCGGATTGGCGCGTTGAAGGACCGCGATGAGGTTGTGGGCAACGCCACGCGTGTAAAGGTGGTCAAGAACAAGGTCGCCCCGCCGTTCAAACAGGTCGAGTTCGACATTATGTATGGCGAAGGCATCTCGAAAATGGGCGAGCTGTTGGATCTTGGCGCCAAGGCGGGCGTGGTTGAGAAATCGGGCGCCTGGTTCTCTTACGGGGATGAGCGGATCGGCCAGGGGCGCGAAAACGCCAAGACGTTCCTGAAAGACAACCCATCGATCGCCTACCAGATCGAGGATAAGATTCGCGCGGCCCACGGGCTAGAGTTCGATATGCCGCCCGAAGAGGCCAAGGCCGCCGAGGCCGGTGAAGACGATATTCTCGAAGCGTGAGCGTAGCGGTTTACCTGCCCTGTAGGTAGCGAAATACAGACGACCGGGCGCGGCAAAGGCGGCGTCCGGTTTTGTACGCCGTGCCATTCGCCTATTGGCCCGCCCGGGTGCCCTGTGGACAGCCCCTGTTGCCAAGGCTACATCATGCGGACTGCGAAAATCCCAGCCAGCAAAGGCCCGCGCCATGGCCAGCCTCAACGACATCCGCTCAAGCTTCCTGAGCTTTTTTGACAGAAACGACCATCAGGTTGTGGACAGTTCACCCCTGGTGCCGCGCAACGATCCTACGTTGATGTTCGTCAACTCGGGCATGGTTCAGTTCAAGAACCTGTTCACCGGTTTCGAACACCGCGACTACACCCGAGCCACTACTAGCCAGAAATGCGTGCGCGCGGGTGGCAAACACAATGACCTAGACAACGTGGGTTACACCGCGCGTCACCATACGTTCTTCGAAATGCTCGGGAATTTCTCTTTCGGCGATTACTTCAAAGAGGACGCAATCCCCTATGCCTGGGATATGGTCACCAAAGAGCTGGGCGTGGACCCCGAGAAACTGTTGGTGACGGTCTATCACACCGATGATGAGGCCGCCGCGATCTGGAAGAAGTATGCAGGGCTTAGGGACGACCGGATCATCCGCATCGCCACTGATGACAATTTCTGGATGATGGGTCCGACCGGTCCCTGTGGCCCATCTTCTGAGATTTTCTATGACCATGGACCGCACATTCCCGGCGGCCCGCCCGGCAGCCCGGATGAGGATGGCGACCGGTTCATCGAGATCTGGAACCTCGTCTTCATGCAGTACGAACAGTTCGAGGACGGCAGCCGCCGCGAACTGGCCCAACAATCCATCGACACCGGAATGGGCCTAGAACGCATCGGCGCGCTTTTGCAAGGCAAGCACGACAACTACGACACGGACCTGATGCGGGCCTTGATCGAGGCGTCGGCCCATGCCACCAGCGTCGATCCGGATGGCCCGCAAAACATCCACCACCGGGTGATCGCCGATCACCTGCGGTCGACCTCGTTTCTGATCGCCGACGGTGTGATGCCGTCGAATGAAGGCCGCGGCTACGTGCTACGCCGGATCATGCGCCGTGCGATGCGCCACGCGCACCTGTTGGGTGCGCAGGATCCCTTGATGCACCGGCTTGTTCCGTCGCTTGTGCAGCAAATGGGCCAGGCCTATCCCGAACTTGGCCGCGCGCAGGCCCTGATTGAGGAAACCCTGCGCCTGGAGGAAACCCGCTTCCGGCAAACGCTCGACCACGGTTTGCACCGGTTGGACGAGGCGCTTGGCAAACTGCCCGAGAGTGCCGATCTGCCCGGCGAAGAGGCGTTCCGCCTGTACGACACCTACGGGTTCCCGCTGGACCTGACGCAGGACGCACTTCGCGAAAAGGGCCGCGCCGTAGACGTGGCGGGGTTTGATGCGGCGATGGACGCGCAAAAGGCCAAGGCGCGTGCGGCCTGGGCGGGGTCGGGCGAGACGGCGGATGCCTCGATCTGGTTCGATCTGGCCGAAGAACATGGACTGACCGAGTTTCTGGGCTATGACACCGAAGTGGCCGAGGGTCAGGTGCTGGCCATTGTCAAGGACGGCGCAGTCGTGGCTGAGGCGGGTCATGGTGATAGCGTGCAAATCATCCTCAACCAGACGCCGTTTTACGCGGAATCCGGCGGGCAGGTGGGCGATACCGGTGCGCTGAGGACCGATACGGGCGCTGCGACAATCATCGATTGCCGCAAGACCGCGGGTCTGTTCCTGCATTTCGCGCAAGTGACCGAAGGCAAGATAGTCAGCGGTGAGGGCGCGCAACTGACCGTCGATCACACGCGCCGCACGAACATCCGCGCTAACCACTCGGCCACCCACCTCCTGCATGAGGCGCTGCGCGCTGCGTTGGGCGATCACGTGGCCCAGCGCGGCTCGCTCAACGCGCCTGACCGCCTGCGTTTTGACTTCAGCCATTCCCAGGCGCTGAGCCCCGATGAACTGGCCCGCGTGGAGGCCGAGGTGAATGCCTATATTAGGCAAAACAGTCCGGTCGAAACCCGGATCATGACGCCCGATGATGCCCGCGAAATCGGCGCACAGGCGCTGTTTGGCGAAAAGTACGGCGACGAGGTGCGCGTGGTGTCGATGGGCCAAGCGGACACCGGCAAGGGACTGGACGGCCGAACCTACTCGATTGAGCTTTGCGGCGGCACCCATGTCGCCCGCACAGGCGATATCGGGGTATTCGTGACGCTGGGTGACAGTGCCTCTTCGGCTGGCGTGCGCCGAATCGAGGCGCTGACCGGGGCGGCAGCGTTCGACTATCTCACGGCGCAAGACCACCGGCTGGCGGACACGGCACTGGCGCTGAAAGCGCAGCCTGCCGACGTGCCGGACCGCGTGCGTACGCTGCTGGACGAGCGTAAGGCGTTACAATCGGAGCTTGCCGATCTGCGCCGGAAGGTCGCTATGGGCGGTGGCGGCGCAGGGGAAAAGCCACAAGATATCAGTGGTGTACCATTCATAGCGAATTCCCTGACCGGCGTCTCGGGCAAGGATCTGCCCGCTCTCATCGACGAACACAAGGCGCGGCTTGGCAGTGGGGCGGTCCTGCTGATCGCCGATGCGGGCGGCAAGGCTGCCGTGGCGGCGGGCGTGACCGACGACTTGACCGACCGGTTGTCGGCCGTCGATCTGGTGCGCGCCGCGGTGGGTGAGTTGGGCGGCAAGGGCGGCGGAGGCCGACCGGACTTGGCGCAGGGCGGTGGGCCTGACCCCTCACAATCAGAGGCAGCCATTGCGGCGGCCAAATCCGTGCTGGAGGCCCTTTGATGTCCGCGCTTTGGATCGCCCATGTCCACGTGACCGACGAAGAAGCCTACGGCAAATACGCCGCCATCGCGACCGAGGCGATAGCGGCCCACGGCGGCGTGTTTCTCGCCCGCGGCGGGCGCTATGTCCAGCTTGAGGGTAACGACCGCCCCCGCAACGTCGTCGCCCGCTTCCCGTCGATCGAGGATGCAGTGGCCTGCTACAAATCACCCCGGTATCAAGAGGCGCTCAGCTTTGCCAAAGGCGCCAGCGAACGCGATTTGATGGTGGTTGAGGAGCTCGCCTCCTGAGCGATCTGGCCGCGATGATGGCCCGCCACGCGCGGCTGGGCCGGATCGACTGGATCGGCCTGCGCGCGGCGCGGCGGGCAGAGATTGCGGTGGTCGACGTGGCCCAGCTTAGCGAAGCCGGGCTAGTGGGCGACCACGCCAAACCGGGCAAACGCGCCCTGACACTGATCCAGGCCGAACACCTGCCGGTGATCGCGGCGCTTTCGGGCCACAACATGGTTCTGCCCGCGCTTTTTCGCCGCAACATCGTTGTCTCGGGCCTGAACCTTCTCGGCTTTCGAAGGGCGCGGTTGAACCTTGGCGAAGCAGTGATCGAGATTACCGGCCCATGCCCGCCCTGTTCGCGCATGGAAGAAGCGCTCGGCCCGGGCGGCTATACCGGGATGCGTGGCCATGGCGGGGTTTATGCCAGCGTTGTTCGGCCCGGATCCCTCAAGATAGGCGACATGGTCCGCCCTGTGATCGACTGAGACTTATGCCTCCGGCGGAGATATTTCCTGACCAAAGAAATCGTTCTCTTTGGTCCAAAATATCCCGGGGGGCGCGAGGGGCAGGGCCCCTCGTTCCGCGTTATGCGCTGCGCGACTGGCGTTTGCGTTCGTGGGGGTCGAGGTAGCGTTTGCGCAGGCGGATGGCGTTGGGGGTGACCTCGACCAGCTCATCGTCATCTATGTAGGCGATGGCCTCTTCCAGTGAAAACCGCACCGGCGTGGTCAAAACCACCGCGTCATCCTTGCCCGATGCGCGCACATTGGTCAGCTTCTTACCCTTCAGCGGGTTCACTTCCAGGTCATTGTCGCGGCTGTGCTCGCCTATGACCATGCCCCGATAGACCTGTTCCTGTGCACCGATGAACATCCGCCCCCGATCTTCGAGGTTGAACAGAGCGTAGGCCACAGAAGTACCGTCTTCCATCGAGATCAGAACGCCTGCGCGCCGTCCGGGGATCGCGCCTTTGAACGGCGTCCAGCCGTGGAAAACGCGGTTCAGAACGCCAGTGCCGCGCGTGTCGGTCAGAAACTCGCCGTGATAACCGATCAGCCCGCGAGACGGGACTTGTGCCACGATCCGGGTTTTTCCAGCACCGGCAGGGCGCATTTCGACCAGTTCCCCCCGTCGCGCGCCGGTAATCTTCTCAATCACGGCACCGGAGTAGTCGTCATCGACGTCGATGGTAACCTCTTCGACAGGCTCCACCCGCGTGCCGTCTTCTTCGCGAAACAGGACCTGTGGGCGGGAAATCGACAGTTCGAACCCTTCGCGCCGCATGTTTTCGATCAGAACGCCCATTTGCAATTCGCCGCGGCCCGCGACCTCGAACGCTTCGCCACCGGGCGTGTCGGTCACGCGGATCGCCACGTTGGACTCTGCCTCCTTCATCAACCGCTCGCGGATCACCCGGCTTTGCACCTTCTTGCCATCGCGGCCCGCAAGCGGGCTGTCATTGATCCCGAAGGTCACCGTAATCGTTGGTGGGTCAATGGGTTGCGCGGGCAGCGGATCATCCACGGCCAGCGCACAGATCGTGTCTGCCACGGTCGCCTTCGCCATACCGGCGAGAGAGACGATGTCGCCGGCCTGCGCCTCGTCAATGTCTTGCTGGCCGAGGCCGCGGAACGCCTGGATTTTGGTCACGCGGAACTGTTCGATCTTTTGTCCGATGCGGCTCAGCGCCTGCACCGTCGCGCCGACCTTAAGGGTACCGCTTTCCACCCGCCCTGTCAGGATGCGACCGACGAAAGGGTCGGCCCCCAGCGTGGTCGCCAGCATCCGGAACGGCTCTTCTTGGTGGCTGAGCTGCCGGGGCGGAGGCACGTGGTGCACGACGAGGTTGAAGAGCGCGCTCAGATCGCTGCGCGGCCCGTCGAGTTCCGCGTCGGCCCAGCCAGATCGGCCAGAGGCGTAGAGATGGGGGAAATCAAGCTGGTCGTCATCGGCATCGAGGGCGGCGAACAGATCGAACACTTCGTCCAGTGCGCGGTCGGGTTCGGCATCGGGCTTGTCGACCTTGTTCAAGACCACAATGGGCCGCAATCCCAGGGCCAGCGCTTTGGATGTGACGAACTTCGTCTGCGGCATCGGTCCCTCGGCGGCGTCGACCAGCAGAACCACGCCATCGACCATCGACAGGATCCGCTCCACCTCACCCCCGAAATCGGCGTGGCCGGGGGTGTCGACAATGTTAATCCGCGTGCCTTTCCATTCGACCGACGTCGCTTTGGCCAGGATCGTGATCCCGCGCTCGCGTTCCAGTTCGTTGGAATCCATCGCGCGCTCAGCCACCGCCTGGCCTTCTCGAAATGCGCCCGATTGCTTCAAAAGCTCATCAACGAGCGTTGTCTTGCCATGGTCGACATGGGCGATGATGGCGATGTTGCGAAGATCCATAAACTCGTGCCTCTGCGGGGTGTTGCGCGGGGCCTACCCGGTGCGGGCGCGCTTGACCAGAGCGAAAAGGGCGCTCAATGCGTCGCCGATTTCGAGAACAGGTGAATGACCAGAACACCCCCGATGATCATCGCCAGACCAATCAGCGCCGGGGTATCCAGCCGCTGTCCGAAGACGACAAAGCCGATGATGGTGATGGACACGATCCCAAGGCCCGACCAGATCGCATAAACGATGCCGACGGGCATGTATTTCAGTTATAATCCAAGAAGGTAGAAGGAAATCGCATAGGCCAGGATGACGACCAGCGTAGGCCCGGCGCGGGTGAATTGCTGACTGGCTTGCAAGGCCGAGGTACCGATCGTTTCAAAGATGATCGCGACAATCAGATAGAGATAGTGGATTGGCATGGATCGGCCCCTTCTAGCGACCGATATACCGGTCCTTGCGGTGGTTGACGGCGATGATCAGGTTTACGATGACCGACCCGGCCAGCGACCAGGCGACAAGCCAGGGGTCCAGCACCAGAAAGGCCACTGCAAACAGCAGAGTGTCAAAGATAAGCTGGGTCCAGCCCGCCTGAAATCCAATCCGGTCCTGCAGATAGAGCGCCAGAACGCCGACCCCGCCCAGCGACGCGCCGTGCCGGAACAAGACGATCAGGCCCAGCCCGATCATCGCGCCCGACAGCGCCGCCCCCAGCGCCGGGGCGATATAGTCGATCTGAAACGCTTGTGGCATCGCCTCGGCCATGACCGAAACCATGGCCACCGCGATGAAGCTTTTGATTGTGAAGCGCGGGCCCATCCGCAACCAGGCCAGCACGTAAAAAGGCAGGTTCACAAGGAAGAACACCGCGCCAAAAGGCCAGGCAGTGACATAGCTGAGAAGCACGCCCAAGCCCGCCGTTTGCCCGGTGATCAGCCCTAGATGGGTCAGGAACTGTACGCCCAGAGCGCACATCGCGGTGCCCAGCACGAAGGCCAGCCCATCCTCCGGAAGGGTATGTTCCAGCCTTTTGTGTGGCTCATTTCGGATCTCAGCCGTGCTCATGCCCCGCGTTCTGCGCCAAGGCCGGCCAGGGCGCAAGGGGGGCGTCTACTGCCCGCGCCAGATCCACCCGCCGCCCAGCACGCGGGTGCCGCTCGGCTCATAGAAAACGCAGGCCTGTCCGGGGGATACGCCTTCTTCTGGTGTTAGCAGTTCCACCTTGGCCTCGGTCGCAGAGATGGGCCGTAGGATCGCAGCGCTCGGTGGCCGGGTCGAACGGACCTTAACCGACACGTGCCATTCAGGCACGCTATCGAAGGGCGTTCCGCCCAGCCAGTTAATCTCACGCACCGGCACGATGCGGATGGTCAACATCTCTTTTGGGCCCACAATCACCTGCTTGGCGTCCACGTCGAGCTTCACTACATAAAGCGGCTCGTCCAGCCCACCGATACCGAGGCCCCGACGCTGGCCAATGGTGTAGTGGATCACGCCATGATGCATGCCCAGGACGCGGCCATCCGCATGCACGATCTCACCGGGCTCTGCAGCGCCGGGGCGCAGCTTTTCGATCACGCTGGCATAATTGCCGTTAGGGACAAAGCAGATGTCCTGACTGTCGGGTTTGTCCGCCACTGGTAGGCCATACTTGGCCGCCAGCGCGCGTGTTTCCCCTTTTGACGGAAGATGGCCCAGCGGAAAGCGCAGGTAGTCCAATTGTTCTGGCGTGGTCGAGAACAGGAAGTAGCTTTGATCGCGCGCGGCATCTGCGGCGCAGTGCAGTTCCGCCCCGTGATCACCCATTTTGCGCTGGATATAGTGGCCCGTGGCCATACAGTCGGCGTCCAGGTCTTTTGCAGTTTCCAACAGATCGCGAAACTTCACCCGCTCATTGCAGCGGATGCAGGGTACCGGGGTCGCACCCGCCAGATAGCTGTCCGCAAATTCGTCGATCACCGCCTCGCGGAACATGTTTTCGTAGTCGAGAACGTAGTGCGGGAACCCCATCTCTTCGGCGACGCGGCGCGCATCGTGGATGTCGCGGCCCGCGCAGCACGCGCCTTTTTTGGCCAGTGCCGCGCCGTGATCGTAAAGCTGCAGCGTCACGCCTACGACATCGTAACCTTCTTCGGCCAGCATCGCCGCCACGACCGAGCTGTCAACGCCACCCGACATGGCGACGACCACGCGGGTGTCGGCCGGGGATTTGGGGATGCCAAGCGAATTCAGGTGAAGGCGGTCGTCCAGCGCCATGGGGTGTGCCGTTGCAATGAGAAAAAGGTCCTGCGGAATATAGGAAAATGCGACACACTCTCAAGACCCCGTTTCACCGCACATTAAACACGCATTTGGCATTGTGCATGCAAACGGCGATCTAAGGGGTGAGCCATGTATTTGAAGAAAGTCGAAGGGCCGCGCGCGGTGACGTTGCCTGACGGCACGGTGATGACACGTGCCGACCTGCCAGATCCAGCAACCCGACGATGGGTGGCCAGTCGAAAGGCCGCCGTCGTGCGCGCGGTGGACCATGGGTTGTTGGGGGAAGAAGAGGCGCTCAAGCGCTATGGCCTGTCACAAGAAGAGTTTGAAGGCTGGCAATCTGCGGTTGCACAGCATGGTGAAGCTGCGCTGAAAGCCACGTCTGTACAGCGCTATAGACAACCATAAGTTGCATTGCTAAGGTTTCCGTGCCGGTAACGCCGGATTAACCAATGGCCGGATAGTGTGCCCTGAACGGCTAACCCTGCGGAGGAATGCCATGCGCGTACTACTTGTCGAGGACGATCCGACCACTTCCCGTAGCATCGAACTGATGCTGACCCATGCCAATTTGAACGTCTACGCCACCGACCTTGGCGAAGAGGGGATCGATCTGGCCAAGCTGTACGATTACGACCTGATCCTCTTGGATCTGAACCTGCCCGATATGAACGGGCATGACGTGCTGAGACAGTTGCGTTTGGCGCGGGTGGATACCCCGATTCTCATTCTGTCGGGGGCAGATGATACCGAAAATAAGATCAAAGGGTTCGGTTTTGGGGCCGATGACTATCTGACCAAACCCTTCCACCGGGAAGAATTGGTGGCCCGCATCCACGCGATCATCCGGCGGTCCAAGGGACACGCACAATCAATTATCCGTACAGGCAAGATCGCAGTGAACCTGGATGCCAAGACCGTGGAAAGCGACGGGCGTACCGTACATCTGACGGGCAAGGAGTACCAGATGCTGGAGCTATTGAGCCTGCGGAAGGGAACAACGCTGACCAAGGAGATGTTCCTGAACCATCTCTATGGCGGCATGGACGAGCCTGAGCTGAAGATCATCGACGTCTTCATTTGCAAGCTGCGCAAAAAGCTTGGCCAGGCAACAGGCGGCGACAACTATATCGAGACAGTGTGGGGCCGCGGCTATGTGCTGCGTGATCCCGAACCGGCGATCGAAGAACCGCCGATTGCCATCGGCGCCTGACAAGGGTGCCAAGCAGGCGGGCGCGGACTGATTTCGCGCCCGCCTGACCGACCTCTTGCTGGACGTCTTTGGGCGAGGCTCCTAACACTGGCGTGGTAATGCGCGAGAGGTGGGGCGGACGATGGCTGCCGCGGAGACGGATAATCAAAGCGAAGATGTGGTGTCTGGCGCCGAGGGTGCCGACCACCAGCCGGTGGATGCCCTGACCGAAGAGGATGCGGCGATTGAGTTGGCCCGTCTGGCCAACGCCCTTGCAACCGCTAACCGGGAATATCACACCGAAGACTCGCCCCGCCTGAGCGACGCAGATTATGATGCGCTCAAGCGGCGGAACGCAGCCATCGAAGCGCGGTTCCCAGGGCTCAAGCGCGCAGACAGCCCCTCTGATCAGGTCGGTGCCGCGCCGGCGGACGGCTTCGCCAAGGTGCAGCATGCGCAACGCATGTTGTCGCTGGGCAATGCGTTTTCCGACGAAGATGTGACCGATTTCGACCGCTCGGTTCGCCGATATCTGGGGTTGGAGGACGCGACACTCGCTTATACAGCCGAACCCAAGATTGACGGTCTGTCGCTGTCGCTGCGCTACGAAAACGGTGTCCTCGTTCAGGCCGCCACGCGCGGTGATGGGGCGGTGGGCGAGAACGTCACGGCCAACGCCCGAACAATCGACGATGTTCCGCACAGACTGACCGGCGCGCCCGACGTGCTGGAGGTACGCGGCGAGGTCTACATGAGCCACGCGGATTTCGAGGCGTTGAACGTCCGGCAAACGGAAGCTGGCGCAAAACCCTTCGCCAACCCCCGCAACGCCGCCGCGGGATCGCTGCGCCAGCTCGACGCGCAAATCACCCGCAGCCGCCCGCTCCATTTTTTCGCCTATGCGTGGGGCGTTCTTAGCGCGCCCCTGGCCGACACCCAATCGGGCGCCATCGCCAGGCTGAAGGCGCTGGGGTTTTCCACCAATCCACTGACGCAGATTTGTGCCGGCCCGAACGAGATGATCGCCCATTATCGTGTAATTGAAACTCAACGCGCGACGCTGGGCTACGATATCGACGGGGTCGTCTATAAAGTTGACGATCTGGCACTGCAGGCCCGGCTTGGCTTTCGATCGACCACCCCCCGATGGGCCATCGCGCATAAATTCCCGGCCGAACTCGCTTGGACCCGGCTTGAGGCAATCGACATCCAGGTGGGCCGCACTGGCGCGCTCAGCCCCGTGGCGCGGCTGCATCCGGTGACCGTGGGCGGCGTGGTCGTGTCGAACGCCACGTTACACAACGAAGATTACATCGCAGGCCGGGATGCCAACGGCGCCCCGATCCGTGAGGGGCGCGATATTCGTGAAGGTGACTGGGTTCAGGTCTACCGCGCGGGCGATGTGATCCCCAAGATCGCCGATGTCGACCTGTCGAGACGGCCTGCAGATGCCGCACCTTACCCTTTTCCGACCGTATGCCCCGAGTGCAATTCCGCCGCCATTCGGGAAGAAGGCGATGCCGTGCGCCGCTGCACTGGAGGGCTGATCTGCCCCGCGCAAGCCGTTGAGAAACTGAAGCATTTCGTTAGCCGCGCCGCTTTCGACATCGACGGGCTCGGCGCCAAACAAGTCGAACAGTTCTACCGCGAAGGCTGGATCGCAGAGCCCGCTGACGTTTTCACCCTGCGCGACCGCTACGGCCCCGGAAACCTCACACAACTGAAAAACCGCGAGGGCTGGGGTGAGAAATCAGCAGACAATCTATTTGCCGCAATCGAGGACCGGCGCACCATCCCGCTCCACCGCATGATCTTCGCGCTTGGCATCCGCCATGTGGGCGAAGCGGCGGCGGGACTGCTTGCCGGCCATTACGGCAGTTGGGCGGCGTTCCGCGACGCGATGGATGCAAGCGCGGTGGGCGAAGGGCCTGCCTGGGAGGACTTGATTGCCGTCGATGGCGTGGGCCAGGTCATGGCCGCCTCGGTCATCACTACAATGCATCAACAGGCTGAGCGTGCGTCGATCAACCGACTGGCGGACCAACTGACCATTGAAGACGCCGTGCAACGCGGGGTGGTGGACAGCCCGGTGGCGGGCAAAACCGTTGTTTTCACCGGAACGCTGGAAAAGATGACGCGTGCCGAAGCCAAGGCCCGGGCCGAGGCGTTGGGGGCCAGAGTTTCGGGCTCGGTCTCGGCGAAGACCGATCTTTTGGTGGCGGGGCCAGGTGCGGGATCGAAGGCAAAAAAAGCCGCCGATCTGGGCATCGAGACGATAGACGAAGACGGCTGGCTGGCCCTGATCGATCAGGCATGACCGGCCGCCCTGAGCCGCTGTTTCCGCTATTCGCCGAGTTGACGGGTCTGAACGGGATAGGCCCGCGCACGGCGGAACATCTGGCGGGTTTGGGCGTAGAA
>JBCBPV010000078.1:0-17351 GCA_039820585.1 Pseudomonadota bacterium
ATCGTTGATCCAGCACGCATCATGCCCGGCTCCGCTGACGATATCCATGTGGCTGTAGCCCAACCGCTCCGCCGCCTCACGCACGGCGCGGACGCAGCCTTCGTCGAACGCGGGCGGGTCGAACTGGCCCACGATTTCGCACTTGAAACCGACGTCGATATCGGCACACAGCTTCGGCGCACGCTCCATGAACTCGGCCACCATGGCATTCAGCTTGTCCAGAAGATGCGTGCGCATATCCACCGTGAACACCACCTTGCCGGGGATGATGTTGCGCGAGTTCGGGTAGACGTCGATATGCCCGATCGCCCCCACCGCGTTGGGTTGGTTCGCCATCGCGATTTCATGCACCAACTCTGTCACCAGCGCCAAACCGCGGCCTGCGTTCTTGCGCATTGCCATGGGTGTGGACCCCGTATGGCTTTCCTTGCCGGTCACCGTGCACTCGATCCAGCGCAGGCCCTGGCCGTGGGTGACGACGCCGATATCCTTGCCCTCGGCCTCCAGGATCGGGCCCTGTTCGATATGCAGCTCGAAAAACGCGTGCATGTCGCGTCCGCCCACAGGCTCGGTGCCTTCCCAGCCGATGCGCTTCAGCTCGTCGCCAAAGCGCTTGCCCTCAGCGTCGACGCGGTCCTTGGCCCAATCCTCAGAGTGTTTGCCTGCGAAAACCCCGCTCGACAGCATGGCCGGCGCATAGCGGGTGCCTTCCTCATTGGTCCAGTTGGTCACGACGATGGGATGCTTTGTCTTGATGTCCAACTCATTCAAAGTACGAATGATTTCCAATCCACCGAGCACCCCCAACACGCCGTCATATTTGCCCCCGGTCGGTTGGGTGTCGAGGTGCGAGCCGACATAGACCGGCAAAGCCTGCGGATCCGCCCCTTCGCGCCGGGCAAACATATTGCCCATCGTGTCGAGGCCCATGGTACAGCCCGCAGCCTCGCACCACGACTGGAACAGCGCGCGCCCCTCGGCATCCTCGTCCGTCAGGGTCTGGCGGTTGTTGCCACCTGCGATCCCGGGACCAATCTTGGCCATCTCCATCAGGCTGTCCCACAGCCGCTCGCCATTGATTTTCAAATTTTCGCCGGGTGCTGGCATGGCGGCTCTCCCTCTTTGTGTCGGCATTTTCCACATCCATCGCGATGGGCCGCCTTTGTCGTCAAAACTCAGCCTGCAACGATTGCGCAGAACCCGCAAGACGCCGTCTGCCTTGACGGCGACAGCCACGGGGTGACAGATGAAATCCAAGGCAGATTCCGCACCCCTGCAAAGGATGACACGTTCCATGTCGCAAGAGGTTTGCATCGTATTCGGCGCCTTGCGGTCGGGCACCACCTTGCTGCGGCTGATGCTGGATGGGCACCCAAACCTGCACTGCCCGGGTGAGACGGATTTTCTGTTCGATGCGCTGGAGCGTCGGGGCGATGCTTGGGTGTATGACCGCGCCGCTCTTGAGGCAAACCGGATCTACCGCGCCAGCATCGTCAATTATCCTGACGGTTTGGATGGCGTGGACGCCTTGCACGCAATGATCGACCAGATCCGTGCGCCGGGTGTCATGCCCGTCCTGATGCTGCACCGCGGTATGGAACGCGCGGCTGAACTATTGCCCAACGCCCATGTCATCCACCTGCGTCGCGATCCGCGGGATGTGGCGCGGTCGAGCATCGGCATGGGTTGGGCAGGCAACGTGTTTTACGGCGCGTCCCACTGGTTGGAGACCGCGTCAAGCTGGAACAAGGGCGCCCCGAAGCTGGCATCCGAGCCACTGGATGTGTTTTATGAAGAACTGATCCCGGATACCGAAGGGCAGTTGCGCAAGGTGTGCGCGCATCTGAGCCTCGACTATGATCGGTGTATGTTGGCCTATACCGAGGGGACGACGTATTCCGCCCCCGATCCCAGTCTGACCTACCAATGGAAGCGCAAGCAATCACCGCGTGAAGTGGCTCTGGTGGAGGCGCGTCTGGGGCAAATGCTAGTCGATTACGGGTATGAGCCCAGTGACCACCCGCCGATCCCGCTGACGGGGGCGACCAAGCTGTCGCTCAAACTGGAAGACTGGGTCGCCCGCCAGCGGTTTCGGATCAACCGGTTTGGCCTGGGCACGGTCCTGAAGGAAAAGCTCGCCCGCAGACTGGGGCTGAAGGGCCTGCAGGCCAGCACTCAACTGCGGATTGATGAGATCACGGCACAGCACCTGAAATAGCCGTCAATCGATCCGCTTGAGCACCTCGCCCAGCGTCCCGATCAACGTATCAATCTGCTCTTTCTCGATGATCAGCGGCGGGGACATGGCAATGATGTCACCCGTGGTGCGGATCAGGATGTTGTGCTCATAGGCATCGAGGAAGGCACTGAACGCGCGCTTCGTGGGCTCGCCCGCGATAGGCTCCAACTCCACCGCGCCGATCAGGCCCATGTTGCGGACGTCAATCACGTGCGGGTGGTCTTTCAGCGAATGCAGGGCGTCTTCCCAATACCCCTCCAGATCGACGGCGCGCTGGAACAGCCCCTCTTCGGCATAGGTCTCTAACGTCGCAAGCCCGGTGGCCGAGGCGATGGGATTGCCGGAATAGGTGTAGCCGTGGAACAGCTCGATCAGGTGCTCGGGGCCTTGCATGAAGGCATCGTGCACCTCTGACGTGGCCAGCACAGCGCCCATGGGCACAACACCGTTGGTCAACCCCTTCGCGCAAGTGATTAGATCAGGCATGACGTTGAAGTGCTCGGCGGCAAAGGCTGATCCAAGTCGCCCGAACCCGGTGATCACCTCGTCGAAGATCAAGAGAATGCCGTGTTTGGTGCAAATCTGGCGCAGCTTCTCAAGATACCCCTTGGGTGGCATCAGAACGCCGGTCGATCCGGCCATCGGCTCCACGATGCAGGCGGCGATCGTGTCGGCCCCGTGCAGGGCCACGATCCGCTCCAGCTCATCGGCCAGGTGCGCGCCGTGCTCTGGCTGACCGCGGGTGAAGGCGTTTTCGGGGATATGCGTGTGCGGCAAGTGATCGACACCTGGCAACAGATGGCCAAACACCTCGCGGTTCTTGACGATGCCGCCCACCGAGATCCCGCCGAAGTTCACCCCGTGATAGCCCCGTTCCCGCCCGATCAGCCGGGTGCGCGAGCCGTGGCCCTTCGCGCGGTGATAGGCAATCGCAAGCTTCAGCGCGGTCTCAACCGACTCGGATCCCGAATTGGTGAAGAACACATGCTCGAACGGCTCGGGCGCCAGATCGCGCACCTTGGTGGCCAACTCGAACGCCTTGGGATGGCCCATCTGAAACGCGGGCGCATAGTCCAATTCGCCTGCCTGCTGACGGATCGCCTCAACGATCTTGGGGCGGTTGTGGCCTGCGTTGCAGCACCACAGACCCGCCGTGCCATCCAGAACCTGCCGCCCATCGGCGGTGGTGTAATGCATCCGATCGGCAGACACGAACATACGCGGCGCTTTCTTGAACTGGCGGTTCGCGGTGAACGGCATCCAGAAGGCGGACAAATCGTTGGGAACAGGACGGTCAAGTGCCATGGGGCCCTCCTTCGGGCTGATGCGCGCGGGAAGTGTTTGACCAGGCGGTCAGGATCACGCTAGCAGAGCGCTAATGCCAGTCAAGACAAACGCCTTCGCCACGGGAAGGGCCTGCGCATGACAACCGCTGCCCCGCAAACGCGCATCCAGAAACGCAACCGCGAGGTGATCCTGAACGCCGCGCTTGAGGTGTTTTCGACCCATGGGTTTCGGGGGGCGACGCTGGATCAGATCGCGGCAGCGGCGGGGCTGTCGAAGCCAAATCTGCTCTATTATTTCGGCAGCAAGGACGCGATCCATATCGCGCTTCTGGAAGGGTTGATGGAGACCTGGCTGGCCCCCCTGAAAGAAATCGACCCGAAGGGCGAGCCAGTGGAAGAACTGGTGGCCTATGTCCTGCATAAGCTGCAGATGGCGCGCGACTTCCCACGGGAAAGCAGGCTTTTTGCCAATGAGATCGTGCAGGGCGCGCCCCGGATTGCGCCGCAGATCGACGGGCTGCTGAAGGCGCTGGTGGATGAGAAAGCCGCCGAGATCGCGCGGTGGGTGGAGGAAGGGCGGCTGGCCCCCGTAGATCCCCATCACCTGATCTTTTCGATCTGGGCTACAACGCAGCATTACGCCGATTTTGACGTGCAGGTCCGGGGCATCCTGCGGCCCAAGGGGACCGAGCATTTCGATGCGGCTACCGAGTTTCTGGCCGCCTTCTACCGCCGGGCGCTTACCCCGGCTTAACCAAACCTTTCGAAACCCTTTGCGATTAACCCCTTGGTAAAACACCATAGTTAGCGTCGGTGATATGGGGAATGCAGAGGAGTGAGGTTATGATTCCATTGATAGGTACCGCGCCGGCCCCCGGCGCCATGCCAGCACCCGAACCCGCGGGCCCACCCGCGCCCACACGCGCATCCGATCGGTCAGAGGCACCTGCCGCTGCCGACACCCGCGTGACATCGCTGGGCACCGCAGCGGTTGAACAAGCGGCTGAAACGGTGGCCGTACCAGCGGACCCGCAGCCCAGCCTGTCACCACCCGATCCGGACGCACCCACCGGCCCGCCGCCGGCCTTTGAAGCAAGCTTGCTGGACCGTCAGCGGGAAGCAGGCATCACCCTGCCCACCGACGGCCCCGATCCGGTCTTGCCGTTCATCCCGCAAGGTCCGTCTGACAAGACCGATCCACCAGCGCCCGCGGCCCCCTACGACGTGCCACCCGCCGCCGCCGAGCGTGCGGAAAGCGACGTAGCAACCGTGCGCCGGATCGAGACGCCTTATGACACTGCGACGGTGGACGTGGCGCGCTGACCCCTACTCCGCCGCTTTGGCGGCGGGGTTGTTGGGGTGTGTGGTCCAGTTGGCATAGCCATCTTCGACCACCTTGCCCGTGCGCGGGTCCACCGTTCCGGGGGCGAGGCGTTCCATCGTGATGCAGTCTTCCACCGGGCAGACATCGACGCAAAGGTTGCAGGCCACGCATTCGGCATCGATCACCTCGAAGACCCGGTCGGGTGACATCGAAATCGCCTGGTGGCTGGTGTCTTCGCAGGCGGCATAGCAGCGCCCGCATTTGATGCAGGCGTCCTGGTCGATCCGTGCCTTGGTGACATAGTTGAGGTTGAGGTACTGCCAGTCCGTGACATTGGGGACGGCACGGCCCGTCACCTCGTCGATGCTGGAATAGCCCTTTTCATCCATCCACGCGCTAAGGCCTGCGGCCAGTTCATCAATGATCTTGAAGCCATAGGTCATCGCAGCCGTACACACCTGCACGGACCCTGCCCCCAGCGCCAAAAACTCCGCCGCATCGCGCCAGGTCGTGATCCCGCCAATCCCGCTGATCGGCAACTCAGACGTCTCGGGATCGCGTGCAATCTCGGCCACCATGTTCAGGGCAATGGGCTTCACCGCCTGCCCGCAATAGCCGCCATGGCTGCCCTTGCCGTCGATTGACGGTTCGGGGCTCATCGTATCCAGGTTGACGCTGGTGATGGACGAGATCGTGTTGATCAGGCTCACACCATCGGCCCCACCCGCATTCGCCGCCCGCGCGGGATAGCGGATGTCGGTGATGTTCGGCGTCAGCTTCACCAGAACCGGCATGCGCGTGTTCTGCTTGCACCAGCGCGTGACCATCTCGATGTATTCGGGCACCTGACCCACGGCACTGCCCATGCCCCGCTCGCTCATCCCGTGGGGACAGCCAAAGTTCAGCTCGATCCCGTCAGCGCCGGTGTCTTCGACCTTGGGCAGAATCTCTTTCCAGGCCCATTCCTCGCACGGGACCATCAGCGACACGACCATCGCCCGGTCGGGCCAGTCGCGCTTGACTTGCTTGATCTCGCGCAGGTTCACCTCAAGCGGGCGGTCGGTGATCAGCTCGATATTGTTGATCCCCAGAACCCGCCGATCAGCCCCGTAGACCACACCGTAACGCGGGCCATTCACGTTCACGATGTTCGGATCGAGGCCCAGAGTCTTCCAGACCACGCCGCCCCACCCCGCCTTGAACGCGCGCACGACGTTGTATTCCTTGTCCGTGGGCGGGGCCGAGGCAAGCCAGAACGGGTTTGGGGATTTAATCCCGACGAAATCGGTCTGCAGATTGGCCATACTCAGCGCCCTCTCCGTGTTTCACCAATGATCCAATAGATGTGTTCTTCGGCCTTTCGTGCGGCAAACATGTACCCAAAGACCGCAAACGGCATGGGCGCAAGCACGCTCACTGCCGCGCGCGCATCGGGCCAACCAAGCTCGATGAAGAACGCCCCGATGAAGGCGACCGCGCAGAACACCGCAAGGCCCAGCACAGCTGGCAGGGTATAGCCCTTCCAGAAGTATGGCAGGCCGCGTTCGACGTTGCCGAGCTTGGCGTCCTGTTCGCGCAACAGCCAGTCCATGCGCTGAGCCTCTTCAATCTTACCCTCAAAATCGGCCATCTCATCCTCGTGTTCGGTGCGGACTAGACATCCAAAATCGTCTGAAACCCCGCAAAGATCATCCGCTTGCCGTCAAACGGCATCTCACCCATCTCGCGAAAGCGCGGGTCTTGCATGGCGGCTTCCATGTTGGCATCGTGCGTGGCCTTGTCGGGCCATTCCTGCCAACCCGTGACCACGATCTCACCCTCTTCGGCCTTTACCGCCATAGGGAAAGACGTGACCTCACCCGGCGGCACCTGATCGCCCCAGCATTCAACAATGCGGATGGCGCCGTGGTCCTTGAAAACGGCGGCGGCCAGTTCGCAATGGCGCTGATACTCGGCCTTGCGGGCCTCGGGGACGGCGGCGATGTAGCTCATGACATAAGACATTCCAGGACTCCTCATTTAACGCGATGGGACAGCTTACCACATCACGTGAGGCTGGCGTGAATGTCCTCGGCGGCATCGCGCCCCTCGGCCACGGCGGTCACGGTCAGATCATCCCCCCCCGCGGCGCAGTCGCCCCCGGCCCAGACGCCGGGCAAAGACGTGCGCCCCGTCTCGGTGACCGCAATCTTGCCACCGGACAGCGCCAGGTCGAGCGCCATCTCTTCCAGCGTCTGGCCGATAGCCTTGAACACCTGATCGGCGGCCAAGCGGAAGGTCTCGCCCGTGCCTTCCAATCCGTTCGGGCCGCTGCGCGTATACTCGAACTCCACCTCGCGCACCGCGCCATTGCCATGCACAGCGACAGGCATCGCGTCGGTCACGATCCGCACGCCTTTTGAAGCCGCTAAGTCTTGCTCATACTTGCTGGCAGACATCCGATCGCGGCCCCGGCGATAGACGATCGACACCGCCTCGGCCCCTAAGAGCCTTGATTGAACCGCGGCGTCGACGGCGGTCATCCCGCCGCCGATCACCACGACATTGCGGCCCACCGGCAGGGAGGATACATCGCTGGCCTGCCGCAATTCTGATATGAAATCCACGGCGTCGCGCACGCCGTCCTTGTCTTCCCCGTCGCTGCGCAGGGCATTCACGCCCGCCAGCCCGATGCCGAGGAACACCGCGTCAAATTCGTCCTTCAGCGCCGGAAGGCTTAACCCAGCACCCAGTTTCTGGCCCAGCTCAAACGTGATCCCGCCGATCTGCAGCAGCCAGTCGACTTCGGCCTGCGCGAAATCGCCCACGGTTTTGTAGCTGGCGATACCGAACTCATTCAGCCCGCCGGGCTTCTCGCGACCGTCGTAGATCACGACGTCATGGCCCTTCATCGCCAACCGGTGGGCGCAAGCCAGCCCCGCAGGCCCCGCACCAACGACAGCGATGCGCTTGCCAGTGGAGACCGCCCGCTCAAAGGGATGCACGCCTTTGGCCATCAGGCTGTCGGTGGCGTGGCGCTGCAAGCGCCCGATTTCGACCGGTTTGCCTTCGGCCGCCTCGCGCACGCAGGCCTCTTCACACAGGGTCTCGGTCGGGCAGACGCGGGCGCACATGCCGCCCAAGATGTTCTGGTCGAGGATCGTCTTGGCCGCCGCATCTGGGTTGCCCGCCTGGATTTGGCGGATGAAAAGCGGGATATCGATCGCCGTCGGGCACGCCGCGATGCACGGCGCGTCGTAGCAAAAATAACACCGATCCGCGGCCACCGCGGCCTCGTGCCCATCGTAAGGCGCGTGCAAGTCGGCGAAGTTTTCGGCGTATTCCTCTGGCGACAGACGGCCGGGCACGACACCCGGTGTCATTTGGCTATTGGACATGGCTTACCCCATTGGCTTTGAACGAAACCTTGCCACAACCCAAAGTTTTATCAACTGGTAAATTTTTGACAGGCCAAGGATTGCCCGAAATTCCTGCACGCTGTCCCCGCCGTGGCGCGCTTTGCGGCGGATTTGCACCGAGAACATGGGTAGATAAGGCGCGCACTGGCGCTTTTCACCGCCAAGCCCCTCGCGTATAAGCCCAAAAAAGCAGGCACGGGTGAGGACAACATGACAGAGAAACCCCACGCAACGGATGTGGAGTTCATTCAGGCGCTGGCGAGCATTCTGAAAGAAAACGACCTGACCGAATTGCAGGTCAAACGCGAGTATGGCGAAAGCGACAGCCTGAACGTCCGTGTCAGCCGCGGTGGTCCGGTGGTGACTGCCCCCCTCGCCGCCCCTGCCCCGGCAGCGCCTGTACCGGCGACCGAGGCTGCACCGGCCGCCGAGGCGTCTGGCGACCCGGCGGTCCATCCCGGTGCTGTGGCCTCGCCCATGGTGGGCACGGCCTATCTGGCCCCGGAACCTGGGGCGGCCAATTTTGTTTCTGTCGGTGACAAGGTCAGCGAAGGGCAAACGCTGATGATCGTCGAAGCAATGAAAACGATGAACCACATCCCGGCGCCAAAGGGCGGCACGGTCAAGCGGATCCTCGTGGAAGATGGTGCGCCCGTGGAATTCGGCGCGCCCCTTATGATCGTCGAGTAGGCGCGATGTTCGACAAGATCCTGATCGCCAACCGGGGCGAGATCGCCCTGCGCGTGGTGCGCGCCTGTCGCGAGATGGGCATCAAATCGGTGGCCGTGCATTCCACCGCCGATGCCGACGCGATGCATGTGCGCATGGCCGATGAGAGCGTCTGTATTGGCCCCGCGTCGTCTACCCAAAGCTATCTGTCGATGCCCGCCATCATCTCAGCCTGCGAGATTACGGGCGCGCAGGCGATCCATCCAGGCTATGGCTTCTTGTCGGAGAACGCTCAATTTGTGCAGATCGTAGAAGACCACGAAATCACGTTCATCGGCCCCTCCGCCGAACACATCCGGGTCATGGGCGACAAGATTACCGCCAAGGACACGATGAAGGATTTGGGCGTGCCTTGCGTTCCCGGCTCGGACGGTGGGGTGCCGGATTATGAGACCGCGCAGGACGTCGCGGCTGAGATCGGGTTCCCGGTCATCATCAAGGCCACTGCAGGCGGTGGCGGGCGTGGCATGAAGCTGGCGCGATCTGCAGACGATCTGGAAACCGCGTTCCGCACCGCGCGGGCCGAGGGCAAGGCCGCGTTTGGCAATGACGAAGTGTATATCGAGAAATACCTCGGCAAACCGCGCCATATCGAGATTCAAGTCTTCGGTGACGGCAAGGGTAACGCGGTGCATCTGGGTGAGCGGGACTGTTCGCTCCAGCGCCGCCACCAGAAGGTGTTCGAAGAAGCCCCCGGCCCTACAATTGATGCTGAAACCCGCGCCAAAATCGGCAAGGTCTGTGCCGATGCTGTGGCCTCGATCAACTATATCGGGGCGGGCACGATTGAGTTTTTGTATGAGAACGGCGAGTTCTATTTCATCGAAATGAACACCCGCCTTCAGGTCGAACACCCTGTGACCGAGGCGATTTTTGGCGTCGATCTGGTGCGTGAACAAATTCGTGTTGCCGCGAATCTTCCGATGTCGTTTGGTCAGCATGATCTGACCATCGACGGCCACGCGATTGAGATCCGGCTGAATGCCGAAAAGCTGCCGAATTTCGCCCCGTCCCCTGGCCGCATCAGCCAATACCACGCGCCCGGCGGCCTGGGCGTTCGGATGGATAGCGCGCTTTACGATGGCTATTCGATCCCGCCCTATTACGACAGCCTGATCGGAAAACTGATCGTGCACGGCCGCGATCGGCCTGAGGCGCTGGCCCGGCTCAACCGCGCCTTGGGTGAGTTGATCGTGGACGGCGTCGACACCACGATCCCGCTGTTTCACGCGCTGCTGGCCGAACAGGCGATCCATACCGGATCCTACGATATTCACTGGCTGGAGAAGTGGTTGGAAGAGGCGGACAGCTGATCCGCTGGCCTTCCCCCGATCTCGAGGTAACCTGAGCGGGCCATGCCACAGGACCTCACGCCAGAGTTGTTGCTGCAAGCCTATGCCAGCGGGATTTTTCCCATGGCCGAGCATCGCGACGACCCGGAAGTGTTCTGGGTCGATCCCAACGAACGCGGGATTATTCCGCTGGACGGGTTCCATATCTCACGCTCGCTGCGTCGTCGGATCCGTAGCGGAGTGTTCCGTGTTACAATCAACGAAGACTTCGAAGGCGTCATTGACGGCTGCGCAGGGCGGCCCGAGACCTGGATCAACCCGACGATCCGCGCGCTTTACTCGGGCCTGTTCCGGCGCGGCAAGGCGCATTCGCTTGAGGTCTGGGATGGCTCGACGCTGGCAGGCGGGGTCTACGGCGTGACGCTTGGCGGGGCATTTTTCGGGGAAAGCATGTTTTCGCGGCGCACCGATGCCTCAAAGGTGGCCTTGGCCTATCTGGTTGATCGACTGCGCGAGGGTGGGTTTCGCCTGTTCGATGCGCAGTTTCTGACCGCGCATCTGGCCAGCCTGGGCGCTGTTGAGATCCCGCGATCCGCTTATCATCTGCTACTGCGCGAAGCATTGGGTCTTGCCGCGGATTTCGAGGCGCCGCGCGTGCCCACCCCTTACGAGGTGCTGCAGCGGATGACCCAGACATCATAGCGCGGATGATCCAGTGCGCTAAGCGCCGGGCTGGCGGCCAGCATCCAGCCTTGGAAGGCGGGATCGGACAGGCCATCCACCGTAATATCAAGCCAAGCATAAGCGTTGCCCGCGGGGTTCGCGACCGGATAACGACACTCTGACAGTAACACAGACAGCCGTCCCAACCGCGCGGTTTCGCCCACTGACAGCTCGATATCGCGCACAATGCCCGACACCTTGTCGAGCCCGCGCAACACCGCGCCTGGGGCCGTTTCGACCGCTTCCAATGGTGCGGACCGTGGCCGCAGACCAAGCAGTTCAGACGTTGAGCCGCCCAGCGTTTCCACCACAATCGCGCCGCTGATGATCTCTTCCGCGGGGCGCAATTCCGGCAGGCCGTCGGCTGTTTGGCTCTCGGCCGTTTCTTCACGCAGGGCGTTCAGCACATCCTCGACCACCGGCGCAATGGTATCATCCGCAGGCTCTTCCGGTTCTACAACGAGGACTTCCAACGTCGCCAACCCCTCCTCCGCGACCACGGCAGGCGCGGCACCGCGCGGTCGTGGCCGATTGCGGGCCAGAGGCGTGGCGGGCGCTTGCACGAAGACCGCCCCTCCGGTGGTGGGGGTCTGAGGCGCGGGCAGAATGGTGGGCGTAACGGTGGCTGCGGCCTCAAGCGATTGTTCCACCCGGTCGGTCAGGCCGGGCAACGTATCGCCAGCATCGGCGGTGGCAGGAACCGCAGCATCCGACCGGTTCGGCGAGACGACACGCGCACCACCTTCCACCGGGCGCGGGCGGGGACGCGTGCCCCAAACGGCACGCGGGACCACGTTGATCCCGGGCCGCGCGGTATCGCTTATCGTCGGCAGGGTGCGCTCGCGCACTTGCGGCAAGGCATCGGACGGTGCAGGGAACACCGGCAGACTGCTGCCGTCCTGAGCCACCAGCGGCGTCGCGATCAGGCAGGCGATCAGCGCCGCGCGCATTAGTCTGATCCGTCGCCGGCGACGAAACTCAGCAGCAGCGAAATAAGCGAGACCGAGCTTTCGGTGTCGATCACTTCATCCCCGGGCTCATAATCAAATGCCGATCCGCCCGGCAAAACCTCAACAAACGTACCGCCCAACAGGCCTTCGGACGCAATGACGAGAGATGTGTCATCGGGCAGCCGGATCGCATCGTCGATGGAAAAACTGGCCACTGCGCGGAAAGAGCTTGGGTCAAGCTCCAGCCCCGTTACCGTCCCGACCTTAACACCTGCCATGCGCACGTCCGTGCCCACCGTCACCCCTTCAGCCGAGCGAAAGCTCGCCGTAAGGTTATAGTTGCCTGCGGTTGCCTGAACGCTGCTGAACTGGCTGGCATAGACAAGAAAGCCCGCGGCGGCGGCAACGACCACGCCGCCCACGATCACTTCGGTTGTGTGCGAACTCATGGGCCTATTCCGGTTGCCAGGCTTCGTAGTCGGACCGCGGCTCAGGCTCGGGCCGCCGGATCGAACCGGGCGGGGCATAGGCCAACGCGGTTCCGGTCAGGTTTTCCTGATGCGGCTTTTCCCAGTCCTTGCGCGCAAGCGGCGCGGTGGTGGGCGGCTCGTCCCAGGTGCGGTGCAGCCAGCCGTGCCAATCGGGGCTGATCCGGCTTGCCTCTGCCTCGCCATTGAAGACGACCCAGCGCCGACTGCCATCTGCGGTCTCATAAAACACGTTGCCCTGTGCGTCTTCGCCGACACGCTTGCCTTTGCGCCAGGTGAACAGCTGGGTGCCAAGGGTCTGGCTGTCCCACCATGTCACTGCACGAAACAGGGTTCTGAGGATGCCCATGGGCGGTCTCCTGAACTGGTTGGGTCCGGTATGGCGGAATGGGCGGCAGAGGTCCAGACGGATGGGGCCGCCTGCGGGGATTTGCGCCAGGTGTCGCTGGCGGCGCACGGAGGCGTTACCTCAGCGCCAGCGCGGCCCTGTACCACCCGCGTTTTACCTCTGCCAACAGGCGTTGGGATGTGCTGCGGGGGCGTTTGGACAGGGTGCTGCCGCCCAGATCGGCCGAGATATCGTGGATACCGCTGGGCCAGACGACCATAGGGGTCACGCCGGTGTGCCAGGTCATCTGCAGTGTGGTGTCCACGGGCCTGTCAAACCGCTCTGTCGCGGTCAAGAGCCGCTCAGCCGCACGCCGACCGACAATCTGAGCTTGCATCCCCAGCGCGACGCGGCGCGGATAGAACAAGCGCGCCGGGGCGTCCTCGGCCACCATTTGGGCCGGGGTCTCACGCGGTTTCCATGGCAGCCGGATCCAGCTTTCGTCCGAGGCGTGCGCGAGGGCGAGGTCAAAAGCGCGGTCAAAGGTGTCCGGTTCCAACGCAACGTCATCTTCGATGATAAGGCCTGCCTCGCTCGTCCCGCCTGCAATCCTGTCCCAAGCCGCCCGGTGGCTGAGGAAAACTGCGATCTCTGTCTCTGCCAGCGGGAACGGATAGCGTGGGCGCAGGCGCGCGGACGTGTCGTAGCGCGCCCGGTCGGCCGGTGACAGAGCATCGGCATCCACGGCTGGCACGATCTCAGCCGGACAGGGAAGCGTCGCGATCAGTTCGGCCACATGTGCGGCCCGCGCCGTGGCCCGCTCAAGGTGAATGATGTACCCGGTGATCGCGCTCACGGCCCACCTGCCCTGCATAGATGCCCGTCTCTACCCCGAGGCGGGCGCTCTGGAAAGACGCGCTAGCGCCGGGCCCGGCGCCAGCCTGCTGCGCGGGCCTCGGCCTCGGAACAAAACCAGCGCTCACCGCGGGCGGTGTTGACCTGGGTGCGTGCGTAGTGCTCTTGCCCGGGCATGTGGTAAATGTGCCCGCCGGAGGAGATGTTGCCCTTGATCGCGCACCCCTCAGGCGCGGCGCTGACCGGCACCTGCGCGTTGCGGAACGCTTGAGGCGCGGTCATTTGCGAGCCGAAGATGCCCCGCCCGGCCACCACGGCCTCTTTTTCGATATCGACATAATCGCTGGAATACCGCCGAAAGGCTGTGGCCAGCCCGGCAGACACCAGCGCTGCGCCCAGATCCTTGCCGCGCACCTGGCACCGCGCGACGACCCGGCCATAGCGGTCGCGATCGAGCGCCTCGCAGCGCGCGCGTTTGCCTTCATAGAGGCCGCGCGCCTGCTCTTCGACCCAGCGCCCACAGGCCCAAACCGCGCCGTCGGGCCGCATGCAGGTCTGGTTTGCTTCCGGCGCATCGATCCCGTACAGACGCACCCGCGTGCTGCCCACGTCCAGCGTGTCGCCGTCGATCACGCGGATCGGGCCGGACGGATTGGCCGCGACAGGAGTGGCGAGCCCCATAAAAACGATCAAAACCCACTTCATGCGGCCTATCGGGACCACAGAACCGTGGCACCATGATGGCCGTCAGGCGGCTAGCGCAGATCCGGCGCGTAGGTCAGGATGACCGGCACCACCAGCTCTTCCTCATCGGTCAGGTGGCGGTCGAGGAAGCGGTGGAACCGTATCAGGCCAGTGTGAAGCGTACCGACCCTGTCCCGCGCCTCAGACCCAGAGACGACCTGCAAGGTTGCGTTCATCGTATCCGCCATCGCGTGGATGTGCCCGTCGAGGGCGTTATGATCGGCATCCAAAAGCTCGAAACCATCTGAGATACGCGCGTCAAGGCCATTTAGTTGCGGGAAATAGTGCTGGTCTTCAACCTGGTGATGGGTGTGCAGCTGGTTCAGCAGAAACCCACCATAGCGCTGTGTCTCTTGGGCATGGGCGACGGGATCGATCTGGCCATCGAGATACCCTTCCGACCCTACCCGCAACCGGTCCAGCACATCGCGGAACATAAGGTGACGGTCCAACCAGAAGCGTATGATATCATTGAAATTCGGATGCTTGTCCCAGCCGGAGCGTGGGAGCGTTTCGACCAGTACCCTCAGGGCGTCTGGCAGACCGGTGCGTTCTTCCAGTTTCAGCATGGCTCCCTATTCCGCTGCAGAGGCGGGACCAACCGCCTCACGCTGCGCTGTTTGCCAATGCGCCACAAGTTCTGGCCCGCGGTTGTCGCGGGCAAGAAGGCCCTTGCCCAAGATATGATCAGCCGCCTTTTCACCCACCATAGTAGAGGGCGCGTTGAGGTTGCCATTGGGGATCTGCGGGAAGACCGCACTGTCGGCGACGCGCAAGCCGTCCACGCCGATTACGCAGGTGTCGGCATCCACAACCGCACCCGGATCATCCGGCGCGCCCATGCGACAGGTGCCGCAGGGGTGATAGGCGCTTTCAGCATGCTCGCGAATGAAAGCGTCGATTTCATTGTCAGATTGCACCTCCGGGCCAGGCTGGATCTCATGCCGGGTGAAGGCGGCCAGAGACGGTTGAGCGAGGATTTCGCGGACGAGGCGGATACCTGTGCGAAAGTCATCCCAATCAGAAACTTCGCTCATGTAATTGAACCGAATTCTCGGCTTATCCTGCACACCAGTGCCGCCCAACCGCACGGCCCCTCGACTGGCGGAACGCATTGGGCCCACATGCGCCTGGTACCCATGCCCCTCTGCCGCGGCCGTCCCGTCATACCGCACGGCAATGGGCAGGAAGTGTACCTGCAAGTCGGGATAGGACAGCCCCGCGCGGGATCGCAGAAAGGCAAAAGCCTCGAACTGGTTTGACGCCCCCGGTCCCTCGCGCGCGATCAGCCAGCGCAGGCCCACCTGGGCTTTGCCGAAGAGGTTCCAGTAGCGGTAGAGCGATACAGGTTGCGACGCTGCCATCTGGATATAAACCTCCAGATGATCCTGGAGGTTGCTGCCCACGCCCGGCCTGTCGGCGATGACCCCTATGCCATGCTCGGCCAGATGGGCCGCTGGACCGATGCCCGAGCGCATCAGAATCAGCGGACTGCCGATGGGCCCCGCCGATAGGATCACCTCGCGCCGTGCCGCGATTGTCTGAGACGCGCCGCCCGGCTTTCTCAGTACGATCCCCGTTGCGCGCCCGTCCGCAATCTGCACCCGGTCGACAAGGCCGCGCACTAGCGTGCAGGTGTCACGCCTTAGCGACGGTCGCAGGTAGGCATTGGCCCCGGACCAGCGCCGCCCTTGCCAGATAGTGGCATCGCCCCGGCCCACCCCCTCTTGCGCCGCACCGTTGTAGTCCGGCGTGAAGGGGTATCCCGCCTCTTGCGCGGCCTCGATAAAGGCTTGGGTCAGCGGGTTCGCCGCCTCAGCCTGGCGCACATGGAGCGGGCCGCTGTCGCCCCGCCAGCTGGAGCGTTCGGGGCCATGCCACGTCTCCATCCGCCGGAAATAGGGCAGCACATCGGCATAGCCCCACCCAGTGGCCCCCATCCCCTCCCAGGTATCGAAGTCATGGGCATGGCCGCGCACATAGACCATGCCGTTAATCGAGGATGAGCCACCGATCACCTTGCCGCGCGGGCAGGCCATGCGGCGTCCGCCCATATGCGGCTCTGGCTCGGTCTCGTAGCCCCAGTCGTAGCGCTTCATGTTCATTGGAAAGCTGAGCGCGCCGGGCATCTGGATGAACGGCCCCGCATCGGTGCCGCCATGTTCGACGACGATCACGGACGACCCTGCCGCGCTGAGCCGATACGCAAGCGCGCAGCCAGCAGAACCCGCGCCGACGACGATGAAATCAGCTTCCATCAATACGGTGCCTCAACACCGCCCATGCCGACATAGACGGATTTCAGCCGGGTATAGTGGTCAAGCGCGGCCTTGGCGTTTTCCCGCCCGATGCCAGAGGCTTTCACGCCGCCGAAAGGCATGCCGGCGGGCGTGAGGTTGTAGGTGTTGATCCAGCATGTCCCGGCCTCAAGCGCGGCGACCATGCGGTGGGCGCGCGCCAGATCGCGGGTAAAGACGCCCGCGGCCAGGCCAAAGTGGGTCGCGTTGGCACGGGTCAGCACCTCGTCCTCTGTGTCGAAGTCGAACACGGCCATCACGGGGCCGAAGATTTCTTCGCGCGCGATGGTCATCTCATCGGTGACCCTCGCGAATACGGTCGGCTCCACGAACCAACCGGGGTGGTCGACGCGCGATCCGCCGGTGATAAGGGTCGCCCCTTCCTCTCGCCCGCGGGCAATGTAGCCCAGCACAATCTCCATCTGGTTTTCACTGACGAGCGGGCCGAAGTTGACGGCTTCGTCCAGCGGATCGCCCATGATCACCGCGTCAAGGCGCGCCTTAAGGCGGTCGAGAAAGGCGTCGCGGAGACCCGATTGCACGAAGACACGTGTGCCATTAGAGCAGACTTGGCCGGAGGAGTAGAAGTTAGCGTTGATCGCGCCAGAGACCGCGTCGTCGAGATCGGCATCGTCGAAAATGATGAGGGGCGATTTGCCGCCCAACTCCATCGTGACGGCATGAAATCCGTCACGATG
>JBCBPV010000079.1:0-17059 GCA_039820585.1 Pseudomonadota bacterium
AGATCGATGAGGTCGCCAAAGGTCTGGAGGCGGGAAACGGACGACTTGTTCGGTGCCAGCCCCTGATCGACCCGGGTCTCCGCCTGGCGGGCCCAACGATGGGCGTCGTCGCGGCGGAGGAACGTCTCGCTCGCGTAGCGGCCCTTTCGTCTGATCTGGACCCGGTATGCACCGGACGGGAGCTTGGTGATGGAGGCCATTTTCGTGTGCGCTGTGTGTGCAATGAGTCGTCGTAGAGGGGCAAATTCGGGGATATTGGGGCGTATTCCAGCGTAGCAGCATCCGCCGCCAACAGTTTGAAGATACACAAAAAATGCAAATAAATCAACATGCTAGATTGTCCACGGCCCCTATGATGGACTGGACAGATCGCCACTGCCGTGCCCTGCACCGGCGGATCAGTCGCAATGCGCTTCTCTATACCGAGATGGTCACCGCCCCGGCCCTTGTGCGCGGCAATGCGCGCCACCTTTTGCAGTTCAACGCCGACGAACACCCCGTTGCCCTGCAACTTGGCGGATCAGATCCCGCGGAGCTGGCGAAGGCCGCGCGCATGGGGGCCAATGAGGGGTATGATGAGATCAACCTGAACATTGGCTGCCCGTCGGACCGCGTTCAATCAGGATGCTTCGGCGCGGTGTTGATGGAGTGGCCCGCGCTGGTGGGTGAGTGTGTGGCGGCGATGATCGCGGCCTGCCCGGTAGAGGTGACGGTCAAGTGCCGGATCGGTGTGGACGATCAAGACCCCGAAACCGTGCTGCCGCAATTCCTGACAACCATCCAAGCCGCTGGCGTCCGCCGGGTGGCGATCCACGCGCGTAAAGCTTGGCTGCAGGGGCTCAGCCCGAAAGAGAACCGGGATATCCCCCCGCTTGACTACGACATCGTGCACCGGATGAAGGCGGCCTTCCCGGATCTACATATCTCGGTCAATGGTGGGATCACCAGCCTGGCGCAGGCTCGGACGTTTCTCGATGCGGGGCTCGACGGTGTCATGATCGGGCGGGCGGCCTATCATGCGCCGTTCGAAGTGCTGGGGCAGGCGGATGCGGTGATCTTTGGCGACCCGCCCTGCAACCGCGACGCCCATGATGTGGTCGAAGATATGCTGCTTTACATTGCGGCGCACCTGGCGGAAGGCGGGCGGTTGCATTCCGTAACACGCCATATGCTAGGCTTGTTTGCGGGGCGTCCCGGCGCGCGCGCGTGGCGGCGGACCCTGTCTGAAGGGGCGACCCGACCGGGCGCAGGGCTGGACCTGGTGCGCGCGGCGCTTGCTGCGGTGCCGCGACAGGTCGCTGCGTGATCCCAGAGGATGGTCCGGGCTGGCGGATCTTTCCGGCAGATGCTGGATCGTTGGCCTGGGCTGCAGCGGCGAGCGTGGCGGCTGAGTCCGCGATTGCCGACCCCGAGAACGCGCACTGGCTGCGCCACGGGGGCACATGGTTTGCAGGCGTGAACCTGCTCGACACCGCGCCAACTGGGGCTGTGGGCAAGGTGCCGCTTGCAGGCCCAGCCATTGAGGCACTCCATGCGGGAGGCCGGATGCCGCGGGCGTGGGATCGCGCGCAGGTCTCGGTGATCTACCCCGGCTATCCCCGCCAAGACCCTGGTGAAAGGGATGCCGCCGCCCGGTACCGCCGGACCCGGGATGCCGCGCATATCGACGGGCTTTTGCCCATTGGCCCTGATCGGCGCCGGATGCTGCGCGAGCCGCATGGCTTCGTGCTGGGCCTGCCCCTGACCGAAGCCTCAGAGGGTGCCAGCCCGCTGGTGGTCTGGGAGGGAAGCCACCGGATCATGCACCAGGCGTTTGCACCTTTGCTGCAACCGCACCCGCCCGAGCGCTGGCCCGAGATTGACCTGACCACCGCCTACCACGCCGCCCGGCGCACCTGTTTTGACACCTGTTCCCGCCGCGTCCTGACCGCACCGCCCGGTGGCGCGTATCTGATCCACCGCCTATCCCTACACGGCGTGGCGCCCTGGCAACCCGGCGCAATTGCCGATCCTGCAGGTCGGATGATTGCCTATTTCCGGCCTGAGATCGCGCTGGGTCAGTGGATCGCCGAGTGTTAACTGGACGACGCGAGTTCTTCTACCAAGATGAAGCCCGGTCTCTGATCTTGGAAGAAATACTCCGGGAGTGCGGGGGGCAGGGCCCCCGCGACACATCCCGCTTAACCCCCGCTTAGACGCCCCGCGCGACCGCCCCGTCGCTTGCGCAGGACTGCCTCACGGCTGGGTAACTCGGCGATGATCGCTTCGCGCGCGGATGGGGTCATTCGGGACCAAGCGGTGATTTCTTCGATCGAGCGATGGCAGCCGGTGCACAGACGAGTCTCGGGTTGGATCACGCAGATCTTGATACAGGGTGACGCGATTTCTTCGCGCTGCCAAACCTGATCGCTTTCGTGGTTCATATTGCTCGCCTCAGATGCGCCAGCCGATCCAGCACGCCTTGCAATATATAGCCTGCGGCCACGTGGTCGATGACCTCTTTGCGACGCGCGCGCGACGTATCCGCCTCTAGAAGCGCGCGTTCGGCGGCCACGGTGGACAGCCGTTCGTCCCAGAAGGTGATCGGCAGGGGGGTTAGGCGTTCCAGATTGCGGGCGAAAGCGCGGGTGGTCTGGCAGCGGGGGCCTTCCGATCCGTCCATGTTGCGGGGCAGGCCGAGTACAAAGCCGCCGAGCGCGCGGTCCTCTGCGATTTCGAGGATACGTGCGGCATCAAGGGTAAATTTGCGTCGCTTGATAGTCTCCAGCGGCGTGGCGACCGTTCGCTTTCCGTCGGACACAGCCACTCCAATGGTCTTGTCGCCAAGGTCCAGACCGGCCAACGCCGCATGAGCGGGCAGGGCGGTCGCGAACCCCTCAATCTCGTCGCAGATCAACGTTCAACGCCGGCATCGCGGGCGGCGCGCAGGATTTGCACGCGGGTGATGTCGTCTGGGAACACTTGTTGCGCCTCTTGCCAGACGGCGGCGGCCTGGTCGCGGCGGCCCAGCACGCCAAGCGCCCGAATGAGCCGCGCCCAGTCCTCCGGGGGACCGCCTTCGGTCGCCAGCCGCTCCCCCAGCCCGTCGACCATGCCCGCGATCATCTGCATCCGGGCCGCAGGGCTCATCCCTTCGGCCGCTGCGATATCGTCCTCTGTGGGGCCGGAGGGGGCATCACCAAGGGGGGGCAGCACATAGTCGACACCTGCAATCTCGGACAGAGACACGATCTGTGCCCGGATCGGCGGGACCCAGGGGGCATCGGCGGGCGAACTATCCAGAAGCGCGCGCCAGACCCGGAACGCGATGTCCGGGCGCCCGGTTTGCGCGGCCAGCAGCCCCGAGTAATACCGCGCCGTCCCGTTCGCGGGATCGCGTTCCAGCGTCTCGCGCAGCACCGCTTCCGCTTCGGGCGACACAAAACCACCGGCGGCCAGCACCATCAGATCGGCCAGATCGGCGAAATCCTCGGCGGTCGCTGCTTCCCCCTTCAGCGTCACGACGCGGGCCTGGGCGCGATGCGCCTCGGCGAAACGGCCCACGGCGGCCTCGTTGCGGGCCAAAAGCTGGTGGCCCTGCAGATCGTTCGGTCGCTCAGCAAGCGCAGTGCGCAGCTGATCCATCAGCGTGGCATAGCTCTCGTCCAGCTCGGGCTGGGGCGGCGCGGTGCGCGCGGCCTCGGTTTCCGCCTGCGCCTGGCTCGGCCGGTTCTGGCGCGCAAGCTCTGCCAACTCAAAACGCTGCGCGAGCGGCATATCTGGGTATTCCGGCGCTCCGACCCGTGCGTAAAGCGCCGCAGTGCCGCCCACGACCACCGCGGCGCAGAGCGCTGTAGTCGCAAAGGTTACCGCGCGCGGGGCATCGCCGCCTTCAGGCGCATCGGCTTGCGCGGCCTTGTCGGCGTCTAACAACCGGCGCGACACCTCGATGCGCACCTGATCTGCCTCTGCCTCGGTCACCACACCGCGGGCCAGATCCCGTTCCACCTCTTTCAACTGATCGCGATAGACCTGCACGTCAAAGGCCGCCGACCCTTCCGCCACCCCGCGCCGCATCAGCGCCAGCGCCAAAAGCGCTGCCACCACGACTGCAATCCCGATACTGACGATCCAGAAGATCATATGCGCCGCGCACCTTGCTGTTGCAGTGCTATGTATAGGGCGCTCTGGCGGGGAAAAACCCCTTGATCCCGGCGCGATGTCGCATTTGCGCACAAAGCGCCGCTGGCGACTTGGCAACTCTGCGTGAGCGAGACAAAAACAACGGGTCGCCGTGAGGGGTTGAAGCCCATGAAACGTTATTCCGTTTTTGCCGTCGCGCGTGAAGCCCTGCGGTTTCACAAAGGGTGGGACCGCGCCTGGACCGCGCCCGCGCCGAAGAAGCACTATGATGTGATCATCGTAGGCGCGGGCGGGCACGGGCTGGCCACCGCGTATTACTTGGGCGAGAATTTTGGGATCACCAATGTGGCCGTGATCGAGAAGGGATGGCTGGGTGGCGGCAACACAGGGCGCAACACCACGATCATCCGCTCGAACTATCTGCAAGATCCCTCAGCCGCGATCTATGAGAAAGCGCGCAGCCTGTACGAGACGATGAGCCAGGACGTGAACTACAACGTCATGTTCAGCCCACGCGGCGTGATGATGCTGGCCCAAACCGAGCATGAGGTGCGAGGATACCAGCGAACGGCCCATGCCAATTCGCTGCAGGGGGTGCAGACAGAGTTCATCGGGCCGGACCGGGTGAAAGAGCTGTGCCCGATCATTGAAACGCGCGGACCACGCTATCCGGTGCTGGGCGCGCTCTGGCAGGCGCGGGGTGGCACGGCACGGCACGATGCGGTGGCCTGGGGCTATGCGCGTGCGTGTTCGGCAATGGGGATGGACATCATCCAGAAATGTGAGGTCACAGGCATCCGGTCCGAGGGTGGCACGGTCGTGGGCGTGACCACGTCGAAGGGCGATATCGATTGCGACAAGCTGGGCATTGTGGTGGCGGGGCATTCGGGCGTGCTAGCCGAGATGGCGGGGTTCCGGTTGCCGATTGAAAGCGTGGCGCTTCAAGCGCTGGTTAGTGAGCCGATCAAGCCATGTATGGATGTGGTAGTGATGGCCAACACGGTGCATGGATATATGAGCCAGTCCGACAAGGGCGAGATGGTGATCGGTGGCGGAGCTGATGGGTACAACAACTACACCCAGCGTGGTTCGTTTCATCACATCGAGGAAACTGTGCGCGCGCTGGTCGAGACGTTTCCAATCATCTCACGGCTTAAAATGCTGCGCCAGTGGGGCGGGATCGTGGATATGACGGGGGACCGGTCACCGATTATCTCGAAAACGCCTCTGGCTGGGTGTTTTATCAATTGCGGTTGGGGGACGGGTGGCTTCAAGGCGATCCCGGGGTCTGGCTGGGCGACGGCAGAGATGATCGCCAAGGGCGAACCGGGGCCGCTGGCGGCGGCGTTCGGGTTGGAGCGGTTCCGCGAGGGGCGGTTCATTGATGAGAGTGTGGCGGCGGGGGTGGCGCATTGAAACGGACCATGCGAACGACGCAGGCGTCGCGCAACTGCCGCCGCGCAGTGCGCGACATCTCTGCAAAACGGAACGGATCCCAATGAGGTTCCCAAAGACAATTACCCCGTTCAAGACCAATCGGCCGCGCCGAAATCGCCAAGCCATAAAAGAGTTCGTGTTCAACGCGCTGAACGACCAACGCGACGGCGATGTGTTCTGTGTTCAGGTTGGGGCAAACGATGGTGAACTCTCCGATCCGATCTTTCCGATGATCCAAGACTTCGGTTGGTCGGCGCTGTTGATCGAGCCCCATCCAATTTACTTTAGTACGTTGTACCACCTGCACCAAAACCGCGACAACGTCACCGCGGTGAATATCGGAATATCCGATACGCCCGGAGAGATGCCGTTGTTTTTTCTGCGCCAAGCCTCTCAGCATCTGTTCCCGGCGCATGTGCGTGGTTGCGCCTCGCTCGATCGCGGATGGATGCAGCGTGCGGTGGCGCGCGCGCTTGATCAGACTGAACAGACGGACCCGGACGCGCATATCGATGTCGTGAATGTGCCTTTGCGGCGTCTCGACACTGTCTTGGCCGAACAGGCCGTCACGCGTGCAGATTTGGTGGTCATCGATGTGGAAGGGCACGAAGCGTCGGTCCTGAACAGCTTCGATCTGTCGGCTTTGAACGTGTCAGCCGCGCTGATCGAATGCCAACGCACCCCGCCCGACAACGCCCACAATGTCGTTGCGACCCTTGAAAAGGCTGGATTCGTGGTGTTCCGAGTGTCGATTGACCTGCTTGCGCTGCATCCCGATCGGTTCCGAGTACCCTTTTCAGATGTACTGATGTGGATCGGGCATGATCCCGAAACCGTGCCAGAGCTTGCCGATGTCCGTGACTGAGCCAATGCATGCGCAAATAGCCAGGGGTAGGGCGCGCGACCCTGCACCGCACGGGTCTGTCATACCTGCGCCCCAGCCAAAACCCGCCGAAATCGCCAGGTCTCGCCAATCGGCCTTCCTCAGCCGATTCCCCGGTGCAGAATCCGCCATATTTGGCCTATGCACCGCCCCCCAGGCTCGACCCCCTTCGCAGCCTTCCTGCACGCCGCCATCTTCTGTCATGCGAAAGGAGGACGCATCATGTCAGACTATGACTATCGACCCACCCACGAACGCGGTGCAGGTGCTATGGACTATGCAGGCACCAACAGCGGCGGCGGCATTTGGGCTTTTATCGGCCTCATCGCTGTGGTGGGCCTTATCGGCCTTATCCTGTTCGGCGCGGCCAACGCTCCGCAAGAGGGCGGCGAAACCGCACCTATCACGCCTGATGCGGCAGCACCGGTGGTGGGCGACTAACACCGATCAAAACACTGGCCTAAGGTCAGGCGGGCGCCCCATGGCGCCCGCACACCCGGCAAGGACTCGCTCAAACTCGTTCGATTTGCGAGACAGCAAAGGCTTGACCGCATTCGAGCGCCGCATATCTATCGTCCAGCATCCGAGGGAGATACGATCATGCAAGCCATCCTGCGCCGCTTTCCGAGCTCTGACGACCTGCGGCGCAACCAAGCCAAGATCGCGGGTTTTGGTGCGGGCATCGTCGTGCCACTGGTGGCTGCGGCCTTCTTCCACGTCACATTCACCGGCTATGGGCTTAGCGAAGACCCCACGCCGCCGCCGGTCATCTACCCCAACTGGTAATGCGCGGGGGCGGGCATGACCCGCCACTGGCCACAAATCGTCGTCCTGCGCCTGGCGCGGGGCGTGGCTCTCGTAGGTTTGGCGATCTATTTGTTGGGTACGATCATATCCATCGCCACCTCCGCGCCTGAAATGTTCCAACGCTTTGGTTCCCTGGGCGTCGCGGCCGCTGTGCTATTTTTTACTGACCGGCTTCTGACCATCGAGTTGAACCGCCAGAAAGCGGTCGAAAAGATGCTGCACGAGTACGGCTTGCGGTTTGAAGCGTTGTCATCGGGCATCGCGCCCGGCGATCTACCCACCACCGGCTACAGCACCGATTTTCTTGATGAAGAAAGCGCGTTCAACCAGCTGCGCCGCAGTGCCTCGCGCACTCAAACCCGCAACATCGTCCTTCTGACTGCCGCGACCCTTCAATGGGGCTTTGGCGATTTGTTCCTGACATGGACCCGCGCATGACCCTTAAGATGAAAAACTTGGCATGCTGATCCTGCGATGCCCCTATTGCGGCGTATACGCCGACGAGACCGAGCTGACGCCGGGTGGTGAGGCGCATCTGACGCGCTTTGGCCCGGGCTCAAACGATGCGGAGTTCGAGGCCTACCTGTTCCAGCGCGACAACCCAAAAGGCGTGCACTTTGAACGCTGGCGTCATGCCTATGGCTGCGGGAAGTGGTTCCATGCCGCGCGCTGTACCATCACGAATGAGGTGTTCGGAACCTATCCCGCACAGGTCACGGAGCCGCCGAAAGAGATTTGCGATGTGATCACCACCAAACGCCCGGGGTGGCGGCCATGAGCACGCGCCTTCCCTCCGGTGGCCGCCTGATCGACCGCGATGCGCGCGTTGAATTCACCTTCAACGGCAAGCGCATGGCGGGGTACGAGGGTGACACCCTGGCCTCGGCGATGCTGGGCGCAGGCCAGATGCTGATGGGCCGCTCGTTCAAGTACCACCGGCCGCGCGGTGTGGTGGCCAGCGGCGCAGAGGAACCGAACGCACTGATGAACCTTGGCTCCGGTCGGAGGTTGGAGCCCAATCAACGCGCGACCACCACCGAGTTGTTCGAAGGGCTGGAGGCCACCAGCCAGAACCACTGGCCTAGCCTCGAATTTGACGTGGGCGCGATCAACGCGCGGCTGTCAAGGTTCCTGCCCGCGGGCTTTTACTACAAGATGTTCATGTGGCCGCGCCCGTTCTGGAAGCACGTCTACGAGCCGTTTATTCGCCAATCCGCGGGCCTGGGTAAAGCCCCGAACGCACGCGATGCGGACACGTATGAACACATGTACGCTCATGTGGATGTCCTTGTCATCGGCGGGGGCATCGCCGGTCTGACAGCGGCAAAGGCCGCAGGCGCTGCGGGCGCGCGGGTGATGCTGTTCGAGCAAACTGCCCATTGGGGTGGCCGCGCGCCAGTGGACCGAGCGGTGATCGACGGATTGCCCGCCGAGACCTGGGTGGAGGAGACGGTCGAGGCGTTAGAAGACATGGAGGCGGTCCGTCTTCGGACCCGTACCATGGGGGCCGGGGTCTATGACCATGGTTATGTGCTGGCCTATGAGCGGCTGGGCGACCACGACCCACGCGTCGACCGTCCGCGCCACCGGCTGTGGAAGATCCGGGCCAGGCAGATCATCAACGCAACCGGGGCCATCGAACGCCCACTGGCCTTCGCGGGCAACGACCTGCCCGGCGTGATGTTGGCAGGGGCCGTGCGTGACTATGTCGAGAATTACGGGATCAGCCCCGGCGACCGCACGGTGATCGTCACCAACAACGACGACGCTTACCGCACCGCGATTTCGCTGCACGAGGCGGGGCTGGATGTGCCTGCTGTGCTGGACGCGCGGGCCACCGTCACTGGCCCGTTGGTAGACGAGGTGCGCAGCCTAGGCATCCGGGTCGAGGCAGGCCGCGCGATTGCCAAAGTCAAAGGCGCGGCCAAGGTCGACGGCGTCGCCGTCTGCATGCAAGCAGGCGAAGGCGCGGTCCTGGAAGAGATCGCTTGCGATGCGCTCGCCATGTCAGGCGGCTGGTCACCGGTGGTACATCTCTGGTCTCATTGCGGCGGCAATCTGGTCTGGGATGCAGACGCCGCACATTTCCGGCCTGATCCGGCGCAAGCGCCCATCGGGTCGGACGGCGACGCATTTGTGGTCACTGCGGGCAGTGCGTCGGGGCCGATGGGCACGCACAGCGTCTTGCGGGATGCCCATGATGCGGGTCTTCGGGCAACGCATGCAACAGGGCACAGCGCACAGGATGTGACGCCGCCAACCAGCGAAGATGACGAGGGTACCCCGCTGGAACCTGTCTGGATTATGCCCCAGGGCGCAGGGGATGAATTGCGCGCGAAGATGTGGCTCGACTACCAGAACGATGTGAAGGTGTCTGACGTGCAACTTGCTGCCCAGGAAGGGTTTGAAAGCGTCGAGCACACCAAGCGCTACACCACGTTAGGCATGGCAACCGACCAAGGGAAACTGAGTAACATCAATGGCCTTGCCATCCTGGCTCAATTCTTGGGTGAAGACATCCCGAAGGTCGGCACCACCACCTTCCGCCCGCCCTATACCCCTATTTCCATGGGCGCGATTGCGGGTGAGGCGCGCGGGGCCGTTTTCCAGCCCTTGCGCCGTACCCCGATCCACGATTGGCACGCCAAAAACGGTGCGCATTGGGAGCCTGTGGGCCATTGGCGCCGGCCCTACGCCTTTCCAAAGGCAGGCGAAACCGTGGAACAGGCCGTCACACGCGAGGTGATTAACACCCGCGAAGCCGTTGGATTGCTTGATGCATCCACGCTGGGCAAGATCCTCGTCAAAGGGCCTGATGCGGGCCGGTTCCTCGACATGATGTACACAAACATGATGTCGACCCTGCCCGTGGGCCGTTGCCGCTATGGCCTGATGTGCAGCGAAAACGGATTTCTCAGCGACGATGGTGTCGTCGCGCGGTTGGCCGACAACGAGTGGCTGTGTCACACGACCACAGGCGGCGCCGACCGGATCCACGCGCATATGGAAGAGTGGCTGCAGACCGAGTGGTGGGATTGGCAGGTGTATACCGCCAACCTGACCGAGCAATACGCGCAGATCGCTGTTGTGGGGCCTGAGGCGCGCAATGTGTTGGAAGACCTCGGGGGCATGGATGTCTCGGCCGAGGCGTTGCCCTTTATGCACTGGGCAGAAGGCCAGATAGGTGGTTTCAATGCCCGCGTCTTCCGGATCTCGTTCTCGGGTGAGCTGAGCTACGAAATCGCGGTCCCGGCGGGGCAGGGGCGGGCGTTCTGGGATGCGCTTCTGGATGCCGGAGAGCCCTATGGCGTGATGCCCTATGGCACCGAGGCGCTGCACATAATGCGGGCCGAGAAGGGATTCATCATGATCGGGGATGAGACCGATGGAACGGTCATCCCGCAGGATCTGGGGCTCAGTTGGGCGATTTCGAAGAAGAAAGACGACTTCCTTGGCAAACGCGCGCAGGAACGGAGCCATATGACCGATCGAACGCGTTGGAAGTTGGTCGGATTGGAAACTCTTGATGGGTCCAGATTGCCCGATGGCGCCTATGCCTTGGCGGAGGGCAAGAACGCCAATGGCCAGCGCAACACGCAAGGCCGTGTGACCTCAACCTACCATTCGCCCACGCTTGACAAGGGGATTGCCATGGGTCTGGTCCTAAATGGCCCCGACCGGATGGGTGATGTGTTGAGCTTCACCAATATCGGCGGGCCACCGATCAAGGCGCGCATCGTCAGCCCGGTCTTCTATGACCCCGATGGGGAGAAGCAGAATGTCTGAGGTCGAAAGCGCGCTCCCCGATGCCGCCTTCGATGGGCTGATCTCTATCGAAGAGGCTGGCCCATATGGAATGCTCACCGTCAAGGGCGACCTCGCGGCGCCGGGTCTGCAGAACGCCGTCAAAGGCATCGCGGGCGTGGCGTTTCCCGAACCGCAGCAAGCTGTCTGCTCTGACACCCGCGGCCTGTTGTGGATGGCCCCAGATGAGCTGTTGGTTCTGACCGCGTATGATGACGCACCGCAGGCCTGCGCGGCCATCACACAGGCGCTTAGCGGCACACACCACCTTGCGGCCAATGTATCTGACGCCCGCGCTATGTTTACCCTACGAGGCGCTCTGGTACGCGACGTGCTAGCCAAGTTAACCCCCGCCGACCTGCACCCCGACGTGCTGGCCCCCGGCACCCTACGCCGTACGCGTCTGGCGCAAGTGCCCGCCGCCTTCTGGCTGCGCGATCAAGAGACCGCGGAACTGATCTGCTTCCGATCCGTCGCGCAATATGTGTTCGACATCCTTGCCCACGCCGCCCGTCCTGGCACCGCGCCTGGGCATTTCTAATCCGCTTCTGGGCTTGACGAAGTTTCGCAGCCGGCACAGGTATGCTGCGTCACCTCCACAAACTTAACCAAGAGGCTCTCCTATGGCTTTTGAACTTCCCGACCTCCCCTATGCCCACGATGCTTTGGCCGCGAACGGCATGTCGCAGGAGACGCTCGAATACCACCACGACCTGCATCACAAGGCCTATGTCGACAACGGCAACAAACTGATCGCGGGCACCGAGTGGGAGGGCAAAAGCCTCGAAGAGATCATCGTGGGCACCTATGACGGGGGCTCTGTCGCGCAGAATGGTATCTTCAACAACATCAGCCAGCTGTGGAACCATAACGAGTTCTGGCAAATGATGGGCCCCGGCGCGTCTGCCATGCCGGGTGAGTTGGAAAGCGCCATCGTTGAATCCTTCGGCTCGGTCGATGAGTTCAAATCGCAATTCTCCGCCGCCGGTGCGGGCCAGTTCGGCTCTGGCTGGGCATGGTTGGTGAAGGATAGCGATGGCTCGCTGAAGGTGACGAAGACCGAGAATGGCGTGAACCCGCTGTGCTTTGGTCAAACCGCGCTTTTGGGCTGCGATGTGTGGGAGCACAGCTATTACATCGACTTCCGCAATAAACGGCCTGCGTACCTGACGAACTTCCTGGACAACCTCGTAAATTGGGAGAACGTCGCGTCGCGGATGTGATATCGGGCAAATGATACCGGACTAAGACGAAAGAAGCCCCGACCGATCGCCGGTGGGGGCTTTTTTTTGTGGGCTATGTGAGTGACAGTTTCTGCATCACAGACGGGACGTCTGGAAGCGTCGTCAAGAACTCCAACAGCGACGCATCCGCAAACCCCTGTGCCACAATGTGATCCATTAGCGCCACGAGCGGATCCCAGTACCCGCCCACGTTCAGCAAATAGATCGGTTTGGCATGCAGCCCCAGCTGCGCCCAGGTCAGCACCTCAAAGAACTCATCCAGCGATCCCGCGCCACCGGGCAACACGACGATTGCGTCCGAATTCATGAACATCACCTTCTTGCGCTCGTGCATGTTCTCGGTAACGACGAATTGTGTCAGGTCCCGCTTGCCCACCTCACGGTCCAAAAGATGTACGGGGATCACGCCAAACGTCTCACCCCCTGCACCTTGCGCGGCTTGCGCAACGGCGCCCATCAGCCCGACGTCGCCTGCACCGTAGACCAGCCTGTGGCCATGCTGTGCCAGCGCGGTTCCAAGATCGGTGGCCGCCTCGGCAAAAGCTGGATCGCTGCCAAACCGCGATCCGCAGAACACACAGACCGGGCCGGCGCTTGTAATCATCAGGGAGGCCTTTCAAAACAGTGTTTTGACCCCTGATACGCCTGTTGATAAGGTCGCTCAAGCGCCGTGTCGGAACCGCATGGCTTGGGGACAAAAGCATGACCAATGAGACGGGCGAAAGCGGGGCCGGAGTGCGCATTGTGGCGGTGCTGTTGCTTTTGGCGGCACTGGCCGGGGGCGCGTACTACATGGCGATCAACCGAGCCGAGGCGCCTTTGCTGCTCACGGAGGCAGCGGTGCCTGCAGCCCCAGAACCCGGCCCCGAAGCCGAAGACCCCGAGCCGGAAGCAGCGGAGGCCGCGCCTGAGACAGTTAGTGATGCCCCCGCCGAAGAAACGGTTGAGGCCGCGCCATTGGAACAGGCGGCTGAGGACACAGCCGCCGCCGCGGTTGAGCCCGAAGAGCCCAGCTTCGATGTCGTGCGCGTCGCCCCCGATGGCAACACGCTGATCGCCGGTCGCGCTGAACCGGGCAGCACCGTCACGGTAGAGATCGACGGTAAAGGTGTCGGCACGGCCGAGGCGGACGGCGCGGGAAATTTCGTGGCCATGCTGGATGTCGAGGGGACAGACGCGGCGCAGGCCGTCACCTTGCGGGCCACCGGACAGGACGGGTCAGAGGTGTCATCAGATCAGGTCGTAGTGCTTGCGCCGCAGACGACCCAAGAACCTGAGACCTCCGTGGCAAACGCAAGTGCGCCCGAGACCGCAGAGCCTGGCCCCTCCGAAATCGCCGAAGCGCCTGCAGAAGACACAACCGAAGCACCGCCCGGGCAAGAGATCGTCGCTGACGCTGATACGGTTGAACCCATCAGGGAAGAGGTCGCTGAGGCTGAGGCGGACCCAACCACCCAAGAGGCCCCCGCCGTCATCCTCGCCGACGATCAGGGCGTGCGCGTGCTGCAGTCGCCCGGCACAGGCCTGCAGGTTCCCGACCGAGTGGTGATCGACGCGATCACCTATGACAGTTCGGGCGATGTCCAGCTATCGGGCCGGGGTGCGGGCGATGGGTTCGTGCGCCTCTACATCGACAACAGGCCCATCGAGGTGACGGAACTGGGCGAAGATGGTACCTGGCGCGCCGAGCTGCCAGACGTGGATACCGGCGTCTACACTCTGCGCGTGGATGAGTTGGACGCCGCGGGCCAGGTTGTCTCGCGCGTCGAAACCCCGTTCCAGCGCGAAGCGCCCGCGGCGATCCAGTCGCTGGCGCTTAAATCAGGCGAAAGTCGTCGGGTGGTGGAACTGGTAACGGTTCAGCCGGGAAACACTTTGTGGGGCATCTCGACCGGGGCCTATGGCGATGGATTCCAGTTCGTGAAACTGTTTGAGGCCAACCGCGACCGCATCCGCGACCCGGACCTGATCTATCCCGGCCAGGTGTTTACGGTTCCCGACTGACACAGCGTCCGCCGCGACATCGGGCAGGACTTTCCGCGCGTCTGCGCTATGCTTTTGCGCGACGATGGCGATACCTTCGGGACCCCCCGTGATGAGCGATACTGTCACCACGACCAAACCAAAAACCAAAGCGAAACCGAAGACCGAGCGTCCGCGGCTGTATAAGGTCATCCTGTTGAACGACGATTTTACGCCGCGCGATTTCGTGGTCACCGTGTTGAAAGCGGTGTTCCGCATGACCGAAGGCGAGGCGATGGGCGTCATGCTAACCGCCCATCAAAAGGGCGCCTGTGTCGTTGCCGTCTACACCCGCGAAGTGGCCGAGGAAAAATGCGCCCAGGCCAATGATCTAGGGCGCGAAGCAGGCTTTCCCCTGGCCTTTACCACCGAGCGCGAGAATTGAGCCAGCGACCCTAGCCATTCCCGCAAGCCGGGCTTAGGCTATGGGTCAACTGCCTGAGAAAGAACCCTTCGTGAGCACCGTAGACTTCGATCAGGACGCCCGCCGCAGCGGCTGGCGCACGGTGCGCAAAGTTGCGCCCTACCTCTGGCCCGATGATCAACCTTGGGTCAAACGCCGCGTGATCATCGCGCTGATCATGCTGGTGATGGGTCGCGTGATTTCCGTCATCACGCCGTTTTTCTACAAGGCGGGAGTCGATATCCTGGCCGGTGACGGCCCGGGGCCTGCGTGGATGTTGGGCGCAGGTGCCGTCGGCGTGACTGTGGCCTATGGCGTGGCGCGCCTGATGACCGTGGGCTTCCAGCAATTGCGTGACGTGGTCTTCGCTGCCGTGGGCCAGCGTGCGCTGCGGCAACTGGCGCTTGAGACGTTTTCGCACATCCATGCGCTAAGCCTGCGTTATCACATCACCCGAAAGACCGGTGGGCTCAGCCGGATCATCGAGCGTGGGGTGAAGGGCGTCGAGTTCCTCTTGCGCTTCATGCTGTTCTCAATCGGGCCGCTGGTCCTGGAACTTGCGATGATCGCCATCGTGCTCGCGGTGGTGTTCGACGTCTGGTACCTGGCCGTCGTCGTCGGCACTGTGGGCCTTTACATCTGGTTCACCTTCCGGGTCACCGAGTGGCGTGTACGGATCCGCAAGGAGATGAACGACCAGGATACAGATGCGAACCAGAAAGCCATCGACAGCCTGCTGAACTTTGAGACGGTGAAGTATTTCGGGGCCGAGTCGCGCGAGGCCGAGCGCTATGACGGCGCGATGGAGCAATATGAAAAGGCAGCGCTCAAAACGTCTTATTCACTGGGGTTTCTAAATTTTGGCCAGTCGCTGTTGATCACTGCGGGGCTGGTGATCGTGATGGTGATGGCGGCCATCGGCGTGGCCAATGGCAATCTGACCGTGGGAGATTTCGTCATGGTCAACGCCTATATGATCCAGATCACCATGCCGCTGAACTTCCTGGGCACCGTCTACCGCGAGATCCGGCAATCGCTGATCGATATGGGTGAGATGTTCGATCTGCTCGAACAACCGCGCGAGATTTCCGACAAACCAGATGCAAAACCGCTCACGGTGACCGGCGGGCAGATTGATCTTGAGAACATGGTTTTCGGCTATGAAGAGGCGCGGCCGATCCTGAAGGGCGTCACGATCTGTGTGAAAGCGGGCCAGACAGTAGCGATTGTGGGCCCCTCAGGCTCAGGAAAGTCCACGATTGGGCGGCTTCTCTTCCGGTTCTACGACGTCTCGGACGGCGCGTTGAAGATTGACGGGCAAGACGTGCGCGACGTCACGCAAGAAAGCTTGCATGACGCCATCGGCGTTGTCCCGCAGGACACGGTGCTGTTCAACGACACGATCCGATATAACATCGCTTATGGCCGCGCCGGTGCCAGCTTTGCCGAGATCGAGGCGGCCGCGAAAGCGGCGAAAATCCACGACTTCATCACCGCGTTGCCCGACGGCTATGAGACGACGGTGGGCGAACGGGGGCTGAAGCTATCGGGTGGGGAAAAGCAGCGCGTGGGCATTGCCCGGACACTCTTGAAGAACCCGCCGATCCTTCTGTTGGATGAGGCGACCTCTGCGCTGGATACGGAAACCGAGCGTGAGATCCAGGCTGAGCTTCGCGCGATGGGCGAGGGGCGCACTGTACTGACCATTGCGCACCGGCTGTCGACGATTGTGGATGCCGATCAAATCATCGTGCTGGAAGCAGGTGAGGTGGTGGAGCGGGGCAGCCATGAGGCTCTGCTGGCAAAGGCCGGGCGCTATGCAACGCTGTGGCAACGGCAGGCGGCAGAGGATGAGGCGGCGTAACGGGGGGGCGCTGCCCCCCGCGCCTGTGGCGCGTCCCCCGGGATATTGCCGGACCAAAGAAAACGGGCGCCTCGGTGAGGAGACGCCCGTTTGTCTTGGGGGGGTAGTTGGTTGGATTACTCGTCGTCGCGCGATTCTGCTTTGATCTGGGCGAAGACATCGGAAGCGACCGAGTTCACAACACCGCGGGTCGAGATGCGGATGTCGTCGGCTTCGACGCTGAGGCCGCGGTTGTTGCTTTCGTCTTCTTCGTAGAGACCAGCGTGCAGTTCCAGCGCCAGGTCGGTGACGTTGCCGTCAACACCGTCGGTATAGACGCGGGCCTCGTTGGCGGTGAAGTCAGAAGCGAAGTGGGCTTCCACGTCGGTGACCTGGGCGAAAGCAGGTGCGGAGATCAGGGCGAGAGTGGCGGCTGCGATAAGCGTTTTCATTTTGGTAGTCCTTTCAAGTTTTGGTTCGGAGGGTCTGGGAGG
>JBCBPV010000080.1:0-15651 GCA_039820585.1 Pseudomonadota bacterium
GCTGGCAATGGCCTGGGCTTCGGTTTTGAAGCTGGTCAGGATCGTCCAGAGGATCGGGAAGAAGATCAACAGGCCAATGCCAGCCCGCCCATCTTCCTTGGCTTTAACTGGACGTTGGAGAATTACAACGTCGTGTTGGAGCGGTCGAATTACGCCCGTTTCTTGTGGAACTCGATCCTGATCGCAGGCGGCTCGACCATCCTCGGTCTGATCGTTGCGGTTCCTGCGGCCTGGTCAATGGCTTTTGTGCCCTCGCGCCGGACCAAGGACATTCTTCTGTGGATGCTGTCGACCAAGATGTTGCCTGCGGTTGGTGTGCTTTACCCGATCTACCTACTTTTCATCCAACTCGGGCTTCTCGACAGCCGGGCCGGTTTGGTCATCGTGATGATGCTGATCAACCTGCCGATCATCGTCTGGATGCTTTACACGTACTTCCGCGAGATCCCGGTGGAGATTTTGGAAGCGGCACGGATGGATGGGGCAACCTTGCGGGAAGAGGTGCTGTATGTGCTGACACCCATGGCCATCCCGGGCATCGCATCGACCATGCTTTTGAACTTCATCTTGGCGTGGAACGAAGCGTTCTGGACGCTGAACCTGACGGCCGTGAATGCAGCCCCGTTGACGGCGTTTATTGCCAGCTATTCCAGCCCGGAAGGTCTGTTCTTTGCGAAACTCAGTGCAGCCTCGACCATGGCAATTGCACCGATCCTCATCCTTGGCTGGTTCAGCCAGAAGCAACTTGTCCGCGGCCTGACGTTCGGCGCGGTGAAATAAGGAACCTGATCCATGGGACAAATCGAACTCAAGCAGGTCGCCAAAAGCTTTGGTGACGTACAAGTCATCCCGCCCCTGGACCTCACCATTGAAGACGGCGAATTCACGGTCTTCGTCGGGCCCTCGGGCTGCGGGAAATCCACGCTTCTGCGTCTGATCGCAGGGCTGGAAGATATCACCAGCGGTCATATCGAGATTGATGGCAAGGATGCTACCGATGTCGTGCCCGCCAAGCGCGGTCTAGCTATGGTCTTCCAGTCTTATGCGCTTTACCCGCACATGAGCGTGCGCAAGAACATCGCCTTCCCGATGCGCATGGCCAAGATCCCGCAGGATGAACAGGACCGGCGGATTGAGGCGGCCGCCAAGGTGCTTAACCTCACCGATTATCTGGATCGGCGCCCCGGTCAGTTGTCCGGCGGGCAGCGTCAGCGAGTGGCCATCGGGCGGGCTATTGTTCGCGAACCCGCGGCCTTTCTCTTCGACGAACCGCTGTCGAACCTCGACGCGGCGTTGCGTGTGGGCATGCGGCTGGAGATCAGCGAACTGCATGAGCGGCTGAAGACCACGATGATCTATGTAACCCACGACCAGGTCGAAGCCATGACCATGGCCGACAAGATCGTGGTTCTGCGAGCAGGCTTTGTCGAGCAGGTTGGCAGCCCGCTAGAGCTGTATCACACGCCGCAAAACGTCTTTGTGGCGGGCTTCATCGGGTCGCCGAAGATGAACCTGATAGACGGTGCGGAAGCGCAAAAGCACGGGGTTCACACCATTGGCGTGCGGCCCGAACACATTGAGGTCAGTAACACATCGGGGCAATGGACCGGAAAGGTTGGCGTGGCCGAGCATCTTGGCTCGGATACGTTCTTCCATGTCCACGACACCGGACTGGCCGAGACGATCACGGTGCGTGCGCCGGGTGAGGTGGCCTTTCGCCACGGCGATACGATCCACATGACACCGCGCGATGATGTAATCCATAAGTTTGACGCGGGCGGCTTGCGCGTCTGATGAGGCTTTCGGGCAAATCCGCTTTGATCACGGGCGCGGCGCGCGGGATCGGTCTGGCGTTTTCTCAAGCCTATGTGCGCGAGGGCGCGCGGGTGGCGCTCGCAGATATCGACGTCGCCCGCGCGCAATCTGAAGCGGACAAGATCGGATCCGCGGCGATTGCGGTTGAAATGGATGTGGCCCGGCAGGACAGCATTGAGGCGGGTATGGCCGAGGCCGTAGACGGCCTTGGCCAGATCGACATCCTGATCAACAACGCCGCCATCTTTACCGCCGCCCCAGTGGTCGAGATCGCCAGGAATGACTATGCCCGCGTGTTCGAGATCAACGTGGCGGGCACGCTCTTCACGATGCAGGCCGTCGCCCGCCACATGATCGACCGCGGCATCCGCGGTCGGATCATCAACATGGCCAGCCAGGCCGGGCGGCGGGGCGAAGCGCTGGTGGCGGTGTACTGCGCCTCGAAAGCGGCGGTGATCAGCCTGACCCAATCGGCCGGGCTGAACCTGATCGCGCATGGCATCAACGTGAACGCAATCGCCCCCGGCGTTGTGGATGGCGAACACTGGGACGGCGTCGATGCCTTCTTTGCCAAGTACGAAGGCAAGGCCCCCGGCGCGAAGAAGGCCGAAGTCGGCGCCGCCGTCCCCTATGGCCGAATGGGCACGGCGGATGACCTGACGGGCATGGCCATATTCTTGGCCTCGGACGAAGCAGAGTACGTGGTGGCCCAGACCTATAACGTAGACGGCGGCAATTGGATGAGCTGATGAACGACCACCTAAGACCCTCTGACCCGGTCGTGCTGAGCCTGCGGACGGTGGCCAATCTGCCCAGCCGCGTGGCCCATCCCCTCTATGATCGCGAGTCGTTGAGCCCCGGTATCGTGCATATCGGCGTCGGCAATTTTCATCGCGCGCACCAGGCTTGGTATATGCACCAGTTGATGCAGGCCGGACAGGCCCATGACTGGGCCATCATCGGGGCTGGCGTGCGAAGCTATGACGCGGCGATGCGTGAAAAGCTGTTGGCGCAGGATTGTCTGACCACGCTGATTGAGCTGGACCCGGCGTCAGAGGGTCTGGAAGTCACCGGATCGATGATCGACTATTTGCCGATTGAAGGAGATAACGGTGCCCTGATCGCCCAGATGGCCGATCCCGCGATCCGGATCGTGTCGATGACCGTAACCGAGGGGGGGTACTATCTGACCGCAGATGGTGGGTTTGATCTGGACCATCCCGATATCTGCAACGATATGAAAACACCCAACGCACCGATAACGGTCTTCGGCGCGATAGTCGCCGCGTTGCGCCATCGGCGAGCGGCAGGGCTTGCGCCGTTTACAGCGTTGTCATGTGACAATCTGCAATCGAATGGCGATATCCTACGCCAGGCGGTGATCGGCCTTGCCCATGCCACCGATCCCGATCTGGCCTGGTGGATTGCCGCGAATGGGGCCTTCCCAAACTCAATGGTTGATTGCATCGTTCCCGCCACCGCGCCCGATCTGATCGCTGAACTGGCGAGCGCGGGCATCGCCGACGCCGCGCCAGTCAGCCATGAGGCGTTTCGCCAGTGGGTGATCGAAGACGCCTTTTGCAACGGGCGCCCACCCTGGGAAGAGGCGGGGGCGACGCTGACCGATGACGTGCATGCCTACGAGGCGATGAAGCTGCGCATTCTGAATGGCGGACATCAACTGCTTGCAAACGCCGGCGAATTGTTGTCGGTCGACACGATCGCAGGCTGCATGGAAGACACGGATATCAAGGCGTTCTTCCTGAAGGTGCAGCGCGAAGAGGTCCTGAAAAACGTGGCGAGCGTGCCGACAGTATCGCCCGAGGAATACCTAGACAACGTCGTGCGCCGGTTTGCCAATCCGAAAATCCACGACACCACCCGACGGGTGGCGTTTGATGGCTCCTCCCGCCATCCGGGGTTCCTCCTGCCCAGCCTGCGCAACAGGCTGGCAGCAGGGGCTTCGATTGACGGGTTGGCGCTGGCGGAGGCGTTGTGGGCCCGGATGTGTGCGGGCACGCGCGAAGACGGGTCGGTGATCGCGGCGAATGATCCCGAATGGGACAGCTTGCAAACCGCCGCCTTGGCTGCGCGCGAGACGCCGGGGGCGTGGTTGGCGCAGCATGACATCTATGCAGATCTGGCAGAGGCGCCTGCCTTTCAGGCTGCGTTCGCGCGTTGGCTTGTCGCGTTGTGGGCGGACGGCACCCGGTCAACGCTGGCGGCGTTTTCGGGGGCTTACCGCTAAGGCTTCGACGCGGCCTCTCGACCGATCAACTCTTTTGTCGCGGTCACGATCCCGTCCACTGACGGCATGGTCGCCGCATAGGCGGGGCCGGTTGCAATAAAGCTGTCTTCGGCGGCAAGGCGGGCAAAAGGCAGATCTGTATGCTCGTGCAGAAGGGCCATCACCCCTTCCGCGACCCCGCCCGAGGCGCGGGTTTCGTCCACGATCAGGGCGTGACTGCACCCCTTGAGTGCGCGAAGCAGACCCTCGCGGGGCAGGGGCGCCAGCCAGCGCAGGTCGATCACCCGCGTGTCGATACTGTCTGCGGCCAGCTGCGGTTGCGCTTTGCGCGACAGGTAATGCCCATTGGCAAAGCTGATCAGCGCCACCGGTCCGTCGCCCGTCACACCCACCTCGCCGAGATCAATGCGGGTGTCGGGGTCGGGATAGTGCTGCATCCATGCACCGTCGCCCGCCCCGTGCAGATCCCGCATCGGGTAGAGCGCTATGGGCTCCAAGAAGACGACCAGCCGCTGCTCTTCTCGCGCGAGCCGCACGCATTCGCGCAGCATCCGCGCCGCATCGGCCCCGTGTGACGGGCAGGCGAGGATCAGGCCCGGGATATCGCGCAGGACGGCCAGCGCGTTGTCGTTGTGGAAATGCCCACCAAAGCCCTTTTGATACCCCAGCCCAGCGATCCGCACGACCATCGGGTTGGTGAACTGGCCATTCGAGAAAAACGGCAAGGTCGCGGCCTCGCCCCGCAACTGATCTTCGGCGTTGTGCAGATAGGCCAGAAACTGGATCTCAGGGATCGGCAGAAAGCCGTTATGCGCGATGCCGATCCCCAGCCCCAGGATCGACTGTTCATCCAACAGCGTGTCAATCGTTCGATCTGCCCCAAAGCGGGCCCGTAGACGCTGTGTCACGCCATAGACCCCACCTTTGCGGCCAATATCCTCACCCATCAGCACGATTTCTGGGTGCGCGAGCATCAAATCGGTGAGCGCCCAGTTGATGAGGCGTGACATCGGCTGAGGCTCGGCCATCGCTTTGGTATCGGCGCCAAACAGGGTCTGCCGTGCTTCGGGTGTGGGCTCGTTTGTGGACGCGTTGGTCCGTTTGGGTGGAATGAGCGAGGCCATCACATCGCGTGCGGTTTGCAGGCGCGGGCGCTTCGCGACCTCTTCGGCGACCTGGGCCACCTGATTGATCGTGTCAGTGTAAATGTGCAGGGCCTCTGCCGGTGTCATCACGCCGGCATCGCGCAAAAGCCGCACGCTGTGCAGGAGCGGATCGTTCGCTTCATCGGCCTCAACCTCTGCCTTGGGCAGATAGGTGGTGGGCACATCCGCGCCCGCATGACCGTATAGGCGGACGGTCCGGATATGCAGAAAGGCGGGTTTGCGTTTCTCGCGCACAAAAACCGCGGCGGCGCTGGCGGTGGCGTAAGTGTCATAAAGGTCCAGCCCGTCACAGCCAAAGTACTCAAGGCCTGGCCTGTGCGCAAAGCTGGCTGTGATCCAGCCTTTGGGCGTTTTCACCGAAATCCCGATTCCGTTGTCTTCGCAGACAAACAACAGGGGCAGGGGGATCGATTGATACGCCGTCCAGCCAGCGGTGTTGAATGCGCCTTGCGCGGTAGAATGGTTGGCCGAGGCATCGCCGAAGGAACACATCACCAGCCCATCGTCTTCCAGCATCCGGTGTTCGGGCGCGCGGCGTTTGACCATGGGGATCGAGTACGCCGCTCCCAGCGCCTTGGGCAAGTGGCTTGCGATGGTCGATGTCTGGGGCGGGATCATCAGCGCGCGAGAGCCCAGCACCTTATGCCGCCCGCCTGAGATTGGATCCTCCGCAGAGCAGGCGAAACTAAGCAGCATATCGCGCAGCATGGTCTGCCCCGGCACCTGATCGGCCCGGGCGATCTGGAATGCCGCATCGCGGTAGTGTAGGAATGCCATGTCGGTAGGCCTTAGCGCGGCGGCGACGGCGGCCATGCCTTCATGCCCGGATGATCCGATGGTGTAGAAGCCCTGGCCTGACGCCTGCATAGCGCGGCTTTGCAGATCAAGCGCGCGGCTGAGACAGCCTGCGCGGAAAAGCGACGCAGCGAGGTCGGATCCGAGTTGGCCGTTGGGCGGTGCGCCCGGCGGCAAATCCCCGGCCGCCACGCGGGTGCGAAAGGCCGTATCGACGATGCTGGCGCGGTCCATTGCCACCTTCCTGATTGGTCGCCGAAACCGGCGCGGGCAAAGGCCTAGCGCATCGCGCCCATGGGGGCCATCCCCGCCGCCTTGACGCGTGACATCAGGACAGACAGCCCGTTGAGAATTGGGCGAGCTTCGCGGGGTCCGGTGCGGTGCCCAGACCCGGCTGGGTAGGCACATGCACATGGCCTGCGCGCACCGGGAAGGGTGGCATGGCGATGTCGGCCTCAGCGTAGAAGGTCGACATATAGAACTCACACCCAAGCGTCAGGTCGGGGATCGCGCCCATCAGGTGGGTGCCGGCCATATGACCGATGGACGTCTCAAACATACACCCACCATAGACATCCATGCCCGCGGCCTGGGCCACGCTTGCGATCTCAAGACAGCGCCGGATACCGCCCGATTTTGAGGTTTTGAGCGAGATGATATCGCACATCCTGAGCGACACCGCCCGCAGCGCATCGGGCAGGGTGAAAACGCTTTCATCGGCCATAACAGGTACATCGATGGCGCGCGTGATCTGTTGCATCGCCTCGAACTGATGCGCGGGCACCGGTTGTTCGACGAAATCGGGGCGGAAGGCTTCAAGATCGCGGATGGTGCGGATGGCATCGCGGGCCGGGAGGCCCTGGTTGTAGTCCACCCGTAGCCGGATGTCGTCGCCGTAAACCTTTCGCAGCTTTTCCAGACGCATCAGGTCAAATTCGTGATCGGTAAACCCTGCCTTGAGTTTGAAGATGTGCACGCCTTCGGCATGGATCCTGGCGATATCGTCAAGATCGCGGTCGAAGTCGGGGTTCGCCACGGAAAAGCTCAGCGGGATCTGGTCGCGATGACGACCGCCCAGCAACTCGGCAATGGGCAGCCCCGTGATCTGGCCACCAAGGTCGAGAAGCGCGCATTCCAGCGCTGCCTTTGCCTCGCCGTGGCCCACAAGTATGCGATCTGCCGCGGCCATGATCGGGCTTACTTGCGCAGGGTCACACCCGATCACGTGCGGACGCAGGTGGGTGTGCAGAGCGGCTGCATTGCCTTCAACCGTGCCGGTGAACACGGGCCAGGGGGCGCCTTCACCCCAACCGGTCAGGCCGCTGTCGGTCGTGAGCTCGCACAGAACCGTGTTGATCCCACCCACATCGCCTGATCCATGCGAATGTACTGTCAATGCGGGTATGCGCAGGGTGTGAACCCGCATGCTGTAGATCTGGTGATCGGTCATCTCAGGCGATCCACTCGCTGACCGGGGCGTTCGCCTCGTTCAGCGGCTGGCTGATCACGTCGATCAGGGTCGGGCCGTCATGGGCCACTGCCTCGCGCAGCACGCGGTCTAGCTGTTCGGGGTCTTCTACTTTCCACGATTTGACGCCAAAGGCCGCGGCGACACCGGCGTGATCTGTCCGCCCGAAATCGACGGAGTAATACCGTTCGTCGAACCCCGTCTTTTGCCCCGCTTTGATCCAGCCATAGACCGCGTTGGAAAAGACGATGAACGTGATCGGCAGGGCCTTGCGCACCACGGTTTCCAGCTCACCACAGGTGAAGCCGAAACTGCCATCGCCCATCAGCGCGACGACCTTTTTGCTAGGCGCGCCAATGGCCGCACCCATCGAGGCAGACAGGGCATAGCCCAGTGCCCCGTGCGCTCGGTTCGAAAATAGCGTGCGCCCGGTGGTGCGCAGCTCATAATACGCCGACAGGTAGGGGCACGGGGTCCCGGGATCGCCCACGATGATTGCATCGTCATCCAGCACCCGCCGCAGGGCCGCAATGGTGCGTTCGGGGCGTATGGGGCGTTCTGCGCTGACCGATAGCGGGTGAAACGCCGCCCATTTACGGGCCTTGAATGGGGCCAACGTCGCTGCGCCGTCGAAGGGTTTTACGTCTCGCTTGGCAAGCTCGGTGTTCAGGGCCTCTAGCGCGAGGCGGGCGTCTGACACCACCGCGACCTCGGTCTGGTAAGAGGCGCCGATCACCTCGGCGTCGCTGTCGATATGCACGACGCGGGTGCCCTTGGCCGGGTAGCGCCAGAGTTCCGTCGTCACGGAGCCTGCGCGGCAACCGATGAAGACCACCAGATCGGCGGTTTGCACCAACTCCCGCGTTGGCAGGACGCCGCCGTTTGAGCCCACCACGCCCACGCAGTTTGGATGCGTCTCGGCCAGAGAACCCTGCCCCGAGATCGTGGTGGCTACCGCGATATCCAGCGTATCGACGAATACGCCAAAAGCCGCCTCACCGCCGGACAACACGAGACCACCGCCGCAGATCACCACGGGAAATTCCGCGGATAGGATCGCATCGACCGCCGCAGTGACAGCCGCCGGGTCCGGTCCGAAGGGATGCGCCGGAAAGCGCGTATGGGCCGGGTCAGACCAGATGTCATCGGGGTTGGCCTCCCCCCGCTGCACATCAATCGGCAACCCCAGATGCGCCGCGCCGGGACGGCCAGTCGTCATCTTTCGGAACGCGGTGCGCACCATGTCAGGCACGGCATCGGCGTGCTGGATCACGGTGTTGAACTTCGTCAACGGCCGCATCAGCCCCTCTTGATCCAGCTCGGTCAGCGGGTAGTGCCCCTTTGACCGCGTGCCCACATCCGAGGTGATGGCAAGGATTGGGACCGAGCTTTCGTTCGCCTCCACCAGCCCTGGCAGGATGTAGGTGGCTCCACCGCCCGATGGACCTTCGCAGACGCCCGGTTTGCCGGTGACGCGGGCGTAGCCGTCGGCCATATAGGCCGCGCAGCGTTCATCGCGGGTCAGGATGTGCTCGATCTCGTGGTCGAGGCGATAGAGCGCGTCATAGAAGGGCAGCGTTGTGTCACCGCAGAGACCAAAAATATGCCGGACATCGTGTGCTTCCAGCATATGCACCATCGCCTCGGCGCCGGTCATCGCGTTGGGCTTGGTGGCATTGGTCATGGCGGGGTCCTGTTCGAGCGGGCATTGATTTCACGCGAACTGTATACAGCGGTGTGTAGAGTCTCAAGGACAACGCGGTTGGGGCCCTCGTGGGGCCTCAGCCCTGGTGGGCCAAGCGCGCGACGCCCACCGCCGCCTCGGTCGTCGGCGCCGCGACAACGGGCACGCCCAGAACACGTGCGCGCATGGCCGTCCAAACCACGTTCTTCGCACCGCCCCCGGCGGTGATCACCTGCGTTGGATAGGGGGCACCTGCGTTTGCCAGCGCCTCATAGGCGCGCTTTTCAATCCTGGCGATGCCTTCCAGCAACCCGTGCAGGAACGCCACATTGTCATTTGGGCGCGGTGCCATTCGGGGGCGCAGATCGGGGTCGTTGATCGGAAACCGCTCACCGGGTTTTGGTAATGGGTAATAGTCGAGACTGCTTTCGACTGTCGGGTCGATTTCCGCGGAAAGCGCCGCGATCTGGTCATCCGGGAACACGCTGTGGAGCACGCCACCGCCAGTGTTAGAGGCTCCCCCTACCAGCCAGCCATCGCGCACCCGATGCGAGTAGAGGCCCTGCGCCGGCACCTCGATCCGCTGGTGCGTATAAAGCTTGACGGCGAGCGTCGTGCCGAGCGATGTGACGGCGGCCCCGGATGTGGCGGGGGCTGCGGCGAGGAAGGCGGCGATGCTGTCGGTCGTGCCCGCATGGACGACCGCGCCATCAGACAGGCCGAACCGCCGGGCCATTTGTGGTGTCACTTGGTCTATCGCATCACCGGGCAGGTAGACCTGTCCAAGAAGTGCTTTCGGAACAAGTGCAGCCATCCAATCGGGCCAGGTCTGCACTTCGGGGTCGCATCCAGTCTTCAGCGCATTGTTCACATCTGTGAACCCGCCCCGGCCCATCAGGCGCGCGGCAACGAAATCCGCCTGGTGCAAGAGGTGGCGTGCTTTCGCGCCGGTATCTTCGCGCAGAAGCCGTAGCGCACGCGCCAGCGCCGATCCCGCCCCGCGGGCCGTGTGCGGGTCGGGCGCATGGGTGGCGATTAGCGCGGCCTCTTTGGTGAAGCCCGCGTCGCTGTACATCAACGCGCGGGTCACAGGCTGCAGGTCGGCATCGGTCAGGACAAGGCTGCCAGAGGTACCGTCAATCGCAATCCGGGCGACCTCTGCCATGGTCCGACCTTTTGCCTGCAACGCACCGGCCTGAGCCTCAAGGCAGGTCGCCGCGCCACGCCACCACCCCTCGGGATCGCGCCAGGCATCTGTACCGTCACCATACCGCCCGCGCGCCATTGCAACCACAGCGCCCGAAGGGTCTACCACGGCAGAGCGGACCCCTGAGGTGCCCAGATCGATGCCCAGGGACAGATCGGATGTCACGACGGTGCCGCCAGCGCCTGGCGGTATTTCTCAGCATCCCAATCAAGGAGCTCGGCCTCAGCTTCTTCACCAATGGGCAGTGGTGTCCATGCATCAGGCAATCGTTTCAACAGATCCGAAAGGCAGCGCAACATCGCCCGTTGCGACGGGGTTGCCGCGCTGCGCAGGGCGACGCCTACGCCGTCGATCAGGATGGCGGGGGGCGCACCGGCATGGTCGCCACGGGGCAGGGCGGGGCCCAGAAACACGACGTGGTCGGGATAGTAAGAGCCTGCAATCGCTAGCGCCGCCGCGCGTTCATCGCGCGCGATCCAGCTTTCCGGCGCCCAGTCGAAGCCTGCGGGCGCATCCACATCGGGCAGGGTGGCGTCGCGCTGGTGGGCGGGCATCTCAAGCCGGTGTTCTACTTCATCTACCATCCCAGCTGTCTCAGCGACGGTGGCGCCGCAGACGATCAGCCCGTGGTTTTCCAGAACGATCACTTGTGTCTCTGGCCCCGCGCGCGCCAGGATTTCACGGGTGAGAGGCAGGCCCGGTTTGGCATAGGGCACGCGTACGGCGGGCAGGCCCGACAGTTTGTCGTCAACCGCGGCGCGCCCGGCCCCGGACACCGCATGGGTCAGTGCGGCGATGGAGTGGGTGTGGGCGACAACAGGCCAGTCCAGTGCGGCGTGGAAGGTTGTTTCAATCGACGGTCGCAGGTCTATCTCGGGGTCGAGGACGGTGGTTTTGCAGCTGCCATCCCCTGTGATGCCGTTTGCCTCTGCCACAGCGGCGGCTCGATCGACGGGGACGAAGATGTCCTTCTGCTCGGCATCGGCCAACTCGGTGCCCGAGGCCTTGATCCACATGACATTGCCGGATTTGATCGAGGTGTTGCCGCCCGGCCCTTGCACGCGCATCGGGTCTTGGCCCAGTGCGGCGGACAGGGCGCGGAAGGCGGCGAAATCATTGGGGACGGGCAGGGTCATTTGAGGCTCGCAAGGGTAAAGTCTGGGGCCGGGCCTTTGGGGAGAAGGGCAGCAAGCGCAGCCTTGGGATCGCCGTTGGCAAAGACTGCCGCGTGTAGCCCGCCTTCGACAAAGGCGGTGGACCATCCTGCGGCATGCCCGCCCGCGATATCGTGTTCCAGGCTATCACCAACCATCAGGAGGCGCTCTGGCGGGGCGTCCAAGGCGGCCTCTAACGCGCGAAAGACCGGCAGGTGCGGTTTGCCGTAGAACTGTACGTGCCCGCCGGCGTTGGCATGGGCATGGGCCAGCGCGCCGGGGGAGATCACGATTTGCCCGGATGCCCGGGGCGACGCACGGTCTGGGTTGGTGCAAAACACTGGCAAGTCGTGGGTGCGGGCCTGGGCGAGGGCATCTGCGAAGGTGTCGGTTTCCGCACCGTCGGGCAGGCCCATGAGCAGCACCGCTTCAGCTCCATCCAGTGTGGGTGTGATGGCGACATCCAAACCGTCGCCCCAGGCGGCGGCATCCCCAGGTGCACGCTCGATGGCATACATAGCACGCTCCACCACGCGACCCTCGGCGATGTCGCGCCACAGTGCCTCGCCTGAGGTCATGACCACCTCGAACAAACCGGTGTCAAAACCCATGCCGGCAATCCGAGCCGCATTCGGCGCAGCGCGTTTGCCCGAGTTCGACAGAACCGCGAGCCGCGTGCCACCCGCGCTCAATTCGGCAAGGCATTCCGGCGCGGCGGGGTACGGGCGCGTGCCGTCGTGCAGCACGCCCCACTGATCCAGAACGATGGCATCGAAATCACCCGCGATCTCGGCAAGCGTGGCAAGACGCCGGGTCATGATGTCAGCTTTCGGCCATATCCTTGGGGTGCGTCAGCCCGGCGAGATAGGCCTTGGCCTCGGTCTCGGACATCGCACGGGCGGCGTTGTGGACCGTCCCCGCGGGCATGTCGCCAAAGTAGAACTTCAGCCCTGGAATGTGCTGGCGGCGTTTGCGGATCGGCATGCCTTCATAGGGGAAGACGTCCGAGCGTTCGTTGGCCGCCGCGTCGTGGCAGGGCAGAACGTAATCGGCGCGCTTGTCGATCTCTTCCACCGATTTCCAGCCTTCGTAGGAATTCACGAAACGGGCAGGCACCCAGTAGCGCCAGCCCTCATCCGGGTTCGGCTCCAAATTGCGTTCGACAAAGATCGCGTCACCTGCAACGACGATTTCGCCCATTGCGGTGGCCACAGTGACGCCCATGTGGCCCACCGAATGCCCCGGCGTGTGAAACATCGTTATCCCGGGCAGCACCTCGCATTCATCTGCTACCGCCTCGAACACACAGCCGGTATAGGCGGGTTCGATGCCCAGATATCCGGACTCGTACGTGCGATAGTACAGCGGCAGCGGATTGAAGGCCATTTCGATCTCGGCCTTGGGGGCGATGTAGCGGGCGTTCTTGAATTCCTTCATGTTCTGCACGTGGTCCCAGTGCAGGTGGGTAAAGACGATCGCATCAATCTCATCGGGGTGCACACCCAACTTTTGTTCGAGATGCTCGTGCACCTGAAGACAGCCGCGCTTGTCGCATTTGTGGTGGTACTTGGTCGCGCGCTCTTCGTCGCAGAGACCGGTGTCGATCAGGATCTTATGCTCGCCAGTGTCGACATAATGGCAATAGACGGGGTTCCAGTACTTCTTGCCCGCAGGCCCCTTCCAGAAGATATAGGTGCCAAGGTCGGCTTCGAGCCACCCTGTGTTGATCGGGTAAATCTTGGTCTCTTGCACGCCCATCGGGCCCTCCCCAGGTGGTGACTCGTGTTTTGCATACAAAAGCACTCAAAAGAATGCATATGCAAGCCAAAACCTGAAAGTGAGCGCTAGTTTGCCTCTAGCGTGCGCAGAAAGCTCTCCGTCATATGGGCGCGCATACCGTCAGAGGCAGTTTTCGAATCCTCGGAAAATATCCCCGCTATCAGCTCTTCATGGCTTTCGGCCGAGGCGATGAGATCAGCTTTGGATGCGAATTTCTTGGCGCGAAACGGGCCAGTTTTGCGTCGGAAATCAGCGGCCATCTCGGCGATGTAGGGGTTGCCGGTGGCGCGGTAGATGGCCTGATGGAAGCGCTCATTTGCGCGCATATAGCGGTGGAAGTCGCCGCTTTCGGCGGCGGCCACGCATCCGGCCTGCGCCAGTTCAATCTCCGCCCGGCTGAGAAGGGACAAGCGCTGCGCGGCAATCCTCGCGCATGTAGCCTCAATTTCATGCATGGCCTCAAAGATTTGCGCCAATTCTTCGCGTGTGTACTCGGCCACCCGCACACCGCGTTTTTCGCCGTGGACCAGGATGTCCTGCGCGGCTAGGCGGGTCAGCGCCTCACGCACCGGTGTGCGGGACACCCCAAAGCGCTCGGTCAGCTTTACTTCATCCAACCGCTCACCGGGTTGCAGGGCGCCACTGGCGATATCTTCCATCAAGGCGGCTTCGATGCGTTGAACGGCGGTGCTGCGGCTTCCGCGCGGGGAATGATCATTCATATTTAGGTCGTCCTATCTGTTAGGTCAGCATACAGAGTAAACTCCAGTTTAGCAATTTTGGATATTTACAATTCATTTTGGATACAGAACAGTGGGTTGACGTGGAGGAGAGGGATTCGATGCCCGAAATTCGGCTGGAGCAGCTGGTAAAACGCTATGGCGAGGTTGAGGTCCTGCACGGGATCGACCTCGATATGGCGGAATACGAATTCACCGTGCTGGTCGGGCCGTCGGGCTGCGGCAAGTCCACCACGTTGCGCATGCTTGCGGGGCTTGAGTCCGTATCTGACGGCGACATCACGATGGACGGTGCGTCGGTAAAAGCGCTCGACCCCAAGGACCGCGACATTGCGATGGTGTTCCAGGACTATGCGCTCTACCCGCATATGAATGTGGCCAAAAACATGTCGTTCTCGCTGCGTCTGCAAAAGCGCCCGCAAGCCGAGATCGACAAGAAGGTCAGAGACGTGGCCGCGATGCTGGGCCTGTCGGATTTTCTAGCGCGCAAACCGGGCGAGTTGTCGGGTGGCCAGCGTCAGCGGGTGGCGATGGGCCGGGCGCTGTGCCGTGATGCAGCGACGTTTCTGTTTGATGAGCCTTTGTCGAACTTGGATGCCAAGCTGCGCGGTCAGATGCGCGCCGAGCTGGCGCTGATGCGGCAGACCGTCAAAAAGAACATGATCTATGTAACCCACGACCAGATCGAGGCGATGACGCTGGCGGACCGGATCGTGGTGATGCATGGCGGGTATATCCAACAGCAGGGTTCGCCATCCGAGCTGTTCAAAAACCCGGTCAACAAGTTCGTGGCGGGCTTTCTGGGCTCGCCCCCGATGAACTTTCTCGATGCGGAACTCAGCGAAGAGAATGGTACGCTCTTTGCCAAAGGTGATGGGTTTTACCTGCGCCTGCCCGCGGACCTGGCCGCCCGTGCAAAAGGTGGCAGCGGCAAGGGCGTGATGCTGGGCGTGCGGCCCTCGGACCTCGAATATGCGCCCGACGCGCCGTCTGACACCGCGTTCGACCTGCAAGTCGTCGTTTCGGAATATGTGGGCGCGCAATCTGTGCTGATCTGCGATTGCGGGCCTGCGCGTGTCACGGTCGAGATCAAGTCCGAGACCCCAATTGCCCTGGGCGAAACGCTGCGCTTTGCGGCGCGGCCCGAGGGCCTGCACTTGTTTGACCCAAAGACGGAAGGGGCGCTGTGACGCCCTTGATATCAGCAACCGGGAGGAAACCATGCTGAACCTACTGAAGACCACGACGATGGTGGCGGGCATTGCGCTTGCCAGCGCCGCCTCTGCTGCGGGGCCGTATGAAGAATACGCGGGCACCACGCTGGTGGTGAACTTCCCCGCACACCCGCACTACAACGCGGTGATGGAAGTGCTGCCAGAGTTTACAGCACAGACCGGCATCGAAGTTGAAGTCGATATGCTGCCCTATCTCGACATGCGCGAGCGGCAGACACTGGAACTGGCGTTGGATGAAGGGGCTTATGACCTGATCTCATATGTTGTGTTTTCCAAGGCGGACTATGTCTATGCCGACCAGCTGGAGAACCTTGCGAAGTACTTCATGAACCCGCGCTTGGCCGATCCGAATTACGACCC
>JBCBPV010000081.1:0-14843 GCA_039820585.1 Pseudomonadota bacterium
CAAAAGCTGGAAGGGCTGGTCGCCAGCCACCCGGACGTGTTCGAAGAGGTGCGGGGCGTGGGCCTGATGCTCGGCCTCAAATGCCGGGTGCCGAACACCGAGATTGTGAACGCCGCCTATGATGCGCACGTGCTTACCGTGCCAGCCGCCGACAATGTGGTACGCATCCTTCCTGCGCTCAACATCGGCGAAGTCGATCTGGCCGAAGCCGTGAACCGTCTCGACATGGCGGCCACAAAGGTGAAGGCCCATGCCGCCTGACTACAGGTTCGTCAAAGTGGCGCGCACCGACTACCCGATGATCCGCCGCTGGCTGGACCAGCCGCATATCGGCGGCTGGTGGGGCGATGCCGATACCGAAATCGCGTTGATTGAGGAAGACATCGACGTAGGGCCCACAGACATGCGCATCGTCTGTCTGGACGACACGCCCTTCGCCTTTGTCCAGGACTATCCCGCCCATCACTGGCCCGCGCCGCACTACGCGGGCTACCCCGACGGCACGCGCGCCATCGACACGTTTCTGGGCGAACCGGAGTTTCTGGGCAAAGGCCATGCGGCCGCCTACCTTCGACAACGGGCCACGGAACTGATGGACGCAGGCGCCACCGCGATCGTGATCGACCCCGATCCCAAGAACGCCCGCGCCGCTGCCGCCTATCGCAAGGCGGGCTTCATCGACCGTGGCCTGAAAGATGCCGGCGACGGGGCGCAGGCCCGCGTTATGGAATTTCAGCGCGACAGCCGCGCAACGGAAAGCACGACATGACCCATTTCCTGGATATCCACACCACCGATCCCGCCGATCTGCGCCACATGATCGACCATGCCCGCACGATGAAAGACGCCCGCGCCGGGCGCCCCAAGGGCACCCCGGACGATGACCAACCGCTGGCAGGCCACCTAGTGGCTTTGATCTTTGAAAAGCCATCGACCCGCACCCGCGTGTCCTTCGACGTGGGCGTGCGCCAGATGGGCGGTCAGACGCTGGTGCTGTCGGGCAGTGAGATGCAGTTCGGCCATGGCGAAACCATCGCCGACACCGCCCGCGTGCTGTCGCGCTATGTCGACCTGATCATGATCCGCACGTTCGAAGAAGAGACCCTGCTCGAACTCGCAGAACACGCCACGGTGCCGGTCATCAACGGTCTGACCAACCGCACGCATCCCTGCCAGATCATGGCCGACATCATGACGTTCGAAGAACATCGCGGCCCCATCGCGGGCAAGAAGGTGGTGTGGACAGGCGATGGCAACAACGTCTGCGCGTCCTTCCTGCATGCGGCTGGTCAGTTCGGGTTCGACGTCACTGTTACCGGCCCCGAACAGCTCGACCCCGAGGCAGAGTTCGTCGATCTTGCCCGCAAATCGGGCGCGACCATCGAGATTGAGCGCGACCCCGAAGTGGCGGTGGAAGGCGCGGACCTGGTGGTCGCCGATACCTGGGTGTCGATGCACGACGCCCAGTCTGCGCGTGAACGCCGCCACAACCTGTTGCGCCCCTATCAGGTGAACGATCACCTGATGTCGCTGGCCAAACCCGAGGCGCTTTTCATGCACTGCCTGCCTGCCCATCGCGAAGAAGAGGTGACCAATTCGGTCATGGACGGCCCGCAATCGGTGATCTTCGATGAAGCCGAGAACCGCCTGCACGCGCAAAAGGCCATCATGCGGTGGTGTTTGGGCGTGTGAGGGCCTTGCTTTGACTGCGCCTGTTGTAGCGACTTAACCGATCTCTTTCTGCGTGACAGGGGTGATGGCCAATCCCGTCACCAGCGTGTTCCGCCCCAATCCGACACACTAGACAAAACCGAGCGAGTGATAAAACCATGGCACTCACAAATTCCGCGCAAGGCTACGGAACGCTAACAAAACTTTTTCACTGGCTGATCGTGATCCTGTTTGCGATGCAGTTCGTTGGCGGGAACATCATGACAAGCATCGGCTTCAATTCGAGTTTCGCAGGCATCAGTACAAATGACTATTATAACTGGCACAAATCCCTTGGTTTGGTTGCACTTTTTGTTGCCATCCTCCGCATCATCAACAGGCAGCTTGGTCAACTCCCACCTTGGGCACCAACCCTTTCAAGTGGCGAACAGACGTTCATTCATCGTGTAGAGCAGATCTTCTACCTCGCGATGTTTGTGATGCCTGTGACAGGCTGGCTCTATGTGATGTGGGGCAATTTCGGCGTGAACCTTTTCGGCGTTTGGGAAATGCCACGGCCACTCTCCAAGGACGATACGCTCCGCGATATCGCCAGTTGGGCGCATATCGGTGCAGGATGGGTTCTTCTGGCGGCAATGGTTGGACACATTGGGCTGGTGCTTCGCCATCAACTTGTCAAGAAAGACGGCCTTTTGAAGCGGATGCTCTGACCATCACGATATGGAATCAGGCAATAAAATCGGCGCCTTCGTGGCCCATGCCGTACGTCGCGACGGGTGCGAAACGTAGACTGTATCCGGTGCAGGTGGCTGACGCGCCACCGCGCTGGCCCTCTCAGCGGTCACCGTATCGCCAATCCCAAACCTCTACCGGGCAGGCAATTGCCGTGGCATCTTCGCCTGAAGCGTCGCGTTCAGCTCATCGATCACCTTCTGCGCGCGCCGTTCCGCCCGGCGGATCCGCACGGCTGTCAGAAAGTTCTCTTCCATTGTGGGAGACGATTTGCCCAGGGCGTCGGCGATCTTGGGGACGATCTTGTCATCGTCGAGACGTGCCTCCAGATCCAGCGCTTCCTGCGCCAGCCGGTCAGAGACGTCGTCCAAAACACCCATAGCACCCATCCTTTTCGTCGCAGAGCACAGCCAATCGCTGAGACCTAGCGCCCAAATGCGGCAAACTTGAGGAAAAAATCTGGTCGGTTGCCTGGCCTTGCGGAACCGCCCGCAGCCTATACGTAAAGGCGCAACCAACTCGGAAAGGGGGGGACGGCACATGGCACGGATCGGGTTGACGGGGCTGGGCACCATGGGCGCCGCGCTGTCGCTGAACATCGCTGAAAAAGGCTTTCAAATCGCGGTCCATAACCGCAGTGCCGAACGAACCGCGGATTTCCTTCACAAAGCGGGGGACCTGGCAGAGATGATCACGCCCACGGACGATCTTGCCACGCTCGCCGCCGCCATCGACCGTCCCCGCGCGATCCTGCTGATGGTGCCCGCCGGCGATCCGGTGGACGACGTGATCGACGGCCTATTGCCCCATCTCGACCCCGGCGACCTGATCATCGACGCGGGCAATGCCAACTTCCACGACACCCGGCGGCGCGAGGCGGCGTTGCATGAAAAGGGGTTCAATTTCATCGGGATGGGCGTGTCTGGCGGCGAAGATGGCGCGCGCCATGGCCCCTCGATGATGGTGGGCGGCCCGTCCGACAGCTATCCCGCGATCCAGGACATTATCGAAGCCATCGCCGCCCGCTACAAAGACCTGCCCTGCGCGGCGCATCTGGGCCCGGACGGGGCGGGGCATTTCGTGAAGACCGTGCATAACGGGATCGAATATGCCGACATGCAGCTGATCGCCGAGGTCTGGGGCATGCTGCGCGACGGGCAGGGGCGGACACCGGCCTCTGCCGCTGCGCTGTTCAACGAATGGAACGGCGGGCCGCTACACTCCTATCTCGTTGAAATCACATCTGAAGTCCTGGCGGCCATCGACCCCGAGACGAAGGCGCCCATGGTCGATGTGATCCTGGATCGGGCTGGCCAGAAGGGCACCGGGCGTTGGACACTGATCGAGGCGCTGACCCTGGGCCAGTCCGCCACCACAATCGAAGCCGCTGTGGCCGCCCGGTCCTGGTCCTCGGACACCGCCGCGCGCGCGGCCGGGGCCACGCTTCTGGCCGCGCCCGAGGGGAAGTGCCGTCCCGTGCTCGACAGCGATCTGGAAGAGGCGCTGCTGGCCGCCCGGATCATCGCCTATGGCCAGGGCATGGCGCTGTTGCAAGCCGCGTCTGATGAATACGCCTGGTCCCTCGATCTGGCCCAAACGGCTGAGATCTGGCGGGCAGGCTGCATCATTCGCTCTGCCTTGCTGGATGATATCGCCGCCGCGATCCGCGCGGGCCTGCCCCACGGCCAGCTTATCTTTGCAAGCCGGTTCGCCCCGAAGCTTGACATGTACATTCCCGCGCTGCGCCGCGTTGTAGCCGCAGGCCTGACCGCAGGGTTGCCCATGCCCGCGATGACCGCGGCGCTGACCCATTTCGACACGCTGCGCACCGCGCGCGGCACGACCGACCTGATCCAGGCGCAGCGCGACTTCTTCGGCGCGCATGGGTTTGAGCGGCGGGATGCAGAGGGGACGGGCCACCACGGGCCGTGGTGATCTAGAGCCGCCGCTTCGCCCGCACCGTGGGCTCCGCCACCGTCGGATCCTCGGGCCAGGGATGTTTGGGATAGCGCCCGCGCATATCCTTGCGCACATCGGCGTAACTCGACGCCCAGAATCCCGGTAGATCGGTTGTCACCTGCACGGGCCGCCCCGCGGGTGACAACAGGCTCACCCGCACAGGCACGCCGCCCACAAGCGGATGCCGCGTCACCCCGAACATCTCTTGCAACCGCACCTCGATCCCCGGCACCTCGCCGCCGTAATCCACCGGCACCTTTCGGCCCAGGGGCGTCACAAAATGCGGGGGCGCAATCCGGTCCACCGCCTGCGCCTGATCCCAGTCCAGCATCGCCCGCAGCGCAGGCAACAGATCGAACCCTTTCCAATCGCTCGCGGTCTTCACGCCCCCCAGATGCGGCAGCAGCCAGTCTTCCAGCCTTTCCATCAACGCGCCATTGCTCATATCCGGTACATCCACCTCACCGCGTGCCAGAATCACCCGCGCGCGAAATCGCTCTGCCGCAGGGGATAAAAGCAGCCCCAACTGCCGCACGCCCTCCAGCATCGCCTGCGCCACCGCGTCATCCGGCACATCGCGCCAGATCCGATCCTCCAGCACCACCGCGCCCAGTCTTTCCTGCCGCCGCGCCACCACGCGCCCCTCGCGTCGGGACCATTCGCACACGTCCACCCAGCCAATCCGGTCGCCGAGAACGTCGCGCACCTCGCCCTCGCCAATCGCAATCGCCTGCCGGATCAATGCTTCACGCGGATGCCCGTCGGTGTCGGTCACGACCAGCAGGCGCTGACCGGCCAGCGCGTCCTCCGCCGACAGGCGCGCACCTTTGCCGCCTGACAGAACCCAACGCGGCTCATCGCCTGCACGCCGCATCCCGATGCGGTCGGGATAGGCCAGCGCCGCCATCTGCGCCTCTGACAGGCGCGGGCCCTCAGGCACCGTCCGTCCCAGCCGCTTGGCCTCGTCCCGGATACGCGCCACCGCGCCCCGGGCGGGCGGGGGCACCTGTCCGCCCCGTACCGCCGCCAAACGCCGCGCCAGATCCGCCGAGCCATCGCGCAACGGATCGCGGTCGGCGAGCAGGGCCGCCAAACCGGCCCCATTTCGCCCCGCCCGGATCAGCATATGCGCCAGCCGCGGGTGCAGGGGCAGGGCGGCCACCTTCCGCCCATGCGCTGTGATCGCGCCCGCATCATCCAACGCGCCGAGCGAGCGCAGAACCACTTGCGCACTCTCAAACGGCCCTTCGGCAGGCGGCGTCAGAAACCGCAGGTCCCCCGGCGCGCGCGCACCCCAAACCGCCAAGTCCAGCGCCAGCCCCGCCAGATCGGCCACCGCAATCTCGGGTGGCGCATAGGCGGGCAGGGCCCCTTCTGCCCCCTTGGTCCAGAGCCGGTAACACACACCTTCGGCCACCCGCCCCGCACGTCCGGTGCGCTGCACAGCCTCTGCCCGGCTGACCGGTTCAGTCACCAGCCGCGCCATGCCAGAGCCGGGGTCGAACCGCGCCCGCCGCGCCCGCCCGCCATCGACAACGACCCGCACATCCTCAATCGTCAGCGATGTCTCCGCAATCGCGGTGGCCAGCACCACCTTCCGCCCCGTTGACACCGGCGCAATCGCCGCCCGCTGATCGGCAAAGGGCATCGCCCCATACAGGGGTCGCACCGCGCAACCCGGCGGCAGATCAAGCATCCCCGCCACCCGCCGGATCTCCCCCTCGCCGGGCAGGAACACGAGCACGCCCCCATCACTTTCCGCCACCGCCAGGCGCACCAGATCCGCCACCGCGGCCTCGAACCGCTGCCCATTTCGCACCGGTCGCTCCAGCCACCGCACATCCACATCAAAGGCCCGTCCGGGTGAGCGCACCACCGGCGCGCCGCCCAGCAAGTCGGCCACCGCCGCGCCATCCAGCGTCGCCGACATCACCACGAGTTGCAGATCGTCGCGCAGCGCCTCGCGCACTTCCAGACACAGCGCCAGACCCAGATCGGCGTTCAGGGACCGCTCGTGAAACTCATCGAAAATCACCGTGCCCACACCGTCCAGCGACGGGTCCGATTGCAATATCCGGGTCAGGATCCCCTCGGTCACCACCTCGATCCGGGTGGCCTTCGACACCTTCGCCTCGCCCCGGATGCGATAGCCGACGCTCTGGCCCACCTTTTCACCCAAGGTTTCGGCCATCCGCTCGGCCGCCGCGCGCGCCGCGATGCGCCGGGGTTCCAGCATCACGATCCGGCCGGCGCCAAGCCCCTCTTCCAGGATCGCCAGGGGCACCCGCGTCGTCTTACCCGCCCCCGGCGGGGCCTCCAGCACTGCCTGACCGGCCGTTTGCAGGGCGTCCAACAGCGCGGGTAGGGCGGTTTCAATGGGCAGGGGCGTGCGCATGCCGCCTTATCGCCCATGCCGCCGCCACTGGACAGCCCCTGGGGTTCCGGGCAAGACACCCGAACCAACAGGGCGGCAAAGATGACCACAGACGACTTGGCCAAGCAGGTAATCGCGGGCGACCGCCGCGCGCTTGCCCGGGCCATCACGCTGATTGAAAGCGGCCGCGTCGATCATCGCAGACAAGCGACCGATCTGCTTGAGGCGCTGGCCACACCCAACCGCGAGGCGCTGCGCATCGGCCTGTCGGGCACGCCGGGCGTCGGCAAGTCCACCTTCATCGAGGCCTTCGGCAAGATGCTGACCGGGCAGGGCAAACGCGTCGCCGTTTTGGCCGTTGATCCCTCGTCCACCCGCTCTGGCGGGTCGATCCTGGGCGACAAGACCCGGATGGAGGAGTTGAGCCGCGATCCCCAGGCCTTCATCCGCCCCTCCCCCAGTCAAACCGCGCTTGGGGGTGTCGCCCGCCGCACGCGTGAAGCGGTGGCGGTGTGCGAGGCGGCCGGTTTCGATGTCGTGCTGATTGAGACCGTCGGCGTCGGCCAGTCTGAGACGATGGTGGCCGAGATGTCGGATCTGTTCGTGTTACTCATGGCCCCTGCGGGTGGGGATGAGTTGCAGGGCGTCAAGCGCGGGATCATGGAGATTGCCGATCTGATCGTGGTGAACAAGGCGGATGGAGAGCTGAAATCAACCGCCACCCGCACCTGCGCGGATTATGCGGGCGCCTTGCGCCTGATGCGTCGTCGCGCCTATGATCCAGACGGCTTCCCCAAGGCCATGACCGTCAGCGCGTTGACCGGAGATGGCCTGGCAGAGGCATGGCAGGCGATGACCACCCTCACCGATTGGCGCCAGGCCGAGGGCCACTGGTCCGCCCGCCGCACCGCGCAGGCGCTGCATTGGTATCGGCATGGGGTTGAACAGGGGCTGCTCGCGCGGCTGACCGAAGATCCCCAGACCGCGGCGCAGGTCGCAGGCTATGCCCGCGCCGTTGAGGCCGGTGAGATCGGGCCAACCCGCGCTGTTGAGATGGTGCTCAATAGCCTTGGCGAGGCGGCCCAGGGCAAGCGCAGACAGGGGCCTTGATGTCAGCTCCCGCGGTCGGGCACTTGGGCTGAGCCGATAGAAACGGGTCCGGTGGGTTTTGTAAAAAAGACTACGCGTCGGGGTGCCGATAACAGCAGACTCTGAGCCGTCGGTTGGCACCACACTGCCAACGCAGTGTCACCCACAGGGTCATCTCGATCGGCGATCGGCGCAACAGGGTTGGCCCGGGCAGCGTTCCCCACCCGGGCCGTATCATCAGGCCAACAGGTCGAACCGGTCGGCGTTCATCACCTTGGTCCAGGCTGCCACGAAGTCGCGCACGAATTTCTCGGCGTTGTCGTCTTGGGCATAGACCTCGGCATAGGCCCGCAGGATCGAGTTTGAGCCAAACACGAGATCGGCACTTGTCGCCGTCCATTTGACCGTGCCCGTCGCCCGGTCGCGCAGCTCGTACGTGCCGTTGTCCAGCGGGTGCCAGCTATACGACATGTCCGTGAGGTTCACGAAGAAGTCTGGGGTCAGCGCGCCTTCTCGGTCGGTGAATACGCCGTGCGCATCACCTGCGTAGTTGGCGCCCACCACGCGCATCCCGCCCACCAGAACGGTCATCTCTGCCGCGGTCAGACCCATCAGTTGCGCCCGGTCCAGCATCATCTCTTCGACCGAGACAGCATACTGTTCCTTCTGCCAGTTCCGGAAGGCATCCGCGAAGGGCTCCAATACTGCAAAGCTGTCGGCATCCGTCTCGGCGTCCGTCGCATCGCCGCGACCGGGCGTGAACGGGACGTCGACCGCATGGCCACCGGCAGCAATCGCCTGCTCCAACCCGACGCCGCCTGCCAGCACGATTGTATCGGCGACCGAGGCTCCGGCTTCCGCCGCGAGCGGTTCCAGAATGCCCAGCACTTTGGCCAGGCGGTCAGGCTCATTGCCCGCCCAGTCCTTTTGCGGGGCCAACCGGATACGCGCGCCATTGGCCCCGCCCCGCTTATCCGATCCACGGAAGGTCCGCGCGCTGTCCCAGGCGGTGGCAATCATCTCGGCCGGGGTCAGCCCACTTTCAGCGATCTTCGCCTTCAGCGCGGCCACGTCATAGCCTGTGGGTCCCGCCGGGATCGGATCCTGCCAGATCAGGTCTTCGGCGGGCACGTCATTGCCAAGGTAGTTCGCGCGCGGCCCCATATCGCGGTGGGTCAGCTTGAACCAGGCGCGGGCGAAGGTGTCGCGGAAATAGGCCTCATCTGCCTGGAAACGCTTGCAGATCTCGTTGTAGATCGGGTCGACCTTCATCGCCATGTCGGCATCGGTCATCATCGGCATCTGGGTCTTCGACGGATCGCCCGCATTCACCGGCTTCTCCGCGTCCGGCATATCCACCGGCGCCCACTGCCACGCCCCCGCGGGTGATTTCGTCAGCTCCCACTCGTAATTGAACAGGTAGTCGAAGTAGCCCATGTCGAACTTCGTGGGCTCTTTGGTCCAGGCGCCCTCGATGCCCGATGTGAAGGATTTCGACGCTGTCCCGCCATGGTCGGGGTTCATCCAACCAAAGCCCTGGGTCTCGATCCCCGCCGCTTCCGGCTCGACGCCGATATGATCGCCCGCGACCGCGCCATGCGCCTTGCCAACGGTGTGACCGCCACAGGTCAGCGCCGCCGTTTCCTCATCATTCATTGCCATCCGGGCAAACGTCTCACGCACGTGCAGCGCGGTTTTCGCCGGATCGGGCTGGCCGTTCACGCCCTCGGGATTCACGTAGATCAGGCCCATGTGGACGGCAGCCAGCGGGTTTTCCAGCGTCGAAGGTGTTTCCAGATCGCCATAGCGGTTCTCGGACGGGGCGAGCCATTCCTGTTCAGATCCCCAGTACACATCCGTCTCTGGCCCCCAGATGTCTTCGCGGCCAAAGCCGAAGCCAAAGGTTTTGAAGCCCATCGACTCGTATGCCATGTTGCCGGCCAAGATGATCAGGTCTGCCCAGGACAGCGCGTTTCCGTACTTCTTCTTCACCGGCCACAAAAGACGCCGCGCTTTGTCGAGGCTGGCGTTGTCCGGCCAGGAGTTCAGGGGCGCAAACCGGATATTGCCCGATCCCGCGCCACCGCGACCGTCCTGCATGCGGTAGGAGCCCGCCGAGTGCCACGCCAGCCGGATCATCAACCCGCCGTAATGGCCCCAATCCGCAGGCCACCACTCTTGGCTTTCGGTCATCAGCGCTTTGACGTCTTCCTTGACCGCGTCGAAATCCAGCGCCTTGACCGCAGCGCGGTGGTCGTAATCGGGATCCATCGGGTTGGTGCGCGCCCCATTCTGATGCAGGATGTCGAGGTTCAGCGCGTTCGGCCACCACTTGGTCACCGGCTTTTCAATGGACGTGTTGCCGCCGTGGTTCACGGGGCAGCCGCCGAGGCCTTGCATGTTGTTGCCATCCATCGCTGGGTCTCCTTGAGGTTATGGGGATTGGTCAATCGCTCGCTTCACTGCCGAAGCTATCGAACCAGCGCAATTAACTCCAATTGAAAACACTGCGCGCTATGATAACTTCAGCCTATGATCAACTTCACCATCAAGCACTTTCGCTACTTCGATGCTCTGGCCCGGATCGGTCACTTCGGGCGGGCGGCAGAAGCGTGTTCCATTTCGCAGCCCGCGCTGTCGGTGCAGATCAAAGAGCTTGAGGCGATGCTGGGCGCCCCGCTGGTGGAGCGCACGGCCCGCCAGATCCGGCTGACCACCCTGGGCGAAGAGTTTTTGGTGCGCGCCCGGAAGGTGCTGACCGATGTCGAAGAGATGTCGGAATTGGCGCGCCTGTCAGATGGCCCGATCTCTGGGACGCTGCGCATGGGCGTGATCCCGACTGTCGCGCCATATCTGTTGCCCGCAATCATTGCTGAGCTATCCCAGCGTCTGCCGGGGCTGGAATTGATGCCGCGCGAGTCGATCACCCGGTCGCTGGTAGAGGATTTGCTGCAGTCACGTCTTGATTTCATCGTCGCGGCCCTGCCGATTTCGGAACCCACGCTACGTGAGTTCGCGCTGTTTGACGAAGATTTCGTGCTCGTCCGCCCCGCCGCCGATGCGGGCCGCCCTGTGCCCGATCCCGATCAGTTGCAGGAAATGAAGCTGTTGCTTCTGGAGGAAGGCCACTGCTTCCGCGATCAGGCGCTGTCGTTTTGCGATATGCGACCCTCGGATCCCAGCCTGGTGATGGAGGGCTCGTCGCTGTCCACGCTTGTTCAGATGGTCAGCGCCGGTCTGGGCCTGACGCTGATCCCCGAGATGGCCGTGCCGCTGGAAACACACAGCGCCCAACTGGCGATCCAGCGGTTTGAGACAAACACCCCCAAGCGCACCATCGGGATGGCGTGGCGCAAGACCAATCCGCTGGGCGACCAGCTGATGGACCTGGGTGCGATCATTCGCAAATTGGGCCAGGCACAGATTGAGCGGTTGGGCGTTTAGGCGCGGCGGGGGAATCAAACGGGAATCGCGCGGTCCCGATCAGCCAAACGCCCCGGCTTTGACCGTATGGCGGGTCATCCAACGGGGTGTCCGACCGTGTGATTTTTGGTCATCGGCCCAGATGGCGCAGTCCTGGCAAAGCCCCCGTATTCACCAAAACCCGGGCAGCACAGGCGAAGATCAGCCGAAGCTTCAACAAAATGCAGGTGTTTTTTTTATAATAATTATAGTTGTTTACCCTGCGTCATCCTGGGTGCCATCCCCAGATCGCGCCCGCCCTGGCAGGCTCTGGTAGGATGGGTGATAAATCATCCAAGACGGTATGAAAAATAACCCCATTAGGTCAAAGATTTAGAGAATTGTTCCTAAAGGGCCTTTCCTCCAGATTGCAGTCATCGAACGACGGTGTGTGTGTTCGGTGAGTAACGAGTAACAGTAACGATTTCGCCGTTGTGTGGCGGTGTGCAGTACGAGTGATGTGTGTGTACCGGAGGGCGGTAAGGGTGATTTGATGAGGCTCACGGTTGAGTGTGCAAGTGAGCTTCATCAAATCCACGGTAACGATTAGGGGTGTGTACGACCCCGCTTGACGACAGTGTGTCCCCGTTCGTCAGGTTGAACTAGAGAGCGGTGCCAGCTTCGGCACCGCCTTTCTTTTTTGGACGGGTTGCTTAGGCGGCGGCGGAACTGGCCAGCGCAATGGCGCGCGACAGCGCCTCATCCACGGATGTCACGGGCGCGTTGGCGGCACAGACCTGGCGCCGGCCGGGGCCCACTTCGAACAAGCTGGAACAATAGACGCCGCCCGCGATCTCGGTGGCACATGGCACCCACCGGCCGCCAGGCCCTTCGATCGTCTTGCCGACCAGCACGTTCACCGCGCCCGGCGGCGGGCCGGATACCATGACAACGGGGTCAAAAAGCTTTGCAAGGCTCATCCGCGTCTCCCTTCGCCCGGGAGGGTTTCCAAATGAAGGTGTCCAAATCATGGCCGGACGGCGGATTCCCCCTTCCTAATGTCTCAGTTTTTAGTGACTGTGCGAGGCCGGGGGGTGCGCGCAGGAATACTCTGCCAGGTCAAACTTGGTGCATATCCGCCGAAACCCCGGAAAAGAGCGAATTCTGCCTTCATTTCTGCGCCGTTGGCTGCAAACCTGCCCCTTACAGATCTGAAACGATTTTCTTTAATCACGTTGTACGAAGCGCCGGGTGGTTAGGTGTACCAGAGCAAGAACAACAGCGGTGTCACGGTTGCCATGCTGCGCGCGTTCGTATGCATGAGCCGCAATCTGAACCTGTCGAAAACCTGTGAAGAGCTTGGGGCGACGCGCCAGACCGTGCGCCGTCACCTGACCGACCTTGAGCGAATCAAGGGCGAACAGCTTTTCAAGGTCGAAGATCGGCAATATCACCTCACGCCGCTGGGCCAAGCCTCGCTCGATGGGGCGAAAGCCATTTTACTTCAATTGGATACCTGGTCGGGACAGTCGTCGCTGACCAAGAAATTCAACGAAGGTCTGGAATCTAGCCGTTACGTGGATGCCGACGGTCGGGCGTTTCATTCCCAGCAACATCCCGTTTCCAAAATCGCAATAAACGGGCTGCCTCTGGTCAAGCGCGCGCTTGTCGCCTGGGGCAATTCCGAGGCCCGGATCGAACACGAAGCGATGGAAGTGATCCGCCCCTACACGGTGATCTATCGCAAGGGTCCCGCGGGCTGGGTCTTCGTCGATATCGGCACCCAGTCGGCCTATGCGAAGTGGTTTGGATGGGCCTGGTCAAAAAGCGCGATCGGCAAACTGATGAACGAAGATAACGTCGGGGATGAGTTCAATGAGTTCATTTCCGGTGCCTATTCACGCATTTACGAAGAGGGTGGGGTGCGCCTCGACCACCTGTATGCCTACCTGCCCAAGGACGGTGGCGATCCCCTTCCGGTGACATTCCAGCGCCTGCTTCTGGGCTGCGTGTTCCCCGACGGCACCCCCGGTTTAAGCGTGCTGGCTGTGATCACCGAGCAGGTCGAGATTGACGCAATCAGCGCCGAAGAGACCCCGGATCTGTCCGACGACCTGATCATGGACTCCCTGCCAGACCTGACAAATGAGGTGGCGCTTGCGCCACAGACGGCGCGACAATACCCCTGACGTGCGGTCAATTGAGGCAAAATCGTGCACCTTTGTGGCTTTTTGGTGTTAACGTCGATCTCTGAGGCGGACCACACACACCAAAAGGGCAGGGGATGTCACCAACAGAACTATTCGGGATGGCCGTGAACCTTTCCGGTATCTTGGAAGAGCTTAAGAATGCCGGTATGCGCGTTGATATTGGGGGAGATTTTGCGCGCTACCGCACCCTGCGCGCGGCCCAGACCGACCGCCCGATGCCCTACCCGATGTTCGATATCGGCAGCTCTTACATCGACGAAACGAACGCGTTCTGGGTCTGCGGCTACAATGACGAGGGTGAACTTATCCACACCCAGGCCGTTCGACTACTGGATTTGCCGGATGTGTCACTTTCCGAGCATCTGAACATGCACCGGCACAAATACATCACCCCCAACACCACGCCCGATCCCGACCGCACGTTCTATCACGGGCCCAAGGCGCTGGACCGGATGACGGGGCGCGTGTGCTACCACGGCGACTTCTGGTTGCCGTCCAGCGGTCTGGGCGGACCGCGCAGCCAGGGGGCCACGATGCTTTTGTCGCGCATCATGTTCGAGATCATGTATTATAGCTGGTCGCCGGACTATGTCTTCGCGCTGGTCCCCAAGGCGTTGGCCGCGAAGGGCGCGCATCTGCGCTACGGCTACAGCCACTGCGAACAGGGCCGCTGGCTTGGCCCCGACCAGCAGGTCACCGAAGAAGACTACCTGATCTGGATGAGCGCGGAAGACATGGCCAGCGCCGTGGCGCGCGAGCCACAGATCCCGCGTGGCGGCAGCCCGGTTGCCTCGATCCGGTCCGCGCTGACGACGATTGAATCCAAGGGCTGACCCACCGTCACAAAAGCGCTCCAATTGACGCTGCCCGGCATTGCGGTCAGAACAGTCTGGTACCAACGCGTCAGGCAAAAATTATTGTCACCGAACAACGCAATTATTGGATCGATCGCGGTCAGCATCGCATTTGTGATGGAACTTACCTTGGTTCCACTTCTGCTGCCTGTGATCCAGGAAGAGCTGAGCCTTTCGATCTCGCAACTGGCGTGGGTATTCAACTCTTACGGGTTTGCCGTGGCATTTGGCGTACTGCTTGGCGGCTACTTTGGCGATGTGTTCAACACCAAACGAGTCTTTGCCGCCGGTGTGCTGTGCTTTGCGTCGGGATCGGCCATCGTGGCCTATGTCGGGAATTACGAGATGATGATTGCCGGTCGCGTCTTGCAGGGCTTTGGCGGCGGGATGTTTTCGCCCCTTGTGCCGGTCCTTCTGACCCGCGCCTCGCCAAAGCGCCCGGGGCGCGTCCTGATCATCTGGGGCAGCGTCGCGGGCTATGTCGCGGCCTTCGCACCGCTGATCTATAGCAGCTTTTTCCTGGGCTTCGGCTGGAACCTCGCCTTTATCATC
>JBCBPV010000082.1:0-13298 GCA_039820585.1 Pseudomonadota bacterium
ATCAAGGTTGACGATCACCAGGAAGGCCCGTCCATCCAGATGCAAAAGCGCGACGAACGCGGCGACCGCCGCGAGCGCCGGTAAAAGAGGAGCTAACCCATGGCCGCAAAACCATTTTTCCGCCGCCGCAAGGTTTGCCCCTTCTCGGGCGACAATGCACCCACGATCGATTACAAGGACACGCGCCTGCTGCAACGCTACATCTCTGAGCGTGGCAAGATCGTGCCGTCCCGCATCACCGCCGTCTCGGCCAAGAAGCAGCGTGAACTGGCCCGTGCGATCAAGCGCGCCCGCTTCCTCGCCCTTCTGCCCTACGCCGTGAAATAAGGAGACCACCCATGCAAGTCATCCTTCTCGAACGCGTGGCCAAGCTGGGCCAGATGGGTGAGGTCGTGACCGTCAAGGACGGCTACGCCCGCAACTTCCTTCTGCCGCAGAAAAAGGCGCTCTGGGCCTCTGACGCGAACCTCAAGGCCTTTGAAGACCAGAAGGCACAGCTTGAGGCCCGCAACCTCGAGACAAAGGGCGAGGCCGAGAAACTGGGCGAAACCCTCGACGGTCAAAGCTTCATCGTGATTCGCTCGGCCTCTGACGCGGGCGCGCTCTACGGTTCGGTCACCACCCGTGACGCGGCCGACGCGGCGACCGAGGCAGGCTTCACCGTTGATCGCAAGCAGATCTCGCTGGAACGCCCGATCAAGGAACTGGGCCTGCACACGCTCATCGTGTCGCTGCATCCCGAGGTCGAGGTGTCGATCACGCTGAACGTCGCCCGCTCGACCGAAGAGGCCGAATTGCAGGCCTCCGGCAAATCGATCCAGGAACTGGCCGCCGAGGAAGAAGCCGCCGCAGAGTTCGAGATTGCCGAACTGTTCGACGATATCGGCGCGGCCCAGATCGACGACGAAGTGTTGGAAGCGGCAGGGGAAGCGCCCGCGGAAGCGGAAGCTGCTGACGCCCCCGAAGCGGCAGAAGACGACAACGCAACCTAAGCGTCACAACCCAGACAAAGACAAAGGCCGCGCTCGATGCGCGGCCTTTTTCGTTTCAGGACCCTGATGCGACCGGGCGCATTACTCGTCTTCCAGCGCCTCAACAGCCGCCTTCAGATCATCCTTCGACACCTCTTTGTCGCTCACCTCAGCCAGCTCAAAGATGTAATCGACAACCTTGTCCTCAAAAATCGGCGCCTGGATCTGTTGTCGCATCTGGGCGTTTTGCTGAACGAATTCAAAGAACTGCCGCTCTTGCCCCGGATACTGACGCGCCTGGTTCATCACCGCTTGCGTCACCTCGGCATCCGTCACCTCGATCTCGTTGGCCCGGCCCAGTTCGGCCAGAAGCAGCCCCAAACGCACCCGGCGCTCGGCCAGCTTGGTATGCTCATCGGTCGCCTCAATCTCGGGGTGGTCATGCCCTTCGACATCGGGGTTATCCTCGTGCCACAGTTGATGGGCGATCTGCTTGGCCTCGGCCTCCACCAGCGACGGAGGCAACTCGAACGTCACCGTCTTGTCCAACTCATCCAGCAGCCCACGCTTCATCACCTGCCGCGCCGCGCCGCCGTATTCAGCACCCAAACGCTCGGTGATCTGCTCTTTCAACGCCGCCAGATCGTCAGCACCATATTTCTTGGCCAACTCATCGTCGATCTCAGCCGCCGCAGGCGCCTTGACAGCCTTCACGGTACACTTGAACACCGCCGACTTGCCCGCCAGATGCTCTGCCCCGTATTCCGCGGGGAAATCGACCTTCACCTCAACCTCTTCTTCGGCCTTGGCACCCACCAACTGCTCTTCAAAGCCGGGGATAAAGCTGTTGGAGCCCAGGACCAGCGGATAATCCTCGGCCGAGCCACCCTCGAACTCTTCCCCATCAACCGAGCCCACAAAGTCGATCACAACCTGATCGCCATCCTTGGCCTTGCTGCCCTTGCGCCGATCTTCAAAGTTCTGCGCGCTCTCGGCCAGGTTCTGCAACGCCTCGTCGATGTCGGCGTCCGCAGGCTTCACGACCAGCTTTTCCAGCTTGATCTTCGCCAGATCAACCTCAGGGATATCAGGCAACGCTTCATAGTTCATTTCAACATGAACATCGTCGCCCTCTTTCCAGTCCTCGTTGGTCATCTTGACCTCGGGCTGCAACGCGGGCCGGTCGCCACTGTCCTCAAAGTGCTTGCTCATCGCACCATCGACGGCTTCCTGCATCGCCTCGCCCAACAGCCGCTGACCAAACTGCTTTTTCAACAGCGGCATCGGCACCTTGCCCTTGCGAAAGCCCTTCATCTCGATCTCGGGCTGTGCCTCGGTCAGCTTCTCATTGACCTTCTCGTCCAGCTCATTGGCGGTGACGACGATCTGATAGGCGCGTTTTAGGCCTTCGTTCAGTGTCTCGGTGACCTGCATGGTGGTCCTCATGGCGGCGGGCCGCATCTCGCGGCGTCAGGTGGAAAAATCAGCCCTGCTCTTAGGGGGGCACAAGGGGGGATGCAAGACGCTTCCCCGGCACTGCGCGCCCCGCGAGAGGCCTGAAAACAAACGGCCGCACCCCGATTGGGAGCGGCCGCCAATGATCACGAAAACAGCATCGCTTAGCGCTTCGAGAACTGGAAGCTCTTACGCGCTTTCGCCTTGCCGTACTTCTTCCGCTCGACCACGCGGCTGTCGCGGGTCAGGAAGCCGGCGGCCTTCAGCGCGCCACGCAGGCTGGGTTCATATAGTTGCAAAGCCTTCGAGATGCCGTGCTTCACGGCCCCCGCCTGCCCCGACAGACCGCCACCTTTCACGGTGGCCATCACGTCAAACTCCCCCTCGACGCCCGCGACCGTAAACGGCTGGCGCAGGATCATCTGCAACACCGGACGCGCGAAATACGCATCCATGTCCTTGCCATTGACGACCACCTTGCCAGAACCTGGCTTGATCCAGACACGGGCAACCGCGTCCTTCCGCTTACCGGTGGCATAAGACCGGCCCAGCGAATCCCGCACAGGTTCACGGGGGGCAAGCGCTTCGGCCACAACAGCGGCGTCATCCCCGCCAGCGACGGCGTTCAGCTCGTCGAGCGATTTGATTTCTTCAGCCATCTGTTTCAGCTCCGCGTATTCTTGGAATTCATCGACTTCACGTCGAGCACTGCCGGATCCTGCGCCTCATGCGGATGTTCCGCACCGGCATAGACCCGCAGGTTCGTCATCTGCTTGCGGCTCAGCTTGTTGCCCGGAAGCATCCGCTTGACCGCCTGCATCACCACACGTTCGGGATGCGCCCCTTCCAGGATCTGGCCCGTGGTCCGGCTCTTGATCCCACCGGGATAGCCCGTGTGCCAATAATTCGGCTTGTCGCGCTTGTTCCCGGTCAGCTGGATCTTGTCGGCGTTGATGATGATGACATTGTCACCCATATCCATGTGGGGCGTGAAGCTTGGCTTGTGCTTGCCGCGCAGGCGGGTGGCGACGATCGACGCAAGACGACCCAGAACCACGCCCTCGGCGTCGATCAGGATCCACTTCTTGTCGATATCCGCCGGTGTTGCGGTAAAGGTTTTCATGACAGTCCTCGTGGGTTTTGCCGATTGGCGCCGGGGCGCAAAGTCGGGATGACGCCGTTCTAAGCATTCCGCACAAACAGTCAAGAGACCAAAGCGCCATATTATAAAGCAAAACCAATGCCTTACTATTAAGGTATTATGTTACCCCAATCATTCAGCCAACACAGCCCCCAAATTTCCCCTCTCCCTCCCGACGCGCGCCCACAAGCCGCCGCAATCCACAGCGACTGCTAACGCATCGTTAAGGTCTCCGATGTGTAAATGCGCGCAACAGGAGCCGATCACCAACCCGGCCGCGTTTCAGGCCACCGTTTAACAAGTGCATGGAGTACACAAATGATCCGCACGCTCTTTATCATCTCGCTGGCCTTCGGCATGGGCCTGGCCGCCACCATTTACCTCATCTTCGCAAATCCCGGCCTGATCCTTGGCCTGGGCGTCATCGTGGCCTTCACACTGGCCACCGTCGCCCTCGCCACGCGCGGCGGCAAGGGCCGCCAACACCAACCAGGCGCGTGATCTCACGCCAGAGCGTTTCCGGCTTCGTTTCAAACATGCATCGTCTTTTGCGCTCGAGCCGAAGGCGAGAGGCAGTGAAAGACGATGCCGAGATGGCCGGATTTGCTTTAACGCGCAGGCGGGATCGAATACGTCATACTCGCCCGCGCGACCACCGCGTCCCCGCCCTCTGACCGGATCAGCACATCCCCCACCGCCAGCACACGGCCCAGCTTCAACAACCGGCAGTCGGCGATCAGATCACGCCCCGCCATCGGTTTGCGCATGAAATCCATCGAACAATTGGTCGTCACCGCCAACGCCTGCGGGCCGATCATCGCCAAAATCGCCAGGTAAACGCTCACATCCGCCAGCGCGAACATCGTGGGCCCCGATACCGTGCCCCCAGGGCGCAGATGCGCGTCGGCCACATGACACCGCACGCGCACCGACATCTCGGCCACCTCTTCGACCGTGAACATGTCATTCACCTGGGGAAAATCGCTCTTCAGAAAGGCATGCAGCGCCCCGGCATCCATTTTCAGCGCCATTGGCTTTCCCCGCTTCCACTTGCGCCGTAGACTTGGCGCGACTTGGCAGGGAGAGCAAGATGACAAACGTACTCCGCGAAGACGCAGGCGCGGTCGCGCGGCTCACCCTGAACCGCCCCAAAGCCCTCAATGCGCTCAGCGAGGCGATGCTGGCCGACCTGCAATCAACGCTCGACACCCTCGCCCAAGATCCCACGATCCGCGTCATCGTCATCGCCGCCGCCGGCCGCGCCTTCTGCGCAGGCCACGACCTGCGCGAGATGACCGAAGCGCGCGCCGAACCCGATGGGGGCGCCGCCCGCTTCGCCCAACTCTTCGACGCCTGCGCGCAGCTCATGCAAACGCTCCCCACCCTGCCCCAGCCAGTGATCGCCGAAGTCAGCGGCCTCGCCACCGCCGCGGGCTGCCAACTCGTCGCGTCCTGCGACATGGCCATCGCCACCGAAGACGCGCGCTTTGGCGTCAACGGCGTGAATATCGGCCTGTTCTGCTCAACCCCCATGGTCGCCCTGTCCCGCAACATCCCGCGCAAACACGCCTTCGAGATGCTCACCACAGGCAGCTTCATCGACGCCCAACGCGCCTGCGAACTGGGCCTCGTCAACCACGTCGTCCGGGCCGAGCATCTGGTGGATGAGACGATGTATCTGGCCAACACCGTCGCCGACAAACTGGGCTCTGCCGTCCGCATCGGCAAACGCGCCTTCTACGACCAGATCCAGATGCCCCTGGACGCGGCCTACCGCTTCACCGGTGAGGTGATGGTCGCCAACATGCTCGACAGTGACACCACCGAAGGGATCGCCGCGTTTCTGGAAAAGCGAGACCCGGAATGGACCCAGTAGCCGAAGTTCAGGCCCACATCGCCGCCATCGAAGACCCGCGCCGCAAGGCAGAGGCGGAACAACTCGACCAGATCTTCCGCGAGGTCACGGGCTACCGGCCCAAGCTATGGTCGGGCCGGATGGTGGGATACGGCCAATACGACTGCACCTATGACAGCGGCCATTCCGGCACCTCGCTGGCCACCGGTTTCGCACCGGCCAAGCGCAACCTCACCATCTACATCATGCCCGGCTACACACCCTTTCCCGACATCATGGCGCGTTTGGGCAAGTACAAGATGGGGAAGGCCTGTCTTTACCTGACGCGGCTGGATAACGCCGACGAGAACGCTCTGCGCGACCTCATCCGCGCAGGCCTCGACGATCTGGCCACCCGGTGGCCGGTTGCGCCGACCTAGAGCCGGCTCAGATAATACCGATACTCCACTGGCGTGATCATCCCTGTCAGCGTCTGGATCTCATCTCCCTTCACCGCGCCAAACACTCCCCGAAACTCCGCACCGAACACCTCTTCAGCCACATCCGACACCACAAACCGCTCCACCGCATCGAACCAGTCATGCCCCAACGGCTGCACCGGCACCGCCTCGGGGTGATCGATTGGCAAGGGCACCTCCGCCTTCGTATCCAGCCCGTGCAGGATCCCGCCCAGTATCGCCGTCAGCACCAGATAAGGGTTCACATCCGCCCCGCTGATCCGATGTTCCAGCCGAGCCGCAGGCCCCGTGATCTGCGGCAACCGGATCCCCGCCGCGCGGTTGTCCATCCCCCAATCCGGGCTCGACGGCGCGAAACTCTTGGGCTGAAACCGCCGATACGAATTCATATGCGGCGCAAACACCGCCTGCAGATCGGCCATGGTATCCAGCACCCCGCCCACCGCGTGGCGCAACGTCTCGGACACACCCTCACCCACCGGCGTAAAGATGTTGCCCCCGTCCGCATCCAGCACCGAACAATGCGCATGCATCCCGTTGCCCGGCGCATCGGCATAGGGCTTGGCCATGAAGGTGGCCTCCATCTCATGCCGCGCCACAACGCCCCGCACCAACCTTCGGAACAGCAGCGCCGTCTCGGCGGCCACAAGCACATCACCCGTATGGTGAAAGTTCACCTCAAACTGCCCCGGCCCATACTCCGCGATCAGCGTATCCGTCTCCAACCCCTGAACCCGGCACGCGGCCAAAATCTCCGTCAGGATCGCCTCCTGCCGCCCCACAACCTCAAGATCATAGTTCTGTGCAGGCGGCGTCCGCTTCGGTGGCCGCGGCGCATCATCCGCCTTTTCGCGCGGCCGCAGGATGTAGAACTCCAACTCAGTCGCCACCACCGGATGCCAGCCCCGCGCCGCATACCGCTCCAGCATCGCCTTCAGAATCTCACGCGACGAGATCGGGCTCGGCCCCCCCTCGGGCGTCAGCATCTCCACCTGCACCTGCGCCACGTTCCCCGGCATCCACGGCACCGGGCGCAGCGTCCCCGGCACGCCCACCAGCACCCCATCCGGATCGCCCACCACGATCCCCAGCCCCGAGGCCTCCACCTCATTGCCCATGATCGCCGGCGCATAGGTCGAATAGGGCAACCGCACCGCGCCCGCCTCCAGCTTGCCGAACGCATCGCCCGGCAACCATTTGCCGCGCAGCACCGCGTTGATGTCACACAGCATCAACTCGATCCGGTCGGGCTGCCCATGCCGGGCGCAGTATTCGGCGTATTCCTCGTTCATGCCGCCTGCTCCGCCAGCAACTCATCCCGCCGTTGCTGCGCGATCCGGTGCTTGCTGGCAAGTGACGCCGCAATCACCCCCACCGTCACCAGCGCAATCAGGATCGTCGACAGCGCATTGATTTCAGGGCTCACCCCCAGCCGCACGGATGAGAAGATCTTGATCGGCAGCGTCGTCGCCGACGGCCCCGCCGTAAACGACGCAATCACCAGATCATCCAGCGACAGCGTGAACGCCAAAAGCCACCCCGCAATCACCGCAGGCGCAATCAGCGGCAAAGTCACCGACCGAAACGCATCGAACGGCGTGCACCCCAGATCCAATGCCGCCTCTTCCAGCGAGCGATCAAAGCTCACCAGCCGCGACGATACCACGACTGACACAAAGCACATCGAAAACGTCGTATGCGCCAGAATGATCGTGAACAGCCCCCGATCCAATCCGATGGAGATGAACAGCAAGAGCAGCGACAAACCCGTAATCACCTCCGGCATCACCAGTGGCGCATAGATCATCCCCGAAAACAGCGTCCGCCCATAAAACCGCCCGCCCCGCACCAGCACATAGGCCGCCATCGTCCCCAACACGGTGGCAATGGTCGACGAAAACACCGCCACCCGTATCGTCACCCAGGCGGCATCCAGAAACGCCTCATCCTGCATCAACTCGCCATACCACTTGGTCGAGAACCCGGCCCAGACGGTGACAAGCCGGCTCTCGTTGAAGCTGTAGATGATCAGGATAACCATCGGGATATAGAGAAACGCAAACCCCAGCGCCAGCGACGTCGCATTGAACCAGGAAAACCGTCTCACGCGTCGGCCTCCTGCGCTTTTTGCTGATTGCGCTGGAACAGGATGATCGGAACCACCAGGATCAGCAGCAACAGGATCGCCACGGCAGACGCCACCGGCCAGTCACGGTTGGAGAAAAACTCCTCCCACAACACCTTCCCGATCATCAGCGTATCCGACCCGCCCAAAAGCGAGGGGATCACAAACTCCCCAATCGCCGGGATGAACACCAGAAAACACCCCGCGATAATCCCAGACCGCGACAGGGGCACCGTAATCAGCCAAAACGCCGAGAACCGGCTGCACCCCAGATCCTCAGCCGCCTCCAGCAGCGCATCATCCATCCGCTCCAGCGACGCATAGATCGGCAGGATCATGAACGGCAGATAGGTATAGACGATCCCGATATAGACCGCCGTGGATGTGTTTATGATCTGCAACGGATCGCCGATGATCCCGGTCCACAGCAGGAATTGGTTGAGATACCCCTCATTGCTCAAAATCCCGATCCACGCATAAACCCGGATCAGAAAGCTCGTCCAGAACGGCAGGATCACCAACATCATCAGCATCGGCCGCCACTCCGGCGCCGCCCGCGCCATGCCATAGGCAATGGGATAGCCCACAAGCAGCGCCAGGAAGGTTGAGATCGCCGCTATCTGCAACGAACTCAGATACGCCTTCCAGTACAGGTCATCCCCCGCCAGGAAAACGTAATTCTCCCAATCCAACTGCCCCAGAAACGCGGTGAACCCGGCCCATCCCTCCGACAGATCCAGCGTCGGCGTGTAGGGCGGTATCGCGATGGCGATGTCGGACAGCGAGATCTTGAAGATGATCCCGAAGGGCACCAGGAACAGCAGCAAAAGCCACAGATACGGAATGCCAATCAGGGTACGCCGCGCAATGCTCATCTAGCTGGCCAGGATAAGGCCGGCCGTGTCGGACCACGACAAATACACCTCATCCTCCCATGTAAAACTCCGCCGCGACAGGCGCCGGTTGTTGGCCGTCTGCGCCTTTATGATCTGCCCCGAGGCCAGCATCACGTGATAGGTCGAGATGTTGCCAAGATAGGCAATGTCATGCACCCGCCCCTGCACCACATTGTTGCGATCCGTGGGCCGCTCGGCCGAGATCGCCACCTTCTCGGGCCGGATCGCAAAGGTCGCCTGCGCCCCGCTCTCCAACCCCTGCCCCGGCGTCGCCAATATCTCCGGCTGCCCTTCGGCCCAGGCCAGTGTCGCCGCCTCGGCATCCTTCACCGTCGCCCGCCCCTCGATCAGGTTCACCTCGCCGATGAAATCCGCCACATAAGAGGATATCGGATTCTCATAAATCCGGTCCGGCGGATCCACCTGGATCACCCGCCCCTCATTCATCACTGCCACGCGCGAGGCCACCGTCATCGCCTCTTCCTGATCGTGGGTGACAATCACAAAGGTCGTCTCGGTCTTCTCCTGAATATCCATCAGCTCAAACTGCGTCTCCTGCCGTAGCTTCTTGTCCAGTGCCCCCAACGGTTCATCCAGCAACAACAGCTTCGGCGCCTTCGCCAGGGCCCGGGCCAAAGCCACCCGCTGCCGCTGCCCGCCCGAGATCTGGTGGGGCTTGCGCTGCGCAAACTTCTCCATCCGCGTCAGCCGCAGCATCTCTTTCACCCGGTCGCCGATCTGATCCTTCGGCATGTCCGACCGCTTCAGCCCGAACGCGATATTCTCCCACAGCGACAGATGTGGAAACAGCGCGTAGGACTGGAACATCATGTTCACCTCGCGCCGGTTCGGCGGAATGCCCGCCATATCCTGCCCGCCAATGGTGATCCGCCCCGCGCTGACGGTCTCAAACCCCGCCAGCATCCGCATCAACGTGGTCTTGCCACAGCCCGAGGGGCCAAGCAGCGCAAAGAATTCCTTGCGATAGATCGACAGGTCGATGTCATCGATCGCCACGAAGTCGCCAAACCGTTTCGTCACCCCGTCAAACCGGATCAGCGGCACCTCACCCGGATCGGTCCAGGGGGCAAATTCGACGGGTTGGGCGGATACGTTCATCTGGCGTCCTTAACACGCAAAACGCCGCGCCCGGAAATCCCCCAGGCGCGGCGCAAAAGTCTTCAGGTCGGAAATCGGATCAGGTCCCTGACTTGATCTTGGTCCACAGCCGCGTCACCGTCCGCTGCACCCGCGGATCGTAAGGTGACTTGGTATACAGGTTCGCCAAGGTCGCCTCATCGGGATAAATCGCCGGGTCGCCAATCACGTCTTCCAACAGAAACGGCTTCGACGCCTCATTCCCGTTAGCGTAATAGACATAGTTCGACGCCGCCGCCATGTTCTGGGCATCCATGATGAAGTTCAGGAACGCATGCGCGCCTTCGGGGTTCGGCGCATCCGCCGGAATGGCCATCTGGTCAAACCACATCAGCGATCCTTCCTCGAACGCGTTATACGCGATCTCAACCCCATTGTCGGCCTCCGCCGCCCGGTCCCGCGCCTGAAGCACATCGCCAGACCACCCAACGGCCACGCAGATCTCCCCATTGGCCAGCGCGTTGATGTATTCCGACGAATGGAATTTCTGCACATAGGGCCGCACTGCCATCAGCACGTCTTCAGCCTTGGCGATCACATCCGGGTCCTGCGTATCGGGATCTTCCCCGATATATTGCAACGCCATCGGAATGATCTCGGTCGGCGCATCCAGGAAATGCACACCGCACTCGGCCAGCTTTTCCATATTCGCCGGGTCCAGGATCAGATCCATGCTGGCAATCGGGGCATCGTCCCCCAAAAGCTCGGTCACCTTGCCGACATTCACACCAAGGCCCGTTGTGCCCCACATGTAGTTGATCGAATAGGCATTGCCGGGATCGTACTGCGCCGTGCGATCCTTGATCACGTCCCAAAGGTTCCCGGCATTCGGCAGCTTGTCGAAGTCCAGCTCCTGAAACGCACCCGCCGTGATCTGACGCTGCAAAAAGTCGCCCGTGGGCACCACAACGTCATAGCCCGACGATCCGGCCAGCATCTTCGTCTCCAGCACCTCGTTGGAATCGAACACGTCATAGATCAGTTCGATCCCGGTCTCTTCCTCGAACTTCGTCAGCAATTCCTCGTCGATATAGTCTGACCAGTTATAGACCCGCACTTCCTGCGCCGTGGCGGCCAGCGCGATCAGCGACGCACCGGCGGCCAGCGCGGCAATCTTCGTCATCATATCAAGTTCTCCCCAGAGATATGGTCGTTTTTATTTGATCAAACCTGCGATTCGGGCAAGTTTCCCGCATAGAGTGCCCGATAAGCAAACCGGCGGGAATAGGATCACGCAGAATGACGGTGCGATATGCCCCCGACCACGCCCGACAGGCGACAAATCTGCCCGAACACGAGGCAATCTATAAACAAATCCACGACATGATCCTGTTCGGTCGGCTGCGGCCCGGCCAACCCGTCACGATCATGGGCCTGGCCGACACGGTGGGCGCGGGCATAACCCCCATCCGCGAAGCCATGCGCCGCCTCACCGCAGAAGGCGCGCTCCAGGCGCTGGGAAACCGCCGCATGTGCGTGCCCGAACCCAGCGCCGCCCAGATCGAACAGGTCTATTTCGCGCGCTTCGCCGTAGAACCCGAGCTTGCCCGCCGCGCCGCCACCCACGCAAACCCCGCTGCAATCAAGGTGCTTGAGGCCATCGATGATGACGTCGACGCCGCAATCCGTCACGGCAGTATCGAGGCTTATATGGAAGGCAATCACCGCTTTCATTTCGCCCTCTACGATCTGGCCCGGGCCCCCACACTCACCAAACTCGCCGCCTCCCTCTGGCTGCAAATCGGCCCGTCCCTGCGCGTTGTCGGCGGGCGGTTCGGCACCTCGAACCTACCCGACATGCATTCCGAGACCCTTTCCGCCCTGCGCAACCAAGACGGCGATGCCGCAGCGTCAGCTTTGCGCGACGACATCACCCAGGGCCGCGATCTGTTGGCCCAATCCTTCACCGAAGCGCGCGTTTGACAGGCCCTGTAATTTGATCATATTCCTGAAGTCAGCCCCTCCATCCAAGGATCCGCGCCGATGAACATCATCACCAACCACCTGCCCACGGCCGAGCTTCAGGCGCTGGACGCCGCCCACCACATGCACCCGTTCTCGCACAACGAAGAGTTCGCGACCAAAGGTGCCCGTGTCATCACCCGCGCCGAAGGGGTGGAGCTGATCGATTCAGACGGCAACCGCATGCTCGACGCGATGTCGGGCCTTTGGTGCGTGAACATCGGCTATGGCCGGGACGAGTTGGCCGAGGTCGCGGCCCGCCAGATGCGCGAGCTGCCCTATTACAACACCTTCTTCAAAACCACCCATGTGCCCGCAATCGCGCTCGCCAACAAACTGGCAGACCTCACCCCCGGCAACCTCAACCACACCTTCTTCGCCGCCGGCGGATCGGAAGCCAACGACACCAACATCCGCCTCGTCCGCCATTATTGGGCGCTCAAGGGCAAACCCGCGAAATCCACCATCATCAGCCGCAAGAACGCCTATCATGGCTCCTCCGTCGGCTCCGCCTCCCTCGGCGGGATGGCCGCGATGCACGCCCAGGGCGGCATCCCGATCCCCGGCATCCATCACATCGGCGAACCCAACTGGTGGACCGACGGCGGCGACATGAGCCCCGAGGAATTCGGCCTCGCCCGCGCCCGCGAATTGGAAACCGCCATCGAAACCTTGGGCGAAGACCGCGTCGCCGCCTTCATCGCCGAACCCGTCCAGGGCGCCGGCGGCGTCATCGTCGCCCCAGACACCTACTGGCCCGAGATCCAGCGCATCTGCGACAAGTACGAGATCCTCCTGATCGCTGACGAGGTGATCTGCGGCTTCGGGCGCACCGGCAACTGGTTCGGCTCGCAAACGCTCAACATCCGCCCCGACATCATGACAGTCGCCAAAGGCATCAGCTCCGGCTACGCCCCCATCGGCGGGTCGATCCTGTCGGGTGACGTCGCCGCCACGATAGCCTCCGACGAATTCAACCACGGCTACACCTATTCCGGCCACCCGGTCTCTGCCGCCGTGGCGCTGGAAAACATCCGCATCCTCGAAGAGGAAAACATCATCGGCCACGTCCGCGACACCGCCGCCCCCTACCTCAAAGCCAAATGGGAAGCCCTCGCCGACCACCCGCTCATCGGCGAGGCCAAGATCGTCGGCATGATGGGCTCGGTCGCCATGACCCCCGACAAATCCACCCGCGCCGCTTTCGCCGCCCCCCGCGGCACCGCAGGCCTGATCGCCCGCGACCGCTGCTTTGCCAATAACATCATCATGCGCAG
>JBCBPV010000083.1:0-13062 GCA_039820585.1 Pseudomonadota bacterium
AGCTCATCGGAGACCCAGTTCTGGACAAGGTGGGAGGTGTGAGCCGGCGCCCCGTCTTGCTGAAAGACGTACGACCGTCCAGCAGCAGTGGCAGTCATCCACGGCGCAGGCGCTTCCTCGATCACCTTTTGATGCCGCCGCTGCAGCGAGCAATCGCGCTCAAACAGATGCACCGCCCGCGTGCCATCGCCAAACACCTGCACTTCGATATGCCGCGGTTTCTCAACGAATTTCTCGATCAAAACCGCATCATTACCAAACGCCCCAAGCGCCTCGGCCTTTGCCGCCTCCAGCCCGTCGACAAACGCCTCCGCCCCTTCGACACGGCGCATACCCTTGCCGCCGCCACCCGCCACGGCCTTGATCAGCACAGGATACCCCACCCGGTCCGCCTCAACCTCCAGATGCCCCGGATCCTGATCCGCGCCATGGTACCCCGGCACCACAGGCACACCCGCCTCGGCCATCAGCCGCTTGGCCGCATCCTTCAGCCCCATCGCCCGGATCGCCGCCGCTGATGGCCCGATAAAGGTGAGCCCCGCCGCCTCGACAGCCTCCACAAACTCGGGGTTCTCGGACAGAAACCCATAGCCCGGGTGGATCGCCTGCGCGCCCGACGCCTTTGCCGCCGCAATGATCTTCGCACCATCAAGATAGCTCTGCGTGGGCGCCGGTGGCCCAATCTCCACTGCCAAGTCCGACATCTGAACATGCAAAGCGCCCGTATCGGCCTCAGAGTAGACGCCCACCGTCTCCACCCCCAGCCGACGACAGGTCTCGATCACCCGACAGGCGATCTCCCCCCGGTTCGCAATCAGGATCCGGCTAAACATCGGGGCCACCCTTCCCCGTCATCATGGCAAAAACACTCATGTCCGCTCACATCCTGAACACGCCAAACCGCGTTTCTTCAATCGGTGCGCACAGGGCCGCTGACAGCGACAACCCCAAAACCTCCCGCGACTTTCGCGGATCGACGATCCCGTCATCCCAAAGCCGGGCAGAGGCATACAAAGGATGCGACTGCCGCTCGAACATCTCAACCGTCGGCGCCTTGAACGCGGCTTCTTCTTCGTTCGACCACGTCCCGCCCCGCCGCTCGATCCCGTCGCGCTTGACTGTCGCCAGCACACCCGCCGCCTGCGCGCCGCCCATGACCGAGATCCGGGAGTTCGGCCAGGACCACATGAACCGCGGCTGATAGGCCCGGCCCGCCATCCCGTAATTCCCCGCGCCAAAAGACCCGCCCACAACCATCGTGATCTTGGGGACAGCGGTCGTGGCCACAGCCGTCACCATCTTCGCCCCGTGCCGCGCAATCCCTTCGTTCTCGTATTTCCGCCCCACCATGAATCCCGTGATATTCTGCAAGAACACCAACGGGATACGCCGCTGCGAACAGAGCTCCACAAAATGCGCCCCCTTCTGCGCACTCTCCGAAAACAGCACGCCATTGTTCGCCACAATCCCCACCGGGCACCCCAACACATGGGCAAACCCGGTTATCAGCGTCTCACCAAACCGGGGCTTGAACTCATCGAAGCGCGAACCATCCACCACCCGCGCGATCACTTCTCGAATATCATAGGGCGTGCGCAGATCCCCCGGCACCACGTCAAACAGCTCATCGGGATCATAGGCTGGATCTTCCGCCGCCTCCCACACCACAGTCCGGGGCTTGGCGCGGTTCACCGCCCCCACCGCCCGCCGCGCCAAGGCCAGCGCATGGGCATCATCATCGGCCAGATAGTCTGCTACACCCGACAGCCGCGTGTGCACATCGCCTCCGCCCAGATCCTCGGCCGTAACGACCTCGCCCGTCGCCGCTTTCACAAGCGGTGGCCCCGCCAGAAAAATCGTCCCCTGATCGCGCACGATAATCGTCACATCCGACATCGCCGGCACATACGCCCCGCCCGCCGTAGACGACCCCATCACCACCGCGATCTGCGGAATGCCCTTCGCGCTCATCCGCGCCTGGTTGTAGAAGATCCGGCCAAAGTGATCGCGATCGGGGAAAACCTCATCCTGATTGGGCAGGTTCGCGCCCCCGCTATCGACCAGATAGATACAGGGCAGCCCGCATTCCTCGGCAATCTCCTGCGCGCGCAGATGCTTCTTGACGGTCATCGGATAGTACGTGCCGCCCTTCACGGTCGCATCATTGCACACGACCATGACCTCGTGCCCCATCACCCGGCCCACGCCCGCAATCGCCCCGGCACAAGGCGCGGCCCCGTCATACATCCCATGCGCCGCCGTCGCGCCGACTTCGAGAAAAGCCGACCCCGGATCAAGGAGGTTCGCCACCCGCTCCCGCGGCAGCATCTTGCCCCGGCCCACATGCCGTTCCCGCGCCCGGTCGCCACCGCCCGCAGCCGCCAACTCGGCGGCCTCGGTGACAACGCGCAAGGCCTCCAGGTGCGCCGCCCGGTTCGCCTGCGCCGCCTCGGATCCGGCCACCAGCGATGATGTCAGCTTCATTGCTTTACGCCTCCGCGTTCGCTCCATCGCCTGTCATCGCTAACGGCCAATCTGTCACGCAGTCTCCGCGCAACACGATCCCGCGCTTTTGCCGCCAAGAAGTGGCTTGGGACTTTGATTAAGAATGTCTCCTGACCACGCCTGCGCTGCGGCTTACGATCCGCCGCCTCAACGTAAGCGATCAGTGATACCATCGATTGTCTGTCAAAGGCCCAAAGAACCCGCCCGCGAAACTCGATCTGAAAGAACGCATCATCGGGCCACTTCAGTCGATGCTTACGGCGTAAACCACACGAACCACAGACAATTGCTCCACGCTGTCCTTGGCCTGAGTATCGCCGATGATGCCAATCGGACGCCGAATAGCCATCGGGAAGATCCTCGATGTTATCCAGTCCCTTTGCACCAAGACCAAAGTAGTAGATCGCAGTCGATTGCCATCCATTGCGGAAGACGCGGCGCACCTCAAAGGCCTTGGACGCCTCGAAGTATGGCTTGTCCGAATTTCGCTCGATCTCTCGGGCAGCCGCAAAGTGAAACGTTGCACATGCGCCGCAGGCTGGGCAGGTCACTGCGAGTTCGCGGGGCATATGGTGTTGATCGTAGGGGCCTGTCATGCCTCCGGCCCCGTCGCCCGTTCAACCACCCGCCCCCGATGATCCACCGGGTAAACCGCCAGCCCCTCACCACTGCCGCAGCGCACCTCCAACCAGACGCTCGACACCGTACTCGGCACCGCTAGGCAATCCGTCCGCGCCCCGCCCGTCTCGGCCACGTAGTGATCAGCCACCCTGTTGATCACATCCGTCTCGCTCAGCCCCGCCTGTCCAAGGCCCAGCCGCAAGCCGGCCACCAGCGCCACCAGGCACAAACCGCCCGCGACAAGGACCACAGGCCGCGTCACCCCATCGCCCCCATCAACTCGCGCCCGATCAGCATCCGCCGGATCTCGGACGTCCCCGCCCCGATCTCCATCAGCTTGGCATCGCGCATGATCCGGCCCAGCGGCGAGTCGTTCAGATACCCCGCACCGCCCATGGCCTGCACGCCCTGCACCGACATTTCCATCGCCTTTTCAGAGGCATAGAGCACACATCCCGCCGCATCCTGCCGCGTCACCTCACCCCGATCACAGGCTTTGGCCACCTCATAGACATACGCGCGACAGGCATTCATCGTGGCATAGATGTCGGCAATCTTGCCCTGCATCAGCTGGAAATCCCCGATCCGCTGCCCGAACTGACGCCGCTCAGCCATGTAAGGCATGATATGATCGAGGATCCCGGCCATGATCCCACAGCCAATGCCCGACAGGACGACCCGCTCATAATCGAGCCCGCTCATCAAGACGCGCACGCCCTTGCCCTCTTCGCCGAGCACATTTTCAAACGGCACCTCAACATCTTCAAAGATCAACTCGCCCGTGTTCGACCCCCGCATCCCCAGCTTGTCGAAATGGGGCGAGGTCGAGAAACCTTTCATCGCCTTTTCAATCAGAAACGCCGTGATGCCCTTCGATCCCGCATCGGGATCCGTCTTGGCATAGACCACCAGCGTATCGGCATCCGGCCCATTGGTGATCCAGTACTTCGTGCCATTCAGCCGATAATGATCGTTCCGCTTCTCGGCCCGCAGCTTCATCGACACCACGTCGGACCCTGCGCCCGCCTCGCTCATCGCCAAGGCGCCCACATGCTCGCCCGAAATAAGCCCGGGCAGATACTTCGCCCGCTGCTCTTCAGTCCCGTTTAGCCGAATCTGGTTCACGCACAGATTCGAATGCGCGCCGTAGCTCAAAGACACACTGGCAGACGCCCGCGCAATCTCTTCCACCGCCACGGTATGCGCGAGATACCCCATCCCTGCGCCGCCATGCTCTTCCTCGACGGTGATCCCCAGCAGCCCCAGCCGCCCCATCTCTCCCCAAAGCGTGGACGGAAACTCGTTGGACCCGTCGATCTCCGCGGCCATGGGTGCGACCCGCTCTTGCGCCCATCGATGCACCATATCGCGCAGGGCGGCGACATCCTCGCCCAGATCGAAATCCATCGACGCGGTGAACATGCGACTTGCCTCCCATTTACTGAACGGTCGTTCAATTAATAGATCGAAGCGCCCCCTCGGTCAATCGCAACGCACAGCTGCCACAGTGGGATATGCGCATTTTCAACAAGAAGAAGCTCCGGTTCTTCTTCTTGTTCCAAATACGCCCGCCGGAGGCGGTCCCAAGAGGTGCGGGGAAGCGCCTACTCCGCAGCAGTGCGGGCCGGAGCGGCTTGGATCACTTCATCAGCGACAATCCGTGCAATCAGGCTGCAATCCTCCAGGCTGAAGGTCAGCGGCAGGCGCATATCCAGCACCCCGCGCAGCACACGGTCGCTTGCGGGCATGGGCTGCGGCGCCGCATAGCGCCAATGCCCGTAGGTGGAGGTAAACGCCGCCGGTTCCGGCGCGCCGAACCATTTCAGCTCAACCCCCCGCGCCTTGCACCCGGCCACAACCGTCTCAATCGCTGCATCGGGCCAGTCGAGCAGCAAAAACTGGAACGAAGAACCCACGAAGGCCTCAACTTCAGGCCGCTCAGTCAGCGTCAGCCCCGGCACATCGCGCAGCCCCGCCTCGACCGCGCGATACCGCACCGTCCAGGCCGCGCATTGGTCATCGAGCCACGCCAACTGGGGCCGCAAGATCGCCGCGCGCAGATTGTCCATCCGGCCAGAGATGTTGGGCGTGTCGTATTTCAGCCCCTCGAACACTGCAGGCTCCGGCGCCGCGCCGTGGCGGTCATACAGCATGTAAGAGCCCGACAGCAGGATCGAACGCGCGGCAATCTCGGCATCATCGGTCACCAGAAACCCGCCCTCGCCCGCATTCATGTGCTTGTAGGTCTGCATCGAGTAGCATCCCACCACCCCATGCCGGCCCGAGGGCACATCCCGCCAGCGCGCGCCCATCGTATGGGCGCAATCCTCGACAACGCGCACACCGCCGCTGTCGCACAGCGCCATCAGCGCATCCATATCGCAGACATGTCCACGCATATGGCTGAGCAGCAGGGTTTTCGCCCCCGTCGCCTCAATCTTCGCCGCCAGATCGTTCAGATCAATTGTCAGCGCCTCAGTGACACCCACAAACACAGGCGTGGCCCCCACGCTCGCAATCGCCCCTGGCACCGGCGCCAGCGTGAACGCGTTGGACAAAACCGAGTCGCCCGGCCCAACGCCCAGCGCCCGCAGCGCGGTGCCCATGGCATAACCGCCCGAGGCGACCGCCAGGCAATAGCGCGCCTCGACGTAGTCCGCGAACTCCCGCTCCAGCTTCGACACCTCGGGCACCTCGCCCGGGGCCAGGTTGTAGCGGTGCAATCGCCCGTGGCGCATCACCTCAAGCGCCGCCGCGATCCCCTCATCGGGGATCGGTTCCTGTTGGGTGAAGCTGCCTGTGAACATTTCGGTCATACGGGTACCCTGTCCTGCACCGCCTTGCGGGTCAATCATCCGATCAACTCTTTCACCACCCGCGGCAGCTCGTCGAAATGCGCCAGCACCGCGTCAGGTTCCAGCGCGGCGACCCCGTCACCATCCGGGCCAAAGGTCACCAACACCACCGGCACCCCCGCCGCCTGCGCCGTCTTGCGATCCGTAACGGTATCCCCGATCAGCACGCTTTGGGCCACCACGCCCCCCGCCCGCTCCACCGCAGCCACGTAAGGCGCGGGATCCGGCTTGCGTACCGGCAACGTATCGGCGCCCACCAGCGCGCTAAACAGCTCGCGCACGCCCAAGCGTTCCAGCAGGGTGTGCGCCAGGGCTTCAGGCTTGTTGGTGCAGATGCCGACCGCATAACCCCCCGCAATCAGATGCTTAACCGCGTCCACCGCCCCCGGGTACAGCCGCGTGTGCACGTCAATCGCCGCGCCATAGGCCGCCAGCAAGCGCGGATATTGCGCATCCACCGCACCCGCATCCTCAACCTCCAGCCGCGAGAACCCCAGCGTCAGCATCGCACGCCCACCGCGGAACGCGGTGCCCGCATCAGCCACCGGGTCCAACAGATCGCCATGCCCAAGGTCGCGAAAACAGGCATTCGCCGCGGCAATCAGGTCGCCGCTCGTGTCCGCCAGCGTCCCATCGAGATCGAAAATCACCGTCCGCATTGTCCCCCCTTGGGCAAAACCCCGCCCATGATGTAACGTGATGACATGACGAGTGAATCCCGGCCCCCTTGGCGGGCCGTGGCGTGGTGCGTAAAACGGCCAGAAGAAAAAGGAAAGAGCAGTCCATGGCCACCCATCTGATCCTCCTTGCCGCCGGGCAAGGAACCCGGATGAAATCCGACCTGCCGAAGGTGCTGCACCAGATCGGCGGGCAGGCGATGTTTCTGCATGCGCTGGCCTCGGCCTCCGTGTTGGCACCTGAGCGGTCGGTCGTGGTGATCGGACCGGGGGCGGAAGCCGTGGCGAAGGCCACCCGTGATGTCGACCCGAAGGCCGTCACCGTAGTACAGCAGGAGCGGTTGGGCACCGCCCATGCGGTCGCCCAAGCCCGCGACGCGCTGCAAAGCGCCGGTGGGGATGCGCTCGTCCTCTACGGCGACACGCCGTTCATTCAGCCCGGCACGCTTCAGGCCATGGCCAAAGCCCGCGCGGACGGCGCCGATGTCGTGATCCTGGGCTTTGATGCCGCTGATCCCGCCCGCTATGGGCGATTGGTGATGGACGGCGACCGGCTTGACCGGATCGTGGAGTGGAAAGACGCGACCGAAGCCGAGCGCGCGATCACTTTTTGCAACTCCGGCGTGGTGCTGGCGTCGGCGGAGACGTTGTTCGATCTGGTGGCCGCCGTGGGCAATGACAATGCAGCGGGCGAGTACTACCTGACCGACATCGTCGCCATTGCCAACGCGCGTGGACTGAAGGCCACCGCCGTCGCCTGTCCCGAAGCCGAGACCCTTGGCATCAACTCCCGGGCCGATCTTGCCGCCGCCGAAGCCGTATTCCAACGCCACAAACGCGCCGAGATGCTGGAGACGGGCGTCACCCTGACCGCGCCTCAGACGGTCTACTTCGCCCATGACACCACCATCGCCCGTGACGTGGTGATTGAACCCCACGTTATCTTCGGCCCCGGCGTGACCATAGAGACCGGCGCAACCATCCGCGCCTTCAGCCACCTTGAGGGCGCGCATGTGGGCCATGGCGCCATCGTCGGCCCCTATGCTCGCCTGCGCCCCGGTGCGGAACTGGCAAACGACACCCGCGTCGGTAACTTCGTCGAGATCAAGAACGCAACGCTCGGCGACGGCGCCAAGGTCAACCACCTCAGCTATATCGGCGATGCCAGCGTCGGCGCAGCCACCAATATTGGCGCAGGCACCGTGACCTGCAACTATGACGGCGTGTTCAAGCATCGCACCGAAATTGGCGAACGTGCCTTCATCGGGTCCGACACCATGCTCGTCGCGCCGGTGAAAGTCGGGAACGAGGCGATGACCGCGTCCGGTTCGACCATCACCCAGGACGTGCCAGACGGCGCTTTGGCCCTGGGTCGCGCCCGGCAAGAGAATAAACCGGGCCTCGCCCGGCGATTGTTCGAAAAGTTAAAGGCCGCGAAGGCCAGACAGCAAAAAGGCCAATAGTCATGTGTGGAATTGTAGGGGTCCTTGGCGACCACGAAGCCGCGCCAGCGCTGGTTGAAGCGCTAAAACGGCTGGAATATCGCGGCTATGACAGCGCCGGGATCGCCACGATCAATGACGGCAAGCTCGACCGTCGCCGGGCGCTTGGGAAACTGGTCAACCTGTCGGATCTGCTGGTCCATGACCCGCTGGCGGGCAAGGCCGGGATCGGCCATACGCGCTGGGCCACCCACGGCGCGCCGTCGGTGGGCAACGCCCATCCGCATCAGGCAGGGCCGGTAGCGGTTGTCCACAACGGCATCATCGAGAACTTCAAAGAACTACGGGCCGGCCTCGCCGCCAAGGGCTACCCCGCCCAGACCGAGACCGACACCGAAGTCGTGGCCCTCATGGCGCAAAGCTTCCTCGACCAGGGCCTCGCCCCCCGCGACGCGGCTGAACAGACCATCGCCCGCCTCGACGGGGCTTTCGCCTTGGCGTTCCTCTTCGACGGCGAGGATGATCTGATGATCGCCGCCCGCAAAGGCTCCCCGCTCGCCATCGGCCATGGCGAGGGCGAGATGTATCTGGGTTCCGACGCCATCGCACTGGCCGACATGACCGACCGCATCACCTATCTGGAAGAAGGCGACTGGGCGGTCATCACCCGCGCAGGGGCCGAGATCCTCGACGCAAAAGGCAACCGCGCCAATCGCCCGGTCAAAACCATCGCGCTGGATGCCACCCGCGTCGAAAAAGGCGGCCACAAACACTTCATGGCCAAGGAAATCGCCGAACAGCCCACCGTCATGGCCGAGGCGCTGGCCCACTACCTCGCTGACGACGGCAGCATTCGCCTGCCCCGCGACCTCGATTTCACCAAGTTCGACCGCATCGTCATGGTCGCCTGCGGCACTGCCTATTACGCCTGTCTCACCGCGCGCTATTGGTTCGAACGCCTCGCCCGCCTGCCCGTCGACATCGACGTGGCCTCCGAATTCCGCTACCGAGAACCGCCCATTGGCGCCCGCACACTGGCCATCTTCGTCAGCCAATCGGGCGAGACTGCCGATACACTCGCCGCGCTCCGCTATTGCGAAACCCGCGCAATGACGCTGGCCATCGTGAACGTATCCGAGAGCACCATCGCGCGCGAAGCCGACGTGGCCCTGCCGATCCTTGCGGGCGCCGAGATCGGGGTGGCCTCGACCAAGGCCTTCACCTGTCAGCTGACCGTCCTCGCCCTGCTCGCCATGCAAGCCGCGAAAGCGCGGGGTGAAATGGACGCCAACGCCTTCGCCGCCGCGGGCGCAGACCTGCGCCTCCTCCCGGGCCTGATCTCCCAAGCCCTGCAATCCGGCCCCGACATCGCCCGCATCTCATCGGAATTGGCCGAGGCGCAGGACATCCTCTTCCTCGGTCGCGGCCAGATGTTCCCCCTCGCCCTGGAAGGCGCCCTAAAGCTCAAGGAGATCAGCTATATCCACGCCGAAGGCTACGCGAGTGGAGAGCTGAAACACGGCCCCATCGCCCTGATCGACCCCGCCGTCCCGGTCATCGTCATGGCCCCCCATGACGCGCTTTTCGACAAGACCGTATCGAATATGGAAGAGGTGATGGCCCGCGGCGGCAAAGTGGTCCTCTTGACCGACAAACCGGGGGCCGAGAAGGCGTCCGACGGCACCTGGCATACACTGGCATTGCCCACAGCGCCGGAAGTCTTCGCCCCGATCCTCTTCGCCATCCCGGCCCAACTTTTGGCCTATCACACCGCGGTCGCCAAGGGCACCGATGTGGACCAGCCCCGCAACCTTGCGAAATCCGTCACCGTGGAATGACGCCTGACGCCGCGATTGCCGCGCTCACCGAACTGTCGCAACCCGGCAAGGCGGCGGAAATGGCCGCCTATCACAAGGTCGACCGCCCGTATCTGGGCACCGCAAACCCCGACATCGACGCAGCGTGCAAGCGTTGGCGGCCCGAGATGTCGCTGGACGACCGCCTCACGCTCGCCTCCGGTCTCTGGGACAGCAACATCCACGAAGCCCGCATCGCCGCCGCCAAACTCCTCACCCAGGCGCGCCTGCGCCCCGATGACAGCGCGGCTTGGGCACTGATCCGCTCTTGGGTGCCCAGCTTCGATGCCTGGGCCGTTGCCGATCACGCCAGCATCGCCGGGCAGAAACGGCTGGTCTGGGACCCGTCCCGCATTGACGATGTGGAGCCCTGGACGCAATCGGATCATATGTGGACTCGCCGCGCCGCGCTGGTGATGACCCTGCCCTGGACCAAACAGAACCACCCGAAGCCAGAAGACCTCGCCGTGCGCGACCGCGTTTTGGGCTGGGCGGCGGGTTATGTCGATGATCCTGAATGGTTTATTCAGAAGGCAATTGCCTGGTGGCTGCGGGAATTGTCAAAGCATGACCCCGAGCGGGTGCGGGGCTTTCTGGAGGCCCATGGCGACCGAATGAAACCGTTCGCGCAGCGTGAGGCAGGGAAGAAGCTGCCCTCTCCCCAACCCTCTCCCAGAGGGAGAGGGAATACCGTGGAAAACTGAGAGACAGACCATCGTCCCAACGAGACAGGTCCCCTCTCCCTCTGGGAGAGGGTTAGGGAGAGGGCAAACCACCCCACTTCTCCCGCAACGCCCTTCGCATCACCTTCCCCGTCGCTGTCATCGGCAGGCTCTCCACAAACTCCACCCGTCGCGGGGCCACATGCGGGCTGACCCGCTCCCGCACCCGGGCCACCAGCCGCTCCGCCAATCCTTCTACCGAAGCCCCCTCTCGCACCACCACAAAGGCCGTCACCACCTCGGTCCGTACCGGATCAGGCAAGCCCACCGCCGCCGCCATTACCACATCCAGATCCCCCAACAGACAATTTTCAATCTCCGTCGGCCCGATCCGGTACCCCGCAGACGTAATGACATCATCGTCGCGCGACACGTAGGTGAAATACCCCTCGGCGTCCCGCACCCCCAGATCGCCCGTTCGCATCCAGTCGCCCACGAATTTCTCCTCCGTCTTCCCCGGCTGGTTCCAATAGCCCAGAAACATCACCGGATCACCGCGCCGCACCGCGATCTCACCCACTTCACCATCCGCCATCGGGACACCCCCGCTATCAATCACCGCCACCTCATGCCCGGGTACCGCCCGTCCCATCGTTCCCGGCCGGATCTCCATCGCGCCGTGGCAAGTCGACACCACCAAATTGCACTCGGTTTGCCCGTAAATCTCATTGATCGGCGCGCCCAGCGCCTCATGCCCCCAGGCCAGCAGATCCGCCCCTAGGCTCTCACCCCCCGACCCGATGGACCGGAGATCGACGCCACCAGGCACCGCCGCCTGCCGCATCAGTTTCAGCGCGGTGGGTGGCAAAAAAAGCACCCGCACGCCATGGTCCGCAATCAGCCGATAGGCCGCGTCGGGCGCGAACTTTCGCATCCGGTGCGCAATCAATGGCACCCCGTGGTAAAGGCACGGCATCGCCAGATCCATCAGCCCGCCGATCCACGCCCAATCCGCAGGGGTCCAGCCCACATCGCCGGGTTGGGGCAGGAACTCATGCTGCAATTCCACCGATGGCAGATGCCCCAAAAGAAACCGATGGGCGTGCAAAGCCCCCTTGGGCGACCCCGTGGTCCCCGAGGTATAGATCAGCATCGCCGGATCCTCAGCCCCCGCCGCGACCACCGGGCGCGCATCCGGGGCCGCCGCAATCTCCCCCCAGAAATCGCGAAACGCCCCCCCGCCAGCCACGAAAATCTCCGCCAGATCCGGCAGATCCCCGCGCAGCGCCGCAACCCGATCCACATGATCACCATCGGTGACCACGACCTTCGCGCCACTATCCGCCAACCGAAACGCCAACGCGTCCGAGCCAAACAGAGTGAACAAGGGCAGCGAAATTGCCCCCAGCTTATGCGCCGCGAAATGGGTGATCATCACCTCGGCGCATTGCGGCAGCAAGATCGCCACCCGGTCGCCCCGGCCCACACCCCGCGCCGCCAGCGCGTTGGCCAACCGGTCCGAGGCGCGCTTCAGCTGGCCATAGGTCCAGCGCACCACCGCCCCATCCGCGCCCACGTCGATGATCGCCACGCGGTCCGAATCCGCCGCCGCCCACACATCGCAAGCCGCCACCGCAATGTTGAAGCCGGGCGGGATCTGCCAGCGAAACGCCGCCCGCAAATCTTCCCACCGACCTGGGGTCTGGATGGCACGGGGGTTTATTGGGGGGTTCATCACGCCTCCCAACATGAATTGAACACTTGTTCATTTATCAGCGCGCGAAACCCCGGTCAATCGCCCCACCCCTTGCAGCGCCCCCGCCCCCGGCTTACCGTCCGCCCCATGACCGCACCGCTCATCGATCCCTTCCAACGCGCCATCAGCTATCTGCGCGTCTCCGTCACCGATCGGTGCGATTTTCGCTGCGTCTATTGCATGTCGGAAAACATGACCTTCCTGCCCAAGGCCGAGCTTCTGACACTGGAAGAGCTCGACCGCATGTGCTCCACCTTCATCCGCTTGGGCGTGGAAAAACTGCGCATCACCGGCGGCGAGCCGCTGGTGCGCCGCGATATCATGACGTTCTTCCGCGCCATGTCCCGGCATCTCGATTCGGGCGCGCTGAAGGAACTGACCCTCACCACCAATGGCAGCCAACTCGCCCGCTTCGCAGATGACCTCGCCAGCGCCGGCATCCGCCGCATCAACGTCTCCCTCGACACCCTGGACGAGACGAAATTCGCCGACATCACCCGCTGGGGCCGCCTGCCCCAAGTCCTCAAAGGCATCGACGCCGCCCAATCCGCGGGCCTGCGTGTCAAGATCAACGCCGTCGCCCTCAAAGGCTTTAACGAGGATGAACTGTTCACTCTCACCGACTGGTGCGCCGAACGCGACATGGATCTGACCTGGATCGAGGTCATGCCAATGGGCGATATCGGCA
>JBCBPV010000084.1:0-12284 GCA_039820585.1 Pseudomonadota bacterium
CAAGGATCGGAATCGCGGAGGGATTGGGATCGCGGAAGGATTGGATCGCGGAAGGATTGGAGCGGGCGGCGGGAATCGAACCCGCTTCATCAGCTTGGAAGGCTGAGGTAATAGCCAGTATACGACGCCCGCTCCACCTTCCCATCTCTGCTACGGCACGTCACCCACCGCCCAGGCTGCGGCATCGCGTGCGCCCGTCCAGCGGTTGCCCCGGCCCATGGCGACAGTTATCTCTGCCAAAACGGGAGGCGGGGAATGGCAGAGCCGGGCCTGCAACGGGAAGATGAACGCGAAAAATCCAAGCGCCTTGGCGCTTTGGGTGCGCTTGTCCCCTTCCTGCAGCCCTACCGGATGCTATTGGCCGGCGCGGTCGTGGCACTGGTGGCGACGGCTGCGATCTCGCTTGTTTTGCCGCTTGCGGTGCGCCGGGTTGTGGACGGGTTCGAAACCTCGGCAGAGGCGCTCTTGGACAACTACTTTCTGGCAGCGCTCGGGATTGCCTTGCTGCTGGCCGTAGGCTCTGGCTTGCGGTTCTATCTTGTCACCCGGCTGGGCGAGCGGGTGGTGGCCGACATTCGCAAGGCGGTGTTCGACCGGATGATCGGGATGAGCCCCGCGTTTTATGAAAAACTCATGACCGGTGAGGTGCTAAGCCGGATCACCACCGATACCACCTTGATACTGGGCGTGATCGGTTCATCGATCTCGATCGCTTTACGCAACAGCCTGACGCTAGTCGGGGGGCTGATCCTGCTGTTTTACACCTCAGCCAAACTAGCGGCGCTGGTATTATTGATCGTGCCCGTGGTGATCGTGCCGATCATTTTACTGGGTCGCCGATTGCGCGCGCTCAGCCGTGAGACGCAGGATTGGATCGCCGCGTCGTCGGGCAATGCATCTGAGGCGTTGTTGTCGGTGCAGACGGTGCAGGCATTTACCCATGAAGAGGCAAGCCGCGGCACATTTGCCGATGTGACCGAGAACTCGTTTCGGGCCACCAACAAAAGGATCCTTCTGCGGTCGCTGATGACAGTGATCGTTATCACACTCGTCTTCTCGGGCATCGTCGGCGTCTTGTGGATCGGCGCACGGGATGTGCGGGCCGATGTGATGACGGTGGGCGAATTGGTGCAGTTCGTGATCTATGCGGTGATCGTGGCGGGCGGGGCCGCGGCGCTGTCTGAGATTTGGGGAGAATTGCAGCGGGCTGCTGGCGCGACCGAACGCTTGGCCGAGTTGCTGAGCGCAGATGATACGGTGCAAGACCCGGCGACCCCCGTTGTCCTGCAAACACCCGTGGCCGGGAGGGTCAGCTTTGAGGATGTGCGCTTCACCTACCCCGCGCGCCCGGATGTGGCCGCGCTGGAGAATGCGCGGTTCGATATCGCTCCGGGTGAGACTGTGGCGCTGGTCGGCCCGTCGGGGGCGGGCAAGTCGACCGTGATACAGTTGTTGTTGCGTTTTTATGATCCGGATGCTGGCCGGATATGCTTGGACGGTCAAGACATCCGCGGGTTGGAGAGGATGGCCTTTCGCCAGCATATCGCGTTGGTCCCACAAGACCCGGTGATCTTTGCTGCGTCGGCCCGCGAAAACATTCGCTTTGGCAGGCCAGGCGCCTCGGATGCCGAGGTGGAGGCGGCGGCGGTGGCGGCCGCTGCGCATGATTTCCTTAGCGCCCTGCCAGATGGCTATGACACGTTTGTGGGCGAGCGAGGGATCATGCTGTCGGGCGGACAGAAACAGCGCATTGCGATTGCCCGGGCGATCCTGCGCGATGCACCAATCCTGTTGTTGGATGAGGCGACCTCTGCCCTGGATGCCGAAAGCGAACGCGCGGTGCAGCATGCAGTGGACCGGCTATCGCAAGAGCGCACAACACTGGTGATTGCCCATCGGCTGTCCACTGTAAAAAAGGCCGACCGCATCCTGGTGTTCGACAACGGGCGCATTGTGGCGACCGGCACCCATGACACGTTGGTGCATGAAGACGGGCTTTATGCGCGGCTTGCGCGGCTCCAATTCACTGAAGGCATGGCCGCCGAATAACCGCCCTTCCGTTAGGGTACATGGGCGAATTCGTGCATTTTCTTGCATTCCGACCCGTGTTTGTTTCATGATCACCGAAACTATAAGCATCGCCATCCAAATGGCGAGCAATGGGAGGAGACGTCATGGGGACATTTTCGAATGTCGCTGACGCGCGGGCAATTGAGCAGGACGTGCCCTGGGCGCAGCGTGATTTGCCGCACACGATTTATGGCTTTTTATGCCGGGCGGCCGAGGCCTATCCCGACAGCAGAGCGATATCATACCAACTGCTGTCAGGCCCTAAAGACAAGGCCGAGACACTCACCTGGGCGGCCCTTCTGGCAAAGACAACGCAAGCGGCAAACCTGTTTCGCAACCTTGGCGTGGGCGAGACGGATGTGGTGGCCTGCGTGCTGCCCAATGCTTCGGAAACGGTGTTCACGATCCTCGGCGGTGCAACAGCGGGGATCATCAATCCGATCAATCCGCTACTGGAGGCCGATCAGATCGGTGCGATCCTTGCTGAGACCGGGGCGAAGGTTGTCGTTACGTTGAAGGCGTTTCCAAAAACCGACGTTGCCCAGAAAACCGCCGCCGCTGTGGCGCTTGCGCCCAATGTCGAGACGGTGCTTGAGGTTGACCTCGCGCGCTATCTGACGCCGCCCAAATCGTGGATCGTGCCGTTCATTCGGCCAAAAATAGCAGTTGCGCACAGGGCAAAGGTGCTGGACTTCAACGCGGAACTGGCCCGCCAGCCCAAAACACTGAGCTTTGACGATAGCTCAGAAGACAGGGTGGGTGCATATTTCCACACCGGCGGCACCACAGGCACCCCCAAGGTGGCGCGGCACAAGTATTCCGGCATGATCTACAACGGCTGGATCGGGAACACGCTGCTCTTTACCGAAGACGACACGCTGATGTGCCCACTTCCCCTGTTTCACGTATTCGCCTGTAATGTCGTGCTGATGTCAGCGGTGGCCTCTGGCGCGCATGTGGTGTTTCCCACGCCTGCGGGCTATCGCGGTGACGGGGTGATGGACAACTTCTGGAAGCTGATCGAGCGCTGGCAGGTAACGTTCATCATCACCGTTCCGACAGCGATTTCAGCCCTGATGCAACGCCCGGTTGATGCCGATATCTCTTGTGTTGAAACCGCGTTTTCGGGCTCTGCACCGCTTCCGGTTGAGTTGTATAACCGATTCCAACGTGCAACAGGTGTAAATATCATCGAAGGTTATGGATTGACCGAGGCCACCTGTCTTGTGTCCTGTAATCCAATCGACGGGCAGAAAAAGATCGGGTCAGTGGGCATTCCTTTTCCGTATACCGACGCGAAGATCCTGGTTCACACGGCCGATGGCGTGATGGAACAGGCAACCGATGACGTCGGCGAGATTTGTGTCGCCAGCCCTGGCGTGATCCCCGGCGCGACCTACACCGAAAGCGACAAGAACCGAAACCTGTTCCACTACGACACCTACCTGCGCACCGGCGATCTGGGGCGGATCGACGAAGACGGGTTTCTTTGGATCACGGGACGGGCCAAGGATCTGATCATACGCGGCGGGCACAACATCGACCCTGCAGTGATTGAAGAGGCACTGGCAGGCCATGACGCCGTCGCCATGGTGGGCGCGATCGGCCAGCCGGATGCCTTTGCGGGCGAGTTGCCATGCGCCTATGTGGAACTGGTGGAGGGGGCCACCGCGACGGAGGCAGCGTTGATGAACTACGCAACGACGCATATAAGCGAACGCGCGGCGCACCCCAAACACATCGAAGTGGTTGAAGAACTTCCCAAAACCGCTGTGGGCAAGGTGTTCAAGCCGGCCCTGCGCGGGCATGCAATCACCCGGATATATGACAAAGCCCTGGCTGACGCAGGCTTGCAGGCCCATGTCGTGGGCGTGCGCGACGATAAGAAACTGGGCCTCGTGGCCCAGATCAATCAACCTGTCGGGATTGATGCCGATACCGTGCAGGCCACCCTTGGCCAGTTCACCGGACCATGGGAGTGGGCGCAATGACAGTCAAACACACGCCCAAGGCGCGCCCAACTTTTGCCACATGTAAACGTTTTGCTTGTACTCAGCGGAAACGCATGGTGGAGAAAAAGAAGATGTTTACGGGTTTGCTGGGCGCCGCAATGCTTGTCGGTTTCATCGCCGCAGGGGTTTCTTTTTCCGCAAGTGGATCGCTTCTGATCGCCCTTCTCGTCTATTCGCTTTCAGGCACCTGCGTGATGTTGGCGGCAATGCTCTATGTCGCCATACGCACCGATTTCAGCGAAGAGCAAAGCAATCCCTCCGAGGCTGAGCGCCTGCGCGAAGCTGCGTAAGGCGAGTTCGCATGCGCCCTGTTTGAGTGCGCGTCGCATCTTGAAGTCCCCCTGGACCAACCCGATACTCTGCTCATCGCGGTGGTGGGGTCTTTCGTTTGATTTACGTGCGCCTGCATGGGCGGCTTGGTAATCAGCTGTTCGAATACGCCGCGGCAAGGGGCCTTGCCGCGCGGCACAACACAGATGTGGTCGTTGACGAACGCACCTTGGCGCGTATGGGCGACACCCCCGCACGCCCGCATTTTCACTGGCGCGTGCGATCCGCGGGCAGCCTTCCGCCAGACCGGCACGATGCCCCGCTGCGCTACTACCTGTGGCGCGCATTCGGCACCCACCCTAAGTTCTTGCGCGAGGACACAACAAGCGAAGAGACACTGCCGAAGGCGCCCAACAACGTTTACTTGCACGGCTATTGGCAGCGTCCCCACTACTTCGCGCATATCGCAGAGACCCTGCGCGAAGAGTTGACCTTTGTCACCCCACCCATCGGAGAGAACGCGCGTTTGGCAGAGAAGATCGCAGCGGGCTCAAGCGTATCGGTGCATGTCCGGCGGGGTGACTTCGTTAAGCTGGGCAACACCATCCCAACCGATTACTACCACCGCGCCCTTGACCGCGTAGTGGAACTGACGGGCACAGATCATCATGTCTACTTCTTCTCAGACGAGCCAGCTTGGGTGCGGGATACTTTGGCCGACCGATACGATTGCACCGTTGTGGACCACAACGGTCCCGGCGCCGATTTTGAGGACCTCCGCCTGATCAGCCTGTGCCAGCACAATGTGATCTCGCTTAGCTCATTCTCATGGTGGGGCGCATGGCTGAACCGCAACCCCGACAAGGTGGTGATCGGCAAGGGGGATCCCGACATGCAGCGCAAAGATGATCGGGGCTGGTACCCGCCAGGATGGCATGTTGTGAGAGCGGGCTAGCGGTGGTGCTGCTGGGGAGGATTGAACTCCCGACCTCACCCTTACCAAGGGTGCGCTCTACCACTGAGCTACAGCAGCCTGACAGCGCCGGGGGATACCGGCTATTGCCCCATCGCGCAAGCTCATTCTGGACCGTCTGGCCCTTGTAGGGTAGAGACGTGGCCATGGACAAAAACACCGGGAAAACAGGTGCGCAGAAGGGCCAGAGCAGCCGGGATGAACGGCTGAAGGCGGCGTTGAAGGCCAATCTTCAGCGGCGCAAGGCCCAGGCGCGTGCCCGAAAAGACACCGGTAAAAGCTGAGGCGGGCAGATGGATTCCATTGTGGTGACAGGCGGAGCAGAGCTTCGTGGCGATATTCCCATTGCGGGGGCGAAGAACGCGTGCTTGACGTTGATGCCGGCGACCTTGCTGACCGATGATCCGCTCACACTTACAAACGCGCCGCGGCTATCGGACATCCGGACAATGACAACGCTCCTGCAATCCCTGGGGGCAGAGGTGTCGAGCCTGCAAGACGGGCGGGTTATCGCATTGTCGTCCCATGACCTGATCAGTCAGAAGGCAGAGTATGATATCGTCCGCAAGATGCGGGCTTCGATTCTAGTCCTTGGCCCGCTTTTGGCGCGGTACGGGCATGCGGTCGTGTCGCTGCCCGGAGGCTGCGCAATCGGGGCGCGGCCGGTGGATTTGCATCTCAAAGGGCTCGAGGCGTTGGGGGCAGAGTTGGATCTGCGCGATGGGTATGTGCATGCGACAGCACCCGGTGGCCTGAAAGGCGGGACTGTTGAGTTTCCGTTTGTGTCCGTGGGTGCGACCGAGAATGTGCTGATGGCGGCAACTCTGGCGAAGGGCACAAGCGTCCTGAAGAACGCGGCGAAAGAGCCCGAGATTGTGGATCTTGCCACCTGCCTCAGTGCCATGGGTGCCCAGATAGACGGCGCCGGAACGGATACGATCACGGTGCAGGGTGTGGACCGGTTGGGCGGTGCCACACACCGCGTGGTCACTGATCGTATTGAGCTGGGCACTTATATGCTGGCGCCTGCGATCTGCGGGGGTGAGGTGGAGTGTCTTGGTGGCACCCTGGACCTTGTTGAAGCATTTGCCGAGCGGTTGGATGCTGCGGGGATCTCCGTGGAAGAAACCAAGCACGGCTTGAAGGTTGCGCGCAAAAACGGGCGGATCCGGGCGGTTGACGTCGCCACAGCGCCTTTCCCGGGCTTTCCTACGGATCTGCAGGCGCAAATGATGGCGCTTCTCTGCACCGCCGAAGGAACCAGTACGCTGGAAGAGACCATCTTTGAGAACCGGTTCATGCACGCGCCCGAGCTGATGCGGATGGGCGCCCAGATCGACGTCCACGGTGGGACGGCGACGGTCACGGGCGTTGACCGATTGAAGGGCGCCCCGGTGATGGCGACCGATCTGCGGGCCAGTGTGTCGTTGATCCTGGCTGGCCTGGCGGCTGAGGGCGAGACGCGGGTGAACCGGGTCTATCACCTCGACCGGGGGTATGAACGGGTGGAGGAAAAGCTGTCGGCCTGTGGCGCGACCATCGAACGGGTGCCCGGCGAATGAACGAAGACGCGCGGTTCGAAGACGGGGGTGAGCGGCCGCTGCGCCTGCGAGCGTTCGATGTCGAGGATCTACAGGTGATCTCGTCCATGATACAGGACAGCGTGTTTCCAATCACCGAGATGACGTGGAAACGGCGGGAGCGGCGCTTTGCAATCCTCTTGAACCGTTTCCGATGGGAGGATTCTGGCGCTGCATCGCAACGAGGCCGGCCCTATGAGCGCGTGCAATCGGTGCTCACCATCGAAGATGCGTTGCATGTGGCGACCCAGGGTATTGATCGGTCCGAGGCAAACACGGTGCTATCGCTGCTGTCGGTCGCGTTCACGTCGGGGGAAGACGGGACTGGCCGGGTGACGCTTACACTGTCGGGCGACGGAGCGATTGCGGTGGATGTCGAAGCGCTAGAGGTGACGCTGGCGGACGTGACGCGGCCCTATTTGGCGCCGTCCGGCAAGGCGCCGGACCACCCCGACTGACCCCGCGCCATCACATCGCTTGAGGCGGCGGGGCGGCCTCGGTATGTGGGGCGGCAGGAGTGAGAGATGCCGCAATTTCTGAATAGCAAGAACAGTGATTTTGACACGCGGTTCCGGGCGCTTCTGTCGATGAAGCGTGAGGATGCGCCCGATGTGGATGCCGTGGTGGCAGAGATCATCGCGGATGTGCGCGCGCGCGGCGATGCGGCGGTGATCGCGCTGACAGAGCGGTTTGATCGGCTGACGCTGTCGCCGGAGACGCTTGCGTTCAGTGCCGATGAGATTGAAGAGCACTGCGCCCGGGTGCCGGCGGAGGAGCGTGCGGCCCTGGAACTCGCGGCGGAAAGGATCCGGACCTATCACGCCCGCCAGATGCCCCGGGATGCCTCCTGGACGGATGAAACCGGGGCAACGCTCGGCTGGCGCTGGGGGCCAGTAGGGGCCGCTGGGCTCTATGTGCCGGGGGGCCGTGCATCCTACCCGTCTTCTGTTCTGATGAACGCGATTCCGGCGCAGGTGGCAGGCGTTCCCCGTCTGGCAATCTGCGCGCCTACGCCCGATGGCGTGGCCAATCCGCTGGTCCTCTTGGCGGCGAAGCTGTCGGGCGTGACAGAGATCTACCGGATCGGCGGGGCGCAGGCGATTGCAGCGCTGGCCTATGGGACCGATACGATTGCGCCTGTGGATAAGATCACGGGGCCGGGCAATGCCTATGTCGCTGCGGCCAAGCGGCGGGTGTTCGGGCAGGTCGGGATTGACATGATCGCCGGGCCATCCGAGATTCTCGTGATTGCCGACAAAGACAACGATCCCGACTGGATCGCCATCGACCTTTTGAGCCAGGCCGAACATGATGAGAGCGCCCAGTCTATCCTGATAACGGATGATGCGGGCTTCGGTCAGGCTGTGGCGCAGGCCGTTGAGACGCGTCTCACCACGCTGGAACGCCGCAGCATCGCAGGCCCAAGCTGGCGCGATTTCGGCGCGGTGATAACCGTACGCGATCTGGACGAGGCCGCAGACCTCACCAACCGCATCGCGCCTGAGCACCTGGAGCTTTGTGTGGCCGATCCAGAGGGATTGTCGACGAAGATCGAAAACGCTGGTGCTATTTTCCTCGGCCAATGGACGCCTGAAGCTATCGGCGACTATATCGGCGGGCCGAACCACGTGTTGCCCACCGCGCGCTCGGCGAGGTTTTCCAGTGGATTGTCCGTGATGGACTTTGTCAAACGGACCACCCTGGCACGCATGACACCCGCCGCACTGAAGGCGATTGGCCCCGCGGCCGAGACGCTTGCACGCTCGGAAAGCCTTGAAGCGCATGGGCTGAGCGTACGTGCCCGGCTGGACAAATTGAACGAGGCCCCGACGTGACCGCCCGCATATGCCATATCGCGATCGACGATACCGCCCTGCCACCGCCCACGCCAGAGATCGAGCAAGAGCGGAAGGTAGCGATCTTCGATTTGCTGGAAGACAACAGCTTTGCCTTGCCGCCGCGGGACGAACGGCCGGTGCCTGACGGCCCTTATCGGCTGGGGCTCGCGATCCGGGAAAAGCGGCTGGTCTTCGATGTGCAAACCGAAGATGAAAACCCAGCGGCTGAATTCCACCTATCGCTCGGGCCGTTTCGACAGGTCGTGAAGGACTACTTCCAGATCTGCGAAAGCTATTTCGATGCAGTGAAGAAGCTCCCCCCCAGCCAGATCGAGGCGATCGACATGGCCCGACGCGGCATCCACAACGAAGGCGCGCGCGTTCTGAAAGAGCGGCTGGAAGGCAAGGCCGAGGTCGATATCGACACCGCCCGTCGCCTGTTCACCCTGATCTGCGTGCTGCATTTCGGGGGCTGAGGTGGACGGGTCCTTCCCCCAGTCGATCCTGTTTTGCTGTGACCACAATGCCGTCCGCTCGCCCATGGCTGAGGGGCTGATGAAAAAGCTTTATGGCCAGCGCGCCTATGTGCAATCCGCGGGCGTTAAGGGGGATATGGAGATTGACGGCTTCTCAATCGCCGTGTGCCACGAGATCGGGATAGAGCTACAGCGCCACCGATCTCGGTCTTTCGATGAAATGGAACAGTGGGGCGATGACCTGTCGGGCTTTGAACTGGTGATCGCGCTGTCGCCCGCATCACAGCGCAGGGCGTTGGACCTGACGCGCGTGTATCATCTGGACGTGGAATACTGGCCGATCCTCGACCCGACGGGCCTGGGCGAAACGCGGGACGCCAAGCTGAAAAGCTACCGCGAGGCGCGCGACCAGATCCACAAGCGCATTCTCGACCGGTTTGGCCCCGCCACAACGGCGTGATTAAGCCTAAGGCAGTAGGCCGCCGACAGTGGGTCCTGCGTCACCTCACGCGGTTGCAACGCGACCGCAAGCATATTCCGCTTGAAAAACACGGGCCATGCCCTCATTTAAGCAGCGCTCGGATGTGCCGGGCATTTGCAACGGAGAGAACATGGCCAAGGAAGAACTGCTCGAATTTCCCGGTGTCGTGAAGGAACTCTTGCCGAACGCGACATTCAGGGTCGAGCTGGAAAACGGCCATGAGATCATCGCGCACACGGCAGGCAAGATGCGTAAGAATCGCATCCGTGTTCTGGCTGGCGACAAGGTTCAGGTTGAGATGACGCCCTACGACCTGACCAAGGGACGCATTAATTATCGCTTCAAGTAAGTGAGGCTGATCCTGGGATCGGCCAGCCCCCGGCGGCGAGAGCTGCTCGGGCAGCTAGGCATTGTGCCCGATGAGGTCCGACCCGCCGATATCGATGAGACGCCCCACAAAGGTGAGTTACCTCGCCCCTATTGCGCCCGCATGGCGCGGGAGAAAGCGGAAGCGCTGGATGTGGCGGGTGGCGAGGTGTTGCTGGCTTCAGACACCACTGTTGCGGTTGGGCGCCGGATCCTCGGCAAACCCGATGACGCCGAAGAGGCGGCTGCGTTCCTTCGGTTGCTATCGGGTCGGCGGCACCGGGTGATCACAAGTGTGACGGTGCGGACGGCTGCGCAGATCTGGGAGCGGAATGTGGAGACGGTGGTTAAGGTGAAAGCGCTGTCAGAGCCCGAGATCGCTGGTTACCTCGCTACAGGTGATTGGGAGGCGAAGGCTGGGGGTTATGCCATCCAAGGGCCAGCCGGAGCGTTCATTCCATGGATCCAGGGATCGTATTCGGCGGTGATGGGGCTGCCAGTTTTTGAGACGGCGGCGTTGCTTGCAGCGGCTGGATACCGGGTGGGCGGCGCGTGAAGGGGCGGCAGATCCTTCTTGATGCGTTGGCGGGTCGGCCAGCCGCGGCGTTTATCGTTGATGGGAAACTCGATGACCTGCTGATCGACCCCGGCACCGACCTTGCCCCCGGCGCAATCCTGCGCGGCACCGTTGACCGGGCGGTCAAGGGAGGGGCGTTTGTGCGTCTTCCCACCGGACAAGGGTATCTGCGCGGTGGCGGCAACCTCAAGCCGGGGCGGTCCGTCCTCGTCCAGGTCTCCAGCTTTGCGGAGGTCGGCAAGGCCGTGCCATTGACCAGCCGGTTGGTGTTCAAAGGCCGCACAGTGATCGTCACCCCCGGCGCCGCAGGGATCAATCTGTCGCGCCAGATCAAGGGAGACGACGAAAGGCTGCGCCTGTCCTCGGCGGTCGAGACACATGCAGCGACCACCAGCCCCCATGGCATCGTCGTGCGCACGGCCGCAACGCGCGCCAGCGCCACGGAGATCGCCCAAGAGGTCGATCAGGTCCTTGCGCATGCCGATGAGGTTTTGGCCGCCGCAGACGGCGCACCAAGACTAATGTGCCCCGCACCGGATGCCCACGACCTGGCCCGGCGGGAATGGGCCAATGCTGAGGATGATTTGGTCGCGAAAACCGGCCTGTTCGACATGCATTGCGTCACCGATGGAATTGACGCGCTGCGCTGTATAGAGGCGCCGCTTGCCACAGGCTCCATGACCATTGAGCCAACCCGCGCCCTTGTTGCCGTCGACGTCAACACTGGCGCCGATTTCTCCCCCGCTGCAGGGCTCAAGGCCAACCTCGCCGCCGCGCGCGAGCTTCCCCGACAGCTGCGGTTGCGCGGCCTTGGAGGGCAGATCGTCGTCGATTTCGCACCTATGCCCAAGAAGGACCGCCGCACGCTGGAAGAGACGCTGCGCAAGGCGTTCCGCGCCGATCCGGTTGAGACCAGCCTTGTGGGCTGGACCACGCTTGGCCACTATGAGCTGCAACGCAAACGCGAACGCCGCCCCCTGCACGAGGTGCTCTGATGGCCTGCCCGATCTGCCAGTCCCCAACCGCGCCGGATTTCCGCCCGTTCTGCTCGACCCGCTGCGCCGATATCGACCTTGGCCGGTGGATGCTTGGCCACTATGCGATCCCGGCGCCGCTGACGGAAGAAGACGAAGACACGCTCGACCGTCAGGCCGCCGCAGACCCCTGATTTTTGAGGGTTTACCACTGGACAGCCCCCCTGCCCCCGTCTAGAACACCGCGACCTACGGGGCCGCACATCGCCCCGTCCCGTGCCCGGGTAGCTCAGGGGTAGAGCAGTGGATTGAAAATCCTCGTGTCGGTGGTTCGATTCCGCCCCCGGGCACCATTTAAATCTCTGATATGATTATATTTTCTGCTCATGGCTGATCCTCGTTTCGGTCAGGTTTGACGCTTTTCTGCGAAGGTTTGACACTTTCGGCCCGCCTTCGGTTCTCTTCTTCCAGTGTGGCCATGGTCTCGCGGTTCTTGTCGGCAAGGTTCGCTGATCGCGAGTAGTGCCGTGCCATGGACGGTGTTTTCTACCCCAGAAGGTCCGCGATGCGGCGTTCATCCAGCCCCGCCTCGCGCAAAGTCGTGGCGACCGTGTGCCGCAAGCCCTTGAGGGTCAGGCCTTTTTCGATAAGGCCTTCATTCTCAAGG
>JBCBPV010000085.1:0-12241 GCA_039820585.1 Pseudomonadota bacterium
AAAATACCAACGTGAACTGGCTGTCCGCCGCTCGCGTGTTCCTGTTCGGGGCGCGGGATGTGTGGTTTGTGGTCGGAATCCCGATTTACTTCTACGCGGTACTGTCGGACGGGACCGTGGAAGGCAATCGGGCAGCGTTCTTCACAATTGGTACGTTCATGGCGGTCTGGATCATTCTTTATGGCGCTGTGCAGGCGGCGGCGCCCAACATCCTCAAGGCCGCGTCTCGCCCCGAAAGCGAGCTGATCGTCAGTGCACGCTGGTGGGTCGCCGCTCTGGTCGCGATCCCCGCGCTGCTGGCCGCGCTGGTCTGGGCGGCGGGCGAGCCTGCGCCGTGGCTCACGGCGACGCTGATTATGGGGCTTTTGGTGTTTGGCGCGCTCTTTGCAATCAATTCATCGCTACATTCCTACCTGATCCTAGCGTTTACCAGCGCGGAGCGGGTGACGATGGATGTGGGCTTTTACTACATGGCCAATGCGGGCGGACGATTGATGGGGACGGTTCTGTCCGGGCTGTCCTACCAGATCGGTGGGGTGGCGTTGTGTCTGGCGGTGGCCGCCGGGATGCTGGTGCTGAGCTGGCTCGCGGCCGGACGGTTGCGCGCGGGGCCTGAGGCTGTTGCGGCTTAACGGGAAAAAGCCTTCGAAGGCTTTCGTAAATCCCTTCGAAGGGATTTGTAACTTCCGGCAGCACGCGCTATCTGCCCGCGCATGACCACCCAAGCCTCCTATGACTATTCCGATGCGGTCTCTTCCATCGAAGAGATCATCGAAGACGCCCGCAATGGCCGGATGTTCGTGCTGATCGACCATGAGGATCGCGAGAACGAGGGTGATCTGGTAATTCCCGCGCAAATGGCCACGCCCGAGGCGATCAATTTCATGGCCACTCACGGGCGCGGGCTGATCTGTCTCAGCTTGCCAGGCGAGCGGATCGATGCGCTGGGGCTGCCCTTGATGGCCTCGCAGAACTCTTCCCGCCACGAGACGGCATTCACGATCTCGATCGAGGCGCGCGAGGGCGTGACCACGGGCATTTCCGCCCATGACCGGGCGCGGACGGTGGCGGTGGCGATTGATCAGGGCAAGACCGGCGCAGACATCGCGACGCCCGGGCACATCTTTCCCCTGCGCGCGCGCGACGGTGGTGTGCTGGTGCGCGCGGGCCATACCGAAGCGGCGGTGGATATCTCGCGGCTAGCGGGGCTGAACCCCTCGGGTGTGATTTGCGAAATCATGAATGACGACGGCACGATGGCGCGGCTGCCCGATCTGGTGGCGTTTGCGCAGTTGCACAACCTGAAAATCGGGACGATCAGTGATCTGATCGCCTATCGGCGGCGGCATGACAATCTGGTGGCGGTGACGAAGGAAAGCACCGTGACCTCAGAGTTTGGCGGCGACTGGACGCTGCGGATTTTTGCTGACACCGCCCATGGCGATGAACACATCGCGCTGGTGAAGGGCGACCTGTCTGGCGACGATCCGGTCCTGGTGCGGATGCATGCGCTGGATCCTATGCTGGATATCGTGGGGCTGGGCGGTACTGGCCGGGCGGGCGAGTTTGGCGATGCCATGCGCCTCATCGCGGAAGAGGGGCGCGGCGCCGTGGTTCTTTTGCGCGATACCACGATGAAGCTGGTGACGGCGGATACAGTGTCGCCTCAGACCCTGCGCCAATATGGGCTTGGCGCTCAGATCCTGTCGTCGCTTGGTTTGTCGAAGCTAATCCTTCTGACCAACTCACCCCGGCCCAAGGTCGTGGGGCTGGAGGCGTATGGGTTGGAGATCGTCGGCACCCGCAAAATCTCGGAGATTGGATGATGGCCACCTCGGAACCCCACTACACGCTACCGCTGCCAGGGTTTGACAAGCCGGTGAAAGTATTGATCGTCGTGGCACCCTACTACAAGGACATCGCCGACAACCTGATTGCAGGCGCCAAGGCGGTGTTGGAGGAGGTTGGCGCAACCCATGAGATCGTCGAAGTGCCCGGCGCGCTTGAGGTGCCCACGGCGGTGCGGATCGCGCATCGGCAATCGAACTTCGATGGCTATGTTGCGCTGGGCTGTGTGATCCGGGGCGAGACGACGCATTATGAGACGGTCTGCAATGACTCGAGCCGGGCGCTGCAGCTTCTGGGTCTCGATAGCGCCTGCATCGGAAACGGTATTCTAACCGTGGAAAACCGCGCGCAGGCCGAGGTGCGCGCCGATCCCCAAGGCCAGAACAAGGGGGGCGGTGCTGCCGCCGCCGCGCTGCACCTGATCGCGCTGACCCGGAAATGGGGCAAAGCGTCGAAGGGCGTGGGCTTCCTGCCCGAGACCATCTTGATCGCCGAAGGTGGCGACGGGCCGAAGACCGCATGAAATCCAGCCGCCAGATGAAATCCGCCGCACGGCTTTACGCGGTACAGGCGCTGTTCCAGATGGAAGCGGGCGCCCAGACCGCCGAGGCCGTGATCCGCGAGTTCGAGGATCACCGCTTTGGCGCGACCTACGAAGAGGGCGAGATGGCCGAAGGCGATGTCGATCACTTTCGGCAGGTGATGGATGACGCGGTGAACTGGCAGGCGCCGATTGACCAGATGACCGACCGGGCACTGGTGGCGAAATGGCCCATCGCGCGGATCGACCCGACGCTGCGTGCGCTGTTCCGGGCGGCAGGGGCCGAACTGACCCAAAGCGATGCGCCGCCCAAGGTCGTGATCACCGAATACGTGGACGTGGCAAAAGCCTTTTTCCCTGACGGGCGCGAGCCCAAATTCGTGAATGCCGTGCTCGACCACATGGCGCGGGAGGCGAAACCGCAGGCCTTCGCGGGCTAGGCATTGCCCGGACATTGATCACGGATGCCTGCGTAGTACCGAATAAAAGGTTTCTCAGCGACTTGATGCCACTGGGCCCTCACGACACTGGCTTCGTGGACATTCTGACCTATGCTTTCGCACATTGGAAAATGAAAGCACCCACCATGCCAGAACTCGTCAAGCTATACATTCGCCAGACGCTGATTGGATTTGGGGTCGCCGCGGTCTTTGTCGGCATCCTGTTCTACTTCAATGTCGCCAACCTTTGGCATCTGGTGACCCACACCGATGTCGGTATTCTGGCGGCTTTTCTGTTGTTCATGTTCAACGGAATCGTCTTTTCCGGTGTTCAATTCGGCATTGCGATCATGGGCATGGCCGAGAAAGAAGAAGACACCTCTGGCGGCGGTAACGCGCATCAACATGCGACCGTGCCTGTTCCCGTCAAAGTCACACGGGCAGGTCCGCGTCGTTGACGACTTGGATGTGACGGGACCACCCGGACCGTAACGGGATTGAATTCCCGAGGACCTGTATACACAGGTGGGCGCCAGGTAAACGGACCAGGATCCGCACAGAGCCAGCTCCCTCGGAATTGAGTAAGGCCACCGGAATTGGACCGCAATACGAGAGGGGCAGAACCCGCCACCGCCGACAGATAGGCTGTGGGCCGGGTGGCGGCAAGGTGCCTTGGCACAGAAGTCGGGGGATGTGACGATGCGGCTGACGTCGATACACTTGCGGCCACGGCCGGACTGACGCCCGAAACCTTTGCCTATCTACGCGACCTCGCCGCCAACAATGACCGCGCTTGGTTTGAGGACAACCGCGACCGATACAATGCGCACCGTATGACGCCTGCGAAATCGGTGGTCGCCGCTCTGGGCCAAGTGGTTGAAGGTTTCCGCCCGCCACTTCGGGCAGAACCTGCCCTAAAAAAAGTCGATCCGCCGGATCAACCGCGACACCAGGTTTTCCAAGGACAAAACACCCTACGGCCCCCAGATACGCCTGATCCTTTGAGCTGCACGCTGACCGATGAGACGCTGAAACGCCTGCCGCCGGGGGTTGTGGCGGATCACCCAGCGGCCACGCTCTTGCTACGAAAGGGATTGGTCGAGCACACAATAATAGGTGGACAGTCAACCTAGGACGCAGTGGGGGCCCAGGGGCTCGACCGGATGGTCGACATCATGCAGCGCGTCGTACCGATCAACGCGTGGCCGGCCGCGCGCGTGTCCTAGCCGAAATGCCGCCGCGCCGATCGGCCGAGGGCGGCCAGCACCTGATAGTCGCGGCTGGGTACCTGTGGCAGGTCGCCCGTCAGCGACCACGCCAGCGACAGCGCCGCCTTCACCGCGGCCCATCCGATCACGCGGGCATGGGGCGCATCCATTGCATCCGCTGCCGCCGCGGCCAGCGCCTCAATCCGCGCAGGGTCCGACAAGGGGCCATTGATACCGCGCGGGTTGCGAAAGGCGTTGGCCAACTCATATGCCGGATCGCCTAACAAACCTTTGGGGTCAAAGGCCAGTGCCCCGCGCCGGGTCAGGATCACGTTGTCATGGTGCAGATCACCGTGCAGCGGTACCGGGTCCGGTCCGGTGGCCAGCAGGTCTTCGGCCAGCCGGGCCGCTGCCTCAACCCACTGCGCCACCTCCGGCGCGACACGGCGCAGATCGAAGGTCAAAAGCGCGTGGCACCAGGTGTAGAGTGTCGGCAGATCCGCCCAGGGCGCACCTACACGGCTCCGCAACCCCGCAGCAACCTCCGTCAATATCCGGTCCGCGCCCGCCAGATCACCTTCGCGCGCGCGGTCGCCGAGCGATGGCCCCTCTAGCCACTCGATCAGTATCGGCCCGGTAGACCCGGCATAAATCCGCGCTGCACCATCACCCTGCCAATAGCGCAGCATCGCGCCCGCGGGCTGCTCATTGCCACCCGGCTTGCGTGGGAGCTTCAGCGCGGCGACGGTGCCGTCGTCGCGCCTCACCTTCCACACCTCCGCCCCCGGCGTGTCGGCAACACGCACCGCACCATCGGGCGACACGCCGAGCATGCGGCAGGCAGAAGCGAGATCGGGCATGTGGGAACTTTGCGGGACCGCGCGCGCGCGGGCAAGATAAGAGTTGTTCGTGTGCGATTAACCGCTTCGCCGCACGTGACCTGGGCTCTGGCCATAAACGCGCGTATACGCCCGCCCAAACACAGGCTCAGATCCATAGCCCACGCGCGCAGCGATCTCTGCCAGGGGCAAATCGGTCTCTGCCAGAAACCGCGTGGCTAGCGACAGGCGCCAGTCGGTGAGGTAGGACATCGCACAATGCCCCACCAGCGCCGTGAACCGCGCGGCAAAGGCCGAGCGTGACAGGGCCGCGCTCTGGGAAAGGCCGTCCACGGACCACGCTTGCGCCGGATGCTTATGGATCGCTACCAGCGCGCGCCCGATCTGGGGGTCGTGCAGCGTGGCAAGCCAGCCCTGCCGCGCCTCGGACGCGCTGTCCAACCACGCGCGGATCGCCTGGATGATCAGGATATCGGCGAGCCGCGTCAGCACCGTTTCCCCGCCCGGCCGCAGACTCGCGGCTTCGCGCGAGACATAGCGCAGGGTGCTGTCCATCCAGCCATCGGTTTCCTGATCCCACCGCTGATGAAAAATCACCGGCGGCAGTTGCGCCCGCACACACTGAGCGATTTGGCTGTCAAAGCGCACAACGCCGTAGGTGATCCGCGCCAAATCGCCCGCAACCGCCGTGTTGCAGGATCTCATAACGCTCGGTGATCGGGGTGAACTGCAGCATCCCAAGAGGTCGGGCCGGTGTGCCGGGCGCGTCGCTGAGCCAGCGGGTCGAGCCATGGGGCACAAGTGTGAGACTGCCTTGTGCCAACCCCTGCGCTGCGCCGCCGGGCATCTGCAAACACGCGTGGCCCTCGGTGACGACAATAAGGCCCATCATCCCTTCAAACGCGGGGATCTCGATGCCAAAGGGCGCGCGCAGTTCAGCCCGGCAATAAAGCGTGCCTTCGATCCGCATGGCATGCAACGTCTCGCTCAGCGGATCGTCGGGCGAGGGCAGGGTCGTCGACGGCGCGGACATGGGGCGGGGTATAGAATGGATATGCGCAAGTAGGGTCGTCACGGACGCTGGGTACAGAGATCCGGACTGGTGGTAATTCAAACGTGGGCGGTGTCGCATAGGTAAGGCTCGACAGTACGTTTGAGAGACCCACGCACGATCCCAAAACTCCCGCCCGGATACTCGTGACCTATGCCACCGGGCATGGCAGCACCACTGGCGTGGCCGCCACCATCGCCGAGGCGTTGCGCGGGACCGGGGCCGAGGTCGATCTGGCCCCCGTTGCGGGCGCCCCTGACCCCGCCGCCTATACTGCGGTCGTAGTCGGCAGCCCGATCCGTTACGACAACTGGCTCCCCACCGCGCAGGACTGGGTGCTGGCGCATCAGTCGGTGCTGGCGACGCGCCCGGTGGCGTATTTTTTTCACCTGTATCGCGCTATCCATCGCATCCGACAAAGGGTCAGGCGCCAAATAATCCGACGCGGTGCGGGCGATCTGCCCCATCGTCCAGCCGGTCAGCGTGGGGGGCTTTGCCGGTGCGCTGGATCTTTCCAACTTCTCCGTGCCGACGCGCGTGCCGGCCCGCCTAATGTTTCGCTACCTCGGCGCCAAACCCGGGGACTACCGGGATATCCCGGCGATCCAGGCCTGGGCGCTAGAGGCTTTTGCAACCCAACTTTCCCCAAATGATCGGAGCCATCCATGACCTTCACCAAAAACGCGCTCACTCTGTCCGCAATCATCGCGCTGGGCATCGGCGCGGCCGTCCTTTTCGCGCCGGTCGAGTTTTTTGCGATAAGCGCGGTGGCGCTGCCTGATGACGTGAACCCGATCGGCGATATAAGGGCCTTTGGCGGCGGCCTGCTGGCGTTGGGTCTGTTCCTGTGCCTTGGTCTCATGCGCCCCTCGTTGGCGCATCCCGCCCTGATCTCGGCAGCGGCGATCTATGCGGGTTTTGGCCTGGCGCGGGTCTAGGCGCTGGCCGTGGATGGGATACCTGCGACGTCGTTTCTGGTTATGCTGACGCTGGAACTGTCGATTGCTGCGATTTGCACTGTTGCGGCAGTGAAGGCCCGCACCTAGCGGCACCCTTGATTTTTGTTCACGACTTGTTCACTCTGGATGCATGCCCGAAGACCACGCCCCACACACCAAGACGCCCGGCCAACTGCTGGCCCGCGGCGTGTGCCGGCACCTGTTGGAGCTGGATTTCGTCACAGTAGAAGAATTGACCCCCACCCGCGGTCTGCGCGTCGATGTGATGGCGCTGGGCCCCAAGGGTGAGGTCTGGGTCGTCGAATGCAAATCGAGCCGTGCCGATTTCCAGTCTGATGCCAAGTGGCATGGCTATCTGGAATGGTGCGACCGCTATTTCTGGGCCGTGGACGAGGCGTTTCCGACAGAGCTGTTGCCGTTAGAAACCGGATTGATCATCGCCGATGCCTATGACGCGGAAATCGTGCGAATGGGGCCCGAGGCCAAGCTGGCCGGCGCCCGCCGGAAGGTGATGGTGCAGAAATTCGCCCGCCACGCCGCCTTGCGCTGGCAGGCCGCCCGCGACCCAGGCCTCACCCCTTTTTTGACGGCGTGATCTTCATCGCACGGGCCCGCGCCGCGGCGGCGCGGATTTCTTCTGCGATCTCTTCGGCCTCATCGGGATCGAAGTCCATCGGGATCTCGGCCCCACCACCTTCGATATAAAGCCGCACCGCCCCTTCGGAGGTCGGGCCGATCTGTAGATTGGCCTCGATGTCTTTTTCGCTGTTGATACCCATGGCGCGGGCATCTACCGCGCCCGGCGCGCCGAGGCAATCCCAATCGGGACCTGCCCCGGTCCGGGCTTAGTTTCCCATCAGGTATCGAAGCGCCAGATCGCGGCGGCTGTCTTGCAGGCTCGTCGCTGCCGCAGCGAACATCTTGTTGAAGGCGCAGGTGTACTTGCCCGCGCGGTCGCCATTGCGTCAGGCATCATACATCGCGCGCGGGTTCTTCTGCTTTGAAATCATCGTGTCGATCGCTGGGAGGATCGCTTCTTCCACGCGACGTATCTCTTGGGCATTCAGCGTACGGGGTTGCGCACCCTGTCCCAGACCCATCGCCCGGCGTGTGGCGCTGTAATAGCCGCGTAGCACCAGCGGCGACAATTGCACCTGATAGCCATCAAACAGCTTACCCCACCGCTCATCCGTCATCCGGCCCGACACTAGGCTGCTGCAGTCGCGCGGCTGGATCGCGCGAATAAAGCCTGCATCCACCTGGAACAGTAACTGCCGCTCGGGCGCGCGCAGGCGGGTCAGGCCCACGTCGTATGCCTGCCCCAACGTCTGGTCGAGTCGCGGGAAGAATAGCGTGTCTGGGTCGTGATTCGACGCTTCGCAGGGGCTGCCGGTCAAAACCGGCAAGTTCGGGCTAGCGGAGGTGGCTCGTTCGCAGGAATTGGCTGGCTTTGCGGAAACGATGCTGCGTGGTGTGAATGACTGATGCGCGAAATTTACTTGACGTCGGCAAGTGGTTTGCGAGAAGGTTGCGTGTCAAGAAAGACTGTCCATGGACCCAATCGACCGTATCCGCGCCTTCAATCGCCGCTATACGCAGGCCATGGGACTGGTTTCGCGCACCTATCTCAACAGCGGCATGACCGTGACAGAGGTGCGAGTGCTCTATGAACTCTCGGTCGCCCCAGACACCACCGCGCGCGCCTTGTCCGAAGCGCTGGGGCTGGACGAGGGGCATCTCAGCCGCATCGTGAAACGATTTGAAGGCGACGGCCTGCTGGTGCGCCGCGCTTCCTACCGTGACGGGCGGCAACGGCACCTGTCGCTGACGGCCCCGGGGCGCAAACTGCTGACGCGGCTGTCGCGCGCGGCGCGGGCGGATGTCGCGGCGCGGTTTGACGCGGTCGGGCCAGCGGGGCAGGCGGCCGTGGCAGACGCGATGGAGGCGGTATTGGACCGTATGACCCCTATCGATCCGGCTGAGGCACGACTGCGCGATATGGCCATTGGCGATGCCGGTTGGCTGATCCAGCGACATGGCGAGGATTATGCCGCCTCGGACAGGTTCGATGCCAGTTTTGAGCCACTGGTGGCCCAGATCCTGGTGGATTTCCAGCGCACCCGCGATCCCGCCACCGAGCGCGCGTTCATTGCCGAGGCGCGCGGGCGGCGCCTGGGTTCTATCTTCTGCGTGCAATCTGGGGAGCCGGGGATTGCCAAGCTGCGCCTGTTCTACCTGGTGCCAGAAGCGCGCGGGCTGGGCTTGGGGCGGCGGATGATGGACGCGTGTTTGGGCTTTGCGCGGGACGCGGGTTACGACCGCATGACGCTCTGGACCCACGACAGACACCGCGCGGCCTGCGCGATGTACGAGGCGTATGGCTTCACGCGCACCGGGTCGAAACCGGTGACGTCGTTTGGCGTGGATCTGGTTGAAGTGCAGTACGACATGACCCTCTGAGCCTCTTGCAATCGGTGGGGGCTGTGGCTATCACGCTGGTCGCGTGCCGCCTTAGCTCAGTTGGTTAGAGCGCTGGATTGTGGATCGGAGTTTTCTTTCACTCATCCTGACCATGCTGACCCTAACCTATTGAAAACGCTGAAAAGACTTGCGAGGCCCTAGCTCATAGTTTCCACTGAAACCGCCGTTACTCACGTGGTTTGGGAGACTAAGATGAGACTAACAGCCCTTCAGATCGACAAACTGCCAGTCCCCACCCAGGGACAGAAGACATACTGGGAAGGCGATGGCTTTGGTGTGCGGGTATCCCAGGGTGGCAGCAAATCCTTCGTGGTCGTGTACGGCCCGGATCGCCGCCTGAAGACCCTCGGCAGATACCCTTCTATGAGCCTCAAAACGGCGCGTAGGGAGGCGCAACTACAAAAGCTGACGGATACCCCGCAGAAGCGCCTTGAACGCACTGACGAGGCAATTTTGGCCTTCCTAGAGGACTGTGAGCGGCGAGTGCGGCCGAGAACGGTTCACGGGTATGCGGATCGCCTCAAGAAACTCGACAGCACCTTCCTGTCCGACATCACGCTCAAGAGCATCCCGAATACGCCGCAGCACATTGCAGCGATCAAAGCATTTCTCAATTGGTGTGTGCGAATGGAATACATCGACCGGCACGCCTTCGCGTTCACCAGGGCCAAGTTCGGCCAGCGCGATCGAGTGCTCTCTGACAAAGAACTCCGCGCTATCTGGAACTATGACTTCCCACCATACTCTGACTACCTCAAACTCTTGATCCTGACTGGCCAGCGCCGGGGTCAGTTCCAAAACTACGAGCTGCGCGACGACACCATCTACTTTCCACCAGATGCGATGAAGGCAGGGATAGCGCACACTCTGCCGCTAACCGATGCCGTGCGGCGGCTCCTGCCGATCCCGCCATACAACGGGTGGGGAAATGGGAAGGCGCGGATCGACCACCATGTGCCGATCCCGCATTGGGTGGTGCATGATCTTCGCCGGACGTTCTCGACCAACTGCGCAGCGCTGGGCATACCGCTCCATGTTACCGAAGAGATCCTGGCCCATCGATCTGGGCAGCGATCAGGCATCGCTCGGATTTACAACCGCCACCACTACCAGAGCGAGATGCGCGAAGCGCTTGACCTGTTGGCAGCGCATGTACAAGCTGTAGTGGCCTAGGTTTCGCAAACCGGGGTGATCGCGATTGCTCCTATCAAGGAGTTAATCGTGATGACTAGACTACTGAGCAAGAAGCAAGTCCGGGAAATTGTTGGGTTTGGGTTCGCTCACATAGATCGGATGGAGAACGACCCCGACTACGCGCATTTTGGTTTTCCACGGCGCGTGCGGATCGGCTTCAGGGTCTTTTGGGTAGAGTCTGAAATCCACGACTGGGTTGCGGCGCAGATAGCTAAGCGCGATGCCTCCTAGCGGGGCGGAGGGGGGCGGGTCCAACCGTCCCCCAAATCAAGCCAGGACGGGGCTTCCGCTTCGCACGCAACGCCGCCTTTGACCTAGGTTTCCACGCGTTCGTTTTCGTCCCAAAACTACTTCAGAAAACCCGTCACTTGACCAGTCCGCCTTGGTTGGGCCATCTCGCTGCGGTCTAACTTGATTTTCTTACACAGGTGCGGTCACTCCAAAAGCTCTCTAGGTGCATATCTGACCATGTCGCCTAGAGTTAGGCAACGATGGCGCACCCAGATGCAGCATATGCCAGACAGGGTCCCTATTGGGGCTGCAATTGCCTGAGGTTCAGAATCCCGGCATGTTGAGAGAACTGCCTCCGCCAAAAACGCAGTAACGATGGGTAGCGGTTCACGTGGGCGCGCCAAAGACACTGCGTTAATCCTTTCTTGATCACTGCGATGGAACGAACAAGTAAAAAAAAACGGCAAGAGCCAAAGATGTACAAATCAGTATCTATGCTTCGTTCAGCAACGTCTTCACAAACATAAGAACTAGAAAGGAGAAGTGAGACTTCACATGCCGCTTTTCCAATCACCTGAAGAAGCAGTGCATGTATCGTGCTTCAGAATCAGTTCCATGAGCCCTCGCGCTGAAGGATCACGTTCTTTGTAAAGGCAACTAACCAACTAACTCGAACTGCCTGCGGCTTGGCTGAAGCCGAACTTGCCACGCTGTTACGTCATCGAACTTCGATACGTCAGACAATACGGAGAAATGAGCATGACGGTCGTGTGGATTGCTGCCAGAATAAGGACGCCACTCCCACTCTTGGTGTCCATCAACCTCATACGAAGAACATATACGCGAATCGAAGATAATATACTTGATCCTCGCGTCACGACTTTTGATGATCGCGTTTGTAATCACGTGAAGATCGCATCCATTCGCTGGATCGTGGGTGCAATCAAAAGCGGCAACAATACCAACTCCGTTGAGATCAATGTTTGGGCAATGATCCGATGCCCCGGGGCAGTGCGCTGAATCTCCAATGAATCCATCGCTGGCTTTGCTGCGCCCGGGATACAATACATCAATCTGTTCCTTTAGTTTCGTTAGCGCTGCCGCGGGGCGCCAGGCCTTGGTCGATCCACCGGCTACACTCGACGGTGAGGATTGCTCCTCAAAGGCGCTCGAGTCGTCCATCAGTCCTCGGTCACCAAATTCTTTTGCGACAAGGTTTGGATTAGCTTCACTGACTTCAGCGTAGACTTCGAGGAAATGACTTACCTGCTGCGGGAAACCCTGCAGCTCCAGCTTTCGCTGTTCAGTCTGTGTGACGTCAGGGTTTTTGGGACAGATGGCCGCCTGAGCTAAGAGAGGATCTGGCGCATCTGGTTTTTGTGATTATGCGGCGGATTTGCGGTGAAGCAAGCGCCGGGTTTCGATGGTCTTTCGTTTGATCCTTTCTCG
>JBCBPV010000086.1:0-11973 GCA_039820585.1 Pseudomonadota bacterium
CCGGAATGCTTTCGATCAACTCAACTTTGTAAGGCTCGCCGCGATCCGTGTAGTACTGGACCGCCACGTCGCGGTCCCAGACTTCGGTCCGGACCGCGTCGCGCAGGTTGATGATCTCTTTCATCTTCTTTTCAATCGCGCCGAGGTCTTCGGGCGTGAACGGCTCTTCGCGGTCAAAGTCGTAATACCAGCCATTGTCGATCACCGGCCCGATGGTCACGCGCACTGCGGGCCAGATCTCTTGCACTGCGCGGGCCATGATATGGGCAAGGTCATGCCGGATCAGTTCCAGCGCCTGCGCGTCATCCTTCATCGTATGAATGGCGATAGCGGCGTCCGCCTCAATCGGCCACGCCAAATCCCAATGCGCACCGTCGACAGTCGCGCTGATCGCCTTCTTGGCCAACGAGGTCGAGATATCGGCGGCGACTTCGGCGGGCGTTACACCGGCTGCGAAGGATCGCGCATTGCCATCGGGAAAGGTGAGGGAAATTTGGGACGCATCAAGGCTCATGGCCTTTTCTCCTCGTCGGTTTGGCGCCTACCAAGCGCCCGGTTGCGGGTATGTGCGTTTGAAGTGACCGGGCGCCGCGCCTTTGTCAAGCGCTGCGCCCCTCCTCTTTGGTCTGAAAATATCCCGGGGGAGGTGCCGAAGGCGCCTGGGGCAGCGCCCCCAGCCTATCCTGCGGCCAGCACCTGCCACCCGATCAACAGGATACACACCCAACCCGCAGTAAAGATCATCGGACGCGCCGGAAACCGCGCGACACCGGTGATCATTCCCGCCGCATGGGCCACGCGCAGCCAGAAGAACGCGACTGAGGCCCAGACCGTCACGCCCGTCGACACCCCTTGCAGATGCGCGATCAGAACGATCACCGCAAACGGCAGGAACTGCTCAACCAGGTTCAGATGCGCCCGCCAGGCGCGATGGATCCAGGGCGGCAGATCGCTAAGGTCAGGTGGACGGGTGAAGTCGCTCATGTCCTTCACGGTCTGCGTGTTCACACCGATGATGAACGGAATCCACAAAGATGCGGCAAGCAGCGCGGTCAACGTCAGATAGATCATCTCGACCGACATCAAACTGCCCCCTGCTCGTTGAAGCGGATGGCCTTGCCGGTTTCCAGATACGTCTTCAACCCCGCGGCCCAGCGTTCCCAGCCATCGGCCACGCCTTCACCGGGGACCACGGGGTAATGCAGGTCGTAGTGCTCAATCACCAGTTTGATGTGACCGGTCTCGGGGCTCAGCAGAAAGACGGTGCGCGAGGCGGGGATGCCGGGCTCCCAATGGGGCTCAAACGTCGCTTCGATCCGCGATTTGGGGTCGGTTGCCAGGGTGCGCGCCACCATCATCGTGCCGCCATCGGGGGTGTGATAGGTATAGGTCTTCCCCTCTCGGGTCACTTTGGGCGACAGGAAGTGATAGGCTGACATCCGGTCTTCGTCGATCAGCGCGTCCCACAGGGCGTCTTGGGAACACCGGATGTATGTCTGCATCATGAAGTCTGGTTTGGTTTCGGTATCGAGCATTTGGGCGGTTCCTTCCAGGTTGGTCTTAAGGTCGATGACGGCACGCGCCGTGGGCTTGACCAGGAAAGGATCAATCCAGCGATCAATCACCTCCTGCAGGGGCAGGGCGTTCAGGTAATGGTGTTTGAACCGCCCCTGTTTGCGCGTGACGATGAGGGAGGCGTCTTCCAAAACCTTGAGATGTTTCATCACCCCGAAACGGGTCATCTCGAATTGCGCTTCCAGATCGCTGAGCGTCTGGCCGTCATTCTGGCGCAGGCTGTCCAAAAGCGCGCGGCGCGCGGGGTCGTTGAGGGCTTTGAAGATCGCATCCATGGGAGAAGAATATGTGAGTACTTAGTCACGTGACAATAGAGTCACCTAAATGAATGTTTGCCTGCGTCCTATGGCTCTGGCATCCAACACAAAAAAAGGAGGCCCGCATGCCGCCAAACCATCTCGACACGTCCCAAGGCCGGCGAATCGCCTATCACCAAACGCCGGGCGCGGCGCCTGGGGTGGTCTTTCTGGGTGGCTTTCACTCGGACATGGAAGGTACCAAGGCGCTGCATCTGGAAGCCTGGGCCAAGGCTGAGGGTCGTGCGTTCCTGCGCTTTGACTATTCCGGGCACGGACAGTCCTCGGGCGATTTCCTTGACGGCGCCATCGGCGATTGGGCCGAAGACGCAATGGCCGCGATCGGGCACCTTACTCAGAGTCCGCAGATCCTCGTCGGTTCTTCGATGGGCGGCTGGATCGCGCTTTTGGTGGCCCGGGCCATGCCGGACCGCGTTGCGGGGCTTGTGGGCATCGCCGCTGCGCCGGACTTTACCGAAGACAGCATGTGGGCGGGGTTCACCGATGCCGAAAAGGCGCGTCTGACCGAACAGGGCCGGGTCGAACAACCCTCGGACTATTCCGATGAGCCATACATCATCACCCGCCGCCTGATCGAAGAGGGGCGGGATCAGCTTGTGCTGCGGGCCCCGCTGCCTGCACCGTTCCCGGTGCGCCTGCTGCACGGGACGGCGGATACCGATGTGGCGCTGTCGGTGCCCCTGCGCCTGATCGACCATATCGACAGCCCCGATGCGCGACTGACGCTTGTGAAAGACGCCGATCACCGGTTCTCCGATCCCGACCAGCTGGATCTGATCGTCGATGCCATCGGTCAGGTCACAGCGCGCGCTGCCGCCTAAATTGCAAGCGTATGCAAAAATTCCTTGAGCCAGCCGTCATCCCGGCTATCCTTGGGATCAACCGCGGGGCCCTGCGAGTCTGCCGTCCCGCGCCTGTGATCTATGGGAGGATGACTGCATGGCCGAGTATCTCAAGCGCGGCAAACCCGCCGATGAGCGCGCCGAAGATGACGCAAAGGTGCGCGCCACGGTCGAGGGAATCCTGACCGATATCGAGGCGCGCGGCGACGCGGCGGTGCGCGACCTGTCCGCAAAGTTCGACAAGTATGAGCCGCAGGCCTTTGTCCTCACCCGTTCGGAAATCGATGCGGCGAAGGCAAAGGTCACCCAGCGCGAGATGGACGATATCCGTTTCGCCCAGGTCCAGATCCGCAACTTCGCCGAGGCGCAGCGGGCGTCGATGCTGGATGTCGAGGTCGAGACGATGCCGGGCGTGATCCTGGGCCACAAGAACATCCCCGTGAACTCGGTCGGGTGTTACGTGCCCGGCGGCAAGTTCCCGATGGTGGCGTCGGCGCATATGTCGGTGCTGACAGCCTCGGTTGCAGGCGTGAAACGCATCGTCGCCTCTGCGCCCCCGGTCGATGGGGCGCCGCACCCGGCCATTGTCGCTGCGATGGATGAAGGCGGCGCGGATGAGATCCTTGTGCTTGGCGGTGTGCAGGCCGTGGGCGCCATGGCCATCGGCACCGACAGTATCAAACCCGTCGACATGCTCGTCGGCCCTGGCAATGCCTTTGTGGCGGAAGCCAAACGCCAGCTTTTCGGCCGCGTGGGTATCGATCTTTTCGCTGGCCCCACCGAGACCTGTGTGATCGCCGATGACACGGTGGATGGCGAGATGTGTGCGACCGATCTGCTGGGTCAGGCCGAGCATGGTTATAACTCGCCCGCGGTGCTGATCACCAACTCGCGCAAGCTGGCCGATGACACGATGGCCGAGATTGAGCGCATCCTCACCATCCTGCCCACCGCCGACACCGCCCGGGTCAGTTGGGCGGACTATGGCGAGATCATCCTGTGCGATGATTATGACGACATGCTGGCCGTCTCCGAAGACGTGGCCTCGGAACATGTGCAGGTCATGACCGACCGTGACGACTGGTTCCTGGCGAATATGACGAATTACGGTGCCCTGTTCCTGGGCCCCCGCACGAACGTGGCCAATGGCGACAAGGTGATCGGCACCAACCACACCCTGCCCACCAAGAAGGCGGGGCGCTACACTGGGGGGCTGTGGGTCGGCAAGTTCATCAAGACCCACAGCTACCAAAAGGTCGTCACCGACGAGGCCGCGACGCTGGTGGGCGAATATGGATCCCGCCTTTGCATGCTTGAGGGTTTCGTCGGCCATGCCGAACAGTGCAACGTCCGGGTGCGCCGCTATGGCGGGCTGAACGTGCCCTACGGCGAAGCGGCACCCTATCGCGAAGCCGCCGAGTAAGGCCCGCCTCCGGCGGGAGTATTTTTGCCAATATGAAGGGGCAGGGGATGGACAGTCACGCGGCCAAGGCAGTGGTGGCCCCACTGTCGCGTCTTTGGGATTGCGATGTTGAGACGGCGCAGGCGGCCTTTGCCGAGGTGCTGGCCCCGGACGCTGTGGTGCATCTGGCCTATCCGTTTGAGACGCTGGAGGGCCCGGCAGACCTGAACGCGCGCGCGATTGCGGCGCTTTATGCCGCGATGCCGGATATCGAACGGCGCGATTGGATCGTGATGGCTGCCCCCGATGCCCATGGCGAGATGTGGGTCGGCATGGGAGGGCACTACATTGGCACGTTTGTGGCCCCGTTCCTCGATATTCCGCCCACCGGGCGCACCGCCACCATCCGATACCATGAGTTCTACCGCATCGAAGGCGGTCGCGCGGTTGAAATGCAGGCGCTCTGGGACATCCCCGAACTGATGATGCAGGCCGACGTCTGGCCCAAGGCGCCGAGCCTGGGGCGGGAGTGGACTGTGCCCGGACCCGCCAGCCAGGATGGGCTTCGGATTGAAGGCGACGGGAGCCACGCGCTGAAGGTGGTGGGCGATATGCTGGCCGCGCTCAAGCGCAACAACGAAGGTGTCGAGGCGATGGAACTGCCGCGATATTGGCACCCGCGCTGTACGTGGTACGGACCCTCGGGCATCGGCACGGGGCGCGGGATCCGCGGCTTTCGCGAACACCATCAGATCCCCTTCCTTGACGCGATGCCGGATCGTCGGGCCTTTGCGGGCCGAGCGCATTTCTTTGGTGAGGGTGACTATGTGGGCTTCACCGCCTGGCCCGGCATGGCGATGACATTGACGGGGGGTGGCTGGATCGGCCTGCCGGGGACGGGGGCCGAACTGACGATGCGCAGCCTCGATTTCTGGCGGGTCGAAGGCGATCTGATCCGCGAGAACTGGGTGCTGGTGGATATCCTCGATGTCTACAAGCAGCTTGGCGTCAACGTCTTCGACCGGATGCGCGCGCTGCCCCAGTGGCGGGGATGAAATCCCCGCGCAGCTACACCGCACTTGAGGATCTGGGACGGGTGCGGTTGTCGACATATTTCTTCATGCGGAACTTCCTGAACTCGGAGATCGGGAATTTCCATGGCGTGCCAAATATCCCCGAGGATCCGGATCTGGCGATTGCGGCGGGGCGGAGATTGGCGGCCGAACTCCTAGACCCGCTGCACGAGACCTTTGGCGCGGTCGAGATCCGGTCAGGCTACCGCTCGCCCACGCTGAACCATTTCGGGGCGACTGAGGTGCGGCCCCAGAAATGCGCACAGAATGAGAAGAACTATGCCGGCCATATCTGGGATAGGCGGGATGGCAATGGCCGGATGGGGGCGACAGTGTCCATCGCGATACCGTGGTTTGCGGTTCGGTACGCGCAGGGGCGGGACTGGTGCGACCTGGCGTGGTGGGTGCACGATCATCTGCCCTATCACGAGATGTATTTTTTCCCCAAGCTCGCGGCGTTCAATCTGACCTGGCGGGAAGAGCCGCAGCGCCGGATCCTTAGCTATATCGCGCCGCGGGGCACGCTGTTGGCGGCAGGGGCAGAGCCGGATAAGCCGTTGACCCAGCGGCAGAAACGCTACGCCGATTTTCCGCCGTTCCGGGGGATTGCCATGCCCCGATAGCCCCCTCGACAGGGGCTGCGCCCGGGCGTAAGATTGGTTTTGCACACCTATGCAAACGATCGTTCCACCCATGGCCCTGCCCAAAACCCCGTCCTTCCGCCTTGATGGCCGCCGCGCGCTGGTCACTGGTGCATCGCGCGGGATCGGGCTGGGCTGCGCCGTGGCCTTGGCCGAGGCGGGCGCCCATGTGGTGATGGCCGCGCGCGGGGCAGAGGCGTTGCAGGCGGTGGTGGAAGAGATGGCTGGCGCGGGATTGTCGGCCGCTGCCTTGGCGCTGGATGTGTCCGATTTGGATGCAATGCGCGCAGCGGTGGCGGCGCAGGGGCCGTTTGACATCCTGTGCAACTCGGCCGGGATCGCGCGGCACGCGCCGGCGCTTGAGACAACGCCCGAGGATTTTGACGCGGTGATGGAGATCAACCTGCGTGCCGCTTATTTCCTGGCGCAAGAGGTGGCGAAGGGCATGACCGGCGGTGGCTCGATCATCCAGATCTCCAGCCAGATGGGCCATGTGGGCGGGATCGACCGGGCGGTTTACTGCGGATCGAAACACGCCGTCGAAGGCATGACCAAATCCATGGCCATTGAATGGGGCCCGCGCCAGATCCGGGTCAACACGATCTGCCCAACCTTTATCCGCACACCGCTGACCGCGGCCACGTTCAATGACCCCGAGCGGGTCGCGTGGATCACCGACAAGATCAAGCTGGGCCGGGTGGGCGAGATCGAGGATATCATGGGTGCGGTGGTGTTTCTGGCCTCTGACGCGTCGGCACTTGTCACCGGCACTGCGCTGGTGGTTGACGGTGGATGGACCGCGGGCTGATGAGCGAGCGCAAGGTCACCTCCCTCGATGTTGCGGCCAAGGCGGGCGTCAGCCAATCGGCGGTCAGCCGGGTGTTCACGCCGGGCGCCAGCGTCTCGCAAAAGATGGCGGACAAGGTGCGTGCCGCCGCGGACGAGCTGGGGTATCGCCCGAATGTGCTGGCCCGGTCGCTGATCACCGGGCGATCGCGGATTATCGGGTTGGTGGTGGCCTATCTGGAAAACCAGTTCTACCCCGACGCGCTGGAACGGCTGTCGAACGCGTTGCAGGAACAGGGCTATCATATCCTGATTTTCATGGCCTCTGGCACGGGTGAGGGTGTGGGGACGGTGATCGACGAATTGCTCGACTATCAGGTCGACGGGATCATAACCGCCAGCGTGGGCATGTCTGATGAACTGGCCGCGCGCTGTGATGCGGCGGGCATTCCGGTGGTTTTGTTCAACCGCGGGCAGGACGATTTGCGGCTGAGCCAGGTGACCTCGAACAACTTCGAAGGCGCCAAGAAAATCGCGGAGTTCCTTGTTGCTGGGGGTCACCAAAGGGTCGGCCACATCACCGGATGGACAGGCTCCTCCACCGGTCGCGACCGAGAGGCAGGGTTTCTGGCCGGCCTGCAAACCGCTGGCATGGAACCGGTCGCCATCGCCGACGGCCACTACCGCCGGGCCGAAGCCGCGGCCGCCGCGCGCCGGATGGTGGAGGCTGACAAGGTTGATGCGATTTTCGTGGGCAACGATCACATGGCCTTCGCCGTGATGGATGAGTTGCGCTCAGAGATGGGCCTCCGCGTGCCCGGTGACGTCTCTATCGTCGGCTATGATGATGTGCCGCTTGCCGGGTGGCCGGCCTATGACCTGACCACCTTGCGACAACCCTCGGGCCGGATGGTCGGGGCCACCGTTGAAACCCTGCTCGACCGCATCGACAATCCGGATACCGAGCCACAGAAGATCGCCATCGACGGGCCGCTTATCGTGCGCAGCTCGGCGCGGGTGCCGGAAGGATGGACATGAGAGGTTTTGACAACCGCTGGACCGATTTCCCCGACTACATTCTGGGGATCACCCATGAGATCTGGGAGAGCCGGGGCCTGGGCGCCCGGATGCGCGACTACTATGGCGAAAAAGTCATCGTGCGCATGCCCGGCGGGATCAGCCACGGCGAACCCGCCTCGACCCAGGCGACGATGGCGACCTTGCATGAGTTTCCTGACCGGGTGCTGCTGGGCGAAGACGTGATCTGGTCGGGCACGCCCGAGGATGGGATGCTGTCCTCGCACCGGATCCTGTCGACGGCCACGCATACCCGCGACGGGATGTTCGGGCCAGCGACGGGCAAGAAGCTCACCTACCGCGCGATTGCCGATTGCTATGCCAAGGACAACCAGATCACAGACGAATGGCTGATCCGCGACAACGGCGCCGCGATCCGCCAGATGGGGCAGGACCCCCGCGAATGGGCCTTTGCCGAGGTCGCGGCGGGCCGGGGCGGGGCACCCACCACGCCCGAGAATGACGTGGACGGCCCGTATCTGGGTCGGGGCAACGACAATGAATGGGGCGCACAGCTTGCCAACCTGCTGACCCGCCTGATGGAGGCGGAGTTTTCGGTCATCCCCACGGACTATGACCGTGCCTGCCACCTGGAATACCCCGGCGGTCTAACGGCCCATGGCCACGCCGCTGCCGATGCGTTCTGGCTGGGGCTCCGCTCTGCCTTCCCCAACGCCGAGTTCAAAACCCACCACGTTATCGGCCGCGACGATCCGATGATGCCGCCCCGCGCCGCCGTGCGGTGGAGCCTTTGGGGCAAACATGACGGCTGGGGCGCCTTCGGCACGCCCACCGGTGCGCAGGTCAACGTCATGGGCATCACCCATGCCGAGTTCGGCGCGCTGGGCGGGGCCAAGCCCACCGTCCGCCGCGAATGGACGCTGATTGATGAGACCGCGATCTGGAAACAGATCGCGATGCAGACGGGGTAAGCGCAATGCCCAGTTCAAGGAGTGAAGCATGACACCGTCCGAGATGGAAACCCGCATCGTCCGCTACGGCGATCTGATCCCCTGCAAAACCGCCTTCATCGACGCCCACACACCGGGCAGCGACCAGAAGGAAAACTTCACGATCATCGGCGGCGGTGTCTCGGAAAGCCCCGACCAGCATGTCCACATCAAGGACACGCCCGGCTTCAATATCGGCGCGGCGGGGCAACCGCCCAAGTGCCGGAACTCGCTGCACTCGCACCGCACAGCCGAGGTGTTCTTCGTCCTCAAGGGCCGCTGGCGGTTCTTCTGGGGGCGTTGGGGCACGGCGGGCGAAGTGGTGCTGGAAGAGGGGGATATCTTCAACATCCCCACCGGCATCTTCCGGGGGTTTGAGAATATCGGAACGGACTATGGGATGATCATGGCAATCCTCGGCGGCGACGATGCCGGCGGCGGCGTGATCTGGGCCCCGCAGGTGATCGAGGATGCGGCGGACCATGGCCTGGTCCTGGGCGAGAACGGCAAGCTTTATGACACCAAACAGGGCGCGGCGCTGCCCGGTGATGTCAAACCGATGCCGCTTCTGACCGATGCCGAACTCAAGGACTTCCCCGAGGTCGCGACCTGCGAGGTCGTGCCGCGCTATATCGGGCGGTACTGGGATCTGATGGCGCTCGCCGACCATGCGCCTGCGAAGGTCATTGGTGAACACGCCCTGATCCCCGACAAGCCGGGGTTCGAGGTAGAGCTTCTGTCGCGCGGCTCGCTGCCCGCCGACGTCTACACCCTTGATCACCACGAGGTGCTGATGGTCATGCGCGGCCATTGGCAACTGACATGGGACGGTGGCACCACAACGCTCGCGCCGGGCGACACCGCGGCGATCCCGCCGGGTCTGTCCCATGGACTGGCGCCGTCGATGACCGGCGAGGCCAGCCTTTACCGTGTCACGTCCACCGAAGATCCCGCTGGCGCCACCTGGGCCGGATGACCACCGCCGACCCCAACGCGACGCAGGCGGTCTATGATCGTCACGCGGGCGGTTATGATGCCCGAAGGTCCCGCGCGCTGTTTGAGGCGCGGTGGTTGCGCCGCTTCGCCAGCGCACTGCCCGAAGGTGGTGATGTCCTCGACCTTGGCTGCGGTTCGGGTCGCCCCATCGCGGGCTGGCTGATCGGCGAGGGGTATCGCCTGACCGGTGCCGATTTCTCGGAACCCATGCTGTCGCTCGCCCGCACGCGCTGGCCCGAGGGGGATTGGCGCCTGGCCGATATGCGCACGCTCGACATCCCCGACCGGTTTGATGGCATCATCGGGTGGAACAGCTTCTTCCACCTCACCCAGGACGAACAACGCGCCTGCCTGCCCCGCCTGGCCCGCCACCTCAAACCCCAGGGCGTTCTCATGGTCACCGTGGGCCCGAAAGCCGACGTGGCCTTTGGCACCGTCGAAGGCGACCCGGTCTATCACGCCAGTCTTTCGCCAGCGGAATACGCCACTATCCTCGAAGCAAGCGCCATGCGTCTGACCGCGTTCATCGCTGAAGATCCCGATTGCGACTATCACTCGATCCTCATCGCGCGGAGGGACCTGTGAGCCTGTCTGACACCGATCACCGTCTGTTGCGCATTGCGTATGATGAGGCCAAGGCGGGCTTTGACGAAGGCGGCTGCCCCATCGGATCGGTCCTTGCCCGTGGCGACACGGTCGTGGGCCAGGGCCGCAACCAGCGCGTTCAAAAGGGCGACCCGATCGCCCATGGTGAGATGGATGCACTGCGTCGTGCAGGCCGCCAGACCACCTATGCCGACACCACGCTATATACCACGCTTAGCCCCTGCATGATGTGCTCGGGCACCATCGTGCAGTTCGGCATCCCTCGCGTGGTCATCGGTGAGAACGCCAATTTCGGTGGCAACGAAGACTTCCTGCGCTCCCGTGGCGTGGAGGTGATCGTCGCCGACGACCCCGACTGCAGCGCCCTGATGCGCCGCTTCATCACAGAAAAACCGGCTCTCTGGGCCGAAGACATCGCAGAGGAGCCACCAGAATGACCATCAAAACCACCCATGTCGGCAGCTTGCCCCGCACCCAAAAAGTCGTGGACTTCATCTTCGCCCGCGAGAAAGAGCAACCCTACAACGAGGCCGAATTCGACGCCGCCATGGCCGAGGCCGCCAGTGAAACCGTCCGCCGTCAGGTCGCGGCCGGGATCGATATCGTTTCCGACGGCGAGACGTCGAAGATCAGCTACGCCACCTACGTCAAGGACCGCTACACCGGGTTCGCAGGCGACAGCCCGCGCAACGCGCCTGCCGATCTGAAGCTTTACCCAACATTCCTTGAACGGCTGAAGGATGACGGCGGCACCCCCACCTATGCCCGGCCGATGTGCGTGGGTGATGTGAAGTCGAAAGGGCAGGGGGAGCTGGATAAAGACATCGCCAACCTCAAGGCCGGGATGGCCGAACACGGCGCGGAACGCGGCTTCATGAATGCCGCCTCCCCCGGCGTCATCTCTCTCTTCCTGCAAAACGACTACTACCCTACGCGCGAGGCTTATCTCGCCGCTTTGGCCGATGCGATGCGCGACGAATACCGCACGATCACCGAGGCCGGGCTGGACCTGCAACTCGACTGTCCCGATCTCGCGCTCTCACGCCACATGTTGTTTGCCGATCTTACCGACGCCGAGTTCGTGAAGATCGCCGAAAGCCATATCGAGGCGCTGAACCATGCGCTGGATGGCATCGACCCGGCCCGCGTGCGCATCCATATCTGCTGGGGCAATTACGAAGGCCCGCATGTGTGCGACATCGACATGGACACCGTGTTCCCCACGTTGATGAAGGCCGGCGCGCGGTACATCCTGTTTGAAACCTCAAACCCCCGCCACGCCCATGAATGGACCGTGTTCCGCGACCGCAAATCGGAAATCCCCGACGACCGAATTCTTGTGCCCGGCGTGGTCGACACGACAACGAACTTCGTCGAGCACCCTGAACTGGTTGCCCAACGGGTTGACCGTTTCGTGGGCATCGTCGGCGCAGACCGCGTGATCGCAGGCTCTGACTGCGGGTTTGGCACGTTTGCCGGCTTCGGCGCGGTGGACCCCGAGATCGCCTATGCCAAGCTGGGGGCCTTGTCGGAGGGTGCAAGGCTCGCCTCTGCGCGTCTCTAGCGGATGGGAGAGCCCGTTGTCTTCCTGCCGGGCATGATGTGCGATGCCCGGCTGTTCGGCCCGCAAACTGCCGCTTTGTCGGGATCGCAGGCGGTTCACCATGCGCCGATCACCGGGGGAGAGACCATTGGCGATCTGGCGCTA
>JBCBPV010000087.1:0-11876 GCA_039820585.1 Pseudomonadota bacterium
CCCCGGGCGAGGATCAGGTTGTTCTTGGCGGTGAACAGGTTGGTGTCCTGACGGATCGCGTCACCAAAGAGGCGCTCGGCATCCTTGAACTCGCCCCGTGTCAGCTTGGAATAGCCCCAGTTATTCAGCACGCCTGCGGGCCGGGTCGTGAGGCCCACAGCGGTCTCGTAAAAGCTGTCGGCCTTTTCCCATTCCTGGTTGCTGTCGGCCACCATCGCTTCCAGCCGGTACCGGCGATAGGTCTCATAGGTGGGCGGGATCTCATCCAGGGCGGCATCCGCCCGGTCCCATTCACCCGACCGGATCAGCGCATCGGCGTAGTTCACGCGATCTTCGCTGGTGGCCTCGTCAGACGCGACAACTTCACCCCAGACACCCGCGGCCTGAACCGGCCGCTTTGCCCGGATCAGCGAGGCGCCAAGCCCCCGCTTAAGATCAACGCGTTCGGGAAGCTCTGCGCTGGCCTTTGTGAAATAGGCCACCGCTTCGCGGGGATCGGCCGAGGTCAGCATCAGATCGTTGAGGTTTGTCTCATCGATGACGTTCACGCTGTCCAGCGTGCGTTCAACTTCGGCTTCGGGGTTCGGCCCGCAAGCCGACAGAACGAGCGCACTGCCAAGGCAGAGCGCAGAAATACCAATGTGGCGCATGGTGCCTGCGTCCTTTTTCCTGCTCAATCAGCCTGTTTGCGGTGTCGCGAGAAGCAGGTATTCGCCCGTCCCCCGCCGCACCAGTACAGGTCCGTCGTTATTGGGGGCAGAATATGCAGGGTTTTCGCGCAAGGCGAGAGCAAGGCGTAAATTGTTCCGAATTTCGGCACTTTCGCCACTATCGAGCGCAAAGGCGGTCTGGAACACGCGGCTCGCCTCTCCGTATTCTTCGCGCTCCATCAAAACCGCACCCAGATTGTTCCACGCGGCCGGAAAGCTGTCATCAGCTTCCACCGCGCGGCGCAGGATAGTCTCCGCCTGGCCCAAGCGTCCCAGGCGCAGATTGGCCGACCCCAGGGCCGATAGAACATCGACGGTAAAGCCCTGTTCCAAAGCGGCGCGGTTATAGGCGCGGATCGCCAGTTCGTATTCGCCCGCCGCCATCAGGCGGTGGCCCACGACCAGCCCATCAACGGCGTCTTCCACATCGAACCGGCCGACGGGCGGGAACGGGCTGTCAGACGTGCCAACGCCGCCCGCGGGGGCGCAGGCGGCGAGAGCTGTGGCAATCAGGGTCAGACCCAGCCAATGATGTCGCATGGTCCCCTAGAAGAAGCTTGCATTCCCGAGCGTTTCGGAAATCTCGTATACCGAAGGCCCGATCAAGATGATCAGCAGCGGCGGCACCGTCAACATCATAGTGGCAAGTGTCATCTTCGTCGGCAATTTGTTGGCCGCTTCTTCGGCCCGCATCACCCGCTTGTCCCGCATTTCCGAGGCATAGACCCGCAGCGCGTCGGCAATCGACGTACCGAAGGTGGCCGACTGGATCAGAACGGTCACAAAGGATGACACATCCGTCACACCCGCCCGGTCCGACATATCGCGCAGAACCGCGGTTCTGTCCTTACCGGCTTTCATCTCATGGCTGACCATCTCGAACTCATCGGCCAGCGAGGGATAGCCAGAGCGGACCTCTTTGCTCACCCGCACAATGGCCTGGTCCAGGGACTGACCCGCTTCCACGCAAACGAGCATCAGGTCAAGCGCATCGGGAAAGCCATTGGTGATCTCTTCCTGGCGTTCCTGCTGGCGCTTCGTCACCCAGTATTTGGGCAGCATATAGCCTGCCAACCCCGGCCCAAGCGACATCATCATCAACTGCTGGGTCGTGGGATCGGCGGTGGCGCTTTTCAGGATCGCGTAAAGCGTGCCAATGATCAGGAAGCCGATGCCCAGAACGAACTGCAGGAAGTGATAGTTCCGCACCGCATTCTTTGAGCGGTAGCCGGCCTGCAAAAGTTTCAGACGGACGGCGGAATATTCCTCTTCGTCCTTCGGCTCCAGGAAGTTGGAGTATTTCTCCAACTTGTCGCCCTTGCCGCTGGCCGTGCGCAGCTTTTGCCCGTTCTTGGCATTGGCCGCTGCCGCCTGGTTGCGGCTGCTTTCGCGCAGCTTGTCCAGCGGATCTTCTTGCTTGCGCAACAAGACCGGCAGGGTCAGCAGGATCAGGAAAAGTCCCAGGATCCCGACCACCAAAAGGGGCCCAAACTCGCCAAACCTGTCGGTCAGGAAGGTGTTGAGATTGTTCAGCATCTCGGTCATCTGTTCTCTCTCAACCCCGCGCTACACTTTGATATTCACAAGGGTCCGCATCACGAAGATATTCGCGACAAGGAAGCCCGCGACAACGAAACAGGCCGGGATAAAGTATTCTGTCCCGCGCACGTCGTCGTAATAGTTGGGATCAACCAGGTTGATCATGACCAGCGCACCGATCGGGAAGATCGACAGGAACATGCCCGACCACTTCGCCTCGGCCGTGATCGCCTTGACCCGCCGGAACAGCTTGAACCGTGCCCGGATCACCTGGGACAACCCGTGCAGAATTTCCGCCAGGTTACCACCTGACTGCTGCTGGATCGTCACGGCCACCGCGAGGAAGCGCAAATCCTGCATGTCCATGCGTTCGGCCATCGCTTTCAGCGATTCACTGACATCCCGGCCATAGGCGGATTCATCCGAAATCACGCCCATCTCCGACCCCAGCGGATCGGGCACTTCCTTGGCCACGATCTGCAACGCAGATGTGAACGGGTGACCCACACGCAAGCTGCGCACCATCAGTTCCACCGCATCGGGAAGCTGTTCTTCGATCAGCCCCAGGCGCTTTTTCGCCTTCTGGTCGATCCAGACGTAGACACCGCCCACGCCCATCACGATCGAGGTGACAACCCGGATCGGGATCGAGGCGTCGGTGCCGAAGGTCAGGCCCGCAAAGGCCACGATCCCCAGAAACACCATCATCAGGATCAACTGACCAGGGGTGAAGGCGATGTTCGCCTTCTGCGCCTTCTGCGCCAAAATCGCGTAGATCGGGATCGACCGCGATTTCATGTGCTGGGACATCTCCTTTCGAAGCTGTTCCAGAACCTGTTCGCGCCCCGCCCCCTTCTCGAGCATCTCGAGACGGCGGTTCATTCTGTTGTTCAGGCTGATCGATTTGCCGAAAATGACGAGGTAGATACCCTCGACAAGCAGCAGGACGGCAATAAAGATCAGACCATAGATAATTGGTTCTGCCGACAGGGTCATTACTCGTTACTCCGCCGCGAAGGGTTCGAAGATACTCGGCGGCAGGTCGTAGCCCCACATCCGGAAGCGTTCCGAAAAGTGGCTGCGAATGCCGGTGGCCGTGAAGTGACCGATGATTTTGTTGTCGGGGGTCAGGCCCACACGCTGGTAGCGGAAGATCTCTTGCATCGAGATCACTTCCCCTTCCATGCCGGTCACTTCCGTGATCGACACCATGCGCCGTGACCCGTCCTGCAGACGCGACGCCTGCACGATCAGGTTCACAGCTGATGAGATCTGGGACCGCACCGCCTTGATCGGCATCTCGATCCCGGCCATCGCGATCATGTTTTCCAGACGGCTCACACCGTCGCGCGCGCTGTTGGCGTGGATCGTGGTCATCGACCCGTCGTGGCCGGTGTTCATGGCCTGCAACATGTCGATCACTTCCTCGCCCCGCGTTTCCCCCACGATGATCCGGTCAGGACGCATCCGCAGGGCGTTTCGCAGACAATCACGCTGCGACACAGCGCCTTTGCCTTCCACGTTCGCCGGTCGGCTTTCCATCCGGCCCACATGGGTCTGTTGCAGCTGAAGTTCCGCGGTATCCTCGATCGTCAGGATCCGCTCATCGTTGTCGATAAAGCTCGACAGCGCGTTCAGGGTGGTCGTTTTACCAGAACCCGTACCGCCCGAGACGATGATGTTCAGGCGTGTCGCCACCGCGGCCTGGATATAAGCCGCCATTTCTTCGGTGAAGGCGCCAAAGTTGACCAGCTCGTCAATGCCAAGCTTTTCCTTCTTGAACTTACGAATGGAAACAAGCGAACCGTCCACCGCAATCGGCGGCACCATCGCGTTGAAACGCGACCCGTCCTGAAGACGGGCGTCAACATAAGGGTTCGATTCATCGACCCGCCGGCCTACGGCCGACACGATCTTGTCGATGATCCGCAGCAGGTGCTTTTCATCCTTGAACGTCGTATCGGTCAGTTCCAGCTTACCGGCGCGTTCAACAAACACCTGTTGCGGACCGTTCACCAGAATATCGTTGACCGTCTCGTCCTTCAGAAGCGGCTCAAGGGGCCCAAGCCCCGTCACTTCGTCAAACAGATCCTGGTTCAGCGTCGCACGTTCTTCGCGGTTCAGCACAACGCCCAGATCTTCCAGCGCCTCGCCCGCAATCGCGGTAATCTCAGCGCGCAGATCGCTCTCGGACGCTTTTTCAAGCGCCGCAAGGTTCAGGTTGTCCAGAAGCGCCTTGTGCAGCTCAAGCTTGATCTCGCCCAGCCGCTCTTTACGCTTTTTGTCCTTGTCGGCCGGCGCGGCCTGCGCTGGCGACTTTGCCTGCGGCGCCTTGCGCATGGATGTCGCGGCTTTCTTGGTCTCTTCCACCGGCGTGTTGGTCTCGACCGCCCTCAGCTCGGTCCCGCCTGGACCGCCAGCGTCGCCTGATTTTTTGTACTTTGAAAACACGTCACTACCCCTTCAGGAAATCAGCCGCCTGCGGCTTCGGCTACGTTCAAATCATGGACAGACTGCGCAAGCTTCTGCAGCTCTTTGCGCACCGGGTTCTTCGCGGCCACTTCCGACAGGGGAAGCCCGTGATCGCCCGCCTGGACGACGGGCTTGCCGCCATCCGGGATCTGCAACTCAATTTTGATGTCCAGACTGTCGGCCATCCGCTTGACCCGGCTTTTCGCCGTCAGGTCGGTGAACTTCGGCGCCCGGTTCAGCGCATAGCGCAACTTCTCAAACGGCAGTTCCTCACCCTTCAGGGCCCGGATCAGGCGCAGCGTGTTCTGGGCCGAGCGCATGTCCAACTCGACCATCGCGAAATACACATGCGCGGCGTGCAGCACCGTTTCCGTCCACTGCACCACGCTCGACGGCATGTCGATGACCACATAGTCAAAGTTCGTGCGCGCGGCTTCGATGATCTTCTGCACATCGCCCTGATCAATCAGATCCAGCGGCAGCATGTCGGCAGGTGCGGTCAGAACGTGCAGCTTGTCGTTGAATGTCAGAAGCGCCTGCATGAACACATCGTTGTCCATCACCGACGTGTCCTGCAGCATCTCGAACACCGTCTCGCGGCGGGGCAGGTCCAGATAGGTGGCCACACTGCCAAACTGCAGATCGAAGTCGATCAGGCACACGCGCGGGGACGGATCGCCGGGAATATTCGCCAGCTCCCAGGCCAGGTTCACGGCAAAGGTTGTTGACCCTGCACCACCGGCCAGGCCGTGCACCGGCAAAACCACACCGTCGCGGTCGCCGGTCGCCTTGATCGTGGTGCGCATCTCGGCGGGCACATCGGCCATCGGCGGATTGCGCAGGCGGTCGATTGCATCGTGCAGCGCGCCGTCGGGAAGCGGGTAGGGGACAAATTCTTCGGCACCAAGCTTCAAAAGCTGGTGCAGGGCGATCGGGCTGACATCTTCGGCGATGACCAGGGCCTTGATGCCCTTGTCCTTGGCCGCGCGCAGGACCTCGGCCACCTGGCCGATCTCATCCTCGTCCTCTTCGTCAATCGCGATTGCGATGAACTCAAGGCTCTTCGACTCAGACTGGGCAATGAACACCAGCGCGTCTTCAAAAGACAGGTCGCCCCAGTTCTCGCCAAGTTCGGTTTCCATGTCTTCGATCAGCAGATCGAAGTTCTGAACATCCCGGCTGACCGTACACGCCACGATCGGCGATGGGTCAGGTTGAAGTGCCGCCGTGCTACTCATATTCCCTCACGTCCTTCCAAAGCGGACGCAAGCGGAACCTAAACTATGGAGTTCCTTAGGCTTTGTGCCATCAGACCAACCATCCCGCCGGCGTCCAGACGCGCGATACACTCAGAATCGCGCACACCGTTACCAGGGGTGAAATTGGCCACCAATATTGGCGACATTGAGGCTAAAAAACCGAAATTATTCGGTTTTATGGGACGAAAGGAAGGTGACTATCCGCCGTCGGTGATCGTGCCTTCAACGCCGCCATCCGCAGGTTCTTCCGTGGCGCTGGCCACGTATTCGCGGAAGATCACGTTTGCATACTTGCCGTTCAGAAGCGTGGGCGTGCCACCGACAAAGCCTGACACCTCGGTCACGGTCCGGCGATTGCGCGGCTCGCGATTCTCGGTCACGACCAGCGGCTGGGTTTCCCCGAACGAGGTCACCGCCTCCAGCCGCGAGCGGCTGATGCCCTGGCTGACCAGGAAGTTCACGACGGTCCGCGCCCGGCGCAGGCCCAGTGATTTGTTGTAAGCGTCCGATCCCACAAGATCGGTATGGCCGTAGACGCGGAACGTCACCTCGGGGAACTGCTTGATGAAGTCGGCCTGCTGGCGCAGCGTCGCCCGCGCGGCGCCGTCAAGCACCGCGCTGTCAAAGGCGAAATTCACCAAGGTGGGCACTTCTTCGCTGAACCGCTTGTTCAGATCCACCACCGCAGACAATTGGCCCGTCTGCAGCAGTTGGTTGGTGATTGTTGGATTGCCAAAGCCGCCTTCATCAAGGATGGCACCCGCTTCGGGGCCGGGGCCCGCGGTGCAACCCGCGAGACCCAGGGCAGAGGTTGTGATCAGAACAAGTTTCAGCTTGGCCGACATTGGTCTTACTCCATCACGTAGCCGAAGGAACCGGTGAAGTCCTGCTTGGCAACTTCGCCAGCGGCACCGGATTGTGCAGGGTTGCCCGCAATCGTGCGGCCGCCAAGAAACAGCTCACTCTCGCTGGGCGGACGTACACGGTCGGTTGACAGGACCAGCGCGTCACCGCGCACGGGCGTCACCAGATGCGGTGTCACGATGATCACCAGCTCCGATTGCCGACGCTCATATTCCGAACTGCGGAACAGCGTGCCCAGAACCGGGATATCGCCCAGCCACGGCACCTGACCCACCAAATCCTGGAAGTCATCCTGCAACAGGCCTGCGATGGCAAAGCTCTCCCCATCGCGCATCTCGACCACGGTCGATGTCTCACGACGCCGGAAGCCGTTGACCGAAAAGCCACCCGTCTGCACCACAACCGTCGGGTCGATGCCCGATACGGCGGCGGTCAGCTGAAGGTTGATGACATCGCCATCGACCACGCGGGGGGTGAAAGCCAGTTCCACACCGAAGGGGCGAAACTCGATGGCCACGTTGTTGTCGTCGTCCACGATCGGGATCGGAAACTCGCCACCGGCCAGGAACGTCGCCGCCTGGCCCGACAGCGCGGTCAGGTTCGGCTCGGACAGCGTGCGGATAAGCCCTTTGTTTTCAAGCGCTTCCAGAATAACGCCGAACTCAACGCCGCTGACATTGAAGCCCAGGTTGAACTGACCCAACGCTTCGTTATCCAGGCTCAGACCGAAGGGCGCGCCCGGCGCTGTCCCGTTCAGGATCGCCGCACCACCGGCGGCGGTCGCGGCCGACTCTGTGCCATTGTCGAAGGCGCCAATCCCGGCGCTCAGACGTTTTGCAACCGACCGTTCCATCTCGGCGAAGCGGACTTTCAGCATCACCTGCTGTGTGCCACCCACGCTCATCATGTTCAGAACGCGACCCGGAGCATAGCGGTTTGCCATCTCCAGCGCGCGATCAAGACGTGTGATCGACGACACCACCCCCGACAGGACTATCCCGTCATTGGCGGTGCGCACCTCGATCTGCTCGCCGGGCAAGACCTGACGAAGCCGTTCTTTAAATTCTGCCACATCCGGGGTGACCTGCACCTCGACATTGGCGATCAGGTCGCCCTCTGGCCCCAAAAGGGTCAGAGTGGTGCGCCCCGGCGCCCGGCCCAGCACATAGATCGTGCGATCCGACAAGGTCGAGATGTCGGCGATGCCTGGGTTGGCGATGGACAATTCCGCAAATGGTGTGTCCGCCTCCACCACAACCGCGCGGTTGATGGCGACACTCAGCGTGCTGGACGCAGTACCGCGCAACACGCGCAGATCCTGAGCCATGGTGGACGTAACACTTGCGACTGCAACGGCGCACCCCAAAAGGGTGGCCTTAACGACTGCTTTGATTTTCATGTGACCTGCCTCTCCGATCACGCCTCGTTTCGGGTCTTTTTCGCCCGTCATTGGCAGCAATATCGGTCAGAAGGCATTTTTTTGCAAGAATCAAACTGTTGCGCCCATCAACTTATGTGTGTGAGACGCAACAGGGCCAAGGGATAGCGGCAAATGCGAACGGGCACCCCAGATGCTGGGGTGCCCGCTGCGAAATTTTTCGCTTGCTTAGTTGGTGCAGGGGATCGGGATCTCGACAACCTCGGCCCCGCGACGGGTCCGAACGGTGCAAACCCGCTCCCGTTCCTTGACCACAACCTGCTGTTCTTCGATGCCCAAAAGATCGCGTTGGTCGATCTCGACCGACCCGGCGGCGATGTCATCATCCTGTGCGCCAACCAGCGACAGTTGCAAACGACCCGTTGCCTGGGCCTGCGCAAGTGCGGCCACCTGACGGGGCGTCGCCTCGACCGTGACGGTCCGGGCCACAGTGGGGTTGTTGCGGTCGACATCGGCCGACTGGTCCACCGCGATCAACTTGACGCCCGCTTCGATCAGACGGGTAAAGTCCCGCGTGCCAACGGCGTCTTCGGTGCCGCGACCTGTCCAGTAGACATCCACACGGTCGCCGGGGCGCAAGAAGCCCGACACGCCCGAGGCCACGTCAACACGCAGCGCGAACGCCCGCATGCCCGGGGCCAGTTTCGATGACACACCTGCATCCTCACCCGGGCGCGTGACCTTCACGTTCATGATTGCCTCATTGGGTTCCATCGCCCGCAAAACGGTGCGCAGCTCCTGACCCTCGGGGAACAGATCGTTGATATTCGTGAAAGCGCCCTTGGGAACGGCATCTTTGGGCCACCGCACCTTACGCACGTAATTCCGTTGCAGTTTATCGCCGTACCGGATCGACCGGGTGCTGACATACACATCTGCCAACGGCACGATTTGCGAACGGTTCTGGCGCTCTTGCGCCAACTGCCGTTCGGTCTGATTGATATAGTCCTGCGCCATGTAAACCGCGAAACCCGCAAGCCCCAGCCCAAGGAGAAGGACCAAACCAAACACCATACGCATGACGTATCCTTTCCACTGTGAATAACCCGAGCGCGCCCGCATCGGCGCCGCTCACCTACTTCTCCAAGGGTCGGTGTCGCGGGGAATTGTGGCAACAGCGTGGACAGATCGGGATTATCCCGTGCCCAACGCATCTGTGATTGAAAAAACCGCCCTGGGGCGGTTGCTGGCGATCTATGGTGTTTCGGGGAAGGGGTCGGGCCACCCGGGTCGGGCCGCCCGACGATCTTTTCGGCTCTTATTCCAACAATACGCTTTGTTCGGAAACAAAGGCACCAATCCCGGTTGCCGTATCGGTCACGCCGGTTTGGATGTTCAGAACAACAGCGACACCAATCCCGGCAATCGCCGCGGTGATAACAACCCAGTCGACCGTAACTGCGCCGTCATCGTCTTCTAGGAAGCGTGTCCAACAATTGAACATAACGTCCCTCCTTTTCAAAACCCGGCTGGGGCCAGGTATCCTCGTTCAAGGAGTTCCACAAAATCAGGCGTTCTGTTGCGTGAGAACTGGTTTTGTTGTTTTCCCGTTCTGTAGAAGAAACAGGCCACACTCGGATTGAGATGTGGCCTGCTCAAATTCAGTGTCAGGCCCGGATGTCGGACCTGCCACGATGCAGGCCAATTAGCCGCCTGCCGTCTGCGATGCGACGGTCTCAGAGATCGTCGAACCCAGGGTGTTCACGCCTTCGCGGACCGATGCGATAACAGCGATGCCCAGGCCAACGATGGCTGCGGTCAGCACAACCCAGTCAACCGTGACGGCGCCGTCTTCATCTTCGTTGAAGCGCTTTGAAAGCTTAAGAAAGTCCATGTCAGTTACTCCGTTCCACTCTGTCTCTTTTGCTGGCCGTAGAAAGCGGTGCCCATTCCTCGCAACACTCACATCTCAAACGCCACGCCCATATAAGATCGTCAAAATCAGGCAGGACTTTGACAAGGTTCAGACCATTTGACGTTGCATTCATGAATCGATTCAATCGTCTTAGCCATTGAAAATAATAGATTTTCTATGGATGTCTGGCCTTCGGCGGTGGGCAATACCCCGCTGCCCGTGCCTTTCGTCGCTGGGTGCAAAACAATCAACTGGCGCAGGTTGGCCGCCCGACGCGCCACCAAACGCAAACGACCGCACCCGGTGGGCGCGGCCGTTGTGTCGTCGTGATAATGACCGGCCGCCGAAGCGGCCAGCGCATTAGCCGCCTGCGGTCTGCGATGCAACGCTTTCCGAGATGGTCGTACCCAGCGTGTTCACGCCTTCGCGGACCGATGCGATAACGGCGATGCCCAGGCCAACGATGGCCGCGGTGAGCACAACCCAGTCAACCGTGACTGCGCCGTCTTCGTCTTTGTTAAAACGCTTTGCAAGCTTCAGCATATCCATGTCTCTTCTCCGTTCAGATCTAACTTTGTTTCACTCTTAACCCGGCCTGTCGTCCCGGGTTGACCTCTTCGTGACCCGTCCGCCGCCTTGGCATGAGGGCAATAAGCCAGTGAATTCGGGCGGGAGTTCGGCAGGCTTGGGAAAAATTGGGGAAATCCTTAGATTTCTACCGAAAAAATCACAAGCATTTGATTTATATAGCATAATTTTGTGATTTCGCACCAAAGTGCCAAAAAACTGACCCCAATCCAGCGACGAAACCGGGGTCATTAATCGAACTGTTTCCGATTCTGGGGTTGGTTTCCGGTGTTGTGGCGGTCAGACCGACAACTTCTTGAAGACAGGTTCCGGAATCAAACGGATGATCAGCATGATGAACTGCCAAAAGAACGGCGTGTAGATCACGTTCTTCTTCTTGCGCACCGCTTTCAGGATGTCTTGCGCCACCTTTTCAGGGGGCGCGACAAGAAACATCCCCTCGATCCCCCAGGTCATCGCCGTGTCCACAAACCCCGGTTTTACTGTCACCACATGGGCCCCCGCCCGCGTCAGCCGGTTCCGCAGACCCGACAAATAGGTGTGAAACCCCGCCTTCGCGGCCCCATAGACATAATTCCCGATCCGCCCACGGTCGCCCGCAACCGATCCGACGCCCACAACCGTGCCCGCCCCACGCTCTTCCAGAATCGGCGCCAGCATCTGCACCAGCCGGGCAGGGCCGGTGAAGCTGTCCATCACCGTGCCGTCGATCAGGCCGGGATCCGCGTCGATATCCTCTTGCGGCGGCATAGAGCCCACGAAGACCGCGATGTTCAACGTGCCCTCCGTCGCCTCGGCCCGCGCACGTATCGCGTCAAACCCGCCCGCATCCCGCGCATCAAACGCCACAGCCTCGGCCACAGGCGCCCCGCGCAACCGGCAATCGGTCGCCTGGGCCCCCAGATCCGCCATATCGCGCCCCGCCAGCAATACAGAGGCTCCGCCGTCTGCCACCGCCCGCGCCAAGGCCCGCGCCATGGCAGAACTTGCCCCCAAGATCAGCCATGTCTCGCTCATGCCACGTTCCTCAACTGCAACCGGCGCATCAGATCGGTCATCATCGCGCCCTCTGGGTCATGCTTGGCCACGATCCGCGCCCATTTGCCGTGATCGGGATACATCTGCCGCACCACCTCGGCCCGCCCCAGCGA
>JBCBPV010000088.1:0-11854 GCA_039820585.1 Pseudomonadota bacterium
CAGGTTTGGCATGGCGAACCACAGCCCTGCCGCGCATACCGCCCAGATCAGAACGCGTTTCCAGAGATCGACCTGAAGCATGCTCGCGTTACGTCGCCGGTTCGGTTTTGTTCAGCACCTGGGCGACCGTGGTCTTGATGATCTGCACCTTCACGCCCGAAGCAATTTCCACCTCAACCTTGTTGTCTTCCAGAACCTTGGTCACCTTGCCGATCACGCCACCCTGAGTGACGATCTGATCGCCCCGGCGCAACGCTTCGACCATGGCCTGGTGTTCTTTGACCTTTTTTTGCTGGGGACGGATCAACAAAAAATACATGATCGCAAAGATCAGAATAAGTGGAATGAAGCTGGCGAATGCGCCACCTGGCCCGGCGGCCGCTTGCGCATAGGCAGGCGTTGCGAACATGTAGGTACCCCGTTGTTATCGAGGCGCGCGCGCCCCCGTCCGAATTGGCGCGCACCCTAGCTGTGGCCCAAATGCTTGGCAAGGCGATGGCCCCGCGATTTCGCGGTTCAATTCATCCTGCCTTTGCGCCATATGGGGCACACTTGTTCACAGTTCAATCAAGGACCAGACCAATGCACGACATTCGCGCGATCCGCGAGAATCCAGACGTCTTCGATGCCGCAATGATGCGCCGGGGATTGTCGGGTGTGTCGGCTGAGGTTCTGGCGATTGATGCGGCCCGGCGCGCCAAGATCGCAGCGGCTGAGGCGGCGCTGGCGGAACGGAACGCCGCCTCCAAGGAAGTGGGAGCAGCCAAGGCCAAAGGCGATGAGGCAGAGTTTGAGCGGCTACGTGCGCTGGTTTCTGAAAAGAAGTATGAAATCAGTAAGTTGGAAGAAGACGCGAAGGTGGAAGATGAGCGTCTGACCGATCTTCTGATGGGGCTGCCCAACGCACCGATGGACGAGATTCCCGAGGGCGATGATGAGGCCGACAACGTTGAGCTACACCGCTGGGGCACGCCGCCAGAGTTCTCGTTCACGCCGAAAGAGCACTTCGACATCCCTGGTGTTGCGCCGGGCATGGATTTTGAGACCGCGGCTAAGCTGTCGGGTTCGCGCTTTGTGGTAATGCAGGGCGCGGTCGCACGCCTGCACCGGGCGCTGGCGCAGTTCATGCTGGACGTGCAAACCACCGAAAACGGGCTCACGGAGACTATCACCCCCGTCCTGGTGCGCGATGAGGCGATGTATGGCACCAACCAGTTGCCGAAGTTCGCCGAAGACAGCTATCGCACCACAAACGGCTGGTGGCTGATCCCGACCTCGGAGGTCACGCTGACCAACACAGTAGCAGGTGAGATCCTCGATGAGGGCGCCCTACCCCGCCGGATGACGGCGCATACCCAGTGTTTCCGGTCCGAGGCGGGCAGTGCAGGAAAGGACACCGCAGGCATGCTGCGCCAGCACCAGTTCGAGAAGGTTGAGATGGTGTCGATCACCCATCCCGATCACAGCCGGGCTGAGCTGGACCGGATGACGCGCTGTGCCGAGGGGATCCTTGAAAAGCTGGCGCTGGCCTATCGCACCGTCGTACTGTGCACCGGCGACATGGGCTTTGGCGCGCGGCGGACCCATGACATCGAGGTCTGGCTACCGGGGCAGAATACGTATCGTGAGATCAGCTCTTGTTCCGTCTGCGGGGATTTTCAGGCGCGGCGGATGAATGCGCGGTTCCGGCCTGAGGGCGGTGGGAAGCCGGAGTTCGTGCATACGCTGAATGGTTCGGGTCTGGCGGTCGGGCGGTGTCTGATTGCAGTGTTGGAGAACGGCCAGACCGAAGAAGGCGGTGTGGTGTTGCCGCCGGTGTTGGCCCCGTGGTTGGGCGGCAAGACGCGGATCACTCCCGAGGGCGATCTGGTCTAAGCACGATGGCCCCCGGCGTGGAACCGGAGGCCAAAACAGGTTAGCTGTCCGCTGGCAGTGTGCCCGCTTCGAGCGCGGCCGACAACTCTTCTTCGTTGATCGACCCGTCGGCGTCAGTGTCGATTTGGCCGAAGATGTCCTCGGTGAGCGAGGGGTATGCAACCATCAACTCTTCCATCGAAAAGAACCCGTCGCCATCGGTATCTTCAACTTCGGTTGACGCGATGGCAGCGGTTGCCGCAAGGCCCAGTGCGGCTGCAAGCGTTACGATGGTCTTCATGGTATCCTCCTGTTTTTTCGTATGTTTACGTATATGTTTGCGAAGGCATCTCTGCCTTCGACAGGCAAGATGGGAAATGGAAAAAGCGGCTTCAAGAGTTTGACTCCGGCCCGGTCGCGGTGCAGGCACGGATCGGCAGAATGTTGCAAATCGAGGCAACCGGTTTGCGCAAAGTTTTGACCAAAGGCAGGCCCGAATGACAAATGAGAAAACTGACACGCGCCGTATGAAGGCGGTCTTCGTGCTAACGGCGACCCTGGCCTTTGTGACGTCGCCGCTTTGGTCTGCGGGGTTTGGCGGGTTTGATGCCAATGCCTATCCCAACCCGCAGAACGATCCGCCGATCCAGCCAGCGGGGTACGCGTTCTCGATTTGGGGCGTGATTTATCTGTGGCTGGTGGTGTCCAGCGGATACGGTCTGTTCGCGCGGGCCGATGATGCGGAATGGGACCGGGTGCGGTGGCCTTTGACCGTCAGCCTTATCGTGGGAGCGCCATGGATCAGCGTGGCAGTGATCAGCCCGGTTTGGGCGACGGTGATGATCTGGGTGATGCTGATCTCTGCGCTGTGGGCGCTCTTCGTGGCGCCCGCCGAGGACCGTTGGCTACTCGCCGCCCCCATCGCGCTTTATGCGGGCTGGTTGTCGGCGGCAAGCCTAGTGGCGCTGGGGCTGCTCGGCGCAGGCTACGGCGTGATCGCGGGCGAGACGGGGTGGGCTTGGGCGATGCTGTTGGCGGCGCTTGTTCTGGCCACGGCGGTGCAGAAGAACGTGGCGTGGATGCCGGTCTATTCGGTGGGCGTCGTCTGGGCGCTCATTGCGGTGGCGGTGCGGAACTGGCCGGGGGATCCTGCGTTGGCGATGCTGGCGATATTCGGTGCGGGGTGGCTGGCATGGTCGGCGGCGCGGGGTCAGGCGACCGCACAGGCGTGATTTACTCGTCCGCGCGGCCCTTGCCCAAATGCTTGCGCAAGCGCGACGGCGTCGACTTCTTGCGATCCTTGTAGGGATTATCCTCAGCTTGGCTACGCATATACAGGCGGATCGGCGTGCCCGGCATGTCAAAGTCTTCGCGTAAACCGTTAACCAAATAGCGTGAATAGCTCTCGGGCAGTTTCTCGGGATGGCTGCACATCACCACGAACCCCGGCGGCCGCGTCTTCGCCTGGGTCATGTAGCGCAGCTTGATCCGCCGCCCGCCCGGCGCGGGGGGCGGGTGCTGTTCCACCATTCCCGTCAACCACCGGTTCAGCCGCGCGGTCGAGACACGGCGGTTCCAGACCTCATGCGCCTTCTCCACCGCGGCGTGCAGGCGTTCGAGGCCCCGACCCGTCTTGGCCGACACGGTGATAAGCGGCGCACCGCGCAGTTGTGGCAAGAGGCGCTCAAACGCCTCACGCAGGTCGCGCAGTTTTTCCTGTTTGTGCGCCTCGGCATCCCATTTGTTGACGGCCACCACGACCGCGCGGCCTTCCCGCTCGGCCAGATCAGCGATGCGCAGATCCTGCTGCTCAAACGGGATCGCAGCGTCGAGGAGGACAATTACCACTTCAGCGAACTTCACCGCGCGCAAGCCGTCGCCAACGCTCAGCTTTTCGAGCTTTTCTTGCACCTTGGCCTTCTTGCGCATGCCCGCCGTGTCGAAGATGCGCACCGGCATCCCCTGCCAATCCATCGCGACCGAGATCGCGTCGCGGGTGATCCCGGCCTCGGGCCCCGTGAGAAGACGATCTTCGCCCAGCAAGCGGTTGATCAGCGTGGATTTCCCGGCGTTCGGACGGCCCACGACAGCGATTTGCAAGGGCTTGGTCTTGGTGGGCACACGGGGACCATCTTCATCGTCCTCTGCTACCGTGACATCAGTGTCCGGCGTGTCCTCAGCAGTCTTCTCAGCCAATTCATCAGCGATAGGCGCGAGGATCGAGTAGAGATCGTTCAGGCCTTCGCCATGTTCGGCGGACAGACGGATCGGTTCGCCGAGACCCAGCGAATAGGCCTCGATTACGCCGGCGTCAGCGGCGCTGCCCTCACCCTTGTTGGCGGCCAGGATCACATGCGCGGATTTCTTGCGCAGAATGTCCGCGAAGACCTCATCAGCGGGCAGAACGCCTGCCCGCGCGTCGATCATGAACAGGCAGATATCGGCCATACCAACCGCGCGCTCGGTCAGGCGGCGCATCCGGCCCTGAAGGCTTTCATCGGTCGCCTCTTCCAGCCCCGCGGTGTCAATCACCGTGAACCGCAGATCGCCCAGCCGTGCGGTGCCTTCGCGCAGATCGCGTGTGACGCCGGGCTGGTTATCCACCAACGCCAGGCGTTTGCCCACCAGACGGTTGAACAGGGTGGACTTGCCCACGTTGGGCCGGCCCACGATGGCGAGCGTGAAGCTCATCTTCTCTCTCCAAGGCGATTCGACGCGCCGGTGTACCCGAGGGCGCGCCTAGCGGAAAGCGTGAAGCGTGCCCCGGCCCGACACGACATAAAGCGTGCCGTTCGCCACCGCCGGGATCGCCGCGGCACCGCCGGGCAGCGCCAAGGCGCCGGTTTGCGCGCCGGTCGAGGGATCGAAGATACGAATCGTGTCGTCGCTAGAGGCGACGTACAGCCGCCCACCGGCGAGGATCGGACCAAAATGGGCGAATATCTCGTTGCGACGACGCTCACGTTGATTGACGAATAGCGGAAGTGGCACGGCCCAAATGCGTGCGCCGTCAGCGGCGTTCAGACGCACAAGCTGGTTCTGGTCGGAGATCAGAAAAACTGACCCGCCCGCGACCTGAACCGGCGACATCGCGCCATCATTGGCCGTCCAGATCCGCTCTCCCGAGGCGGCGTTCAGCGCGATGGTGCGGCCTGTGGCGTTTCCGGTATAGATGCGGCCATCCGCAAAGACAGGGTCAGCGGTGATATCGTTGATGCGGGCGTATACGCGGCCTTCGCGCCCGCCAGACAGGCTTGCGGCCCAAACCTGCAGGCCCGATTGGCGCAAGGTCGCCACCAGTTCACCCGAGGGCAAGGGGAAGACGGCAAGGCGCGAGGTCACGCCAGGACCCGCGGCGCCAAGAACCGAGGCCTGGGTTGGGATGCCGGGGATTTCCCAGCGTACGCGCCCGGTTGCGGCGTCGACGGCCCAAGCGCGGCTGTCGCGGCTGACGGAATAGACCGTGTTGCCGAAGACCGTGGGCGCTGTGGTGGCCGAAGCGTTCTTGCGCTGCACCCACAACTCGGCGCCAGTTTCGGCGTTCAAGGCCACGAGGCGGCCAAAGCCGGTGGTCACGAACAAGCGCCCTCCCGATACGGCCAAACCGCCGCCAGAGGCGTGATCTGCGTTCTCGCCCAGGGGCGTCAGATCGCGCGACCACAGCACGGCGCCAGAGGTGGACACGGCAGTGACCGTAGAGCGGCTGTCGAGCGTGAAGATCCGCCCGTCGGCTACCACGGGATCGGCGGTGATGCGGTGGCGGCGGCTGTTTCCCTGGCCGACCGGCGTGCTCCAGATCTGCGATGGCTGGGCCGAAAGGGCGGGATGCGCCACGGACTTGTCGGCATCGCCACCGCGATGGGTCCAATTGGCGTTGGCGACCTGTCGGGGCGCGCGGAACGGCGGCGCGGCGGCGGGTTGGGCGGCGGCGGCATCGGCGGCGGCAATGGCCGATGCCGTGGCCGGGGCCCTGATCTCTAGCCGTTCGCCGGGCAGCCGTTCTTCGCGCTCGGCGCAGGCAGCCAAGATGGCAGTGGCAGCAACCACCGCAAGCACACTCTTAACGCTGCACATATTTGCCGTGATCCCCCTCACACGCAGGTTGGACGCGCCGCTCAGGTCGCGCTCAGCGATCCACCCAGCGCTACAATCAACTGCGACGCCCGGCGACGCAAGCCTTGCGGCGTCTCGCCATCGGCCAGGATATCGTTCAGAACCGACAGCGCTGCCTCGGTCTCACCTTCATCGACATGGGATAGGGCGATGAGTTCCAGCGCCAGCGTGCGATAGGGCGCACCGGGCGCTGTGAGCGGTTCCAATTGAGCACGACGGTCGGCCGGTGGCAGTGCGTCTCCGCGCAGTTGCACAAGCTTCAGAACCGCCAGTTCCCTGTACAAGGGATCGATCGTGCCGTTGCCGGCAATTGCCTCGATCCGGGTGATGGCGGCGTCGCGGTCGCCCGCCTCGACGTTTTCGGCGGCGGTGATCATCGACAAGATGGCAGAACCCGCACCTTCCGCCGACAGAGTGCTGAGCGCTTCGACTCGGGCGGCCGGATCATCACTGTCCAGTGCGCCCAGAACCGCGTCGCCCAGCGCCTCAGCCTCGGCCTGGGCGGTGGCTTTGCGCCATTCGTTGAACGTGGCCCCTCCGACAAGAATCAGGATTGCGGCAATGGCGATCCACCCGTAGCGGCGAAAGTAGCCATATAGACGCTCGCGCCTGACCTCATCGCTCACTTCGTTGATGAAACTGTCTTCGTTGGCCAAGGCCGCCTCCCACCGAAAATCTCGGGCCCTCTTACAGCCATGTTCGCGGGCTTGCAAAGCCCCGGGCACTTTCTCGCCGGTGCCCCTTGCGCCCAAATGTGAATCCCCTTAATTTGAACTGAACGGTTTAGCTTAGAAACACATCCGACATCTGTGTGACTGCGTATAGTTGTGAACCCACGGTATTCGCAGGCGCCGCGTGCGCCCAGCATGAGAAAGCGTGACATGCGTATCATTTCATTTCTGACTGCCATCGTGGTGATGGTTGCCTTGTACTTCCTAGTTTTGCAGCGCGATACGGCGTTGGAATTCGCGGGCGCCGAGGCGGTGCCTGACATGACAGAGGCCTCGACGGAGCCCACAGAAGGGATGGACAAAGCGATTTCCGTCGTTGCGCGTCGGTCGAACGCCCAGGTCATCGACAGCGCGGTGATCGTGCGCGGGCGCACCGAGGCGGCGCGGCAGGTGGATGTGCGGGCGGAAACCAGCGGATTGGTGATCTCAGACCCTCTGCGCAAGGGCGCCAGTGTCGAAGCGGGCCAGTTGATGTGCGCACTGGACGTGGGCACGCGCGACGTTGCCCTTGTCGAAGCGCAGGCCCGGCTGAGCGAGGCGCAGGCGGGTCTGGCCGATGCCGAGATCAACCAACGCGCGGCGGCCCGGTTGAGCGAGGATGGCTTTGCCTCTGAAACGCGGGTGACTGCGGCCAATGCGGCCGTGCAATCAGCCCGCGCCGCGGTGCAATCAGCGGAAGCCGGGATTGCCGCCGCCGAGAAAGAACTGGAGCGGTTACAGATTCACGCGCCCTTCGGAGGGCTCCTGGAAAGCGATACGGCTGAGATCGGGTCGCTTCTTCAGCCCGGCGCGCTGTGTGGCACGGTCATTCAATTGAACCCGATCAAGCTGGTCGGGTTCGTGCCCGAGACCGAGGTAGATCGCGTGACCGTGGGCGCGCAGGCGGCGGCACGGCTGGCCTCGGGCCGTGAGGTTCTGGGCGCGGTGACGTTCCTCAGCCGCTCTGCCGACATGACGACAAGGACCTTCCGCGTTGAAGTTGAGGTCGACAATTCCGACCTGACGATCCGCGATGGTCAAACCGCTGAGATCATCGTGGCCTCGGACGGGGCCGAGGCGCATCTGTTGCCTCAATCGGCGCTGACGCTGAACGATACCGGAAGGCTTGGCGTGCGCTTGGTGGCCGAAGACAATCGGGCGGCCTTTGCCCCGGTTTCGGTTTTGCGCGACACGACCGAGGGCATCTGGGTCGGCGGGCTGGATGAAGAGGTCGCGGTAATCGTCGTGGGCCAAGAGTTCGTGACCGACGGTGTGTCAGTCGCCCCCACCTTTGAGGAGGCGTTACAATGACCGGTATCGTCGACTGGGCCGCCTCACGCGCCCGGATGATCATCGCGTTTATCGTCCTGTCACTTCTGGCGGGGGGCTTTTCCTATGTGGGCCTTCCCAAAGAGGGGGAGCCGGATATCGAGATCCCGGCCCTGGTCGTGTCGGTCCCCTTCCCCGGCATTTCCGCGGAAGACAGCGAAAAGCTGCTCGTCAAACCGATGGAGACCGAGCTATCGGATCTGGACGGGTTGAAAACGATGACCGCAACGGCTGCCGAGGGTTACGCAAATGTGGTGGTCGAGTTTGAGTTTGGCTGGGACAAGACCAAGATCATCGCCGATGTGCGCGACCGGATGGACAGCGCTGAATCCCAGTTCCCGAGCGGGTTCGACCGCTATTCGATCAGCGAGATCAATTTTTCCGAGTTCCCGATCATCATCGTGAATCTGACCGGCGCGGTGCCAGAGCGCACGCTTTTGCGCGTGGCAAAGAACCTGCAGGACCGTCTGGAAGGATTGGAGCCGGTGTTGGAGGCCTCGTTGGCCGGGCACCGCGACGAGATGCTGGAGGTGGTGATCGATCCGCTTCGTCTAGAAAGCTACAACGTCACCGCGGCAGAGCTTATCGGGGTGGTCGTCAACAACAACCAGTTGATCGCCGCGGGTGAGATTGAGACCGAAAGCGGTGCTTTTGCCGTCAAGATCCCGTCGTCGTTTGATGAACAGACCGATATCTACAACCTGCCGATTAAGGTCGATGGCGACCGCGTGGTGACGCTGGGCGATCTGGCCGAAATCCGGCTGACCTTTGAAGACCGCGCGGGCACGGCACGGTTCAACGGCGAAAACACCGTCGCCCTGCAAGTGGTCAAGCGCAAAGGGTTCAACCTGATCGACACCGCCGCGCTGGTCCGCGACGAGGTGGCGGCAGAGCGTGAGCTGTGGCCGAGTGAGCTGCAAGACGCGATTGATGTGGGTACTTCGAATGACCAGAGCCGCGTCGTAAACTCAATGGTGCGTCAGCTTGAGGGCTCGGTCTTGACCGCAGTGGCGCTGGTGATGATCGTGGTGCTGGCCGCCCTTGGATCTCGCTCGGCCCTGCTGGTGGGCTTTGCGATCCCCACCTCATTCCTTTTGTGCTTTGCGTTCCTCGCGATCATGGAGGTGTCGGTGTCGAACATCGTTATGTTCGGCCTGATCCTGGCGGTAGGGATGCTGGTCGACGGCGCGATCGTTGTGGTCGAATACGCCGACCGAAGGATCAAAGAGGGCTCTGGCCCCATGGCGGCCTATGTGGAAGCCGCCAAGCGCATGTTCTGGCCCATCGTGTCATCCACTGCCACAACACTTTGCGCATTCCTGCCGATGCTGTTTTGGCCCGGTGTACCGGGGCAATTCATGGGCATGCTGCCTGTCACGCTGATCTTCGTTCTGTCGGCCTCGCTGGTGGTGGCGCTGATCTACCTGCCTGTGATGGGCGGTGTTGCAGGCCGCATGAGCCGCAGTTTTGAAGGTGGCTCCACATACCTGATCGAGCGGACGCCTTGGCTGGTGCGCGCTGCGCTCGTGCCTGTGGCGCTTTATATGATGTTTGTATCGGCGATGCAGGTGTTGAACCCGCATTACATCCTGCCCGATGCTGTGCCGGGCACCATGGGCTCGCTCATCGGGGCGGTGATGTTCGTCCTGTCGGCGATTGCGGCGTCGATTACGCTGGGGGCTGCGCGGATTGAACGCCGGTCCACCCGGATCACCGCAGGCTACCGCCGTACTGCCTTTGGCCACTTCATCAAGTTCCTGTCGGGCAACCCGATCATGCCCATCGTCGCTATCGCCGCCGTTGGCGCCTTCGTAGTGGTCACGTTCACCACCTTCGGGCAGAACAACAACGGGGTAGAATTTTTTGTCGAAAGCGAACCCGAACAGGCCATCGTTTATGTCCGTGCGCGGGGCAACCTGTCGTTGACCGAACAAGACGCGATTGTGCGCCAGGCCGAAGAGATCATCCTTGCCACCGACGGCATCGACAGCGCCTTTGCGTTTGCCGGTGCCAGCGGTTTGAACAACAACACCGGCGGGGCCAGCGGCCCGCGCGACACCATCGGCCAGGTTCAGATTGAGCTGATCCCATGGGAAGACCGCGCCGCCTTTGCTGCAACCCGCGATGACCTGACGTTCGACGATTTGGACGGCGACCGCGTGCTGGCGGTGCTGCAAGAGCGTCTCGCGACGATCCCCGGTATCTACACCGAGATCCTGAACCTTGCCCAGGGCCCATCCTCGGGCAAGCCGGTGCACCTGCGCCTCAAAAGTAGCGATCCCGCCGCCCTGGCCGAAGCGACAGAGATTGCGCGCCAACGGTTTGAGACGACGCCTGCGCTGATAGAAATCGAAGACAGCCGCCCCCTTCCCGGCATCGACTGGCAGATTGACGTGGATGTTGAAAAGGCCGGGCGCTATGGCGCAGACGTAGCCACCGTCGGCGGAATGGTGCAGCTTGTCACGCGCGGCATCCTTCTGGACACGATGCGGGTGCCCTCATCGGATGAAGAGATCGAGATCCGCGTGCGTCTGCCCGAAGAAGACCGGGTGCTTAGCACGCTGGACACGCTGAAGGTGCGCACGGGCGATGGGCTGGTGCCGCTGTCGAACTTTATCACCCGGCAACCTGTGGCAAAGCTCGCCCAGATCGATCGGATCGACCAGGCGCGGTACTTCGATGTGAAGGCAGATGTCGCTCCCGGGCTTACAGACGATGATGGCGCCGCGATCAACGCCAATGAGCGGATTGCCGTCCTGACCGAATGGCTGGAAAGCGACGACGCACTGCCCGCCGGCGTGTCATGGGAATGGACCGGGGATCAGGAAGAACAGGCCGAAAGCCAGGCCTTCCTGCAATCGGCCTTTGCCGGCGCGCTGGGGCTGATGTTCATCATCCTGCTGGCGCAGTTCAACTCGTTCTATAATGCGGCGCTCGTGCTTCTGGCTGTGGTCCTGTCCACGACCGGCGTGCTGATCGGGATGTTGGTGATGAACCAGCCGTTCTCAATCATCATGACGGGCACCGGCATCGTGGCGCTTGCGGGTATTGTGGTGAACAACAACATTGTCTTGATCGATACTTATCAAGAGTATTCCCGCTACATGCCCCGGCTTGAGGCGATTGTGCGCACGGCCGAGGTGCGGATCCGCCCCGTCCTTCTCACCACGATCACCACGATGGCGGGCCTGGCACCGATGATGTTCGGTCTCAGCCTCGACTTTATCGGCGGCGGCTATTCCATCGACAGCCCCACGGCGCTGTGGTGGAAGCAGCTGGCCACGGCGGTGGTCTTTGGCCTGGGCATCGCAACGGTTCTGACCCTGATCTTCACACCCTCGATGCTGGCGCTGCGGGTTTGGGTCACCACCTATGCGGCGTGGCTGTCGCGGCTTCTGGCGCGCCTGTCCATGGGCAGGGCCAGCCAGGCAGCGCAGGACTGGGCGCTGCAGCGTGCCGCGCGGCGGGTACAGGCGCCCGAGATCCTGTGGGATACCGACCCCGTGGATCAGCGCACAGAGGAGCCCAAACCAGCGGGCCCCGAACTGCGCGCCGCAGAATAGGCACATCCCTGATTTGACAATGAATCCCGGCTTTTCGGCCGGGGTTCATAGCTTTGTGGATAACCTCTCTTTTTCTTGATAAATCAGTTATTTACCTTGCATTTTCTCGCGCTCCTGTGCGGTTTGTTACAAATATTCTGGATCAAAACTAAACCGCACAGTTTAGTGTGCGCAGGCGCACCATATTTCAGCGCTTCTCACGCGCCCGTGCGTTGAAGTGAGGTCTCAAAGGGACCAAATAGCACTCATCGGAAGCGCAACACGCCGCCCGACACAACAAACCCC
>JBCBPV010000089.1:0-11767 GCA_039820585.1 Pseudomonadota bacterium
CCAGATCGCGGCGTCGAAGAGAGCGCCAGATAGAGCCGACCCCTAGTTGCTGGATATGCTCAAACGAAAACCACAGCTGGTGGTCGGCGTCGCGCTTGCCAACCGCATGGCACGGCGGCTATGGGCGATGTTGAAGACTGGAAGAAACTACGAGATTCAGAGCTCGGCTGCGTAAGCCAGCTCTGGGTGACCGCAGGACTGAGAGGACGGAAACGAGGTTAAGGAACACGGATCTAAGAGATCGACTTCGGACAGGCAGACTAATTCTCCGGGTGCTACCCAAGCCCGCATAACCGATTGACCACCGAATTCGCGTATCTCCATAACGGCTCGCAGTCAGTTTCGGCTGCACAAGAGAAGCCGAACACCCGATTGCACCGATCCGTTGCTAGACCAGATTTCCAGACACTCAGACACGGGGCATCCACACCCGAGAAGTATCAATACCCCATGAGCATGTGGATTTTTAGTGGGGGCCATTTACCGTCGGCCCAAGAATCCGCCAATGCCAAGTCGCACCCTAGTAACGGCCGCACCACTAATCCACGAAGTGCCCATCACAAAAACCGACCACACTGCTTGCGCAGACTCGATCAAGAAATCGTCGCAGCCAGCAAACGCGGGTCAGATGAGCGATTTTGACAAGCCAACCCCAGGCGGTCGTGCGGCCTCGGTGAAGGCCTGAACAAGCCCTACGCTCGAACGGTATGACCATACCAAAATCGACGAGCAAATCGCGCTCAACCAAACAATCCTACAGCGCCGGAGGCGATCTCGGTACAGCAAGGCAAGGCGCGACTTAGCCGCGTGTTTTTCGTTCCAATACGCGTTTTTGACGGTCGCACCCCATTGTATGATGCTGGACCAAAGGGGACCAGTAGTGTTTGAAGCAGACACGAGCTGCTTCGGAGGTGCCGAACGGACGACTAACACCGGGGCGAAGATTTGACGAAGGGGATTCCATTCCTACTGATGCGCGGCGGCACCTCGCGGGGACCGGTGTTCCGACGCAACGACCTGCCATCAGACCGCGCCGCGCTCGATGCCGCGCTTCTGGACGTGGTCGGGTCGGGCCATGCCCTTTGTATTGATGGTGTCGGCGGCAGTGCCAGCGTGCAATGCAAGGTCGTGATGCTGTCCCCCTCCGCCGAAGACGGGGTGGATATCGACTACCTTTTTGCGCAGGTCGGCACGACGGAACGCACCGTCGATTACGGCCCGACCTGCGGCAACATGATGTCGACGGTTGGCCCCGCGTCCATCGAGCTTGGGCTGTTATCTCCGCGCGACCGGATCACCCTCAGGGCGGTCAATACCGGCGCTCTGGTGGAGGCGCGTTTCGCGCTTTCGGGCGACAGACCGCTCTATGCGGGGGACCAGGAAATCTCGGGGGTCCCCGGCCAAGGGTCTCCGGTGCGCCTACGCTTCCGCGATATCGTCGGTGCGAAGACGGATGCCCTGTTTCCCACGGGGAACACGCAGGAAGACATCATCGGGTGTGCCGCGACCTGCATCGACCTCGCCGTTCCGGTGATGATCCTGCGCGCAACCGACCTCGGCCTGACGGGCGGTGAGCCGCCCGAGCGGATCGATAGCGACACCGACCTGATGGCGCGGATCGAGGCGATGCGGATTGAGGCGGGAAAGCGCATGGGCCTCGGTGATGTCAGGGGCAGCGTGTTGCCGAAAGTGGCGCTTCTGAGCCAGCCATCGCTGAACGGGGCCGATGTCCGAGTGCGCTACCTGACGCCTTTCAGCTGTCATCCGAGCTCGGCGGTGACAGGCGCTCAGGCGGTTGCGGGTTGCGTGATGGTGCCCGGGACGGTGTTCGGCGACGCGCAAGATGTGTCCGACGGCACGCGGCTAGTCCGTCTGGAGCATCCTGCCGGATTTCTCGATGTCGATCTGGAGTTGCGGACCGGCGCAGATGGAAGCCCGCGGATTGAATCGGCCGCGATCCTGCGCACGGCCCGCAAGATCGTCGAAGGGCGGGTTTTCCTGCCAGAGTAGGTCGCGCTATCCAAGATCCCGAATTGCGCAAAGCAGCCTGTCGGTCGCACGCAGCGCTCCGCCCGCGCAGTCGAGGGTCTGCGGCAAGACCATCCATTCAAGCGTCCACGCAGCCCCATCGCGTTCCGAGGCATGCACGCCTGCCTGCCCCATCATGCCGAGCAGTCCACCCGCAAAGGCCGCTTGCGCCACCAGCAACTCCGCGTCCACGGGGTTGACCTTGTGAGGCATCGACGAGGATGAACCACCGTCCAAAGTGACCTTGCCGGTGCCATCCTGCGCCATCAGACCAATATCCGCCCCGATCTTTCCGAGCGCCGCCGTGGTGGCCACGAGCGCCGTCGCGATCCTGAGCAGCCGCCCCCGCTCAGTGTGCCACGACATGCCAGGATCGAGCAGGCCAAGCCGTGCAGCAAGTATCGCGCGCAGATCAGCCCCACGGGCGCCGAAGGCATCCAGGGTGCCAATCGGCCCAGCGAATTGTACCGCAAGGTCTTCTTCCTGCACCCGGATGAGCTGCGCCTGTGCGGCGGCAAGGCCGGCGGACCATGACGCGATCCTGTCACCGACGGTCATTTGCAGCGCATCGCGCCTCCACGTCACGGCCATCAAGGGTCGGTCACCCCATTCGGTTCGAAGGCCCTGCAATCGCCGTTCAATATCGTCCATGCGGCTGACATAACCTGGCAACAATCCTTGCAGGCGCAGCATTAGGGCCGTGTCGATCACATCCTGGCTGGTCGCGCCCAAATGCAGATTGTGTGCCGTTTCATCGTCGGGAAGTGCCGCGCGCAGCTGGCGAACAAGCCCGGGAACGATCACGCCATCGCGTGCCGTCGCCCGTCCGATGCTTTCCATGTCGGGCTGAAACTCCGCGACCATGGCCTCGATCCGGTCCGCCGCTTCCGGCGGGACGATCTGAAGTTCGGCTTGGGCCGCAGCCAGTTCCACCTCGAAGCGTAGCATGGCCTGCAAGTCGGCCTCGAACGAGATGGCTTGGCGCGTGTCGGGGTCCGCTGCCCAAGCGGATAACGCGGGGTGGTCGAACATGACCATCTCAGACCCTTTCTTCGCAAATGGCTGCGATCTCGGCGGCAAGCGCGTCCGGCGCCTCGATTGGCGGCAAATGACCCGCCCCCGCGATCTCGGTATACCGCGCACCGGGGATCGCGGCGGCCAGGGCGCGCACAGTCTCGGGCGGCGTGGAGGCGTCCTCGCGCCCCACGATACAATGCGTCGGCACGGATATCGCCCCGACCTCGGCGGACAGGTCCGTATCACGCAGGGCCGCCACGCTTCCCAGGTATCCTTCGAACGGCTGCCGAACGAGCATGGCGCGCATCACTTCGACCGCTTCGGGCCGCGCGCGGCGAAACACGGCGGAAAACCAACGATCCTTCTGCTGGTCGGCGAAGGCATCCATCCCGCCCGCGCGGATCGCCGCCTCACGGGCGGCATAGCGGGCCGCCGTGCCGATGCGGGCGGCGGTGTCGCACAGGATCAGGCTTCGGATCAGATCGGGCCGTTCCAAGGCGGCGACCATGGCGATCATGCCGCCGATGGACAGACCGCAGATATGGGCGGGGCCCGTCCCCGACTCGATGAGCGCGATCAGATCGGCGGCGTGATCCCGCATCGTGTAAGGCGGGCTCCCGATATCCGACAGGCCATGGCCCCGTTTGTCGTAAAGCAGCATGTCCGCTGCCCCGTTCAACGCCTGGGCCACACCTGACCAGATGCGCAGGTCGCATCCCAGAGAGTTGACGAAGATCAGTTTCGGTGCCCCGTCTCGGTCCGCCGGGACGCGAACCGTATGAAGCGTGCAGCCATTCACGGACTGCGCGTCGGGAAAGGGAAGCGGCACCATCATCCCTTGCCACGCTTCAGGATCGCGGCCGAATCCGCCCCGAGCGCGCGCGGCGGTCCCGATGGCGCAAGACGCTGACGGCCAAGGATGAAGGGAAGACCAGGGGCATGACCGCCCCCGGGCAGGTCATGCAGGACACCGCGCCCCGCGACCTGCGGCATGGACAGCGCCTGATCCAGCGTCCGGAGGACGGACACGGCGACACCGGCCGCTCGCAACCGCGCCTCCCAGGTTTCCGCATCCTCGGCACCCAACAGATCGATCAACTCGGTCGCCAGCGCCTCACGGTTCTCGGCGCGCGCCGCTGCCGTGGCAAAGCGCGGGTCGTCCAGCCAGGCGAGGCGCCCGAGCGTTTCCGCCAGTGCCCGGAAATGGCGATCCTCGTTCACGCCAAGGGCAATGGCGCCGCCACGGCACGGGAAAACGCCCGCTGTGGGACTGCGGGAGTTCGCCGCCGTGCCGCGCGGCTTGGGCACGGTGCCGGTCATCGTCATATCGGTGACGGTGGAGGACATGAGGGTCAGCGCGGTGTCGAACATCGAGACGTCCACGAACGTGCCCCGCCCGGTGCGATCCCGCTCCACCAGGGCGGCGCAGATGGCAAACCCGGCGGCCAGCGCGGTGGCGTAATCCATCACGGGTGCCCCCACGCGCATCGGCCCGGTTTCGGTGGTGCCGGTCAGGCTCATCAGGCCCGATGCCGCCTGGATGTTGATGTCGTAGGCCGGCGCATCCTGCATCTCGCTGCCGCGCCCGTAGCCGGTCATGGCGCAGTGGATAAGGCGAGGGAACCTATCGCTTAAGCCGGTCAGCCCGAGCCGCTCCAGCGTGCCGGGCAGATGGTTTTCCACCAGCACATCGGCGCCCGCAAGCAAGCGGTCCATGTCGGCCCGACCGTCCTCCGTCTCGAGGTCGAGTATGACGGACGCCTTGCCCGCCGCCTGCGTGGCCCATGCGGTCGAACGCCCCTCGCTTGCCGCGGCCTTGTCGGTTCCGCCCCGCCACCGCATCGCATCGCCGCGCGGGCTTTCGATCTTGATGACCTCCGCCCCGAGCAGACCGAGCATGTAGCCGCAGGCCGGCCCGGCCAACACATGAGTGAAATCGAGCACCCACATCCCCGCAAGAGGCGCCCCGCCCTGCCTGCGGGTCACGATGCAATCGCCCGCTTGCGGTGCCGTCGCTGCCCGATGATGCGCAGGGCCACGACAAGCACGGCAACGGCAAGAAAGCTGCCCGCCACCGGCTCACGCAGGAAAATCAGCGCGCCGTCATCGCTCAGCAGCAATGCCTGGCGAAAACTCTCCTCCATCGGGCGGGCCAGCACGAAGGCGATGATGAAGGCGGCGGGCGCGAATTCGGTCCGGCGCATGGCGTAGCCCACCAGCCCGAACAAAAGCGCGATGCCGACATCGACGATGGACGCGCGCGACGAATAGCTCGCCGCGACCGCCGTCAGGAAGATGATGGGGTAGAGGTACTTCGCCGGGATGCGGGCGATGGTCTTGCCGATCAGCGGACCGCCCCAGAAGCCAAGGATGCCGTAGGCAGCGATGCCCACCAGCCCGGCGGCGAAGAGCGCGAAGATCAACTCGCGCGAGGAGAAGAAATCGCCCGTGTCGGTGATGATCATGTTGCTGTCGCTGAACAACAGCGGGCCGACCTGGATTCCGTGGATCAGGAACACGCCGATCAGCACCGCCGCCACGGTCGAGCCTGGGACACCGAGCGTCAGCAGGGGTATCATCGAGGGGCCGGACACGGCGTTGTTGGCGGACTCCGGCGCGGCGATCCCCTCGATCACGCCGGTGCCCCATTCCTCGCTGTTCTTCGCCCGGCGCTTTTCCTCGCCATAGGCCACGAAACACGCCACCGATGAGCCGAGGCCGGGCATCATGCCGATGAACGAGCCCATGATGGAGGAGCGGAACATCATGGGCACCAGCCGCCGCACTTCGGCGAAACTGAGGTGGTCGTTCTTGTGCTGATCCGCCAGCCCGGCATCGACGAGGCTGCCCTTGGCCATGCGTTCGGCCTGGATGATGATCTCGGAGATCACGAACACGCCGATCAGCAGCGGCACGAGGCTCAGGCCATCGCGCAGATCCTGCGTGCCGAAGGTCAGTCGCGGGGCGTTGGTGATGACATCCGTCCCGATCAACGCAACCAGCGCGCCGAAGATCGTCGACAGGATCCCCTTGGTGATGGATTTGCCGACGACGGAGCCGATCACGATGAACGCCATCAGGTAGATCGCGAAATACTCCGTCGGCCCGAAGGTGCGTGTGTATTGCGCGATCCAGACAGCGCCGAAGATCAGGATGATCTCACCGATATAGTCCCCGAAAACACTGGCGACCGTGGCCGTGCGCAGAGCCCGGTTGGGCTGGCCGCGCTTGGCCATCGGGTAGCCGTCCTGCATTGTCGCCGCCGAGGCCGCCGTGCCCGGCGTGTTGAACAGGATGGCGGCGATGGATCCGCCGTACCGGCCCGATTTGCCGATGACGTAAAGAAACGCCAGGGCGGGCAAGGGACCCAGGTAAAAGCTGAGCGGCAACAGCATCGCGATCGCGGCGCTGGCGGTCAGGCCGGGAAGCGCGCCGAATACGATCCCCACAAAGGCGGCGAGAAGCGTGAAAAAGATCGCCTGCGGGTCGCCGAACAGCATCCCGAAACCGCCGATCAGGTCGGAAAAGGCTTCCATCCGCTCAACTCCCCGGCGTGATGAGGCGCGACAGCCAACGCAGGTCAAGCAATTCGCCACGCGGATCGAGCAGGCCCATCAGCCCCATGAAGATGAACTGGTAGGCGATGCCGGCGGCGATCGCGCCCAGGATGATGACCAGCGGAGACCGGACCCCGAAGACCCACAGCGCAAGCCCGCCCGCCAGCACGGTCGCCGCGAGGTAGCCGACGGCCCAGAACGCGGCGGTGTAGACGATCCCGGCGCCGATCACGGCGAAGACGCGCTTCAGGTCGCTGTCGCGAAACCCGAAGTCGTCGGTGTCTGCGGTCTCGACGGTGCGGTTCGCAAGGGCCGACAGCCCGATGCCCGCGCCAAGCACGATCATCAGGAGGGCAAGGAACACCGGCACGGAGCGCGGCCCGACCGCTTCATGCGAGGCCGGGTTGATCCGCAATGCCTCGATGCCGAAAACGATGCCGATGGCGATCACCACGACGGCGACGCCGATATCTATGCGGGTTCTGTAGGTCATGGGGGCCAGTGGGCTGGCCCGCCCCGCTCTGGTCATCGGGACGGGCCGTGCGCCTTACTGCTGCGCCGTGATGACGGGCTCGAACGTCGCCATCAGACGGTTCAAGTTCTCCGTGCCTTCCTCAGGTGTCAGGTGGATCGGCGCGAGGCCCGAACGGCCCATGAAACGCCCGAAGCCCTCCAGCCCGGAGACGACTTCGACCGCGGCGGCGACATCCTGCACGACCTCGTCGGGCGTGCCGACAGGGCCGTAAAGGCACATCGGCCCGGTCACGTCGATCGCGTCCAGCCCTTGCTCCTCGAAAGTCGGAATGTCGGGGTTGGCGGCGTCGCGTGTGGTGGCGGGGATGCCCAGAACCTTGATCTCGTCCTCGAAACCCGACAGCAGCTGATTGCCGTTGAAGCTCGCCGTCACGTCGCCTGCGATCAACGCGTTGCGCGCGTTGGAGCCGCCCCGGAACGGCACGATCTGGTGCTCGATATCATTGGCTTCCAGGAACAGGTTCCCCACGACCGCGTGCATTGTTGCCGCGCCGGATGCCGACCAACGCACCGTCTCACCGCTTTCGCGCATCATCTCGACCCATTCGGCTGCGGTATTCGCCGGGTGATCCGAAAGGACCTGAAGGCCGGTCACCAGCTGCGTCATGCAGCCGAGGTTCACAAGTTCCTCGCGTGGGTCGAACCCGGCTTCGGGGGTCGACAGCGAGGAACCCGACAGTGTGCCGTTGTTGATGATGTAAAGTGTATACCCGTCCGGGTCCGCATCGGCCACGGTTTGCGCGGCTTGAAGGCCTGACCCGCCCGGTTGGTTCACGATGACCATCGGCATGCCATTCATCGTCGGCGCTTCGGATGTGAAGGACCCGAAACCGCGCGCGGCTGTGTCTGTGCCGCCGCCGGCAGAGAAGCCGACAATGAGACGGACCGGACGTTCGGGGTAATCGGCAAAGGCGGCAGACGCCGTCAGGATCGCCGCAGTGGATAGCAGAATCGTTTTCATGTTTTCCTCCCTTTCGGACGGTGCTTTTCACGCGCTCGTCCCGATGCCGAAAAAACTGGCACACCGAAAACCCTTTTACAATTGCAATGAATTTTGGTTATCTTGCGTTTCTTGCAAGTATGGTGAGGCCATGAAACCCGATACCTTGCGCGCCTTCGTCTCCGTGGTCGAACTCGGCTCCTTGAGCGCCGCAGCGCGTGATCTGAACATTTCCGAACCCGCGCTGAGCCGGCAGATCACAGGGCTCGAAGCGGAGCTCGACCTGGTTCTGTTCGATCGTTCCCGGCGGCAGCTGCGCCCGACCGAGGTCGGCCGCGCCTTTCTTCAGGAGGTTCAGCCAATCCTGTCCGGGCTTCAGCGCATCGAAGACTTCGCCGATGAAATCCGCCATGGGACGGGCCGCCGATTGCGCGTTGTGTCGATGCCGCGTCTGTGCACCGCGATCACAGGCCCCGCGATCGCTGCCTTCAAGCGGGCACATCCCGATGTGCGCCTCACTGCCGACATTCAACCGCGCCGCTTGCTCGAGACATGGATCACCGGGCAGCGGTTCGATCTTGGGCTATCCACCTTGCCTTCGAGACACCCCGATATCGATACGCGCGTCCTGTTCGAACTGCCCGCGGTCGCCGTCCTGCGAAAGGATCATCGACTTGCCAGCGCCCCATCGGTCTCGGCGCAGGAGCTTGCGAAGGAAGTGTTCGTGGCGCCGACCGTCGGAACCGCCCTACGCGCGCAGACCGAGGCGATCTTCGGGCATGCCAACGCGATCCTGACCCCGTCGGTGGAGGTCAGTCAGACGCATCTGGCCTGCCAATTGGTGTCCTTGGGCGCTGGCGTCATGATCTGCGATCCGATGGTGCCCACGGCATTTCAGGACACGCTTGTCACGGTCCCGATTTCGCCGAGATACCCGATGGCTTTCGGAATGCACTTTCTGCGCGGCTGGACCCAAACAGAGGAAGCCATCGCGCTGGAAGCAATCGTGCGCGCGCGCGCTGCGGAGTTCATGGAAGAAAACGCCCTCAGCCCGTGAGCGCGATCCGAAAAAAGTTCAGCCCGCCAAACACCGTCAGAACGTCGAGCGCGAGATTATGCCGCCCTTCGCCGAGGCCGCGCAACACCTTCTGACCGATCCAGTTGCCCGGCAACGTTGCCAGACCGCAGAGAATTCCAAGCGCCAACCAACCATCGCCAAGCAGGTCCGTGCCACCAAAGACGGCAGTGCGTGTCGCGTTCATCGTCAGGGCGATCATGGCGAGCGTACCGACGAACTCGCGACGGTTCAGACCAAAGCCGGTCAGGAACGGGATCAGCAGCATACCGGCCCCGATCGACGCCCCCGAAACCGTGCCATAAACGCTCCCCGCGCCCATCAGCGTGCGGGGACCCGCCCGGATTTCGCGGCGCTTTGCCCAGTGGCGCAGCGGCACCGAGGCGAGGATCGTCACGCCCAACAGGATCGCGATGACCGTTGCATTCAGCATCGAATAAATCAACGCCCCGACAACGACGCCGGGCACCATCGTCACGAAGACAGCCCTATAGGCCGGCCAACTCAGCGCATCGCGGTTGAAAAAAACCCGCGCGATGCCACTGATGGTCAGCGCAACCGCCATGACCGGAACAACCGGCTCCACCCCGATCAGGGGCGCCAGGACGATCGCCATCAAGAAACCACCACCGATCCCCGTTCCCCCGTGGATGATCGACGTGATGAAAGCGGCCAAGAGTACGGCAAAAAGCAAAACAGGATCGAATGCCAGAATGGCGGACAGATCCAGTGTAGGTACGTACGTAAAATCCATTTCCGCTCTATAGTGCAATCCGTGGCGTGGGGAAGACGATCATCGCACGTGCCTGTCCGGAAGAGGCGACGGAACGTTGCGCCAATTCCATAGCTGCCACGCCGGAACCATCCGCGACGTGGTGCGCGCGGTACTACAAACGACCGGTTTCCTTACTCACCTGCTTCGGCCCGGCCTCGTCGAGCGAGCAGTGCGATGGCACCGCCGTAACGCTATGCACACGGGCGCGGGGTCCTGATTGTCTAGCGGCACAAGACGCCAGTTTGCTTTCGGACCCCGTGCCGCATCATGGGATACAGCCGACCACCAGACGGATGAGGATAAGGACAGGTCATTATCGTTACCGGCGTAGCAGCACCTACTTCGATGAATTCAGACGCTGTGATGCACTGGCAGGACACCATAACAGGAGTTCATTATGCCCCGTCTCGATCACACCGCCTTCGTTAACTCCTGCCGCGATGAACGCGGCGTTGGCCACCACACAGTGCGGGCCTATGCCCAGGATCTGCGCACCTTCGCGCGCTTCACCACGAAACATCACCTTACCGATCCGCTGTCGAAAGACGACACCCTCGCCTACCACCGGCATCTGCGCGACGAGTTGGGCGCCAAGCTCGCGACCATCGAGCGCCGGCTCGTGACCCTCAAGTCGTACTACGCCTGGCGCGAAGATCGGAACAGCGGGGGAGGCTCACCTGATCATCAAGCTGCTCATCGTGACCGGGCTTCGGATCAGCGAGCTAACCAGTGTAAAGGTGCGCGACGTGTCGCCAGACGGCGGCCAGATCCTCGTAAGCGGCAAAGGCAGCAAAGAGCGGATCGTCTTCGTGCCGAACTGCGATCTGCAGGAGGCGTTTCGACGGCACTGCGCAGATCGCACCAAGCACTGCTCCCTGACATCGCCACTCTTCCTGAACGCGGTTGGTCGTCGGCTTCGGTCACAAACCTTCCGCAAGCGGCTCCGGGCGCTTTCGAAACGCCTCGGCATCGAACCCCACCTGACCCCGCACCGGTTCCGGCACTCGGCCGCCACGCTGTTGATCGGGGAAGGCACCAGCATCCGCATGGTGCAGGCGTTGCTCGGGCATGCCAGTCTGCGAACCACCGAAATCTATGTGCGGGTTTCAAACGCTGCGCTGCAACGCGCTTTGCAACGGGCGGATGTTCTCGAAGCGCTCAGATAATGAACGGCCCAATCCGGACCTTCGCCCTACCTTCACGATTCTGCGGTTGCAGCCTGCTAACCGGCCATTCGGCGCGCGTGCGAAATCTGGAGATGATCGAACTCACAGTCTGCGGGACAAAACGACCCTTCAGATCGCTCGCCAGAGTGTCCGCTTTTGAAACAATAACATCGTTAGTGTAGCGAGATGATAAGCTAGTTTGGAGGGGCCTCCGGACATGACTGTACCAAAACTAAAACGGATCAAAGTGTCCTCAGAACAGGGGCTCCGCAATTGGCTCGCCAAGAACTCTGAAGAGGGTGAGGTGTTACTTGTGACTTGCGGCAAGAAATCGCCAGGCAAATTTATCAGTAGTGAACAGGTGCGTCTTGTCTTGAGTGAACACGGCTGGACGGCTGGTTCTAGCTACACACTAAAGGGAAACTTGGTCGGTCATGTCGCCAAACACGCTTGATAGTGTCGAATGCTCGGCAGTGTATCCAACGCTGGCAGTTCGTAGTGTCTCCGACGCCTGTAACTGGTACGTCGAAAAGCTGGGTTTTACTGTGAGGTTTTTGTGGGGAGAGCCTCCAACTCATGGAGCGTGTGTGACGTCAGGGTTTTTGGGACAGATGGCCGCCTGAGCTAAGAGAGGATCTGGCGCATCTGGTTTTTGTGATTATGCGGCGGATTTGC
>JBCBPV010000090.1:0-11274 GCA_039820585.1 Pseudomonadota bacterium
CGGCGGGAATCGAACCCGCTTCATCAGCTTGGAAGGCTGAGGTAATAGCCAGTATACGACGCCCGCTCAGCGCAGCATGGGGTATGTCATGAGTCGTTGACGGTCAAGTCTGAAGGTAGGGACGCCTCGCTCAAACCGTTGGCATGGTCGGCAGCAGACCATCCAGCGGCGTTGCCAACACATCTCGCAACAGCCCGACAAACCCGTCTACCTGATGCGCGCAGGTCGCTTTACCCTTCCCCGCTGTGGCGAGGCTGGCATCTCCAACCGTCCCCACCGGGTTCAGGTCACTGGACACCCACCCATAGGATACTGGCCCGATAGGGGAAATCGCGGTGTCCTCGGCCGTCGACCGATTGTCCATCGCCGCGCCCATATCCACCGTCTCGGGCCGGAAGTGCAACATCAGCGAAGTTTCTACATCGCCGCCATGGATGCCGTAGGCCAACTCGTCCGCCGCATACATGCCATCGGGGTAGCCAAACGCGCCCCACTGGCACTTGATGGCCAACATCCCAGCTCGCACCCTCAGCTCTCGGCTGAGTATCGACACCAGATCGAGGTTTCCGCCGTGAGAGTTCACGATCACCAGCTTGCGAACCCCCGCCCGTGCCACGCTCAACCCGATCTCTTGCCACGCGGCAAGCGCCGTCTGTGCGCTCAGCGTCAGGGTGCCTGGGGCATGGATATGCTCATTCGATTTACCTACTGCCTGCACCGGCAGGATGCGAATATCCAGATCGTCGGGGCAGGTCGCACGCAAATGGGCCAGCATTCCTTCGGCGATCATCGTATCGGTGCCCACCGGCAAATGCGGTCCATGCTGCTCGATCGCCGCCGTGGGCAGAATTGCCACCGTGCGCATCGGGTCGATGCCCGTGTACTCAGTGGTGCGGTACTGCGCCCAGTCCAAGCGCCTGCTCATGACGGCGCTTTGGGCGCATAGGTCGCCTCCAACCGCGAGGTCAAATAGTCCGCCGCCCGGATGGGCGGATACTTCGCCATGCCAGTTCCGGGCAAGGCGGCGATGATCTGATCTGGGTTGGCCTCGACGAACATTGCCACAGACCTGCGCCGGCGTGCAGGCGGCAAGACGCGATGCGGGGTGGAGACATAGATATCATTGGTCCACCGCATCATGCAGTCCCCGATATTAATCACATAGGCCCCCGGCACATCGGGCACGTCGATCCATCCGCCACTGCGCGGCTGCACCTGCAACCCGGGTTCGCCATCGGTCATCAAAAGCGTGATCGCCCCGTAATCCGAATGCGCCCCGGCCCCTATCTCGTTCGTGGCCCCTGTGGCGGGCGGGTAGTGCAGCAATCGCAAGGCCGCCAACGGCTCTTCAAAGGCCTGATCAAAGTGATCCTCCGCCAGCCCCAGATCCAGGGCGATCGCCCGGTGCAACGCCACCCCTTGGTCCAACGTTGCGTCGTAATAGGCCAGCATCGTCTCGCGAAACCCCGGCAGATCGGGCCACTGGTTCACCCCGCGAAACGGCTCGCCCGCCATCACGCGGGGGTCATCTGCGGCCATGTCGTAGCCGATGTTGAAGGTCTCTTTGGTATCCACCTCGGGCTGGGTCTCGTCCAGGCTCTCATCGCCGGGCTTCCCCCAGCCGCGGTAATGCGGCGTGTTCAGGATCGAAACCACCTGCTTGTCGGCGCGAGGCAGCGCAAAGAATGCATCCGACTGCTCAAACACCGCCTGGCGTAGGGCCTCGGGCACCGACGGGTTCTCAAGGATCGCGAACCCGCTTTCCCGAAACGCCTGCCCCAGATCACGGGCAAAGCCTTCCCGGTCACGCTCAAACGCTGCCCAGTCGAGAACCGGGATCATGCCACGGCCTCGGCCCTCACTGGGCGTGTGCCGATCAATTTGTCCACCTTCGCAGCCACCCTGCCCAGATGCGCGGTGCGACTGTCATCGGAGGAGCTGTCCATCAGATAGTGTGCCGCAAACACTGTCCGGCACCGCTTGGCGCACAGGATCCGCAATCCCCGCAGCAACGTTCGCTTCCCCGGCGCACCGATAAATCGCGTCAGCCAAAAGCTCGCCCCGCAGGTCGTGAACACACCCAGACGGGTGATATGGGTCATCGCGGGTTTGATGTTGCCGTCGGCATCGGGCATCGCAAAGGCGACACCGGGCACCAGCACCCTGTCAAGCCAGCCCTTCAGCATCGCGGGCAACCCATACCACCAGGTCGGATAGACGAAGATCAGCGTATCGCACCACCGCAGCGCCGCCACCTCTGCCTCGATCCCCCGGCAATTGGCGGCCTCATCCTCATATGCATCGAAATCGTCCGCCGTCAGCCGCGGATCAAACCCTTGCGCATACAGATCAAACATCCTCACCTCGGCCCCCGCTGCCTCCAGCCGCCCCACAACCGTATCACGCACCGCCGCGGTAAAGCTTTGTGGTTTGGGGTGACAGTACACAATGACCGCCCGCATCTAAAACGCCTCCATCTCGCGTCGAACCTTGGTCACGAACGCACCCCGTTGGGCATCGCTCGCCCGGTTCATATCATAAAGCGCCAGGTACCGCGTCTTCATCGGGCGACACACATGCCAGACCGCGCGGGTCACGCATTTGCGCGGCGGATCGCCGACCAGCATCGCGCGCATGCGTGTGCCGCCGTAGGTCGTCACCGCCGCCAGTCGTCTAATCTGGGTGAGATTGGGCTTCACTTTGCCATCGATCAGCTTGAACGACACGCCGGGAAGGAACACCCGATCGAGGAAACCTTTCAGGATCGCCGGATAGCCAAAGTTCCAGACCGGAAACACCATAACAAGCGCCTCTGCCGCCCGCACCCGGTCGACATAGTCCTGCACTGGGCCGATATTGCCGGGCTCCTCGTGATACCCCCGCCGCTCTGCCTCGGTCAGCACCGGCGAAAACCCTTCGGCGTTCAGATCGCAATCGTCCACCTCCCAGCCCTTGGCCTCCAACTCCTCCACCACCGCACTGTGCAGCGAAGCTGAGAAGCTCTCGTGGCAGGGATGGGCAAACAGAACCAGCGCGCGGGTCACAGGCCCCCCTCTTTGGTCGTCAAATATCCTCGGGGGGTCAGGGGGCAGACAGCCCCCGGTCGCCGGTGATCAAGCGCGCTCATTCCGCCGCCTGCAGCTTGGCATAGCTGTACATCCGCTCAAAATCCCAATCTGGCACGTCCCAGGCGATCATCTTGCCGGGGTTCAGAAGGCCCTTGGGATCCGCCTCTTGCTTGAACCGCAACTGCCGGTCATCCACCGTCTGCCGCCCGCCTTCCTCGAGCGTATAGCGGTGCGGGTTGAAGATCATCGCGCCTGCCTCCTCATGGATGCGCACAATCTCGTCAAGCCGTTCTTCGGTGGTAAACTTCACCAGGCTCAGCCCCGCGAACATCACCTTGCCGCCTTCGCGCAGCACTTCGAGATGTTGCAGCACCTCAGGCGAAAACTCGTCGCGCATCTGCGCGATCAGCTCTTTGTGTTGTGGATAGCCATAGCGCACCTGTAGATACGTGATCGAGGGGTCCACCTTCAGCGCGCGCAACGTGGTATGGTTCCACCCATATTCAAACACTGGCCCCGGCCCGCGCGCCCAGTCGTTGTCATCTGAGCGATAGATCACCTTCGCGCCTGGACGACGTCCCACGAAAGTCAGGAATCCCTCCATCGAGTGTGGCGCCACCATCAGGCCCAGCATGTGATCGCCTGCCTCCACGTAGGGCTTGACCCGCTGGAAATAGTCACGCGCCACGGGGGCCTCGAACACGGTGGCCAGCTTGATCAGGATACCGTCTTCGTTGGCCAGTTCCTCGGCAAACTCCATCGCCGGGGTGAATTCGTCGAAGGTCACGAACATCTCGACCCAGTCATAGGCAGGTGCGAGCGGCATCTCGATCTCGGTGATGATCCCGTTGGTGCCATAGGCGTGGCTGACACGGGCCAGTTCTTCGCCGCGGAACTCCAGCACGCGGGGTTCTTCTTCCATCGTCACGACGCGCAGGCGGATGATGTTGCCAAGATCGCGGAGCGAGCCCCAGGTGCAGGAGCCGACGCCGCCCGAGCCACCTGCGATAAACCCGCCAATGGTGGCGGTGGCCCAGGTGGAGGAAAACATGCGGATTTCCTGGCCCGAGTGTTTCTTGCAGGCCGCATCGAGGTCTTTCAGCAAAACCCCCGGTTCGCAGATTACGCGACCCGGGTGCACCTCTTTCACGCTGTCCATATGGCGCAGATGCATCACGCACCCGCCCGACAGGGGCATGGCTTGACCGTAATTGCCCGTGCCAGCACCGCGTGTGGTGACCGGGCAGTCATGGGCGTAGCAGGTCTTGAGGATTTCGATCACTTCGGACTCGTTTTTCGGCCGCACAACGAAATCAGCGACCACGTGATCCAGCCGCTCTTTCAACACTGGCGAGTACCAGAAGAAATCGCGCGAGTTCGCTTTGATCGCGGCCTCGGAGTTTTCAATGTCCAGGTGGCTCAACGCGGCTTTGGCGGCGGCGACATTCGGGGTCATGCGGGCTCCATCAGGTGGTCGAGTTCGGCATAGTCGGGCAGCGCGGTGTCGATGGCGCGGCCGTCGCGGATCACGATGCGGTCGGATTGCGGGCGGGCGAACAGTTCGGTCCATTCGCGGGCTGAGCAGATGACCAGATCGGCCGGTGCGCCAGGGGCGAGAGACGGGGCGTCGAACCCGCAGGTGGCGGCGGGCGTGGTTGAGAAGGCCAGCGGCCAGTCGGTATCGGAGTGATCCAGATGCCCGATCCGCGTTGCCTGGCGCATCACCTCCAGCATGTCCATGTCACCGTAGGCGTAGAACGGATCGCGCGTATTGTCCGAGGCGAAGCTGACTGGAATGCCCCGGGCCTTCATCTCATGCACCAGCGTGATCCCACGGCCCCGCGGCGTGCGGGCGGCATGGCGGTCTTGCAGGTATAAGTTGCACATCGGCAGGCTGACCACATGAATCCCGGCCTTGGCCACCAGATCCAGCGTGTCGAGCGCCCGCGCCTCGTCCTGCGTGGACAGCGAACAGCAATGGCCCACGACCACCGGCGCGTCGAACCCTTTGGCCAGCACCGTCTCTGCGATCATCCGCAACGTCTCTGACCCCGGATCCATCGTCTCGTCCACGTGGAAATCCGCCGCCAGACCACGCGCGGCGGCCATATTGAAAAACAGGTCCAACCGCTCCTGCAGGTCGGGGACCGGGTAGCTGACCATGCCCAGCGTTCCGGCATGCGCGGCCACGGTATCGGCGATCTGGACGAACTCACCATCGGCAGAGACACCTTCGCAGCTCACCAGACACACCGCCTGCAGATCAATCCGCCCAGCCCATTCCGCGCGCATCTCGGCAAAGAGCGGCCAACTGTGCGCATATTGCCCGTTCATCGAGTCGAGATGAGTGCGGATCGCCCGCGTGCCATGCGCATAGGCGCTTTTCAGTGAAAACGCGATTCGGGGGCGCAGATCTTCGGGTGTCCAGGCGGCGTGATCTGCGCGCACCGTGGTCAGCGCGCCCAGGAAGGTACCATCAGGGTTGGGTGAGCGCGGCCAGATGTGCCCCTTGTCGAGATGTGTGTGCATGTCGACGAAACAGGGCAACACCATCGCGCCACCCATCGGCACTGGGCGATGCGCGGCCTCTGTGATTTGGCCGTCCGCGATAGAGAGGTTTGTGCGAACCAAAGCGTCATCCTGGCCTAGAAAGCATCCTGGGATCGTCACATCGGTCAGCGTAAAAGGGCCGTCAGGAAGGGGCGGAAGCGCCATTAACCCTCCCGTTTGATGGCGCTCTCGTGCCATTTGCGCAGAGAGAGGTGAGAGATCAGGCTCATGATTGCGAAAATCACGATGCCCATAAGCGAGATCAGGATGAGGGCGGCATAAAGCCGACCAAAATTAAAGCGATAGGAGGCCTCCAAGAGGGTTGAGGCCAGGCCCAGCCCCGTGCCCGCGCGACCAATCACAAACTCAGCCACCACTGCGCCGATCAGCGCCAGGCCGCCCGCAATCTTGAGCCCGCCCAAAAAGAAGGGCAGAGCCGAGGGTGCAGCCAAAAAACGCAACCGCTGCCAACGGGTTGCGCCATAGATGGTGAATAGGTCACCCAGGTTGTGATCCGCCGATTTCAAGCCAATCGTCGTATTCGACAGGATCGGAAAGAACGCCACGATCCAGGCACACAGCAGCGCGGCAACAAAAGCCGATTCCACGTAGATCTGCAGTAAGGGCGCAATCGCGATCACCGGCGTGACCTGCAGGATCACCGCGTAGGGGAAGAACGACATCTCAGCCCATTTCGACTGTGTAAAGGCCACCGCCAGCGCCACCCCGCCCGCAACCGCCATCAAAAGCGCAAACAGCGTCAACCGCCCGGTTACCAGCATCGCGGGCCAAAGAAGCGACCAATCCTCAACCATCTTCTGCGCGACCAGCACAGGCCCCGGCAGGATGTAATGCGGCACCTCGCCAATCGTCACGTAAAGATGCCATGCCAGGATCGTCAGCACCATCACCAGCGATGGCAATGTCCACTTCGCGATCCGGTGAATGCGGGCGGTGCGCAGGCGGGCGGCTTCTTCTTCGTCTACCAGTGGCCCGGCGGGGGGCGCGTTGTCGGCAAGGGTCATGCTGCAAGCTCCATAGCTTCGTGCAAGGCATCGGACGCCTGGCGGCAGAATGCGGCGTATTCCGCAGAGGTACGAAATTCCTCGCTCCGGGGGTAGGGGGCGTCGACGGTCAATTCGCGGATAACCCGGCCTGGGCGCGCGGCCATCACGACAATGCGGTCCGAAAGGAAGACGCTTTCAAACACCGAATGGGTCACGAAGATCACGGTACACCCGATCTTCGACTTCAGCTCCAAAAGATCGTTGTTCAACTTGAAGCGCGTGATCTCATCCAGCGCCGCAAAGGGCTCATCCATCAGGATCAGCCGCGGCTTGGTCACCATTGCACGCGCAATGGACACGCGCATCTTCATGCCGCCCGACAGCTCACGCGGATAGGATGTCTGAAATCTCTCCAGCCCCACCAGCTTCAGCGCCTCAAGGATGTCATCCTTCACCGCAGCATAGGTCTTGCCCTGCAACCGAAAGGGCAACCACACGTTCTGCGCCACTGTCGCCCAGGGCATTAGCGTGGGTTCCTGGAATACCACGCCCAGATCGTCGGCGCCCTGTTGCCCACCCACCCAGCGGATCGTCCCTGCGGTGGGGTGCATCAGGTCGGAAATCAGGCGCAAAGCGGTGGACTTCCCACATCCCGATGGCCCGAGGAGCGAGATGAAATCCCCCTCTTGCACCGACAGGTTCATATCACGCAACGCCACGACATCGCCTGCGAAGGTTTTCTCCACATGGCTCATGTTCAACAGAGGCGGGCGCTCGCCCACAGGTGGGATTGGATCGGTCATGTGCCCCTCAGGTTTCCAGGTGCCGGGCGTGCTCAGCACACCCCGCCCGGCACCAAACTTTTCGGATCAGTTGGTCTTCAGATCCATGCCGACACCGTTGCCCACAAACTCAGTCGTGTAGGTAGCGGAATAATCAAGCCCCGCTTCCACAACCCCGGTTTCCACCATCAGGTTATAGAAGCTCTCAACCGTCTCATCCGTGATGACGCCAATGCCCATCTCCAGCGCATCGCCCGAATCCACGATGCCCCATTCCTTCATCTTATCAATCGCATAGGCGATCTTGTCCGCAGACATCTCGGGGTTGGCTTCCTGGATCAGCGCGTTGGCTGCCGCGTTGTCACCATAGAGGTAATTGTACCAGCCCTTGATAGAGGCATCGACAAAGCACTGCACCTTTTCAGGGTCGCTGGCGATAGTATCGGCCATCGTCTCGATCGTGGTGGCATAGGACGAATAGCCCGCATCAGCGATCAGGAACACATTGGGTTCGAACCCGCCTTCGGTCGTCACAAGATACGGCTCTGACGACAGGTACCCCTGCATCCCTTTCTTAGTATCGGCAAGAAACGGGGCGGGGTTGAAGGTGTAGGGCTCGCGCTGCTCGGCGGTGAAGCCGTGCGCCTGGATCATCCACTGGTAGTACGACTGAAATCCGTTATCGCCGATCAGAAGCGTCAGGTCCTTCAACTCTTCCCAGCTTTCGGCTTCGCCTGGATGGGCCAGGATGACCTGAGGGTGCTTCTGGAAAATCGCGGCAATGTTGACCACCGGGATGCCTTCCTGCGCGGCGCTGAACGCCTGCAAGAGGTCACCGCCCATGTGGAAATCCATCCGTCCCGCCAGCATCAGTGCACGGTTGTTCACCTGCGGACCGCCGGGAATGATTTCCACGTTGAAGCCGCAATCGGCCAGATAGGTGCCATCGGCGACAGACTGGTAGAACCCGCCATGTTCGGCCTGGGCCACCCAGTTAGTGCCGAATGTCACGGTTTCCTGTGCTGATGCGGCGGTCGCGCCCACGACAAGCGAGGCGACCCCCGGTATGATAGTTTTGACAGACATAAATACCTCCAGGTGTGTTATTGGCCGAAAGCGTTCGCCTTTGGCTGACGGAAGGGAAGGTGGCCCCCCGGCGCGCTAGGTCAAATCTTCGGCGGTCGCTGAATTTTTAGACGCAGATTTGCGATTCGCATAACAAATGCTCACCAGGCGTGTGAAAGGGCAGGGCCGTGGTGTTCCGGGGTTGCAGGTCCGGGGGCAAGCTTTGAAGCACCGCAGCGCCGCGCCGAAGGGACCCGGAATGGAAGAGCTGACGCCCTATGACATCGCACCGCCCTTTGCGCGTTACGCGCACGGCGTGGCTGTGCCTTCTGGTCATCGGCTGATCTTCACCTCTGGTCAGTTAGGGGTGGCGAGCGATGGTAGCGTACCCGCGGATGTGGGCGCGCAGGCTGAGAATTGTTTTGGGAACATCGACGCGATCCTGCGCGCAGGCGGTGCCGCGCGCACGGATGTGGTTCGGATAAACGCCTTTGTCACTGACCGCGCCTACATGGCTGGCTACATGACTGCGCGCGATGCCTGGCTGGCCGAGGTCACGCGCCTGCCGGCCTCAACCCTGGTGATCGTGTCGGGTTTTACCCGCGAAGAGTTCAAGGTCGAGATCGAGGTAATCGCGGCGGTGGCGGACTAGCCGATGCCGGGGCGGCTGTTCCTGGCGACGCCTATCGCTGAGATCGCGGGCCTTGTCGGTGCGACATGCGACTTTGACGAACTGCCCCGCCACAACATCGCGCCGGGGCAAGAGGTCGTTGTGCTGACCGCAGAAGGGCTGCTCACCCGCATGCGCTGGGGCCTGATCCCTGTGGGGCGGGTGAACGCGCGCGGGCGGCCGGTGATGGACACGATCGTGAACGCACGCTCCGAAACTGTGTTCGCAAAATCGGCCTACGAAGGCGTAGTCCGCTGCGCGGTGCCCGCCGACGGCTGGTACGAATGGACCGGCAAGAAGGGGCGCAAGACCGCCTGGGCGATCCGCGCAAAATCCGGCGCGCCGCTGTGGTTCGCCGCGATTTGCGACAAATGGGACGGGCCCGGTGGCCACACCGTCTGGCAGGTTGCGACCGTGACGTGCGAGCCGAACGTCGACGTGCGCGACATCCACGACCGCATGGGCGTTCTGCTGGATCCAGTCGTACTGCACACCTGGTTGACCGGCTCGGAAGAGTCAGCGGCAGCGCTAATGAAGCCGGCGCCGGACGGGTCGTTGAAAGTCTCGGAAGCCGGGGATGTGGACTGGTCCGGGCCCTGAACCGCGATTGCATTTTGGCGCCTTTCGTGTATTGCTGCGCCGCAGCATGAGCGGGCCATGGGGGATTCGACGCACATGGGACATGTCATCACTGTCGCGCAGCAAAAGGGTGGGTCCGGCAAGACGACCATCGCCGCAAACCTTGCCGTGGCCTTCGCGCGGCAGGGGCGTTCCGTGGCGCTGCTGGATACCGACCCACAAGGCTCGCTGGGTCGCTGGTTCATGGCGCGGCGCGAGCTGGGACTGGAAGACTTAGAGTTTTCAACGGCTTCCGCCTGGGGCGTCTCATACGAATGCGACAAGCTGCGCAAAGAACATGACTATGTTATCGTCGACACCCCGCCCAAGGTCGATGCCGATTTGCGGCCTGCGCTGCGCGAAAGCGATCTGGTGATTGTGCCGGTTGCCGCCAGCCAGGTGGATGTCTGGGCCACCGAAAGCGTGCTTGACCTGGCCCGCCGCGAACGCTGCGCAGTGATGGTGGTGCTCAACCGCGCCAAATCCGGCACCCGCGTCTTGGAAGAAGTGACCGCCGCCTTGGGCGAGCTTGAGGCCGCGCAGGCCGGAACCGTTCTGGGCAACCGCGTGGCCTATGCCGAAACGCTGGGGCAGGGCAAAGGCGTGCTGGAGCGGGGCAAAGGCGCTTGGACCGGCGAGATGTCGGGCCTCGTGGGCGAGGTCGAGGCGGTGCTGGGCGGCGCCTGAGGCAAACAAAAAGGGCGCCGTCGCGGGCGCCCTTAACTGAAAAGCCTGAGGGGGGTCAGACCAGCGCGAGGTTCACTGCGCTTTCGCGGCCGTCACGGCCGGCTTCAAGGTCATAGGTGACCTTCTGGTTGTCGGCGAGACCCGTCAGACCCGAACGCTCAACGGCAGAGATGTGGACAAATACATCCTTGCCGCCCGTTTCAGGTGCGATGAAGCCGAAGCCTTTGGTGGTGTTGAACCATTTCACGGTGCCAGTGGCCATTCCCGTGTCTCCTTAGAAGTATCTGCTGCCCGCATCATGCGGCAGCCCGGCGTCGTCAGTGCAGATCGAGTGCGCTGTTCGCCGAGTGGTGGGAGACAGGGGATCGATATCGCAACGTAGCGGGCGTTCTCTGGCAGGTTTGCTATGACATGTAAAGGAAATTGAACGTGATATGGTCAAAAGGGGCCCCGTGCGGGACCCCTTTCGGCCGGAGTGGAGAGGGGTCTTGTCTCTCCGAACCACCAGAGCACATGGCCTCTCGGCTCTCCGGCTGTTCGGGTGTCTTTGGATCCTTGCCCCGCTGTTGCACCGGTCGGTGCTGGTTCGGAACAGCGGTGCGGGGTTTAGGGGGCGCGGGTGCCCGTGAAGGCGCCCGCTTGGGTGAGGGTCCCGGGTGGGAGGCTGCCCGGAACCCTGCGTTTGATTTACTCGTCGTCGCGCGATTCTGCTTTGATCTGAGCGAAGATGTCTGCAGCAACCTCGTTGGCCACACCGCGGGTCGAGATGCGGATGTCGTCGGCTTCGACGCTGAGGCCGCGGTTGTTGGTTTCGTCTTCTTCGTAGA
>JBCBPV010000091.1:0-11055 GCA_039820585.1 Pseudomonadota bacterium
GCCGCCCGATTCCACAACCGGGGTCGGGAAGTCGAAGTTTTCGCCAAAGGCTTCGGCAACGATGGTTGCGTAGGGCAGCACGGTCGACGAAGCCTTTGGCGAAAACTTCGACTTCCCGACCCCGGTTGTGGAATCGGGCGGCTCGTCTGCCGGCCTCAAGCGCTTCTGCGAAGGTGTTGGCGAAAACACGATCGACATCGCGAACGCATCGCGTGCGATCCGTGAAGGCGAAATCGCCGAATGCGCCGACGCCGGCGTGACCGACATCATCGAAGTTCGCATCGGCTATGACGGCATCGTCTTCGCCTCGGACATCAACGGCAACTCGTTCGAATTCACGCCAGAGCATTGGTACAAGGCGCTGGCCGCCGAGCACTTCATCGATGGCGAACTTGTTCCCAACGCCTTCACGATGTGGAACGAAGTGGATCCCTCGCTGCCCGAACAGGAAATCGCGGCCTTCATCCCCGGCACCAAGCACGGCACCCGCGAAGTCTTCGAAGAGCAGGTGATCCTTGCCGGCTGCGAAGACGGCGGCTTCTTCCAGGCGATGCTGGACGCCGGTGTTGACGAAGACACCGCGGAAAGCACCTGCATGGCGATCCGTACCGATGGTGTGTCGGTCGACATCGACGGCGACTACACCGAAACGCTGGCGCGTATCGACAGCAACAAGGACGGCATCGGCGTTTTCGGTCTGGCGTTCTACGAGAACAACACCGACAAGCTGCAGGTCGCAACGATGTCGGGCGTGGTTCCCACCACTGAATCGATCTCGACCGGCGAATACCCGGTGTCGCGTCCGCTGTTCTTCTACATCAAGAAGGCACATATCGGCGTGATCCCCGGCCTGAAAGAATTCGCTGAATTCTTCATCTCGGACGAAATCGCTGGCCCCTCCGGCCCGCTGGCCGCCTATGGCCTCGTCTCGGACCCCGCCCTGTCGGAAACGCAGGCCGTGGTTGCCAACGAAGACGTCATGAACTCGTCGATGTAATCGGCACTTCGGGGGGCGGACCGCTGGATCCGCCCCCCACCACCCGGGCCAAAACGGTCCGGTCTTCGGTTTCTGGGGGACGTCATGCCGATCATTTGGCTTGTGGTGATTGTACTGGTGCTGGCCGCGGTTGGGTACGTGCTGGGGCGCCGGCGCGCTTTGGCATCGGCCGGCGGTGACGCAAGGATCCTGCATTCCTTGCCGTCATATTACGGAACAAACGTCTCGCTCGCGACCATCATCCCGGCCTTTGGTGCATTGGCCTTGTGGCTACTGATCCAACCCGCCTGGATTGAGCGACAGATCTCGGACGTGATACCTGACTCAGCGATCCCCGAAGGCGGGTCCCTCAGCCTGGTGATGAGCGATGTGCAACGCGTCGCCGATGGGCTGAATACCGCCGTTGAGCAGGGCGCGATGAGCGAGGCAGACGCCAACTCGATCCGGACCGAGTTCACGGATGTTCGTGAGCGCTTGGGCCAAGTGGGTGTGGCCCTCGGCTCGAATGTCGCAGCGCCGGTGTTGCGCGCGGCACAGCAGTATCGCGCAATGTCGTCGACCGGGGCCGTCTGGATGACAGTGGCGGTGATCGGTCTGGCACTTGCCGGTTTTGCAAGCTCGATTTTCGTCACGAACGGCAGCTTCCGCGCACGCAATCAGGTGGAGCGTGTGATCCTCGCCCTGCTGATCGTGGCCGCTTCGATTGCGATCCTGACGACGCTGGGTATCGTTTTGTCGATGTTGTTCGAGACGCGAAACTTCTTTTCGCAGTATCCTTGGACCTCATTCTTCTTTGGCCTCGAGTGGGCGCCGGACTTCCGAGGAAACTCGAACCTCAGCATCATCCCGCTGCTTTGGGGGACGCTGTACATCTCGTTCATCGCGTTGTTGGTGGCCGTGCCCATCGGTCTCTTCGCAGCGATCTACATGAGCGAATATGCCAGCCCGCGCATGCGCTCTATCGCAAAACCGCTGATTGAGATCCTGGCAGGGATCCCCACCATTGTTTACGGACTGTTCGCCCTGATCACCGTCGGTCCGCTGCTACGCGATTACTTTGCAATGCCCATGGGACTTGGCGAAAGTGCCTCCTCCGTGGCGACGGCGGGTATCGTGATGGGTGTGATGCTGATCCCGTTTGTATCGTCTCTATCTGACGACATCATCAACGCGGTGCCGCAGGCGATGCGGGACGGGTCCTTTGGCCTGGGTGCGACGCATAGTGAAACCATCCGCCAGGTCGTGATCCCTGCGGCATTGCCCGGCATTGTGGGCGCCATCCTTCTGGCCGCATCCCGCGCGATCGGGGAAACGATGATCGTCGTCTTGGGGGCAGGGGCCGCGGCGGCGCAGTTCGACCGGGGTCTGGGCGAGCTGGTGAACCCGTTCGAGGCGATGACAACCGTTACCGTGAAAATCGTGTCGCAACTGACCGGCGACACTGACTTTGCAGCGCCCGAGACGCTGGTGGCCTTTGCCCTCGGTCTCACCCTCTTTGTCATCACACTGGGGCTCAACGTCCTCGCCCTTTATATCGTGCGCAAATACCGGGAGCAGTACGAATGAGCGATATCTCCGCCGCAGACGACCTGCCAGAAGCCGGTCCGAAGAAGAAAACATCGCTTCTGGCGCAGGACACCCACACCAAGAAACGCAATGCGGCCGAAGCTCGGTTTAAGATGTACGGCCTGATCGCCGTGTCGCTGGGCCTGCTGGCTCTTGTGTTGCTGGTGACGTCGATCCTGTCCAACGGTCTCAGCGCGTTTCAGCAGACCTACGTTGTTCTTCAGGTCGAGTTGCCCGAAGAGACGCTGGATAAGGAAGGCAACCGCAACCGTGATGAGATGGCGCGGGTGTCGACCTTTGGCTACTCGCCCCTGATCGCTGCGGCGATGGAGGCCAAGGTGGCGGAGTTGGGGATTGAGATCGAGGGCCTGGCAAACCCCGGTGACATCGTGTCCAAGGAAGCGCCTGCGCAGTTGCGAAACTTCGTGCTTGCCAACCCAGAGGCGGTGGGCAGCACGGTTGAGTTTGAATTTCTGGCCAATGGCCGGATCGATGGCTACATGAAAGACCGGGTGACGCGGGCGACAGCGGAGCTGGATAAGAACGTGACGCCCGCGCAGCTGGACCTGACGGATCAGCTGGAAGAGGCGGGGGTTTTGAACAAGGGCTTCAACTGGGCCTTTATCACTGCACCCGATGCGTCCGGCCAGCGTCCGGAAGCCGCAGGCTTGGGCGTGGCGATCATCGGGTCGTTTTACATGATGCTCGTGGTTTTGATCCTGGCCCTGCCGATTGGCGTGGCGGCGTCCATCTACCTTGAAGAGTTCGCGCCGAAGAACCGGTGGACGGATTTGATCGAGGTGAACATCGCAAACCTGGCCGCTGTGCCGTCGATCGTGTTCGGGATCCTTGGTCTGGCGATCTTCATCAACTTCGCGGGGCTCCCGCAGTCCGCGCCGATTGTCGGCGGGCTCGTCCTGACGCTGATGACACTGCCCACGATCATCATCGCCACCCGCGCCTCGTTGAAGGCGGTGCCGCCGTCGATCCGCGAAGCCGCGCTTGGGGTGGGGGCGTCGAAGATGCAAACCGTGTTCCATCACGTCCTGCCGCTGGCCGCACCCGGCATCCTGACGGGCACGATCATCGGCCTCGCGCAGGCGCTGGGGGAAACCGCACCGCTTTTGTTGATCGGCATGGTGGCCTTCGTGCGCGAATTCCCCGCCGGCCCGCCGGAAGGCTTTTTCGATCCTGCCTCGGCGCTGCCGGTGCAGGTCTATAACTGGACACAACGGTCCGACCCCGCGTTCGTGGAACGCGCATCGGGTGCCATCATTGTGCTTTTGGTTTTCCTCGTCATCATGAACGCGATCGCCATCATGCTCCGGCGCCGCTTCGAGCGCCGCTGGTAGGAGAGACCCCATGAACGACATGAGACTGACAGAAAGAAGCGTCGACATGAGCGAAGTGAAGATCAACGCCCGCCAGGTCCAGGTGTTCTATGGCGACACCCATGCGATCAAAGATGTCGATGTCGACATCGAAGATAAGACCGTTACCGCCTTCATCGGCCCGTCGGGCTGTGGCAAGTCGACATTCCTTCGGTGCCTGAACCGGATGAACGACACCATCGACGTGGCGCGGGTGGAAGGCGATATTCATCTTGATGGCGAAGACATCTATGACGCCAAGGTCGATCCCGTGCAGTTGCGCGCCAAGGTGGGCATGGTGTTCCAGAAACCCAACCCGTTCCCCAAGTCGATCTATGACAACGTGGCCTATGGGCCGAAAATCCACGGTCTGGCCCGCGGCAAGGCCGAACTGGATGAGATCGTCGAAAAGGCCCTGCGTCGCGGCGCTATCTGGGACGAGGTCAAGGACCGGCTGCAAGAGCCTGGCACTGGCCTGTCGGGGGGCCAGCAGCAGCGTCTGTGCATCGCGCGCGCGGTGGCGACCGAGCCCGAAGTCCTGTTGATGGATGAACCCTGTTCAGCGCTCGACCCGATTGCCACCGCGCAGGTGGAAGAGCTGATTGACGAGCTGCGCCAGAATTATTCGGTCGTGATCGTCACCCACTCGATGCAGCAAGCCGCGCGGGTCAGCCAGAAGACCGCGTTCTTCCACCTGGGCTACCTTGTGGAATATGGTGAGACTGGCCAGATCTTTACCAACCCACAGGACAAGCGCACGGAATCCTATATTACAGGCCGGATCGGCTAAGGACCCAAAACATGAACGAGGCAAACCACATTCAATCGGTCTTTGACCGTGATCTCGAAGCAATCCAGGCGATGGTCATGAAGATGGGTGGCCTCGTGGAAGCTGCGATCATCGACGCGGCCAAATCGCTGGAATCCCGCGATGAAGAGCTTGCGGCAACAGTGCGCAAGAATGACCGGGCCATCGACGCGCTGGAAGAACAGGTCAATGAAGAGGCCGCGCGCCTCATCGCCCTGCGCGCGCCCACCGCATCGGACCTGCGCACGGTTCTGACGGTGATGAAGATCTCGGGCAACCTGGAACGCTGTGGGGATTACGCCAAAAACCTGGCCAAGCGCACCAGCGTCCTGGTCCAGATGCAACCGCCTGATGGCGCCGCCACCTCGCTGCGCCGCATGGCGCGAGAGGTTGAGCGTATGATGAAAGACGTTCTCGACGCCTACATCCAACGCGATGCCGCCTTGGCCGAAGACGTGCGCCAGCGCGACCATGACGTCGACCAGATGTACAACGCGCTCTTCCGTGAGTTCCTGACCTTCATGATGGAAGACCCGCGCAATATCACCGCCTGCATGCACCTGCATTTCATCGCCAAGAACATCGAACGGATGGGTGATCATGTGACCTCGATTGCCGATCAGGTGATCTACCTGGTGACGGGTGAGATGCCCGATGAGATGCGGCCTAAGGGCGACCGCACATCCTTTGTCAGGTTGGAAGAAGGCGACCGGTGATGCCTGCCGATCAGCCGACAGTCCTTGTCGTCGAAGACGAACCGGCGCAGCGCGAGGTGTTGGCCTATAACCTGGAGGCTGAAGGGTTCGCCGTCAGCCGTGCGGAAACCGGGGATGAGGCGCTGCTTCTTCTGAAAGAAGATGCGCCTGATATCATCGTTCTGGATTGGATGCTTCCGGGCGTGTCCGGGATTGAGGTGTGCCGCCAGGTCAAATCCCGCGCCGATACCCGTGGCATTCCGGTGATCATGCTATCGGCGCGGTCGGAAGAGGTGGATCGCGTGCGCGGGCTTGAAACCGGGGCAGACGACTATGTCATCAAGCCCTATTCGGTCGTGGAACTCATGGCGCGGGTGCGCAGCCAATTGCGCCGCACACGCCCGGCATCGGTTGGCCAGCGGTTGCAGTTCAGCGATATCATCCTGGATGCCGAAACCCATCGCGTGACCCGAAAGGACAAGCCCCTGAAGCTGGGGCCGACCGAGTTTCGCCTGCTCAGCACCTTCATGGAAAAGCCGGGCCGCGTCTGGAGCCGGGAGCAATTGCTCGACCGCGTGTGGGGGAGGGATATCTACGTCGATACCCGTACGGTGGATGTCCATATCGGGCGGCTGCGCAAGGCGCTGTGCCAACATGGCGGCGATGATCCGGTGCGCACGGTACGCGGTGCGGGATACGCGCTGGGGTAGGGTGGGGTAGGGGCCACCGAAGTGAGTGACCCCCGATGGCTTACGCAGCGGCTTCTGTGGCTTCAACGTCTTTGGCATCGTCCGACAGGACCATGCGATAGGCCAGCGCCGCCAGGACCGCACCAAGGCAGGGGGCGAGGATAAACAGCCACATCGCGCCAAGGGCCTGGCCACCGGCGAACAGGGCCGGGCCAAAGCTGCGGGCGGGGTTGACGGACACGCCAGTGATCTGGATGCCCACAAGGTGAATGGCGGCCAGTGTCAAACCAATCGCAAGCCCCGCAATGGCTGCCGGTGCGCCAGCCGCCGTTGCCCCCAAAATCACGGTGACAAACAGAAATGTCGCGACAAGTTCGAACAAGAAGGATGCGCCGACATTGTATTCGCCAAGATAGCCCGCGCCATATCCGTTCTGGCCCAGCCCGTTTTGTGCGATGTCATATCCCGGTGCGCCATTGGCAATAACGAAGATCGCGAAGGCGGCCAGGATTGCGCCACCCACTTGGGCCGCCGCATAGGCTCCGGCCTCGGGCGGTGACATCCGCCCGGCAACCACCATGGCCAGGGACACCGCTGGGTTGAGATGGGCGCCCGAGATTGCGCCGATGCCATAGGCCGCGGCCACAATCGACAGGCCGAAGGCCAGCGATATTCCAAGCATTCCGATCTGTTCGCCCATGAAGACGGCCGATCCACAGCCGAAGAAGACGAGAATGAAGGTGCCGATTACTTCGGCGGTCAGTTTCTTGTGCATGGTCATAGTCCCCGCTGCGTTGTTGATGTTTGTGCGCATGTGCCTACCAGCACTTGTGGTGCGGGTAGCGGGGAATAAGTGGGCGGATATGTCATGCGGGCGATATGCACCCCCGGCAACCCCGCGATGCGCGTCACACTGCCCGTTGGACAATTTGGCCCTAAATAGTTAAGTGCTGAACCAGTTTAGACGGAGACGCCCATGGCCCCGCGCGACCTGACCATTCCCGGTGAACGTCACCCGGAAAAAGCACACCGTCCCGATAAGGCACAGCCGAAAAAGCCGGACTGGATCCGCGTGAAAGCCCCCGTGAGCGCGGGTTACAAGAAGACGCGCGATATCCTGCGTGAGAATAAGCTGGTCACGGTGTGCGAAGAGGCCGGGTGCCCGAACGTTGGCGAATGTTGGAGCCAGGGCCACGCCACCATGATGATCATGGGCGAAATCTGCACCCGTGGCTGTACCTTCTGCAACGTCGCCACCGGACGGCCCGATACGCTTGATGCGTTTGAGCCGGGGCGGGTGGCCCATGCGGTTGAGACGCTCGGATTGAACCATGTGGTCATCACCTCGGTGGATCGCGATGATCTGGACGATGGCGGGGCAGAGCACTTTGCCCAGACCATTCGGGCGGTGCGGCATCGGTCGCCCGAGACGACGATCGAGATCCTGACGCCAGATTTTTTGAAGTGTGCTCCGGACGCGCTTGAGAAGGTGGTGGCCGCGCGCCCCGATGTCTTCAACCACAACTTGGAAACCGTGCCCGGCCTGTATCCGACGGTGCGGCCCGGCGCGCGGTATTTCCATTCGCTGCGCCTGTTGCAGCGCGTGAAAGAGCTGGATCCCACGATGTTCACCAAATCAGGGATCATGGTGGGCCTTGGCGAGGATGCCCAAGGGGTGCGGCAGGTGATGGACGACATGCGCTCGGCCGATGTGGATTTCCTGACCATCGGTCAGTATTTGCAGCCGACGCCAAAGCACCACGAGGTTGCCGGGTTCGTGACACCCGATGAATTCAAGGCCTATGAGAAAGCGGCCTGGGGCAAGGGGTTCCTGATGGTGTCGGCGACGCCACTGACGCGATCATCCTACCATGCAGGCGATGACTTCGCCCGCCTGCGCGCTGCGCGGTTGGAGAGACTGGGACAGGGCTGATTGCCAATTGGCAATCGAGACCAATACACTGTTTTTGCGATCATTTTCCTTTTTTTCGCGCCGTTTTCGAGGTGCCTATTCCACCGGTGGCACGGCCTTCATGTAGGCCGCGATGGCTTCCAGATCCTCAACGGGTAGGTTGGACAGGTTCTGCACCACGCTTGTCATGCTGCCGCCCGCCACATCAAACTCGGGCGTGAAGCCGGTTTGCAGGTAGGCCACGATATCCGCTTCTGACCAGGTCAGCGCGCCGGGCGTGATGTTGGGGATATTGCCGCGCCCTGATGGGTTCGGCGCGCCCGCAAACCAGCGCGCGGTGTCCAGCCCTTGCGTGACATCGCGCGGGGTATGACACTCACCGCAATGGCCCAGGGTTTCGGCCAAGTATTGTCCGCGCTGCAGCCGCGCGTCATCGCCGACATCGATGACCGGCAAAAAAGGACCGTTGACCAGCTTCCACAGCCCCACGCCCGCGCGGATCGTGAACGGGAAGGCCAGTTCATTGGGATCGCTGGGGGTGGGGTCGGCGGGCAGGGTTTGCAGATACGCTGCGAGTGAGACGATATCTGCAAGGTCCGCCTGACCGTAAGAGCCATAAGGGAAGGCCGGGTAATAGTGTTGCCCGCCAGGCGAGGTGCCATGCATCACCGCGTTGACGATGTCGGTAGTGCTCCACCCGCCGATCCCGGCCTCTGGATGGGATGAGATGTTGGGGGCCACGAAGGTGCCAAACTCGGACTCCAGGCGCACACCGCCTTTCAGGACTAGGCGTGCCGCGCCTTCTGATCCTTTCTCGGCATGACACGAGGCGCAGCCTGAGATGTGGAACACCTGTTCGCCACGGGCCAGATCGGGGGTGACGGCGGCTATCGCGTCCTCGTCAACGGTTGCGGGCCGGGTCATGGCCCAGCCCGCAAATGCCGCAACGACAAGCGCCGCGAGCAATATGCCCAGAACGCGCAACATCGGTGGGGTTAGTTGTCCGACAACTGATATGCCTCATGGCATTGGCCGCAGACGCGCCCCACGGGCCCAAGCCCCGCCTGTACGGCTTCCAGCCCGGTGCCTGCCGTTTCGCTCAGCGCGATGGCGGCGGTGGCCAGTGCCTGGCCCTTTTCGATCGCATCGGGAATGTTTTCCCACAGCGCTGGAAGGGCCTTGGATTCGCCCGGCAATGCATCGCTGTCCGTGCCCGGTGCCCAATAGCTTGTCTGGTCGAGCTGCGCGAGCGCGGCGAGGTTTGCGGCAGCCGCACTGGCCGCTTCAGCGTTGTATTCGGTGTTTCCGCGGGCCATGCCGCCCAGAATGCCGAGGTTATGGCCGTAAAGTTGCATATGCGCCTTGCGCGCGGTGACTGCTGGATTGCCAGCGTGCCCTGCGGCAAAAGCCGTACCCGCGCCAATGGCGGTGCACAAAATCAGGGTCGCGGTCAGAGATTTGGACATCAAAAGCTCCCATGTTTGGTATGCCGCCAGCCTAGCGCATGGGACATCTCAGGGAAGTAAAACCTGCGACACTCTGTCAGTATTTGCGCACGGGCCCGGTGCGTCATCGCGCAGCCGGGCCCGCGCCATGTTATTCTGCCGCGATCTTGATCACCGGCTCCATCTCGGCCAGTTTTTCATCGCTGAGATGGCATTTCACCTGATGCCCCTCGGCCAGGAACCGGACCGGCGGCACCTCTTTCTCGCACAGGCCTCCCGGTACCTCGGACTTCCAGCGACAGCGCGTCTGGAACGGGCAGCCCGGCGGTGGGTCCATGGCCGACGGGATATCGCCCTCCAGCACGATATGGGTCTTCTCGATGCTGGTATCGGCGATGGGGACCGCGGATAGCAATGCCTCGGTATAGGGGTGATAGGGTGGCGAGAAGACCTGATCGGTCGATCCCATTTCCACCACATGACCCAGATACATCACCATCACCCGGTCGCTGAGATAGCGCACGATGGACAAATCGTGGCTGATGAATAGCAGCGTGGTCTTCTCTTCTCGCTGGATCTCCATCAACAGGTCGGTCACTGCGGCCTGAACGCTGACGTCGAGCGCGGAGACAGGTTCATCCGCCACCACGATTCGCGCGCCACCCGCGAAGGCGCGGGCGATGCCCACGCGCTGCTTCTGCCCACCTGACAATTGGCGCGGCATGCGGTCGGCAAACTCACGCGGCAGTTTCACCAGGTCGAGCAGTTCCAGCATACGGTTGCGGCGCGCGTCTTCGGTATCGCCGATGCCGAAGATTTCGAGCGCGCGAATGATCTGGCGACCCACGGTCATCGACGGGTTCAGCGTGTCAAAGGGGTTCTGGAACACCATCTGGACATCGGATACCGTCTTTGTTTCGCGGTCTTCGATGGGCACATCGCCGATGGGCTTGTTGTCGAGCAGGATTTCCCCATCCGTCGCAGTCTCTAGCCCCATCAACACCTTGGCGAAGGTCGACTTGCCACAGCCGGATTCGCCCACGATCGCCAGCGTTTCGCTTTCACGGGCCTCGAAGCTGAGCGTTTCATTGGCCTTCACGACCTTTTTGTCGCCGCCACCGAACAGTGCGTTGGCCGACACCTCATAGTATTTCTTGAGGTTGTCCATTTTCAGCACGACATTGCCCGGCGGCGTCTTTTCATGCTGGGCCCCCACCTCGATCGGAGCGTGCCAATCGATTTCCTGGAACTTCAAACAGCGCGAGGCGTGGCGATCATGCCCTTCAATGGGCGCCATCTTGATGTCGCCAGCGTCACAGCGCCCGGCCTCGAAGTAATCGCAGCGGGGACCAAAGTTGCAGCCCGGCGGGCGTTCATGGGGCAGGGGGAAGTTCCCCGGGATCGCCACAAGGGGGCGAGAATTCTTGTCAGCCCCCGGCAGGGGTATCGAGCGGAACAGCGCCTGGGTATAGGGGTGCTGCATCTTGTCGAACACATCGGCGATGGACCCGGTTTCCACCGCTTCACCGGAATACATCACGCAGATGCGGTCGCAGGTTTCCAGCACCAGCCC
>JBCBPV010000092.1:0-10765 GCA_039820585.1 Pseudomonadota bacterium
GTGCGCGGGGGCGGTTTTTGAAACAAACCGCACGGGCCCGCGAGAGCCTGCAACGCAAGCGACTGGAAACTCACGGAAATGCGAGAATTGCATCACCCTGCCCGTGACGCCGCCGCGAGCTGTTCTACCTCACTCATAACCGGAGGTGCCCCAGATGCTGCGACTGATCCTGACCGCCCTGTTCGTCACCCTGCCCCTGACCGCCACCGCGCAGGACCGGCGGCCCAGTCATTGCATCGCCATCGCCGACGCGGCCCCCGGCATCGAATACCTGCACCAGGCAAGCTTCGGCGCCCCGCTCAACGATCACACCGCGCGGATCACCTACATTGATCATGCGATGTTCATGATCGAGACCCAGGGCGGGCTGACGGCGGTGACGGATTATAACGGGTTCATCGGGGTCACCGATCACACGCCCGATGTCGTGACCATGAACAATTCCCACAGCACCCACTGGACCGCGCTGCCCGACCCCGACATCCCGCATGTGCTGGAAGGCTGGGGGCAGGATGGGGAAGCTGCCGATCATCATCTGGATCTTGGCGAGATGCTGATCCGCAATGTGCCCACCGATGCCCGCGGCGGGTTCGGGGGGGATGTGCGGGTCAATGGCAACTCGATCTTCGTGTTCGAGGTGGCGGGCCTGTGCATCGGCCATCTGGGCCACCTGCACCATGAACCCGACGAGTTTCAATATGCCGCCTTGGGCCGCGTCGATGTGGTGATGGCTGCGGTCGATGGCGGGCTGACGCTGGACCTGCCGACGATGATCAAGGTGCTCAACCGCCTGAAATCCTCGGTCGTGATCCCGATGCACTGGTTCAGCATGTCCTCGCTCGATCGATTCGTGGCGGGCATGCAGGACGCATTCGACATTCGCCGCGACGCGCCCAACAGCCTGGAAGTGTCACTGCGCACGCTGCCAGAGCGGCCGACCGTTGTGGTGCTTGCCCCGCAATTCCTGTCGGACGAATAGGACGTTTCAGGCTCAGTTGGAAAAGGCATCGCCTTCTGCGTTCGAGCCGCAGGCGAGAGGCAGCGAAAGGCGATCCGGAAAATGCCGGGAACGCCCCAGCTTGCCCCCCCGGGACGGCGGTGCCACAAGCGGGCCATGCTGAACCCGGTTTCCGAAGACCTGATTGCCGCGCTGAAGGCACGCCTCGCACCAGCGGCGTTTCGCGAGACGGCGCCCCATTACCTGGAAGAGCCGCGGCGGCGGTATCACGGCCAGGCCGGTGTCGTCGTGGCGCCCGGCGCGGTGGATGAGGTTGCGGCGGTCGTGCAGGCGGCGCAACGGGCACGCGTCGGGATCGTGCCCTATGGCGGGGGTACAGGCCTTGTGGCCGGGCAGGTGCAACCGACAGGCCCTGCGCCGATCCTGTTGTCGCTGGAACGCATGCGGGCGATCCGGTCGGTGCATGGGGACGAGAATGTGGTGATTGCCGAAGCAGGGGCCACGCTCGCCGACATTCAGGCCGCTGCAGCGCAGGCGGATCGCCTGTTCCCGCTCTCCTACGCCTCCGAAGGCACGGCGCGGATTGGCGGGGCGCTGGCGGTGAATTCGGGCGGGCTGGCGGTCTTGCGCTATGGCACCGCGCGGGATCTGTGTTTGGGGCTGGAGGCGGTCTTGCCCGATGGCCAGATCTGGCAGGGCCTGCGGCGACTGCGCAAGGACAACACCGGCTATGACCTGCGCAACCTGCTGATCGGCTCGGAAGGCACGCTGGGGGTGATCACCGCGGCGTCTTTGCGCCTTCACCCCCGCCCGCGCCATCGGTCGACCGCGATGATCGCCGTCACAGGCCCCGCGGCCGCCCTGACGCTTCTGTCACGCGCGCGCGATCATTTTGGTGAGGCCGTGTCTGCGTTTGAGCTGATGTCTGGCGCGGGCCTGCACTTCCTGACCGAGACCGGCAAGGGCCCGCGTCAACCGTTCCCCAATGTTCCCGATTGGATGGTCCTTATCGAAGCCGGGCTCAGTAGCGATACCGACGCGGACGCCGCCATGACCGCCCTGTTCGCCGCCGGGATGGAGGCAGGCGACGCGCAAGACGGCGTGATCGCCGCAAGCGAGGCGCAGCGCGCCGATCTGTGGGCGGTTCGAGAGACGATCCCGGCGGCCAACGCGGCCATCGGGGCCATCGCCAGCCATGACATCGCCCTGCCCTTGGGGGAGGTTGCGGGCTTCATCGACCAGGCGGGCACGGCCATCGCCGCCATCGACCCGACGATCCGGATCAACGCGTTCGGCCATCTGGGCGATGGCAACCTGCATTACAACGCCTTCCCCGCGCAGGGCCGCACGCGAGAGGCGTATGCGAACGTCGCCCCCGACGTCACCCGCAAAGTGCATGATCTGGTGGCAGGCCTCGGTGGCGTGTTCAGCGCCGAACACGGCGTCGGGCGGCTGAAGGTGGACGAGTTGCAGCGCTACGGTGACCCCGCCAAACTTGCCGCCATGCGCGCCATCAAAGACGCGCTTGACCCGCAGGGCATCATGAACCCCGGCGCAGTGTTGCCCAGCGATTAAAGCCCGTCGAACTCACACAGCACGTGCACATCCATTCCCAGCGCCTCGATCTTCTGGCGCCCGCCCAGCTCTGGCAGGTCGATCACAAAGGCGCAGCCGACAATCTCGGCCCCCAGCCGCTCGATCAGCTTGATCCCGGCCTCGGCCGTCCCGCCGGTCGCCAACAGATCATCGACCACCAGCACCTTCTCGCCCGGTTTCAGCGCATCGTCATGCACCTCCATCACGGCCTCGCCGTATTCCAGCGTGTATTCCTCGCTGATCGTCGCCCCGGGCAGCTTGCCCTTCTTGCGGATCGGCACGAACCCCACCGTCAACTGATGCGCAATCGCGCCGCCAATGATGAACCCGCGCGCCTCTAGCCCGACCACTTTGTCGATTCGCTCACCCGCATAGGGGTGCAACAGCTGATCGATGCACATCCGAAACCCGCGCGGATCGGCGAACAGCGTGGTGACATCGCGAAACATGATCCCCTCATGCGGGAAATCCACGATCGTGCGGATATAGTCTTTGACGGTCTTGTTGGTGTCCTGCATTTCCCCTCCCAGCGGGTGTGTCGGGGGCAGTTCAGGGGGGCGGGGCGCGCTTGGCAAGGGGCAAAGGGGGCCCTGCGGTGCAAACACCGCGGATTGCGCAGAAATTGGTCGTTTTCACCCCCGTCGCGCCCCCAGCCGGGTGAACCAGCGCAACACGCCCTCAAAGGGGCCCAGGGCAAAGAACCGGCGCCACACCACCAGGGCCAGGATCAACGCGGCGGTGACCGCCAGGGCCAGGGCGACGGCCATCGTGGGCGCCACGATCCCCCACAGGCCCAGCCCATAGGGCGCAAACAGCGTACACAGGATAATCGACTGGCCCAAATACACGCTCAGGCTCGATCCCCCGGCCTTCAGCATCGCGGCCATCCACCGCCCCGGCGGACGGGCCAGCGCCGCGATCAGGCCAAGATAGCCCAGGGTCGCAAAGGGCGCGACGAGTGACAGCATGATCTCTCCTGCCAGGGCCGGGCCCCATTGCCACAGCGCCGCGGCGACAAGGCTCAGCACCACGCCGGGCACCAGGCACCACCGCCGGGCGCGGGCCCAAAGCGGGTGGTCGGCCCGGTCGATCAACCCCGATTTGACCGCCGCCAGCCCCAGACAGAACCAGCCCAGTGCAGATACCCCCTGGAACACCAGCGCGAAGGGCAGGATCGTCAGAAAGGTGATGGCCCGGAACACCGTGACATCTGCAAACCCGCCCGTGGTCATGACCTCGCGCTCCAGATCCGCCAATGCGTCCGGCGGCTCCGGTGCCATCAGCAACCCTGTCACCAGCACCACCTGCACGGCGAGCAAGATCGCCCCGGTCCAAACGAGCCGCCGCACCGGCCAGTTGCGCATCGTGTAAAGGATCGCCCCGGTCAGCGCGTAAAGCACAAGGATGTCATAGGCAAACAGCAGCACCCCATGCGCCACGCCGAGGATCACCAGCCCGATCATCCGGTTGCGGTAAAGCGGCCCAAAGGCCAGCCCCCGCCGCTCGGCGGACCGCATCTGGAACGCCAGCCCAACCCCGAACATGAACGAAAACAGACCGTAGGTTTTCTGGTAGAACACCCCGTTGACCAGCCAGATCGCCAGACCATCAATCCCGGTGGTCGACGGCGCGGCCTCAAACCCGGCCAGGGCGGAATACGCCATGGCCTGCACGTTCACGACGACAATCCCGAACAACGCGAACAGGCGCAGATAGTCGGGCATCAACGCGCGGTCTGGCGCGTCTGGCGGGGCAGGGTGGGTCATGCGGGGCCTTCTGGATCACTTGCCGGGATGTGCGGATCTGTTTACCCCGTGCGACGATATCGGAAAGCGGGATGGCGCCAACGCCATGGAAAAAGTCGTGGACGACAGCATGATGGTCGACGCCCTGGCCGAGGCGCGCGATCTTGCCCGCCGCCCGGGCTTTTGGGCGTCGCTTACGGGCGTGTCCCTGTTGATCGGGTTCATCGGCCCGTTCGGCACGTTCGACGACCTGCCCCTGCTGTCGCGGCTGGCCTACTGGCTGATCGTCTGCCCCGCCACGTTCTGGGTCGGGTTCCTACCCGCAGCGCTCGGCTTTGCCGCCGCGGAACGCGCCGGTGTCGGCGCGTTACCCGCGCTCATCCTCAGCGCTCTGGCCTCCAGCGTGCCTGTCACCCTGCTCCTGGCGGGCATGCATCACCTCGTCTTCAGTCAACCGTTCTGGCGCGAGGTGCTTACGCTCTTCCCCTATATCGCCATCGTCTCGGTCGCCGTGATTGGCGTGTTCGATCAACTGGTCGCGGGGCGCGCCGCGCCACCATCCTCGCCAGCCACCACGCCATCCTGGTTGGAACATTTGCCGGACCATCTGGGCCGCGACCTGATCGTCTTGCAGGCGCAAGACCACTACGTGATGGCCGAAACCCCCCGCGGACAGGCCCTGATCCGCGCACGCCTGCGCGATGCCGAGGCCGCGCTTGGCGCTTACGGCCTGCGCGTTCACCGATCCTGGTGGGTCGCGCGGGATGCCATCGACGCCTACACCTATCGCGGCGGCGCGCCGGTCATCACGCTGCGCACGGGGCGCGAGGTGCCTGTGGGCCGCGCCTACCGCAAACGGGTACGCGCGGCGCTGGCGGCCTCGTGATGTCGATTTCGATTGTGGGATATGTGGGGAAAGGCAGAGTCTGTGCGCCCCGATCCATCGGGGCACATCGGTCTTATCTCTGGCGCAGCATCCGGTAGATGCGACCAGGCACCCAATTCAGGCGCGGGTGTTTGGCATCCAGGCGATCCTGTACGAACACTGCTCTTGCGGCGTAAAGCGTCATTTTATTCTTCCTTTTCCACTGCATTGACTACATGGGTCTATGCTTTGTATGTCAAATGTATATACATTGCATATGCGAATGTCAAGGTGCGGAGGGTGCGTGGCCAGGAAAGACGACAAAAAGAGCGGAAAAAAGGACAGTCAGCTTGTCCTGCGCCTCGACAAAGAAGAACGGGACGCCTTCGTTGAGCTTTGCAAAGACCTCGACACCAGCGCCGCCCGGGAAATCCGCGGCTTCATCCGTCGGTTTTTGAAGGAGAACGGTTAAGCCAACGCTAACTGCGCCGCAGCGCTGCTGTCGCAATCCCCATTCCGACGAGCGCCGTCCCGCCCGCTCGGTGTAGCCAGACCAGCAAACCCGGTCGCTTTAACCGCGCGCGCATCTGATCGGCGAGGAACACATACGCCAGTGCATTCATCGCCGCCAGCGTCACGAATGTTGCGATCAAAATGGCGAACTGCGGCAGCAGGGGTGCCTCGGGCCGCAGGAACTGGGGTACAAAGGCGATGAAGAAGGCGATCGATTTGGGGTTCAGCGCCGTAACTGCCGCTGCGTGACCAAACACTTGGCGCGGCGCCATTCGCGCCACATGCGCAGGCGTCTCCAGCGCGGCAGGCGGACTGCGCAACAGCTTGACCCCCAGATAGATCAGGTATGCCGCCCCCACCCATTTCAACACGGTAAACAGCGTGGCCGACGCCAGTACCAACGCGCCCAGCCCCAAAAGCGAGGCCGTCATCGCCAGAAAATCCCCCAGCGCCACGCCCCCCGCCGTCGCCACGGCAACCTGCCGCCCCTGGCTGAGTGCATAGCTCAGCACCAAAAGAACCGTCGGCCCGGGGATTAATAGAAGCGCAGTGGACGCGGCGACAAAGGCCAGCCAGAGATCAAATGCCATCTACGCCCCCAAAACCCGTCCCGCCACCGCATCCAATTTCGCCACCATCGCGGGATCACGCTTGTCCGGTGCCGTCAGCACCGCGAACTCCAGCGCCCGGTCGCATCCATGGGGGCAGGGCGCCCGATCCGCGCCCAACAGCCCAGGCAACCGCGCCACCAACCCCTTCGCCTTCTCCGCATTGCCGGTCAATGTGCGGATGATATCGGTCACGTCCACCTCGCCATGGTCAGGATGCCAACTGTCGTAATCCGTGATCATCGCGACCGAGGCGTAACAAAGCTCGGCCTCCCGCGCCAGTTTCGCCTCGGGCATATTCGTCATCCCGATCACATCACAGCCCCAGACCTCACGGTACAGCTTCGACTCCGCCAGTGACGAAAACTGCGGCCCCTCCATCGCCAGATAGGTTCCCCCGTCATGCACCGTGATCCCCTGCGCCACCGCCGCCGCATGACACGCCGCACCCAACCGCGGACAGGTCGGGTGCGCCACGCTCACATGCGCCACGCAGCCCGTGCCGAAGAATGATTTCTCCCGCGCGAACGTCCGATCGATGAACTGATCCACGATCACGAAATCCCCCGGTGCCATCTCTTCGCGAAACGACCCGCAGGCGGAAACCGAGATTACATCCGTCACCCCCAGCCGCTTTAACGCATCAATATTGGCACGATAGGGCACTGTCGTCGGCGAATGCACATGCCCCCGCCCATGCCGGGGCAAAAACGCCATCTTCACCCCGTCCAATACCCCGGTCAGCACCGCATCCGACGGATCGCCCCACGGGCTGGCCACGTCCTGCCAGGCGGCGTCCTGCAACCCCTCGATCTCGTATATCCCCGAGCCGCCGATCACCCCGATCATCGTATCCGTCATGCTGCCTCCACGCGTTGGTCCGATGCACCTTGGCGTGACAGCGTGGCAAAGGAAATCCCGCCCGTCGCTCAAATTTCCGGCACGGAGGACACAGGTTTCAGCCATGCAGCAACCTGAACGCGGGTATGCGCAAGAATACCGTGCAATCCTGCCAATCTGTGCTAAGCGGCCTCAACCCAATAAAATTGCCGAGGCTCCCGAGTGTCAAAGTTGATGGCGGCTCTCGCCAACCGTACCGTTTTTTCTGAAATCGCCGCCTCCGTCGGAAATACCGATGCCGGGCGTGTCCGCATCGAAATCCTGGCGGGCCTGACCGTTGCCCTGGCCTTGGTGCCGGAAGCCGTGGCCTTTGCCTTCGTCGCGGGCGTTCACCCGCTTGTGGGCCTTTACGCCGCCTTCATCGTCGGCCTGATCACCGCCGTCTTCGGTGGCCGCCCAGGCATGATCTCGGGTGCCACCGGCGCATTGGCGGTCGTCATGGTCTCGCTCGTGGCCACCCACGGGGTCGAATACCTGTTCGCCACGGTCGTCCTGATGGGCGTGATCCAGATCGGCGCGGGCATCTTCAAGCTGGGCAAGTTTATCCGGCTTGTGCCGCACCCGGTGATGCTGGGCTTCGTCAATGGATTGGCCATCGTGATCTTCCTGGCGCAACTCAGCCAGTTTCAGGTCCCCGGCACCGCCACCAGTTCCGGCCACGGCATGGCCCAGGGCGAATGGATGACTGGCTGGCCGCTGGCGACGATGCTGGCGCTCGTCGCGGTGACCATGGCAATCATCTGGGTCATGCCGCGCATCACCACAAAAATTCCCGCACCCCTCGCAGGCATCGGCATCGTCGCCATCGCCGTGATCGCCTTCGGCATCGACGTCCCCCGCGTCGGCGATCTCGCCTCCATCGAAGGCGGCCTGCCCAGCTTCCACCTCCCCGTCGTGCCCCTGACGTGGGAGACGTTTGAAATCATCCTCCCCTACGCCCTGATCCTAGCGGCCATCGGCCTGATCGAAAGCCTGCTGACCCTCAACCTCGTCGGCGAGATCACCGGCGAACGCGGCGGGGCCAGCCGCGAATGCATCGCCCAGGGCGCGGCCAACACCGTCACCGGCTTCTTCGGCGGAATGGGCGGCTGCGCGATGATCGGCCAGTCGATGATCAACGTGAAATCGGGCGGGCGCACGCGGCTATCGGGCATCTCGGCCGCCCTGTTCCTGCTCGCCTTCATCGTGATCGCCGCACCGCTGATCGAACAGATCCCGCTCGCGGCACTGGTGGGCGTGATGTTCATGGTCGTGATCGGCACATTCGCCTGGAACAGCTTCAAGATCATGCGCCGCGTGCCCCTGACCGACGCACTGGTGATCGTGCTGGTAACGGTCGTGACCGTGGCCTACGACCTTGCCATCGCGGTGGTGGTCGGCGTCATCGTCTCGGCCCTGGCCTATGCATGGAACAACGCCACCCGGATCCACGCCAAAAGCTATGACACCCCCGAAGGCGCCCGCGTCTACCAGATCCAGGGGCCGCTCTTCTTCGGCTCCGTCGAAGGCTTCACCGAACTGTTCGAGCCCAACTCAGACCCCCAGCGCGTGATCGTGGATTTCGCCGACAGCCGGGTGGTCGACCAATCCGCCCTGACCGCCATCGAAGCCGTCGCCGCCAAATACGAGGCCGCCGGCAAGACCATCCAGCTCCGCCACCTCAGCCGCGACTGTCACAAGCTGCTCAGCAAAGCGGGCCAGCTGATGATCGACAGCGACGATGACCCCGATTACCAGATCGCCACGAACTATTCGGTGCGCACAGGGATGCTGGCAGGCGGGCACTGATCTAGACGGTCGGCGTCCAAACTCCATCAAGATGCGTGGCCTCGGTGTCGCCGGGCCAGGGCGGGAAGGTGACGCAAATGAACTTGAGCGGCACGTCCCCGTTGCATCGATACTGAAAAGCCGTCCCCACGGGGATGTCGATGGACGTCCCCGGCAACAGCGGGGTGATCCGTTCGTCGCTCGCACCCCGCCGCCAGATCTCGCCCGCGCCCTCCAGCACGTGCCAGAACTCGCTGACGGTCGCATGCACCGTCGCGCGATTGATCTGCCCCGGTGGCACCGTCGAGTGGATCATATTGGCCTGTGGCCCATCCATGATGAACCGGATCTCAGCCCCAGCCGGCGACCGGGCATCGGCGACAGGCGGAAGCGTGGATTCCTTTACCCGCCTACTCCCCAGGCCGCTTCAAGCTGAACTTCTCCCGGATCACCCCGTAATCGCGATAGCCCATCCGCGTCAGCGGATTGAACGCCAGCACATCGAAGATGCCGTCCTTCAGACAATCGTCGCGCATATGCACCCCCACAACCTCACCAATCGCCATGAAGTTCGCCTCACCTTCAAGCGCCACGATCTGGGTCAGCTTGCACTCCAGGTTCGCCGGCGCCGCCGCCACCCGCGAGCAGGCAATCGTCTCACACGCCGCCCGCTCAATCCCGGCCTTGTCGAACTCATCCACCTCGCGCCCCCACGGCCCCGAGGTCGTGTTCATCACGTCCTTCATCGCGTATTCCACGATGTTCACGCAGAACACGCCCGTATCACGGATGTTCGACATGCTGTCCTTGGTCCCCTCGCGGTCAGGCTTGGAACTGGTGGAGGCAAACATCACCTGCGGCGGCACATAGGCCACTGCGTTGAAGAAGGAATAAGGCGCCAGGTTCTCGCTACCATCCGACCCACGGGTCGAGATCCAGCCAATCGGCCGCGGCGTGACAATCGCGTTGAACGGGTTATGCGGCAGGCCGTGGCCGTCTTCGGGGCGATAGAACATGGGCGCTCCTTCTTGCGGTATTTGTGCCCCACCTACCCCCATGCTAGGGCCGGTTCCAGTCGAAACGAGGGAGGCGCGATGCTGACGCTCGCGCAGGAAACACCCGCCGACTGGTGGGAGGTGGAGGCGCTTTACGACCTGTGCTTCGCGCCAGGGCGCGAGGCGCTGTCCTCCTACCGCCTGCGCGACGGAGCGGACCCGGTGGACGGGATGTCGCTGGTGGCGCGGGACGGTGGCGTGGTGGCCGGCGCGATCCGGTATTGGCCGGTGCGTGTCGGCGGGGCAGGGGCGCTACTGCTTGGCCCCGTGGCCGTGCACCCGACGCGGCAGGGCGAGGGGCTGGGCGGCTGGCTGATCGAGGAAAGCCTGTCTTTGGCCACCGGATGGGACCGCGTGATGCTGGTGGGCGACGCGCCTTACTATGGGCGGTTCGGGTTTCACCGGTTGACCGGGGTTCAGATGCCGCCGCCGACGAACCCCGACCGGGTGCTCGGGCGGGCCTTGGTGCCGGGCGCATGGGACGGTGTCGTGGGCGACGTCATGCCTTATGGGGGCTCTGCCCCAGCCGCCTGACGGCGTCTCCCCCGGGATATTTCCCGACCAAAGAAAACGGGCGCCCCGGTAAGGAGGCGCCCGTCTGGTTGAGGGGGCGAGAGTTTACTCGTCGTCGCGCGATTCTGCTTTGATCTGAGCGAAGATGTCTGCAGCAACCTCGTTGGCCACACCGCGGGTCGAGATGCGGATGTCGTCGGCTTCGACGCTGAGGCCGCGGTTGTTGGTTTCGTCTTCTTCGTAGA
>JBCBPV010000093.1:0-10540 GCA_039820585.1 Pseudomonadota bacterium
CGGCCTTCGGACGGGCTGCCCCTGGAAGCGGCGGTTGAGTTGCTGGAGACCGAGGTTGTTGCGGCGCTGGTACAGCGCGGTTTGCCCGACGGCGTCCGATTGAGCGTTTCGGGCACCGCAGACCAATTGAGCCAGACCTGGGATGCGATCCAAATCAACCTGCTGGTCGCAGTGGTGATCGTGTTCCTGGTGATGGCGATCTTGTTTGAAAGCTTTGTCTTGCCCCTGGTGATCCTAATCTCGGTGCCCGTTGCCGCGGCTGGCGGGGTTGGGGGTTTGGCCCTTCTCAACACGTTCCAAGTGCAGCCCTTGGATATGCTCACGCTCCTGGGTTTCATCATCCTGGTCGGGATTGTGGTGAACAATGCGATCCTGATCGTGCATCAGACGCTATTTCACCTGCGCGAAGAAGGCATGGCGCCCATCGCAGCCATCGAAGAGGCGACGCGCAACCGCATTCGTCCAATCTTCATGTCGACGCTGACAAGCATCATGGGCATGCTGCCTCTGGTCGTCGTACCCGGCGAAGGATCAGAACTCTACCGTGGGCTGGGGGCGGTTGTCGTTGGCGGCCTGTCGATGTCAGCTTTCCTGACGCTCTTGACCGTGCCGCCCCTCCTGCGGCTGGCCCTGAGCGGCCAAGGCGCGCGGCCGCAGGCCGATGCCGCGGCACAGCCGGCCGAGTAGCCTTAGGCCGTTAGGTCACGCATCCAGCCAAGGCCCGCCTCCACCGTGCCCAGCGGGCGGTATTCGGCGCCGAGAGGGCGTTCATAGCCCAGCTTCCTGATTCGTTGAAACACGGCACGGTAGTCGAGAGTGCCCGCATCAGGCTCTGCCCGGTCGGGGACCGAGGCGAATTGGATGTGGCCGATATGGGGTAGAGTAGCCTTCAGTCGTGCGATCACATCGCCCTCAGTAAGCTGGACATGATAGCAATCGAACATCAGCCGAAGGTTGGCGCGACCTAGGTCGTCAATAATCTTGACGGCCTGTCCTGTGGTGCGCAGGAAATAGTCTGGAGCGTCGCTTGCATTCAGTGGCTCGATCAGAATGGTCAGCCCTCGGTCCGCGCCTTTATCACAAGCATAGGCAAGGTTTTCCGCATAGACCGCGGCATCTCCGTGAACGCCGGCCATCACATGCACGTTCCGCGCGCCAATCGAGGTCGCATAGGCAATCGCCTCGTCAATCGCGGCCCGAGCCTCTTCCACGCGACCGGCTAGGGCAGCCAGACCAAGCTCGCCCGGCGCCCCGGTGCGGGTGTTCAAACCCAACATGGGCAGCCCTGTCTCTTGCAGCGCAGCAAGCACGGTGGCCGGATCATGATCATAGGGCCAATGACACTCCACCGCGGCAAAGCCTGCCGCCGCCGCCGTGCAGATCGCGTCGGGCAAGGGGCGGTCGGTCCAAAGAAACCCCAGATTAGCCGAGAACTTCATCGCCCGTCAGACGCTGTAATGGTCGCGGTACCAATCGACGAATCGCTGCACGCCGTCCTCTATCGAGGTGCGCGGCAGCGGGCCGATCAGCCGTTCGGCCAAAGCGGTATCCGCCCAGGTCGCGGGCACATCACCGGGCTGCATTGGCAGCATACGTTTTTCGATTTCGCGCCCGAGGGAAGCCTCAATCGCGGCGATGAAGGTCATCAAACCAACAGGTTCGGAATTACCCAGGTTGATCACCCGAAACGGTGCCACGGGGGACAGGCTGTCTCCAACCGCCACCGCGCCTTCGGGGCGTATCGGCGGCACATCAGCCAGCTTTGTCAGCCCGTGCACCAGATCGTCGATATAGGTGAAATCGCGCCGCATTTTGCCTTCGTTGTAAACATCGATTGCGTCCCCGGACAGCGCAGCCTTGGTAAACTTAAATAGCGCCATGTCTGGCCGACCCCAGGGCCCGTAGACCGTGAAGAAACGGAACATCGTGGTCGGCAGATCATAGAGATGCGCATAGGAATGGGCCATTGCCTCATTCGCTTTTTTGGTGGCGGCATAGAACGACATCTGGCTGTCGGCCTTATCCGTCTCGGCATAGGGCATGTCGGAGTTTGCGCCATAGACCGAAGAGGTTGACGCCATCATCATGTGCTGCGGCCGATACGCTCGGGCGGCTTCCAACAGGCGGAAAGTGCCGATCAGGTTCGCCTCGACATAGCTTTCGGGCGCATCGATGGAATACCGCACACCGGCCTGGGCGGCGAGGTGGACGACAAGATCGGGGGAGTGTTCCTCAAACAGCTTAGCCAGGGCGCCAGGCGTCTCAAGCCGGTCTTCGACAAGGGCGAATTCGGACCGATTGTGCAGCCGCGCCAAACGCGCGCGTTTCAGCGCAGGGTCGTAGTAGTCGGTGACGGCGTCGAAACCGATAACACGCCACCCGTCATCAATCAGGCGCAGGGTCAGGGCGTGGCCCACAAAGCCCGCGGCCCCGGTCACCAGAGCGGTGCGTTGTTTCATACTCATACGCCCCGGCCATTCGGCAGGGGCGCAGGATCGTGCGAGGCGTAAAGACAACTCATGGCAGAGAGAAAGCCGAAGCCGCGCCCGGGTGCAATGGATTTCCGTACCCGGGCGCGATTTCAGATCTTAAGCGGCATCCTCGATCAGATCGTCTTCATCGGGCGCCTCGGCGGCGTCGGCAAATGTGCCCTGCCCTTCGGTCAAGGCCGCCCACAACGCATTGGCGTCTCCGGTGCCGAGATCGGTGTTCGAGGCATCGCCAACGGTGGTCATGGTGGTCTTACCGCTGCCCGACCCAAGCTTCAGCAGAACCTCGTCAGTGTTATAGTTCACCTCGACCGTGGCGTTGCGATTGCCCAGGCCGAAGATGTCCACCGACCCAAACTCACCAATCAACTCATCCACGTCAATAAGGGTGCTGGTGCCCGTGCCCGACAGGCCACTGACGTTGAGCGCCAGGTTCCCCGAGCCCAGGTTGGCCCCCGACAGGACATCCGGGTTGTCGCCAAAATAGCCGCTGTTGAACTCTTCAATTGTGCCCAGCGCGCCGCCTTTGGCCGTGAACTCCAACGTGCCATTATCGTCAAGGCGCAGGACGGCAGTATCGCCATCGTCATCGTCAAAGCCCACTTCCGAGCCGTTTCCGATGATCTTGAGCGTATTGCCGTCTTCGATTTCATAGGCACCATCATCCGTGGCAAGGATCGCCTGACCACCGCTGATATCGACATTGGCGTTGCCGTCGAACATGCCAGTGTTGACGAAGCGGCCACCTTCGACGTCGATCTCAAGTAGATCGCTGTCAGAGTATCCGTTCGTCCAGAATTGGCCCGCGTTGTCCACAAGCAGGTTACCACCCTCTGCGCCGGACGTGATGTCGCCCGTCACTTCAAGCTTGCCGTGGCCCACGCTCAGGGCGCCGCCCGAGCCGAAATCAAGATCGTTGATCTCGGTCGTGCCGCCATAGTTCACCCAGTTGCCGGCCAGATCGACATTGTCGCCCCGGATCGTTCCAGGCAGATCTTCACTGTCCCAGTTCAACCGGTTATCCCAGCGGAAGCCATCGCCGACCTCATCGGGGACAAAGCGCAGTGTCGTGGGGTCCAGGCGGATATCGGGCGCGATGCCGAACGCTTCCTGGAAGAAGGCGATGATCAGATCGGCATCGACCACATCGTCCAGGTCCCCATTGGCCTGGGCGCGAAGGTAGTCGGCCAAATCGCTGATCGATGCATTGGATTTGCCGGTTACCTCGGCGGCAAAGTTCTGGATCGTGGTGTCATCTAGGGTGTTCTTGTTCAGATCACCCGTGTTGCGGCCATCCACCTTCGATTGGTTGTCCGCGTCCCGTGCACCGACCCAATTGTAGACGATCGTGTCATCGTAATACGCATCGTTAATGTTCTGCAAAGCGGCCCCTGTCTTGTCCTTTTCGGCCAGCTCTTGCGGATCGTCAGGGTTGGCCATGTGGGCCACAATATTGTCGACGAGCGACGACATCTGTCCTTCGTTCCCGATGCCCCAGGCCAGGGCACCTTGCGATGTCGCCGCAGTCTTGTACCCCGCAGAGGTGACCACATTGTCCGTGGCGAGCGAGTAGTTGCCGATTGGGCCCGCCCCTTTGTAGTCACCGCCAAGAAAGCTGAACGCAGCGTTGTTGTCGATGAACACGTTGTCTTCGATAAAGCCACCGCCACGCACCTGCATGCCGTAAGACGCGGCCTGCATCGAGATTGTGTCGCGCACCGTCACATCCGTGGTGTTGTTCTGGATGTAGAGGTTGTGGCTGAACATGCTGGGCGGCTGACCGCCCTTGCCCGAAAGGTCGAAACGATAGTCATCTTCCCAGCCGTTATGGTCGAACAGCATGCCTTCAATCAGCAGACCATCGGTTTCGCGCACAAAGATGCCTTGCGCACGGTCTGCGTGCTGCACCCAGTCGTTGCCGCGGCTTGGGTTGTCCCGTGCCACATCCACAACAGACGAGTTGCGGATCGTGATGTTGTCGGGCCCCTGGACCGAGAACGGTTCGTCGGAGAACATCAGATCGTCGAAGATCATGTTCTGACCTTCCAGGACCATGCCACCATCGGTGAAGTGCAGGCCCTGGATCACGATGTTTTCGCTGGGCGATTTGGTGATCAGGAGGTTCGTGTCGATGACTGGACGGTCGCCGTCGCCGTACGCGCCGATGTAAAGCGGGTGCAGTTCCGATTCACCGTCGGCCCCTTCGGGCACGATCCGGCCAAAGTTGTTGTAGGTATAGCCGCTTTCAAAGAGCAACCAGTTAGAGCTTGCCTTGCCGTCGGCGGCATCCCCGGCGATTTTGTTCCACAACAACTTGCCCGCGTCTTCGGCCAGTGCCTTGGACGGATCAGAGCCCCATTCAGGGTTCTTTTCCAACCAGTTCGCGGTGATCTTGCCGGTCGAAAGACCTTCGGCCTTTGCGATTTCGGCGATCGTGTAGGCGTCTTTCGACTTCGAGACATACACCTTGCGATGCTCGTCGCCGTGTTCGACCACGACGTCATCGTTCTCGTCGGTCTCCAGCATGTAAAAGTCACCGGCACCCCAGCCGCTTTCCTGCGGGCCTTTGACGACCTTAAGCTTTGAGGTCATCGTCTCGGTGCTGCCGTCCTTGTAGGTTACCTCGTACTTGATCGAGGTGTTGCCCGTCAGCTTGGGATCCGCAAGAACGAGCGCCAGCGAGTTGTCGGGATTGACTGTGACATTGCCGTAATCCGGGCGCTCCAGGATACGGATCGCTTCGACTTTTTCGTCATCCGGCACGTTAAGCTTGGTCGTCCGACCCGCCGTAACGTTGATGCTGGACCCGTTTGCCGGCAGATCGACGGATTTGTTGATCCAGTCGTTCAGACCGTCCTTTGGATTGGTGGTGTGGGGCGTGGTTGCCACAGGTGCTGCGGGCTCGGGCTCGGGCTCGGGCTCGGGCTCGGGCTCGGGCTCGGGCTCGGGAGCAGGGTCTTCGGCGACCGCGGGTTCTTCAACCGGGACTTCAGCAACCGGCTCTTCTACGATGGGTGCTTCCCCGACCGGCTCTTCGGTCACGGGATTTTCAACGACCGGTTCTTCCGCGACCAGATCCTCTGCGACGGGCTCTTCGACGGCGGGCACTTCGGGCTCCGGATCTTCAGCCACCGGGTCTTCAACCAGGGGCTCCTCTACCGGCTCTTCAACCGGATCCTCGGCCACTGGATCTTCTGCTACTGGCTCTTCCACGGGCTCTTCGGCCACCGGCGCAGGCTGTTCCTTGTCCTCATCGTCTGAGACGGGCGTTTCCACCACTGGCGGGGCCACCGGCTCTTCCACCGGCGCGGCGGGGGCTTCGGGCGCATCTTCGACCGCCGGAGGTGCGGCGTCGACGACCTCGGGCTCTTCACTTTCAACTGGTTCGTCTTCGACCGGTTCATCGTCCGGCGTGTCTTCTACAACATCTGCGACGGGCGTTGGGTCCGCGACCGGTTGTTGGGTCGCTCTGCCTTCGTCTTCGTCATCATAGTCGAGCCCCAGCAGAGAAGCGAAAAACTTTCGGAAGATTTCAAAGATATCCATTCGATAGGTTTCCTGTCTGACCGGTTAACCGGCGCGCGTTTTTACGGTGACAGGGATGGTCCAGCTGACCCGCGCGCGGCCCGCCGGTGAGACCCGAACAGACGTCCAGGCCCCACCAAGACGGAGCGTTGCGAGGAAAAGATACTGCTGGCGCTCGGCGCTGGCAGAAGAAGACATTGAACCGTTCCACCCCAAAAGGTTTCGAGATGCGAAACAATTCAGTCGAGATTCATGGCTTATTGACGGTTAGCCAGTGTCGGGATTTGGTTTTCAATCTGGCAGAAATGCGGCGAACCCCCATTCCGTGCAGAAATACGCAAACTTCAGAATGAAACTGGCAATGAATCGCTTATCTGCAATTCTATTGTGACGTCTTGAAATGAAAAACGCGCCACGAGGCGATTTTATTATTCGCCAGCAATTTGCGCGAGATGCGCTCCGTAATCATTTTTTCCGAATTTTTTCGCAGTCGTCATCAGGCGGTTTGAATCGATCCAGCCGAGGCTAAATGCGATCTCGTCCGGGCTGCCGATTTGCAGGCCCTGGCGTTCTTCCAGTGTTCGGACAAAGTTGCCCGCATCCAAAAGCGAGCCATGCGTGCCAGTATCGAGCCAGGCATAGCCCCGTCCCATCGTTTCTACCGTCAGGATACCATCGGCGAGATACATTTCCAGAAGCGAGGTAATCTCCAATTCGCCCCGATCCGACGGCTGCACCTCGGCGGCGCGCTTGGGTGCATCGCCGTCAAGGAAATAGAGGCCCGTGACCGCATAGTTCGACGGCGGGACCACAGGCTTTTCGATAATCGCGCTGACGGTATCGCCCTCAAACGCCACAACTCCGTAGCGTTCGGGGTCGGCGACACGGTAACCAAAGACGGTCCCACCGGTTGGCCGCGCATCGGCATGGGCCATCAGCTTGGGCAGGCCATGGCCGAAGAAGATGTTATCGCCCAGCACCATGGCCGATGGCGCGCCAGCCAGAAACTCTTCCGCCAGGATATAGGCCTGAGCCAGCCCATCGGGCGACGGCTGTTCGATCCAGGTGAAGGACACGCCCCATTGGCTGCCATCGCCCAAGAGGCGTTTGAACTGTTCGGCATCATGGGGCAGCGTGATGATCGCAATCTCTTTGATCCCGGCCAGCATCAACGCGCTGAGCGGGTAGTAGATCATCGGCTTGTTGTAGACCGGAAGCAGCTGTTTCGAGACGCCCAGCGTGATCGGATACAGCCGGGTTCCCGATCCGCCTGCGAGGATGATGCCTTTACGTGTCATATCACACTCCAAGTCTTAGGTCTGTGGCAGGGCCAAGAGAACGCGCGCAAGCCCCTCTCGCCAGTCTGGGCGAGGCAGGCCGAACGCCTGTTCGGTTGCGGAACAGTCGAGCCGTGAATTTAGCGGCCGTTTCGCCTTGGTCGGGTAGTCGGCGGTCTTGATGCCCTCGATCTGCACATCAAGACCTGCCTGTCCCATGATCTCGCGCGCGAACGCAGCCCAACTGACGTCCGGCGTGCCGGAATAGTGGTAGGTACCACTTAGATCCGGGGAGGTGTGTAGGGCCTCGGCCATCCGGATGCATGCAGCCGCCATGTCCGCAGCCGGGGTCGGTCCGCCGATCTGGTCATCCACCACTGTGAGCGCTGTGCGGGTTTGCGCATGGTGCAGCATGGTCTTGGCAAAGTTGCGGCCGAATTGCGAGAAAATCCACGAGCCGCGCACGATGGCATGGGCCGCACCAGACATGCGCACAGCCTCTTCCCCGGCCAGTTTCGACGACCCGTACACACCTTGCGGCCCGGTCGCATCGTCCGGGCGCCAAGGCGTGTCGCCAGATCCATCAAACACGTAATCCGTCGAAATCTGGACGATCGGCAAACTCCGCGCGGCGGCGGCTTTTGCCATTGCACCCGGGGCGTCGGCATTCACCACAAACGCTTCATCGCGATTGTCTTCGGCGCCATCCACGTTAGTCCACGCGGCTGCGTTAATGACGGCATCCGCTTCTGTGCGGGCAACCCAGGCCGCGCAGACTGCCGGGTCGCGCAGATCCGCTGCGTTGGGATCAAGATAGGTGGCCGTGGGCGCGAGACGCGCAAGCTCACGGGCCACCTGACCCGACTGGCCGAAGACCAGAAGTTTCATCCTGTGCCCAGCCGCTTGCCAACGCCCTGACGGTCTTGCAGCGGGCGCCACCACGCCTCATTCGCGAGGTACCAATCAACAGTCCGCTCCAAACCTTCGTCAAGCGTCACGGACGGGCGCCAGCCAAGCTCTGTACGGATGCGGGCGGGATCAATGGCATAGCGCAGGTCATGGCCGGGGCGATCGGTGACGTAAGTGATCAGGTCCTCATGCGGTGCGGCCTCTGGGCGGCGAGCGTCCAAGAGGCGACAAATGGTGCGCACGATATCGATGTTCTTGGCCTCATTCTCACCGCCAATGTTATACGATCTGCCAAGGGCGCCTTTCTCAAGAACGCACAACAGGGCGTCTGCGTGGTCTTCGACAAACAACCAATCGCGGACGTTTTCGCCCTTGCCGTAGACCGGGATCGGCTTGCCCGCGAGGGCGTTCAGGATCACCACTGGGATCAGCTTTTCGGGGAAGTGATACGGCCCATAGTTGTTGGAGCAGTTCGATAGCACCACGGGCAGCCCGTAGGTTTCGCCCCAGGCGCGGACGAGATGGTCGGATGCGGCCTTGGACGCCGAATAGGGGCTGCGTGGGTCATATGACGTCTCTTCGGTGAACATGCCTGTTTCGCCGAGCGAGCCAAAAACCTCATCGGTTGAGACATGGTGAAAACGAAAGTCCTCGGGCTGACCGGCGGTCGTCCAATAGGCGCGTGCGGCTTCTAGCAGGGTGAAAGTGCCGGTCACGTTGGTTTCAATGAACGTGCCGGGGCCGTCGATTGAACGGTCCACATGGCTTTCCGCGGCGAGGTGCATGATCGCATCGGGCGCATGCGCGGCCAGGATACGGTCGAGCGCCGCGCGGTCGCAGATATCGGCCCGCTCAAACGCATAGTTTGGATCGTCGGCCACGCTGGCAACATTGTCGAGGCAGGCCGCATAGGTCAGTGCGTCAACGTTGACCACGCTGTGCCCGCGCGCAATGGCCAGGCGGACCACCGCGGATCCGATGAAACCTGCGCCACCGGTGACGAGAATTTTCATGGCGCGCTCCAACCAAAAGGGCTGGTCCAATCGGCGAAATCGGGGGCGTCGGCATCTTTTTCCGACAGCTCTGGCGTGCCGTCTACGCGCCAGTCGATGCCAAGGCTGGCGCTGTCCCAGCGCACGGACCCGTCGGCGTCCGGGGCGTAAAAGTCCGAGCACTTGTAGAGTAGTTGCGCGTCGTCGGTCAGCGTTGCAAAGCCATGCAGGCATCCTTCGGGCACGTAGAGCTGCCGACCGTTTTCAAACGACAATTCCACCCCGATCCAAGTGCCATAGGCAGGGCTGCCCTTGCGCACGTCCACTGCAACATCCCAGACAGCGCCGCCACCGCAGCGCACCATCTTGGCTTGGCCGTGCGGCGGCGCCTGGTAGTGCAGGCCGCGAATTGTGCCCTTCGATTGGCTGAGCGAGTGATTGTCCTGCACAAAGTCGATGTCGATCCCGTGCTCGGCCAGAAGCGCGCGGTTCCAGACCTCGGAGAAGAACCCACGATGGTCGCCGAACCGCTTTGGCGTCAGGATCACTGCACCTGGTATCGCTGTTTCTTCGATTTGCACTGGTACTCGCCCTCGTCACTGCCGGATGGCCCGTGCGGGGCCATTTCGGGCGCATTTTGCGCCCACGCGTTGGGCGGGCAACCCTTTCCATGCAATTGCAGCAATCAATGCCTCTGCGTGGCGTATTTGCGCGGATAATCCTTGGGGATTTGGCGCTTTGCCTCCAAATCAGCGCTGATAGCCGGGGCTGTTATGCCAAGCCCACGCGTCGGCAATCATCTGGTCCATCGTCGATCTTTTCGGCTCCCACCCCAGGATATCGCTGGCCCTTTGACTTCCTGAGACAAGGCTGATCGCATCACCCGGGCGGCGCGGGCCTTCGACGATTGGAACCTCGCGATTGGTGACGCGGCGGGCGTTGTCGACAACTTCGCGCACAGAAAAACCGTGGCCCGTGCCAAGGTTGTAGAGCTGGCTGCCGTTGCCATCGAGCAAGCGGCCCAGCCCCGCCACATGCGCATCCACCAGATCAGAGACATGCACGTAGTCGCGAACGCAGGTGCCGTCGCGCGTGTCGTAATCGGTGCCGTTGATCGTCAGGGCATCGCGGCGGCCCATCACGGCATCGAGCATCAAGGGCACCAGGTGTGTCTCAGGGCGATGGAACTCACCCACGTCGCCATCGGGGTCGGCGCCCGCAACGTTGAAATAGCGGAACATGACAGCCTCAAGCCCATGGCTCACGCCGAAGTCGTGAATCATCTGTTCGATTGCGCCCTTGGTGGCGCCATAGGCGTTGACGGGCCGTATCGGGCTGTCTTCGTCCA
>JBCBPV010000094.1:0-10389 GCA_039820585.1 Pseudomonadota bacterium
GCCCTGGACCGGCGACTGGACGTTGCAGGTGATCCACGATGCCTTCGACCAGGCGGGCAAACCGATCCCCATGTCGCCCCGCAACGTGCTGCGGCGGGTGGTGGAGATGTACGAGAAGAAGGGCTGGAAACCCATCGTCGCGCCGGAGATGGAGTTCTACCTTGTCGCCCGCAACATCGACCCGCGCCAACCCATCGAGGCGATGATGGGCCGTACTGGGCGCCCGGCGGCGGCACGTCAGGCCTATTCGATGAGCGCGGTGGATGAATACGGCCCCGTAATCGACGACATTTATGATTTCGCCGAGGCGCAGGGGTTTGAGATTGACGGCATCACCCAGGAAGGCGGGGCCGGTCAGGTGGAGATCAACCTGCGCCATGGCAGCCCGGTGAAACTGGCCGATGAGGTGTTCTACTTCAAACGCCTGATCCGCGAGGCGGCGCTGCGGCACGATTGCTTTGCGACCTTCATGGCCAAGCCGATTGAGGGCGAGCCCGGCTCGGCCATGCATATCCACCACTCGGTGATCGATATGAAGACGGGCAAGAACATCTTCTCGGGTCCGCAGGGCGGTGAGACGGACGCGTTCTTTCAGTTCATCGGGGGACTGCAAAAGCACCTGCCGCAGGTGGTCGCGATCATGGCACCTTATGTAAACAGCTATCGCAGGTATGTGAAGGATCACGCGGCGCCCATCAACCTGGCCTGGGGGCGGGACAACCGGACAACGGGCTTGCGCATTCCGATTTCTGAGCCGGAAGGCCGGCGGGTGGAGAACCGTTTGGCCGGGATGGATTGCAACCCGTACCTGGGCATCGCGGCGTCGCTGGCCTGTGGCTATCTGGGGCTGGTGAACGAGGAATGGGCGGGGCCGTCGTTCAAGGGCGATGCCTATGACGACGGCGAAGAAGACCTGCCCAAGGTGATGTTCGAGGCTTTGGACCTGTTTCGGGACGCCCCGGAGATGCGGGCCGTGTTAGGGGACCGGTTTTGTGAGGTCTATGAGATCGTGAAGCAGGCGGAGTATGACGAGTTCTTGCAGGTGATCTCACCCTGGGAACGCGAGCATTTGTTGCTGAACGTGTAAGCGTGGCTGTATTTCCCTCGCCAAACGCGCCTGAATATCGTACAGAAATCCCGAAAGTCACTTTCAGGATTTTGAAACATGACCCTCGCCCCCAACACTTACACTGCCGAACCCATCCCAGACGCTGCCCGTGCAGAGGTGGAGCGGTTGCTCGCCACGGGCGATCTGTTCCGATACACCGCCGCCGCTGATGCGCCGGTCAGCCTGCTGGAGGCCGAGTTCGCGGACCTGATGGGAGCGAAATATGCACTGGCGGTGGCGTCGTGCTCTGCCGCATTGTTCCTGTCGATGAAGGCGCTTGGATTGAAACCGGGCGCGAAGGTGCTTATCCCGGCGTTTACGTTCGCCGCCGTCCCCTCGGCGGTGGTGCATGCGGAATGCGTGCCGGTCCTGGTGGAAGTGGGCGAGAACTACCGCATCGATATGGCCGATTTCGAGGCCAAGCTGACCGGTGAGATCGACGCCGTGCTGATCAGCCATATGCGCGGCCATACCTCGGATATGGATGCGATCATGCGGCTGGCAGATGCCGCCAGAGTGCCGGTGATCGAAGATGCGGCGCATTCGCTGGGCACTGTTTGGGACGGCCGGAAGATCGGCACGATCGGGCGCGTGGGGTGCTTTTCGTTCCAGTCCTACAAGCTGGTGAATGCGGGCGAAGGCGGGATCCTGATCACCGACGATGCGGAGCTGATCGCGAAAGCCGTTATCATGTCAGGCGCCTATGAGCATAATTGGAAAAAGCATCCAGTTCTGCAGGACCATTTCGAGACGTGGCAGAACAAGCTGCCGCTTTACAACACGCGGCTCAATAACCTGTCGGCGGCGATCATCCGGCCGCAACTGGGTGAGATTGCGCGGCGGGTGCGCGATGGGCGTGCGAACCATGACTATGTGGCGGGTCGACTGAATGCCTCGCCGTGGATTTCGGTGCCCGATCCGCTGGGGCAGGAAGAGCGCGCGCCGGATTCGATCCAGTTCAATCTGGTGGGGATGTCGGATGATGATGTCGCTGCATTCGCGAAGGTTGCCGGTCAGGCGGGCGTGAAGGTGCAGGTGTTTGGGATGTCGGCGGACAATGCGCGGGCGTTCTGGAACTGGCAGTTTCTGGGGGACGTGCCGGACCTGCCACAGACGCGGGCGATGCTGATGCGGGCCTGTGATGTGCGGCTGCCAGCACGCCTGACGGGGGCGGAGTGTGACTTCACCGCCGAGGTTCTGATGGGGGCTGCGGCCAAGGTGATGTCAGAGCACGCGAAGGCCGTCGCCTAGCCAGGGCATTCTTTCTGTCGCGGGGCCGACGATCAGATCGGTCAAGAGCGGGCGCAGGCGGTCCGCCACCTGCCCCGGCATCTCGTGCAGCACGCCGCGCCGCGCGATGAGTGAGATCGTGCGCGACATCGGCGCCATCGGCAGCGCGATTACATCCACCTTGTCGCGGAAACGTTCGGCGCGGAGATAGCCCAGCGGCGTCATGATCGACCAACCCGCCCCGCTGGCCACCATCGACAAGATCGCGTGGTAGCTGTCGAGTTCGAACCGGTGGTCGAGGGTCAGGTTTTGCCGCGCGAGGTGGGCGGCGATCTGGCGGCCCATGAGGTGGCGCTTGGTGTAGCGGATGAGCGGCATCGGGCGGAGGGTGGTGAGCGGGTCGTCGGAGCCATCCACCGCGCCCTTGGGCACGGCCGCGATGAAGGGCTCTTCCAACAGCGGATGCACCTCGGCCCAACTGCCCACGGCGGCGGTTTCAGCGGCAACGATGACGTCGAGCACGCGGGTTTCCAACAGATCGTACAGACGATGGCTCGCACCGGTCTCCAGCAGAAACCGCGTGCCGCTGAGCGTATCGCCCATCTCGGCCAGAAGTTGGGGTGTCACGTCGGCGTCGAAATCCTCGATCATGCCAAGGTTGAAGCGCGACAAGCGCGACAGGTCGTTCATGGCCAGTTCTGCGCGGGCTTCTGCGGCTTCGTTCAGGATCGTTTGGGCGCGGAGGAGGAAGACACCGCCGGCGGGCGTCAGCGCCAGGGGCCGCGCGCTGCGATCCACAAGCTGGGTGCCAAGGGCAGTTTCAAGGTTGCTGAGTTGCTGGCTGATGGCCGACGGCGAGGCCCCCAGCCGCCGCGCTGCGGCAGAGATTGAGCGTTCTTCCGCAGCGGCGGCAAACACCTCTACCCCCCACAGCGAAATTCTACCCGGAGCGTCGACCATGGGGCGCGATCCCGCGCGTGCGGGGTTACTTGGTCATCTTCGCCAGTTGCGCCTGCAGATCGGCGAGCTGGCGTTTGATGGTATCAAGGTCATCTTCCTTGCCACCCTCTTCGTCATCCTCATGCATGCCACCGGGCGCCGACCAGCCGGACACACCGCCAGTCATCGCCTTGATGAACGCCGCCTGCTGGGCCTTCATCGCATCATAGCCGGGCATCGCCGCCATGGGATTGGCGAGGTTTTCGATCATCTTTGACTGGCCGTCGCGCAGCATCTCAAAGCTCATGGCCAGAAACTCGGGCACGACGGAATGGGCCTGGGTGCTGTAGCTGCGCACGAGGTCGGTAAGCACACCCAGCGGCAGGACGTTTTCGCCCCGGCTTTCATGTTCGGCAATGATCTGCAGAAGGTATTGGCGGGTCAGGTCGTCGCCGGATTTCAGATCAACGATCTGCACCTCGCGCCCGTCGCGGATAAAGGACGCGATGTCTTCCAGCGTTACGTAATCACTGGTCTCGGTGTTATACAGACGGCGGCTGGCGTAGCGCTTGATCAGCAGCGGTGCAGGGCTATCGGCCACGGCGCACCTCCCGGTTTTTTTGCAGTGCAGCATAGCTTACGGGGAAGTGGTGGAAAAAGAAAGGGTGGCTGAACGCACACGAAAAAGGGCGGGCCATGAGGGCCCGCCCAAAAAATGACGCCGACAGGGAGGGTATCGGCAATCAGAACTCGTTACCCCACCGTTACTTGGCTGTGGCTTTCTTCGCAGCAGCGGTCACGTCGGCCGTTGCTTTTTTGACAGCGGCAGTGGCGTCTTCCGACATATCCTTGCCAGCGGCCAGCATCAGTTCAACCGTTTCCATCTGAACCTTCTTGGCGACTTCGGCGAAGGCAGCCATGTTTTCAGCTGCCATCTCAGCCTGGGCTGATGCGAAATCGGTTACGGCCTTGCCGTAATCCGCCGGCTCTTCCTTGACCGCGGCGACCGTACCCATCTTTCCGATGGTGTCCTTTGTCCACTTCGAGGAAATCTCGGTCGACTTCTCGGCAGCTTCCAGAGCCACCTTCGACATCTTCTCAGCCAGCGCAGCTTGCGTCTTGTATGCTTCCTGCATGGCGCTCGTGTCGACGGGGAATGAGCCCATCATGTCTTGGAAAACCTTGGTGTAGTCTTGCGCTTTAGCCATTTTCTTTCTCCTGAGCTAACCTGCGGGAAGCCCCGCTTTCTGCGACTGCAAACAATATGCCTGCTGCAGCGCGGCATTTCAAGAGATTTGTTGCTGCAGCGCAGCAATTTTTTTATTCTGATTATTTACAAATGGTTATGCACCAACCACATAGGTGCCAGGCGCCGGAGCCAGCACTTTGTGCTGCGCATCGCCCGGCGTGCGGGCCGGAATTTGCTTGCCCGATCGCTTGGACAACCACCCTTCCCACCGGGGCCACCACGATCCGTCGTTGAAGGTCGCGCCCTGTTGCCAGGCGTCGGGCTCAAGGGTCAGATCGTCGTTTGTGTAGTGGCCGTATTTCTTTTTGGTGGGCGGGTTCACGATGCCCGCGATATGACCGGATTCCGAAAGAATGAATGTCTTCGACCGCGACCCCATCTGGCGCACGCCATTATAGCTCGACGTCCAGGCGGCGATATGGTCGGTCTCGCACGCAATGGCGCAGACCGGGACTTTGACGTCCTTGATCGACAGGGTTTCGCCGCATAGCGGAAAGCCTGTGGTGGCAAACTTGTCGCCCTGACACAGGCCGCGCAGATACTCGACCGCCATGCGCGCAGGCAGGTTCGTACCGTCACCGTTCCAGTACAGCAGATCAAACGCGGGCGGGTTTTCCCCCATCATGTAGCTGCGGATGGCCGGGCCATAGACCAGGTCATTGGAGCGCAGGAAGCTGAACGTTCGGCTCATGAAGAAAGAGTCGAGGATGCCATGTTCGCTGACCTCAGCCTCGATCCCGTCAACGAAGTCATCGTCCAGGAAGACGCCCACTTCGCCCTGATCCGAGAAATCGGTAAGCGTGGTAAAGAAGGTCGCGGACTTGACCGAAGCATCACCCCGCTTGGCCATCAGCGCCAATGTCAGAGACAAGGTGGTGCCCGCGATGCAATAGCCGACGGTGTTCACCTTCTTCTCGCCGGTGATCTTTTTCACCTCGTCGATCACAGTCAGATACCCCTCTTCGACATAGTGATCCATGCCCACATCGGCATAGCTGGGATCGGGGTTTTTCCAGCTGACGACGAAGAGCGTATAGCCCTGATCGACGATCCATTTGATCAAGCTGTTTTTCGGTTTCAGGTCGAGGATGTAGAACTTGTTGATCCAGGGCGGGAAGATCACCAACGGTGTTTGATGGACAGTCTTGGTGGTCGGCGCATATTGGATCAACTCGAACATCCGGTTGCGGTATACCACCGCACCTTCCGTAGTGGCGAGGTTCTGACCGACATGGAACGCGTCCTTGTCGGCGAGCGTGACCACCACATCGCCATCGTTCGCCTCGAGATCACGCACCAGGTTCTCCAGCCCGTGGACCAGGCTTTCACCATCGGTTTCCACCGCGCGGGTCAGCGCCTCGGGGTTGGTCCCGAGAAAGTTCGTGGGGCTGAACATGTCGATGATCTGGCGGCTGAAATATTCGACCCTCCGTTTTTCCTTCTCGTCCAGTCCGTCGATGTCGTGAACCGCTTGCTCCATCGCTTCGGCGTTCATAAGGTATTGTTGTTTAATGAAATTAAAGTAGGGATGGCTTTGCCAAAGCGGGTTGGAAAACCGCCGGTCGCCGGGCGTTTCATCACTTGGCGCCTCAAGGCGTCCTCCCGCCAGTGCCTGTTGCGCCTCAACATAGTGCTTCAGGGATTTGCCCCAAAAGCTGATCTGATGTTCGAGGATCTTTGAGGGGTTTGACATCATTTCAGACATGTAGGCAGCCGCCGCCTTCATGTACAAATCCTGCCCTGGGCCCTGCAAACTCGATGGCACCGTCTTCTTGCGAGAGAATGCCGTGACCAGGCGCGATGACAGCTCTTCCACCTTGGCGAGGTTCTCGTTCAGCCGCTCCAGTTGCTCCGATTGCGCCGCCTCGCTCAGGGCGTCGTCAGTTTCTTTTGTTGTCATCGGTAACTTTCCGGGTTATTTTGCAGGTGCAGCATTTTTGTGTTTGTTGTGATGTTACTGTCGCACGTTGCGGGGGGCAAAGCGACTAAATGAACCGGTGAGTGCCGGGTAAGGAGGTTCCCGTGCGATACATGGCCACCTACGACCTGTATGAGACCATCCGCAATACCAATCAGTGGATGGGGGCATCGGCGTTGGCGATGGCATCGTATCCTGCGACCGGCCTTGTTCCGAACCCGTTCTTCCAACTTGTCGCTGCCTGGGGCGAGGTGACTGAACGCAGTTTCGCGCGCATGGTGGCCAAGCCAGACTGGGGCATCACCAGCGTGCTGGCCGAAGATGGGCGCGACCATATGGTCAGCGTTGAGGTCGACGTTAAGCGCCCCTTTGGCGATCTGATCCGGTTTGAGGTGGCGGGGCGCCCCGAAAAGGCGCGGCGCATCCTGTTGGTGGCGCCGATGTCGGGGCATTATGCGACGCTTCTGCGCTCAACCGTGGCGAGCCTGTTGCCCGAAGCAGATGTCTGGGTCACCGATTGGCACAATGCCCGCGACATCCCCGTCAGCGAGGGCAAGTTCGATATTGAGGATTACACGCTTTACCTGATGGAGTTCATGCGGTTCCTGGGCCCAGACACGCACGTCATCGCGATCTGCCAACCCGCGCCTTTGGCACTGGCGGCCACCGCCTACCTCGCCGAGTTGGAGCCTGACGCCCAACCCCGCACCCTGACCCTGATCGGGGGGCCGATCGACCCCGACGCGGCCCCCACCGATGTGACCGACTTTGGCCGCCGGGTGACGATGGGCCAGTTGGAACACTTGGCGTTGCAGCGGGTGGGCTTCAAATATCCCGGCGTGGGGCGGATGGTCTATCCTGGCCTGGCGCAGCTAAGCTCGTTCATGTCGATGAACGCCGAACGCCACGGCAAGGCGTTCTATGAACAGATTTTGCGCGTCGCCAAGGGCGAGTCCGGCGATCATGACAAGCACAACCGCTTCTACGACGAATACCTCGCCGTAATGGACATGACGGCCGAGTTCTATCTGTCGACCGTTGAGCGGGTCTTTAAAGAACGCGAGATCGCGCGAAACGAGTTTGTGGTCGATGGTCACAAGGTGGATATGTCGAAGATCACCTCGGTCGCGGTGAAGACCGTCGAGGGTGAGAAAGACGATATCAGCGCACCGGGGCAGTGTCTGGCGGCTCTGGACCTGTTGACCGGGTTGCCGGCCGAGAAGAAGGCCGCGCATGTGGAACCCGGCGCCGGGCATTACGGGATATTCGCGGGCAAGAGCTGGCGGAACAACATTCGCCCGCTGGTGCTTGAGTTTATTGATGCGAATGCAGGCGGGAACCGGAAGCGGCGTATTCAAGCGGTGAGGTAGGGGCGTTTAAGTAGAGGGCCCCCTCACTCTGACCCTCTCCCCCGAGGGGAGACCGTTTGGGTCCGCGGCTGATTCCTCCCCTTACAATCGCCCGATTTCTGGTTATCTTCCAATCACATCCACCGCGACGCGACGCCCTGGCAGAGGACGCCCCGCATGACCGCCGCGATCGAAGGCTACCTGTTCTATGAAATCGCCGCACTTCTGGTGCTGGCGGCGGGTGTCGGCTTTGTCGGGCTGATGCTACGCCAACCGCTGATCGTCAGCTTCATCGCGGTGGGCATTCTGGCGGGCCCCTCGATCCTGAACATCGCGCGCTCGGATGCGCAGATTGATCTGTTGGCCGAGCTGGGCATTGCGCTTTTGTTGTTCCTCGTCGGTCTGAAGCTCGACTTCAACCTCGTGCGCTCACTGGGGCCGGTGGCGCTGGTCACCGGTCTGGGTCAGGTGCTGTTCACGACCGTCTTCGGCTTCCTGATCGGGCTGGCACTGGGGCTCGATCCGCGCACGGCGATCTATGTGGCGATTGCGCTGACGTTTTCCTCCACGATTATCATCGTCAAACTCTTGTCGGACAAACGAGAGATCGACGCCCTTCACGGGCGGATCGCGCTGGGGTTTCTGATCGTGCAGGACGTGGTCGTGGTGATCGCGATGATCGCACTGTCGGCCATCGGCGTGGGCGGCGCTGGTGGCGGCAACGGCGCGGTGGGCGATATCCTGGCGGTTCTGGGCTATGGGCTGGCGATGCTGGCTTTCGTGATCGTCTTCATCCGCTACCTCGCCAATCCGCTGGTCGAACGGCTGAGCCGCGCGCCAGAACTGCTGGTGTCTTTTGCCATTGGATGGGCGGCGCTGCTGGCCGCTGTGGGCCACTACCTTGGGTTCGGGAAGGAACTGGGCGGGCTCTTGGCCGGTGTCTCGCTCGCCTCCACCCCGTTTCGCGAAGCGATTGCGGCGCGGTTGGCCTCTCTCCGCGATTTTCTGTTGTTGTTCTTCTTCATCGCGCTGGGGGCGTCGCTGGACCTGTCGGTGCTGGGGGCCAGCGTGGGGCCTGCGCTGATCCTGTCGGCCTTTGTGCTGGTGGGCAATCCGCTCATCGTGCTCGCGATCATGGGGGCCATGGGGTATCGCAAGCGAACGGGGTTCCTCGCGGGGCTGACTGTCGCGCAAATCAGTGAGTTTTCGCTGATCTTCATGGCGATGGGCGTGACGATTGGCCACGTGAGCGACACGGCGCTGGGGCTGGTCACGCTGGTGGGGTTGGTGACCATCGCGGCGTCGACCTACATGATCACTTTTTCGCATCAGCTTTACGCAGTGTTCGAGCCGGTGCTGGGGGTGTTTGAGCGTCGCAACACCGTGGCCGAACCCGATGACGGCATGGCCGATGCCCGGCCCCATGACGTCATCCTGTTCGGGTTGGGCCGCTACGGGTTGGGGATCGCCGCGGCCCTGCAGGATGAGGGCAAGCGCATCCTCGGCGTCGATTTCAGCCCCGAGGCGGTGCGCAACGCCCGGGCCAAGGGGTATGACGCGGTGTTCGGCGATGCGACAGATCCCGAGTTCCTGGCCCATCTGCCCCTGCGCCACGCGGGCTGGCTGGTGCTGGCGGTGCCTGAACATGCGACCGGCGTGACCCACGACGATCCGCGGCATGCGCTGCTCCGCGCGGTGCGGGACCTGGGCTTTTCGGGCAAGGTTGCGGTGGCCGCGCATCAGGACGCCACGGCAGATGTGCTGAACGCGGCAGAGGCGGATCTGGTGTTGATGCCGTACCGCGACGCGGCTTTTGCGGCGGCGCGGATGATTGTGGGCGATGCGGAGCCGCCTGCGGCACGTGCGGAGGATCCCGAAGGGCAGCGGGAGTTGGTTTGAGTTTCAGGAAGGTGGCCCCTCACCCTAACCCTCTCCCCCAAGGGGGTAGCGGACCTGTCCCGTTGGGGCGATAGCACATCTCTCTGTATTTGCCGGTATCGCCTTTCCCCTCGGAGGAGAGGGTCAGGGTGAGGGGGGCCGACCCATCCACCCCACCAAGGCCTCACTCACCGCTTCCGGCGTCTCCAGCGTCGGCAGATGCCCGGCCCCGTCGATCACCACCAGGTCCGCCCCCGGGATCAGTCCCGCCATTTCCTCATGCCGCGCCACCGGGCACAGCAGGTCATGCCGCCCGCAAAGCACCAGTGTCGGCACGCGCACGCCGCGAAGCGCCGCGCTCTGATCGGGCCGTGTGCGCAGCGCGTGGGACTGGCGCACAAATACCTCTGGGCCCAGAGCCACCGCCATCTCCATCACCAGATCCAGCGTGTCGGCGCGCGCTGGGCCCGGCGCGAGATAGTTGGGCTTCATCTCGTCCCGCATGATCTCGACCAGACGGCCCGCGCGGACGGCGGTGATCTGGGGCGCGCGGGCGGCCGCTTTTTCGGGGGTTTCCGCGCGGTGGTTGGTGTCGAGCAGTGCGAGGCGTGTCACACGCTCTGGCGCGCGGGCGATCACCTCCATCGCGACGATGCCGCCCATGGACAGGCCAGCGAGCGCGAAACGCGGCGGGGCATCGGAGAGGACGTCTAGCGCC
>JBCBPV010000095.1:0-10043 GCA_039820585.1 Pseudomonadota bacterium
CGCCCCCGCCGCCCACTCCGGCAGGTCGCCGCCATCAAGCGCCCGAAACTCATACTTCGTGACATCGGGGCACATCGCTTCGGCCTTAGACACCACAACCCGCAAAACCGGGCTCTCGCCCGCCGCCGTATAGGTGTGCACCACGCTCTCATCACCCGCCGCGATCCGCGCCTGATACTCTTCGGCAGTCACCATCGCCTGATACGCCTCAATCCCCGCCTCGCGATCCATGGGGAAGGGATAGGGGTACGGATGCGGGGCCAGGGGCGCGGGATACACCGCCAGTGTCTGATCCTCATATTTGAGGTCCAGATCCTTCTGCAAATCCCGCGCATTCACCGGTGCGCGGACGGGCTTGTAGGCGCCGTCTTCAAACAGCTCCAGATCCCACCACCACTTCTTGACCGGGTTCAGCCCGCCATTGTCCACGTAGTCATCCAGCTTCGCCAGATACGGCGCGGCCTTAGGAAAGTTCATCGCCGCCCATCGAAACGGCTTTTCCGCAAACAACCCTTCCAGGTTCCACGGACATGTCTTCATGCACCGCCCACACATCGCCCCGCCTTCGGTGGTGATCCGGTAGGTCGCGCATTTCTGGCTGTCGGATTTCCAGATCTCATAGCCGTTGAACATCAGCTTCGGCCCGGCGGTGATGGCCCCAGACGGACACTCCCGCGCGCATTTATTGCAGGCCTCACAAAACGCCTGCATCCCGAAGTCAATCGGCTTGTCATGGACCATCGGCATGTCCGTCGTCACCACACCCGACTTCAGGCGCGGCCCCAGGAACGGATTCAGGATCACCTCGCCGATGCGAGACACCTCGCCCAGGCCAGACAGCAGCAGCAAAGGCGGTTGCAACACCTCCCCATCCAGCACCGTATGCGCCTTGGCCGCGTATCCCAGATTGCGGATCTGCTTGGCGATGACCCCGCCCAGCAGCGAGAACCGCAAATACGCCCGCATCGACTGCGCGACCGAAATCCAGTCATCGCCCGACGCGCCCTCCATCGTCTCGTATCCCTGATCGACAATCATGCTGATCGCCTGATCGTGCGGCGGATCAATGGGTGCCCCGGTGGCGTCATGGGAATACCAGGTCCAGTCCGGACACCGGCTGATCCCCACCGCATCGACGCCCAGGAAATAGCTCGCCGCCTTGATATTCCGCGCATTCCGCAGCGCGTCATCGGGGCGCTCCACGGCCTCGGCCGCCCCATCCTGCAACAGGACAAACGCCCCCAGCATCCGTCGCTGCGCCATCGAGGGCGCGGCCTTCTGCACATAATGCCCGCCCTTCGCCCCCTCTTGCAGCGGCTTGCCCATATCGCCGAACTGCGCCCGCGCGAACATATCCGTGCGCTTTGGCACCCGCGCCACGCGCGCCTCATCGATATAGGTCGTGGGATCATCCACCCGCTTCAGCGTCTCAAACGGATGCGGCCCATCCACGAAATCGCGCCTTGCAAACGGATCGCCGTTCAGCGCCGACCGCCGAAACCCAGCGCCAACCCACCAGGCCGGGCCCTTGGTGCGCATCCACGGCTGTTTGGCCGCCAAAGCCCCGTCTTCGGCCAAATCAAAATCGGTCGTAACCACGGCCACCCCGAACCGGTCGCCGACATAGGGGTTTACCAGCCGCCCATCCTCAACCACAGCCAGCCCCGCTGCCACCGTCAGCTTGTTCAGATCCACATCCGAACTCGTCGCCGTATGCGCCTTGGCATCCCAGCCCAACGTCCGGATGTAATTGGCCAGAACCACCGCCGTTTCACTCGCCCGCAGGCAGGCCCGATGCGCCTGCGCATCCGCCAGCCAGTCGCACCCCCGCTCATTCGGTCCCGGATCGCGCGGGTAGTCGTACAGAAACACAATTGCCTCGGTGTGCCCGGTGATCGTGGTCGGCGGCGCCTCCATCGACTCTTTCAGCCCCGCCATGATCCCGTCGATCCCCGCAGCCAGCGTCTTGGTCTGCCGCGTCTTCAGATCATGGGCCAGCCGGTCGATATCGGCGTTGCGCACCGGGTGGGCCAGCATCGCCTGCGCCACCAGTGGCCCCACACCTACCATCGCCGCGTCCGAGAAATAGCCGAACCCCTTGATGTGATTGGCCCGCTCCTGCGGATCGTCCGGGCACTCGGCCCGCGCGCCGTTCACCAGACCGTCGCGGATCGCATCCATCATCGCCTGATATTCGCCCATCGCGTTGACGATGGAAGCAGGAGTATCAGGCCGGCGAAAATTCAGCGGTTCAAACGGCGGTACTCTGCCCAGGTCGGGCATCGGCCCGCGCTCCAGCCGTTCCAGAGGGAACGGGCCCAGATGCACAGGGCGCGATTTGTCCGAAAAGAAGCGTTCTCCCATCAGCGAAGACTGGCCCGTCGCCCAGATGGACGCAAGCGCCTAGAGACACGCCTCAAACAGCGCCCGCGTGTTGGCCTCGGTCATCTCCACCGGGTTCCCGCCAACACTCGGATCACTTAGCGCCGAGGGCACCAGCACATCCAGATCCGGGTCCGCCACCCCCAGATCGGTCAGCGTGCGCGGAATGCCCAAACCATCGTTCAACCCGTCCACAAACGCACAAAACCCGTCATACCCCCGCGTGATGCCCAGATAGGCCGCCGCCTGCGCCAGCTTCCCCTCCACCGCAGGCCGGTTGCACCGCAACACCGCAGGCATCACCACCGCATTCGTCGTCCCATGATGGGTGTGGTGATGCGCCCCGATCGGATGGCTCAGCGCATGGATCGCGCCCAGCCCCTTCTGAAACGCCGTCGCCCCCATCGCCGCCGCGCTCATCATCTGGGCCCGCGCCTCGATATCGCTGCCATCGGCATAGGCGCGCGGCAGATAATCCTTCACCAACCGCATCCCCTCCAGCGCGATCCCCTGGCTCATCGGGTGGTAATGCGGCGAACAAAACGCCTCGACGCAATGGGCAAACGCATCCAGCCCGGTGCCGGCGGTAATCGCAGGCGGCATCCCCACGGTAAGTTCGGGATCGCAGATCACCACCGAGGGCAGGATCTTGGGGTGGAAAATGATCTTCTTCTCATGCGTCTCGGAATTGGTGATGACCGACGCCCGCCCCACTTCCGACCCGGTCCCCGCCGTCGTCGGAACCGCCACAATCGGCAAAATCGCGTCCGGATCCGCGCGCGTCCACCAATCGCCAATATCCTCGAAATCCCAGATCGGGCGCGTCTGCCCCGCCATGAGCGCCAGCACCTTGCCCAGATCCAGCCCCGAGCCCCCGCCAAACGCGATCACCCCGTCATAGCCACCCTCGCGGATCACACTCAGCCCCGCCGCCACATTCCCCTCATTCGGGTTCGGATCCACGTCCGAGAACAGGCCCCGCCCCAGCCCTGCCGCTTCCACCAAATCGAGCGTGTGCGTGGTAATCTCCATCCCCGCCAAACCGCGATCCGTCACCAGCAAGGGGTTCGATATCCCCGCCGCCGCGCAAGCCTCAGCGATCTCAATGATACGTCCAGCGCCAAACCGAATGGCGGTTGGATAGGACCAGTTTCCCTTTAGTGTCATGGCCCTCAGCCTTTCTTTAGATGGTAACTTTTGGGCCGCGTCAGCGCATGAAAGCCCAGCACAGAAAGGCCAGCCCCCCGCCCGGTATCCTTGCACCCCGTCCAGCACAGTGCCGGATCCAGATAATCGGCCCGGTTCATGAATACGGTTCCCGTCTGAACCTGCGCCCCCAGCGCCTCGGCCGCCGCCACATCCCGCGTCCAGATCGACGCGGTCAGCCCATAGTCGCTGTCATTCATCAATAATATGGCCTCATCGTCGCCCGCAACTGGCATGATCCCCACCACGGGCCCGAAGCTTTCTTCCCGCATCACGCGCATCTCATGGGTCACCCCGGTCAGGATCTGTGGCGTCAGATACGCGCCACCATCATCCTCGGCAAAACGCTCGATATGCGCCGTCGCCCCCGCCGCCACAGCCTCGGCAACCTGCTCGCGCACGAGGGCCGCAAAACGCGGCTGCGCCATCGGCCCCAGCGTCGTCTCTGGATCCAGTGGATTGCCCAGCTTATAGCCAGACACGATCCCCACCGCCTTTTCGACAAACGCCTCAAACAGGCTCTCATGCACATAGATCCGCTCAATCCCGCAACAGCACTGTCCCGAATTGAACATCGCCGCATCAATCAGCGTGTCCACCGCCGCGTCCAGATCCGCATCCGCCCGCACATAACCCGGATCTTTCCCGCCCAGTTCTGTCGACACCGCCGTAAACGTCCCCGCCGCCGCGCGCTCCATCGCCTGCCCGCCGTTAACGGAGCCGGTAAAGTTCACGAAATCAAAGGCCCGCCCGGCAATCAGGGCCGATGTGGTGTCATGCCCCAACACCACATTCTGGAACACATCCCCCGGCACGCCCGCCGCCGAAAACGCCTCTGCCAGATGCTCACCCACCAAAATTGTCTGCGCCGCATGCTTCAAAACGACCGTGTTCCCGGCAATTAACGCAGGAGCGACGGTGTTGATCGCCGTCATGTAGGGGTAATTCCAGGGAGCAACAACAAAAACAACACCTTGCGGCTCACGCTTGATCTTACGAACGAAATTGTCGCTCTCCTCAACCACGATATCGGCCAGCGCCTCCTCCGCGATCCCGGCCATATAGCCCGCGCGTTCCTCAAACCCGCCGAACTCCCCGCCATAGCGCACCGGTCGCCCCATCTGATGGGCCAGTTCAGTGACCATCCGGTCCGTCGTGCGCCCGATCTCGGCCACCGCCGCCTGCACCAGCGCCACACGCTCGGCCAATGGCCGCGCCGCCCAGCCGGGTTGCGCCGCCCGCGCCGCCCGCGCCGCCGCCTGCGCAGCCTCCAAAGACAACGCCTCCCGCTCCGCATAAACCGACCCGTCTATCGGCGAGACGCACCGCACCATCGCCATCACGCCCTCTCAAACCCGCGCTGGATTTCCCAATCGGTGACCACGGCGTCGAACTCTTCCTGCTCCACCTCCGCGCAACGGGTGTAATGGTCAATCACATCATCCCCCATCGCCGCGCGCAGCATCTTGGAGCCGCGCAAATGCTCGGTCGCATCGCGCAGGGTCGTGGGAATGTGCCCCGCCCCGCCATCTTCGTAGACATCCCCAGTCGTCGGCGGGGCCAATTCCAACCCCTCCTCAATCCCTTGCAATCCAGCTGCAATCAGCGCCGCCTGCGCCAGATACGGGTTCATATCCGATCCCCCGATCCGGCATTCCATCCGCACCGCCTTGGTCCCATCCCCACACAGCCGGAACCCCGCCGTCCGGTTATCCACGGACCAAACCGTCTTGGTCGGCGCAAAGCTGCCCTTCTGGAACCGCTTGTAGCTGTTCACATAGGGCGCCAGAAACACCGTATAGTCCGGCGCATAGGCGATCATCCCCGCCACCACCTGGCGCATCACTTTCGACATGCAAAGCTCTGCATCAGCGTCATAAAACGCATTCGCCCCGCCCTGCCAAAACGACAAATGCACATGGCTGGAACTGCCCACCTTGGCATGGTGCCACTTTGGCAAAAACGTCGCTGCATGCCCCTGCTGCCAGGCAATCTCCTTGGTGGCGTGTTTGGCGATCGTGTGGTGATCGGCGCAGTCCAACGCATCCGCATAGCGAATGTTCAACTCTTCCTGCCCCGTCTCCGCCTCGCCCTTGGAATTCTCCACCGGGATCCCGGCCGCATAGAGCGCATTGCGCAGCGTCCGCATCACCCCTTCTTCCTTCGTCGTCTGAAGGATGTGGTAATCCTCGTTATAGGCACTGATCGGCGTCAGGTCGCGATACCCCTCGGCCGCCAGCGCGCGATAGTCTTTCTCAAAAAGAAAGAACTCCAACTCGGTGGCCATCATCGGCGTCAGCCCCATCGCCTCGCAACGCGCCACCTGAGCCTTCAGGATCGCCCGCGGCGAATGCGGCACCGGCGCGTGCGTATGATGGTCCAGCACATCGCACAGCACCATCGCCGTCCCCTCCAGCCACGGCATCTCGCGCAGCGTATCCAGATCGGGCTTCATCACGTAATCGCCATACCCCGCCCGCCAGCTGGTGGAGGCATAGCCATCCGGCGTCCCCATCTCCAGATCCGTCGCCAGCAGGTAATTGCAGCAATGCGTCTCTTCCCAGGCGCTGTCGACGAACATCTGCGCATGGAACCGCTTGCCCATCAGGCGCCCCTGCATATCGACCATGCAGACCAGCACCGTATCGATGCTGCCCTCGGCCACACGGCTCTTCAGCGCCTCAAATGTCAGATTGCCAGGCATGGCCGTCCCTCCCGCCTCGTATGGTTAGGCAGGGGCAGCCGCGCCGCCCCTGCCCAATTTCACTTAGGTATACCGATAGGGCCGCCCGGCCTTTTCCATATCGGCGTTGTACTGTTTAAAGATCTCGACGACCTTGGCCTTGGTCTCGGATTCCGCCGCGATCTCATCCCAGAACTCGCGCGCGGCGGCTTCCACCGTCGCCCATTCCTCATCGGGAATCGTGGTCAGGGCCAGCTTGTCGCCATTCACCCGCAGGTTCGCCTCACCGCCCCAGTACCACCACTGGCGATAGTAATGCGACTGCTCGCAGCACACTATAAACAGCGTCTGCAAGTCCTCCGGCAACTCGTTCCAGCGGTCCATATTGGCAAAGAACGACCCGATCCACGCGCCCGAGATGTTGTTGGTCAGGAAGTAGTTGGTCACATCGGCCCACCCCACGGTGTAATCCTCGGTGATCCCCGACCAGGCGATCCCATCTAGCTCACCCGTCTGCACCGCCACCTCGATATCTTCCCAGGGCAGCGTGACCGGCACCACACCGAACTGCGCCATAAAGCGACCGGCGGTGGGGAAGGTAAACACCCGCTTGCCCTGCAAATCGGCCAGCGAATTGATCGGATCCTTCGTCGCAAAGTGGCACGGATCCCAGGCCCCGGCAGAGACGTGCTTGACGCCTACTTTCTCATATTCTTCGGCCCAGATCTCACCCAGACCGTACTGGTTGAACAGCACCGGCACATCCAGCGAATAGCGCGAGCCGAACGGGAAATACCCGCCGAACACCGTCACCTCGGTGGGCGAGGCCATCGAGTCGTCATCCGACTGCACCGCGTCAATCGTGCCCCGCTGCAGCGCCTGGAACAGCTCACCCGTTGGCACCAGCTGATCGGCATAGAAAAGCTCGATCTGCATCCGGTCGCCGGCGATCTTATTGAACATCTCGATGGCGGGGTCGATCACATGCTCGGCCAGCGCGGCCCCGGCATAGGTCTGCATGCGCCAGCGAATGGTCGATTGCGCTATCGCAGGCGCGGCGAGCGCCGCCGCCGGGGTCGCCGCCGCAGCGGTCAGAAACTTACGTCTTGAAGTCATCGTGTCTCTCCTTGGTTGGACAAATCGAACAGTTTTCCGCTCGGGGCCCCTCTTTCCGGGGGTGTTAGTCGTTTAATCCGTACACGTAGTCAGGCAGCCAGGTCGCGATCTCGGGGAACACCATCACGATGGCCAAAGCGCAAACCATCACCAGCACAAACGGGATAATCGACCGATAGATATCGCCCAGCGACACCTCGGGCGGGGCCATCGCGCGCATGAGGAAAAGGTTGTAGCCGAAGGGCGGCGTCATATAGGCGATCTGCGTGGTGATCGTATACAAGACCCCGTACCAGATCAGATCGAACCCCAACTCGCCCACCAAAGGCACGTACAAAGGCGCCACGATCACCAGCATCGCGGTGTCATCCAGAAACGTCCCCATCAGGATAAAGCTCAGCTGCATCAAGATCAGGATCACCCAGGGGTTCAGGTTCAGCCGCTCGGTGAACAGCCCCTCAATCGCGCGCACCGCCCCCAGCCCGTCGAACACGGCGCCAAAGGCCAGGGCCGCCAGGATGATCCACATGAACATGCAAGTGATGCCCAGCGTATTGCGCACCGAGGTCTCAAACACCTCGCGCGTCATCCGCCCCTTGAACACCGCTGCCAGAAACGCAGCCAGCGCGCCCACGGCCGCGCTTTCCACCAGCGACGTCCAGCCGTTCACAAACGGCACCATCATCACCGCAAAGATCCCCAAGGGCAGCAACCCGGCTGTTAGCAACCGCAACTTCTCGGCCCGCGGCACGTCCCGCTCTTCCGGCGCCAGCGCAGGCCCCAGTTCCGGCTGAATCCGACAGCGGATCACGATGTACGCGATAAACATCCCCGCCATCATCAGCCCCGGGATCACACCGGCCAGCCACAACTGCCCCACCGGTTGCCGCGCGATCATCGCGTAAAGCACCAGCACCACAGAGGGCGGCACAAGGATGCCCAGCGATGATCCCGCCTGGATCACCCCGGTCACCATCCGCTTGTCATAGCCGCGCCGAAGAAGCTCGGGCAGCGCAATGGTGGCCCCAATGGCCATCCCCGCCACGCTGAGCCCGTTCATGGCCGAGATCAGCACCATCAACAGGATCGTCCCAATCGCCAGACCGCCCTTCAGGCCGCCCATCCACACGTGGAACATCCGGTACAGATCATCGGCAATCTTCGATTCCGACAGCACGTAGCCCATGAAAATGAACATCGGCAGCGTCAGCAGCGGATACCACCGCATCAGCTTCATCGCCGCCGAGAACCCCAAATCATACCCGCCCCGGTCGCCCCACAAAAGAAGCGCCGCCGCCACCGCCACGAATCCGATGGCCCCAAACACCCGCTGACCCGTCAGAAGCATCAGCATCATGGTCGAAAACATCAGCACCGCGATCAGCTCATAGGGCATCAGATTGCCTCACCCCGAATGCGCAGGATGTCTTTGGCAAGCTCTGACAGCACCTGCAGGATCATCAGGAAGATGCCCGTGACCATGATCACCTTGATCGGCCACAGATAGGGCCGCCAAGCGGTGGACGACCGCTCGCCCCCGTATTGGAACGAATAGATCGTGCTCTCGATCCCGCCCCACAGCAGGATCACCAGATAAAACAGCAAAAACAGCACGGTAATCGCGTCCGTCCAAGCCTTCCGCCGCACCGACCAATTGCTGTAGAGCAGGTCCATCCGCACGTTAGAGCCCAGCTGGATCGAATACGGACCGCCCAGAATGTAGTAGGCCACCATCGCGAACTGGGCCATTTCCAGCGTCCAGAGCGAGGGCAGGAAGAACGTCTTCGAGATCGAGGACCACAAAAGGATCCCCATCATCACAAAGATCCCATACATCACGACCCGCCCGATCCAGCGGTTCAACCCGTCGATCACCCGGATATACCCCCGCAGCGCGGTCATCCCGGAACCTCGGCCAGGGCGCGGCGCAGGATGTCCGACAGGTAGGCCGCCATGCCTTGCGCCGCGGGCCTGGTGTCGATCAGATCGCTACGGATCTCGATCATCGCATTTGCAATCCCGCGCGGGATCGCCTGGGTGCGCAGCGTGTGGGTCACGCCATCGGACGCACCATAAGGCTCATTCAGCCGGTTCACCCAACGCGGGTCTGCCTCGGCCAGACGCAGCATCGCCTCTGCCAGCGCGGCATCGTCATCATGCAGAAACCCAAGCTCCACCACGCGCGGCGTGCCAAAGTAGATCGGCGTAAAGCTGTGCACGTTGACCAGCGCCCGGGGCGCCCGCGTCTCCAGAGTCTCGGCCAGCAGATCGCGGAACGGGTGATACACGTCCTCGACTCGCTGCCGCCGCGCGGCCTCCGACAGACCACGGTTCCCAGTCACCGGATCATGCTCGGCCACCTCGACAATCGCCGTAGGCGATGTGGGCGGTCTGTTGCAGTCATAAACCAGCCGCGACACCCGGCTGACCACCAAAGGCGCATTGAGCCGCACGGCCATTGCGCGGGCCACGTCAAGCGCTCCGATATCCCACGCCCAGTGCCCCGCCAGAGCCCGCTCTGGCAGGCCGAGGGTCCCCAACTCCGCCGGGATCGTTGCACTCGCATACTCACACACCAGCACCAGATCGCCCGAAGCCTGCGGGTTCAACACCTCCGCAGCGGGCAGCTCGGTCTCGGTCAACAAGGGGGCGTGAG
>JBCBPV010000096.1:0-9897 GCA_039820585.1 Pseudomonadota bacterium
CTGACCGTCGCCTCGGTCACGCTTTCGCCCAGGGTGGGCACCATCACGTCGACGCTGTCGCCCGACAGCGCCTCGGCGGCGGGGGCAGGTGTTGCCTTTTCCGCGGGGGCGGATGCCGCGGCTGCGCCGCCCTCGGCGATGGTGGCCAGCAGCGCGTCGACGCCCACGGTCTCACCCTCGGCGGCGACGATGTCGCCCAGTGTGCCCGCAACGGGCGAGGGCACCTCGACCGTGACCTTGTCGGTTTCCAGCTCACACAGCATCTCGTCCACGGCCACCGCATCGCCCGGTTTCTTGAACCAGGTGGCAACGGTGGCTTCGGTGACACTCTCGCCCAGGGTGGGCACGCGCACTTCGGTGGTCATGGTCTTATCCTTCGATGGTCAGCGCGTCGTTCACGAGCGCGGCTTGTTGGGCTTTGTGTTGGCTCGCCAGACCCGTGGCGGGCGAGGCGGAGGTGGCGCGGCCCACATAGGCTGGGCGCGAGTGTTTCGCTTTGATCCGGCTCAGCACCCATTCGATATTGGGTTCGATGAACGACCAGCCGCCCTGGTTCTTGGGCTCTTCCTGGCACCAGACGAAATCGGCATTGCCGAAGCGTTCCAGTTCCTTGACCAGGCTGAGTGCGGGGAACGGATAGAACTGTTCGATCCGCATCAGATAGACATCGTCGATCCCGCGCGCATCGCGTTCCTCCAGCAAGTCATAGTACACCTTGCCCGAGCACATCACGACCCGCTTGATCTTGTCGTCGGCGACCAGCTTTGTATCGCTATGGCCCTGTTGCGCATCGTCCCACAGCACGCGGTGGAAGGACGAGCCATTGGTGAAATCGGCGGCGTCAGAGACGGCCAGCTTGTGGCGCAGAAGCGATTTGGGCGTCATCAGCACCAAGGGCTTGCGGTAGCTGCGGTGCAACTGGCGGCGCAGGATGTGGAAGTAGTTTGCGGGCGTCGTGCAGTTGGCGACGATCCAGTTGTCTTCGGCGCACATCTGCAGGAAGCGTTCGAGACGCGCCGACGAGTGTTCCGGCCCCTGGCCTTCGAAGCCGTGGGGCAGAAGCATCACGAGGCCTGACATCCGCAGCCATTTGCGTTCGCCCGATGAAATGAATTGATCGAACATGATCTGCGCGCCGTTGGCGAAGTCGCCGAACTGTGCCTCCCACAGGGTGAGCGCGTTGGGCTCGGCCAGCGAATAGCCGTATTCGAACCCGAGCACGGCGTATTCCGAGAGCATCGAGTCGATGACCTCGTAGTTCGCCTGGCCTGCGCGGATGTGGTTGAGGGGATAGTACCGCTCTTCCGTGTCCTGGTTCACGAGGCCCGAGTGGCGTTGCGAGAAGGTGCCGCGTGTCGAATCCTGGCCCGACAGGCGGACCGGGTAGCCCTCGGTCAGAAGCGAGCCGAAGGCGATGGCTTCCGCGGTGGACCAGTCGAACCCTTTGCCGGTTTCAAACATCTTGCCCCGCGTCTCAAGCAGTCGGGCAACGGTTTTGTGCAGCGGGAACCCATCGGGCGCGCGCGACAGGGATGTGCCGATTTCGGCCAGCGTTTTTTCGTCGATCGCGGTCTTGCCGCGCTGGTACTTTTCGCCTTCGCGGTCGAGGTGGCTCCAACGTCCATCGAGCCAGTCGGCCTTGTTGGGTTTATAGTCTTTGCCGCTTTCGAACTCTTCGTTGAGATAGACCTGGAAGGCGGTCTTCATATCGTCAATCTCACCCTCGGGGATGAGACCGTCGCGGACGAGGCGTTCGGTGTACAGCTGCAGCGTGGTCTTCTGCTTCTTGATCTTCTTGTACATGATCGGGTTGGTGAACATGGGCTCGTCGCCCTCGTTATGGCCAAACCGGCGGTAGCAGAAGATGTCGATGACCACGTCCTTGTGGAACATCTGGCGGAATTCGGTGGCGACCTTGGCGGCATGCACCACGGCCTCGGGGTCATCGCCGTTCACGTGGAAGATTGGCGCTTCCACCATCAGCGCGATATCGGTGGGATAGGGCGATGAGCGGGAGAAGTGCGGCGCGGTGGTAAAGCCGATCTGGTTGTTCACCACGATATGGATGGTGCCGCCGGTGCGGTGCCCGCGCAGACCCGACAGGCCGAAGCCCTCGGCCACCACGCCCTGGCCCGCAAAGGCCGCATCGCCGTGCAAGAGGATCGGCAGGCAGGTGATCCGTTCTTTATCGTTGTTCTGGTCCTGTTTGGCGCGCGCTTTGCCCAGAACAACGGGGTTCACCGCCTCAAGGTGGCTGGGGTTGGCGGTGAGCGACAGGTGGACGGAGTTGCCGTCGAACTCCCGGTCGGACGAAGCGCCCAGGTGGTATTTCACATCGCCCGAGCCGTCGACGTCTTCGGGTTTGAAGCTGCCGCCCTGAAACTCGTTGAAGATCGCGCGGTAGGGTTTGGCCATCACATTGGCCAAGACCGACAAACGGCCCCGGTGGGGCATGCCGATCACGATATCTTTGACGCCCAGGCCGCCGCCGCGCTTGATGATCTGTTCCATGGCGGGAACCAGGCTTTCGCCGCCATCGAGACCGAAGCGTTTGGTGCCCATGTATTTGACGTGCAGGAACTTCTCGAACCCTTCAGCCTCAACCAGCTTGTTCAGGATCGCCTTGCGCCCTTCGCGGGTGAAGGCGATTTCCTTGCCGTAGCCTTCGATGCGTTCCTTGAGCCAACCGGCCTCGCGCGGGTTGGAGATGTGCATGTATTGCAGCGCGAAGGTGCCGCAATAGGTGCGTTTGACGATCTCGACGATCTGGCGCATCGACGCGATGTCGAGGCCCAAAACTTTGTCGATGAAGATCGGGCGATCCATGTCCGCCTCGGTGAAGCCGTAGGATTTGGGATCCAGCTCGGGATGCGGGGTCTGGTCGCGCATGCCCAGCGGATCGAGATCGGCGACCAGATGGCCCCGGATCCGGTAGGCGCGGATGATCATCAGCGCGCGGATACTGTCGAGCACGGCTTGCTTGATCTGGTCGTCGGTGACTTCGACGCCTTTCTCGGACGCCTTGGCCTTGATCTTGTCGCCGGCGCTTTTCTCGGCGGCGGGTCCAAGGTCACCCCATTGGCCGTCGAGTGCGGCGGTCAGGTCATCGGCGGGCTGCGGGGGCCAGTCGGCGCGGGCCCAGCTGGGGCCTGCGGCTTCGCGTTTTGCGTCAATCTCGGTATCGCCAAGCTGGCGGAAGAAACTTTGCCAGGCCTCGTCGACCGCATTCGGATCCTCGGCGTAGCGGGCATAAAGCTGTTCGAGGTATTCCGCGTTGTGGCCTTGCATGAAGGACGAGGCGTGGAAGATGTCGTTGGGGGATTGGTCGGTCATTGGATCACCTCGTTGGGATTGGGGCCGTATTTGTTGGGGCCGGGTTGGGACGGGAGGAGCGCATAGCCGACCACAGTAATCGTGATGACAAAGCTCACGATCGTCGCTGCCGCTAGAGCCACCAAGCCGATGCCAACACCGATGTAGAGTAACAGGATCAAGAAGAAGCCGCCGCTACCGAAGGCGTTCACGATCAGATGGCTGCCCCAGTAGTATGCCTGCCAGATCATCCAGGCTGCGGCGAAGGGTATGAAAGGCCAGACTGCGGCCTCGCCATCCTCGCCCACGTCACGCAGGCGTCGGGCAAGGGCCGTCAACAACGGCATCGCAAGGAACATGAGCACGAGGACACGCCAGATGCTCCAAAACTCGATAACGGCCCATTCTGTGAGTAGGGCAAAGATCCCCGGTGGGAGCAGTGCGACGGGTGCAAACTGCCAGAACTCAGAGCGTGACGCCCGGTCTGAGCTATTGAACGCTTTTCGGAAACCCGTTTTCACGGCTGTTGGAAAATCCATGGCCACCGTCTCTGCTAGGTGAGAGGTTCCGTTGATATCCGCGAGAAAGTCTACACCGCCGAATGTCACGGCGGTGCGATGTGTTGGGTAGAAGCCAATATGTGGCCCAGTGCGCACGCCTAGCCAATCGCCTCCAACACCGCCTCGCCCAGACCCGCCGGGCTGTCGGCGACCACGATGCCCGCTGATTTCATCGCCTCGATCTTGTCATCCGCGCCGCCTTTGCCGCCGGCGACGATGGCGCCTGCGTGGCCCATGCGGCGGCCCGGGGGGGCCGTGCGGCCCGCGATGAAGCCCGCGGTGGGTTTCCAGCGCCCCTTTTTCTTTTCATCGGCCAGGAACTGCGCGGCTTCTTCTTCTGCAGAGCCGCCGATTTCGCCGATCATGATGATGCTGGTCGTCTCGTCATCGGCGAGGAACCATTCCAGCACGTCGATATGCTCGGTCCCCTTGATCGGGTCGCCGCCGATGCCGACGCAGGTGGATTGGCCGAGGCCCACATCGGTGGTTTGCTTGACCGCCTCATAGGTCAGCGTGCCGGAGCGGGACACGACGCCGACCGACCCACGCTTGTGGATGTGGCCGGGCATGATGCCGATCTTGCAGGCGTCGGGCGTGATGACACCCGGGCAGTTGGGGCCGATCAGGATGCTGGACGAGTTCTCCAGCGCGCGCTTGACCTTCATCATGTCAAGAACCGGGATGCCCTCGGTGATGCAGCAAATGAGCGGGATTTCGGCGTCGAGCGCTTCGAGGATCGAGTCCGCGGCGAAGGGGGGCGGCACGTAGATCACGCTGGCATTGGCGCCGGTTTTCGCCACCGCTTCGTGGCACGAATTGAACACCGGCAGATCAAGATGGGTCATCCCGCCCTTGCCGGGGGTCACGCCGCCGACCATTTGCGTCCCATAGGCGATGGCCTGTTCGGAGTGGAAGGTGCCCTGAGAGCCGGTGAAGCCCTGGCAGATCACCTTGGTGTTTTCGTCTACGAGTACGGCCATTCTTCAGGTCCTTGTTCTTTCACCCGGGCACACCCGGCGATTTTCATGTCTTGGCAATTGCGTCATCGGTCCGGCCTTGTGGCCAGGACGGCTTGGATCTGTGCGGCGCTCCAAAGACCCATGGCGCGCGCGCGTTTCCAGGGGCCTGCATCGGCGGCGCCCAGAACGGCGAGGTCAAGGTCATCGGCTGTCTCTGGGATCACGGCGACGGGGGTCGGGAAATGGAACGGGGCAAGCATCGGATTGAAGTTTTGGTGATCGCCATCCCGGTCGAGGGGGAGGTTTTCGTCCACCAGGTCGATCGTCAGCAGCAGGTAGGGGATGTCGGAGCGCGCGATATTTTCCAGCACCTGCCAGCGCACGGGATCGGTCAGATGGATCAGGCATTCGCGCACCATGATCATGTCCGCCTGCGGCAGCGGGTCGTTCGCGAGGTCGATCCGCTGGAAACGGCGGCCGGGGCCAGCGAAGGTATGCTGGACGGTGTCGATCACCTCGCCAGAGATATCGCCGCCGATATAGTCGACGCCCGACAGATCGACCGCCTGCATCCAGGTCCAGTCGCCGCAGGGCACATCGAGGAAGGTGCGGACGCCATAGTCCTGGAACAGCCCCGGCAGCGCCCGCCGCAACCGCCGGGTGCGGCGCAGCGTCGAGCCGGGGCCACTGCGGGGGTGGCCTTTGGACGTATCCGCCCAGCTTTTCCGTTCGAACGCTGTTTGGGTGTTGGAGGGCATTGTCGTTGCTACCCCTTCACCGCCTTCACGATCTTCTCGGCCCCGTCCTTCAGGTTATCCGCCGCGATCACATCGAGGCCCGAGTTGCGGATGATTTCCTTGCCCTGCTCCACATTCGTGCCCTCAAGGCGCACCACGAGCGGCACCTCAAGGCCCACTTCTTTCACCGCCGCGATCACGCCCTCGGCGATGATGTCGCAGCGCATGATGCCGCCGAAGATGTTGACGAGGATGCCTTTGACCTGCGGGTCGGAAGTGATGATCTTGAACGCCTCGGTGACCTTTTCCTTGGTCGCGCCGCCGCCCACGTCGAGGAAGTTTGCCGGTTCCGAGCCGTAGAGTTTGATGATGTCCATCGTCGCCATGGCGAGCCCTGCGCCGTTGACCATGCAGCCGATTTCACCGTCCAGCGCGATGTAGTTGAGGTCGTATTTGGAGGCTTCCAGTTCCTTGGGGTCTTCCTCGGACGTGTCGCGCAATTCGGCGATGTCGGCGTGGCGGTAGACCGCGTTGCCGTCGAAGCCCATCTTGGCGTCGAGGCATTTCAGATCGCCCTTGTCGGTGACGATCAGCGGGTTGATTTCCAGCATCTCCATGTCCTTGTCCATGAAGAGCTGGTAGAGCGTGCCCATCAGCTTGACGCATTGCTTCACCTGCGCGCCGGTGAGGCCCAGCATGAAGGCGATGCGGCGGCCGTGATACGCCTGATACCCGGTGGCGGGGTCGACGCTGAAGGACAGGATCTTCTCCGGCGTCTCTGCCGCGACTTCCTCAATGTCCATGCCGCCTTCGGTGGAGCAGACGAAGCTGACGCGGCTGGATTGCCGGTCGACCAGAAGGGCGAGGTACATCTCGGTCTCGATGCCCGAGCCGTCTTCGATGTAGATGCGGTTGACCTGTTTGCCGACGGGGCCGGTCTGGTGGGTGACGAGGGTGCGGCCCAGCATCTTCTTGGCCTCAGATGCGGCCTCTTCCACGGATTTGGCCAGGCGCACGCCGCCTTTGTCGCCAGCGTCGGCTTCCTTGAAGCTGCCCTTGCCACGGCCGCCGGCGTGGATTTGCGCTTTGACGACCCAGAGGGGGCCGTCCATTTCGCCAGCCGCAGTTTTCGCTTCTTCGGCGCGCAAAACGACGCGTCCGTCAGAGACCGGGGCCCCATAGCTGCGCAACAGGGCCTTGGCCTGATATTCGTGGATGTTCATGAAAACTGTCCCATTCCGGCTGTTTTCTTGTGCATGCCACGGGATACCAGCGAAATTAAACGACTTTTCGTCGCAGTGCGGGAAAAGCAGGGAAAAAAGATGGATATGTGATCACACGTCGGAAAAGTGTGATCACATATAGGATTTCCAGGTGTCAGGCTTGATTCGGTGTCTTGGGTGAGGGCTGTAATCACGCTTGTGAAAAGGACAACGGCCCGGGCGCCATGCGCAGCCGGGCCGTTGCGTGATCAGGTTGCGATCAAGCCAGCGACCCGTCAATCCCCTTACACGCCTCGACCAGCCCCTTCACCGCATCGACGGATTTGTCGAACATCGCCTGTTCGTCCGAGGCCAGCTTGATGTCGATCACTTTCTCGATGCCACCTGCGCCGATCACGGTGGGCACGCCGACATACATGTCCTTCAGCCCGAACTCGCCATTGCAATAGGCGGCGCAGGGCAGGACGCGTTTCTGATCCTTGAGATAGGCCTCGGCCATCTCGATCGCGCTGGTGGCAGGCGCGTAGAAGGCCGAGCCGGTTTTCAGAAGGCCCACGATTTCGGCGCCGCCGTCGCGGGTGCGCTGGATGATGGCGTCGAGCTTTTCCTGGGTGGTCCAGCCCATGGTCACGAGGTCGGGCAGGGGAATGCCCGCAACCGTGGAATAGCGGGCGAGCGGCACCATCGTATCACCGTGGCCGCCCAGGACGAAGGCGGTGACGTCCTTCATCGAGACTTCGAATTCGAGCGACAGGAAATGGCGGAAGCGGGCGCTGTCGAGGACACCGGCCATACCGACGACTTTTTCATGGGGCAGGCCCGAGAATTCGCGCAGGGCCCAGACCATGGCGTCGAGCGGGTTGGTGATGCAGATCACAAACGCATTGGGGGCGTTTTCGGCGATGCCTTCGCCGACCGATTTCATGACCTTGAGGTTGATGCCCAACAGGTCATCCCGGCTCATCCCCGGTTTGCGGGGGACGCCTGCGGTCACGATGCACACGTCGGCCCCTGCGATATCGGCGTAGTCGTTGGTGCCGGCCATGGCCGCGTCAAAGCCTTCGGACGGGCCGCTTTCGGCGATGTCGAGCGCTTTGCCCTGGGGAATACCCTCGGCGATGTCGAACATGACGACGTCGCCCAATTCCTTGAGCGCGGCGAGATGCGCAAGCGTTCCGCCGATCTGTCCCGCGCCGATGAGCGCGATCTTGGGTCTGGCCATGGGTGGTCTCCGGTCTGGTGATTTCGCGGGGATGGGTAGCCATCGACGCCCGCCCGCGCAAGGGTCGTTCGCTGCGGCACATTGCGGAGCGGGGTTTCGCCGGGCGGTCCAGCGCGCTAACACGCGCCATCTGAAGGGGCCCTGTTTGACGTGCTGACCGATCCTGTTTTCTACCTTTTCGCCATCCCAGCGGTGATGTTTGCAGGTATTTCAAAGGCGGGGTTCGGGTCGGGCGCGTCGTTTGCGGCAGCCCCGCTTCTGGCGCTGATCGTGGAGCCGGCGGTTGCGCTGGGGATCATGCTGCCGCTTTTGATGCTGGTCGATGCGGTCACTTTGCGCCCCTATTGGAAGCGGTGGAGCCTGCCCGACGCGAAGCTGTTGATCCTGGGCAGTGTGCCGGGGGTCGCGCTGGGCGCGTGGCTGTATCAGGTCGCCAATGCCGATATCTTCCGCCTGCTGATCGGCGCCATTTCGATTGCGTTCGTGGCCTATCAGATCGCGGGGCGGCGGGGCCTGATCCGGGCGGCGGCCATTCCACTGGGGCGGACGATCGGGTTGTTTACGGGGACGGTTGCGGGGTTCACCAGCTTCGTGAGCCATGCGGGCGGGCCGCCGGTGGCGGTGTACCTGTTGTCCCGCGGGCTGGAAAAGACGACGTATCAGGCCACAACCGTGCTGACCTTCTGGGCCGTGAATATCCTGAAATTCGTGCCCTATGCGTTTCTGGGGATTTTCACCATCGAGACCGGTCTGGTGAACCTGGCGCTTGCGCCAGTGGCGTTGCTGGGGGCTTGGCTGGGGGTCTTGGCGCACCGGGTCGTGCCGGAGCGCGTGTTCTTTGCGATCACTTACGTTTTGTTGCTGACCACCGGATCAAAGCTGATCTTCGATGCGCTGACCTAAAGGGCTGTGCCTTGTACGGGTGGCAGGTTTTCGAACCCTTCATAGGCGTTGCCGGATGCCACGAGGCAGGTCATGCCATCGGGCAAGGTGACGGTCACGGTCCAGGTGCCGGTTTCGTCAGAGGCATACACCTCAAGCACGCGGTTGTTTGCGGCGAGCCCGATGGAGCGGCGGCTTTCGCCATAGACCGAGGCCAGGCGTTCAATCACGCGGTCGCGCGGGCCGCAATTCGGGTTGGTTTGGCCGAACGCATGGGTTGCCGCCAAAAGCAGCGCGCCAACGCCAAATGACAGGGTAATGAATTCCGATTTCATGATCGTCCCTTCCCGTGAACAAGCTCCGCCACAATCGGCGATGGGGGATGATGGGAAGGGCGAGGCGAAAAATTGGTTAACGGGGCGTGCGGCGCCGCGTGCTGCGGTGCAGAATTAGCGCTTGCGTGATGGTGCGTGGATATGATGTTTGGCGCAACAATGTTTCAAGGAAGTCGAATCATGGATGTTGCAACCCGGCCTTGGCGCTCTGTCTTGTATATTCCTGGCGCGCGCGAGCGGGCGTTGGACAAGGCGCGGACCCTGCCGGTGGATGCGATCATCTTTGATCTGGAGGATGCCGTTGCGCCTGATGAAAAGGGCAATGCCCGCAACACCCTGGCCGCGGCGTTGGCGACCGGTGGTTATGGGGCGCGGGCCGGGCTGGTGCGGATCAACGGGTTCGATACGGAGTGGGGGGCCGAGGATCTGGATGTCGTCGCCGCGGCGGCGCCCCAGGCGATCCTGCTGCCCAAGGTCGACAGCGCCGAGATGGTCGAGGATTTGGCGCGGCGGCTGGATACCCGGCCAGAGACGGCTGAGACGCAGATCTGGGCGATGATGGAGACGCCCGCCGGTATCCAGCCGCCGCGCCAAATCCTCGACCATCTCGGCGCTGTCGACCTTGGGCAGCAGGATCGCCTGGGGCGCCGCCGCGGCGACGACATCC
>JBCBPV010000097.1:0-9777 GCA_039820585.1 Pseudomonadota bacterium
ATCGGCGATAACGAAGTGACGGCAGGCGAACTGAAATCCCGTGGTTATTACCAGGGCTCCAACGTCTCCTACAACCTCAAGAAACTGGTTGAGATGGGTTATATGCACCACCAACGGTGTGAGGTTGATCGCCGGTCCGTGCGCGTGCGCCTGACCGAAAAGGGGCAGGATATCCGCGATGTGGTGCACATGCTGTTTTCCCGCCACGCCGAAGGGCTGATGCGCGCGGGCGCGCTGGGCGAAGACGGGTTCGACCCCATCAACGGCGCGTTGCAACGGGTCGAACGCTACTGGACCGACCAGATCCGCTACATCTACTGATCCGCCGCGAACTGGCCCGCATAGCGGCGCGGGGCAGGGCGCAGATGGCCCAGCGGCGGGGCGCTGATCTCGCGCAGAAGTTTTCGCGTCATCGCGCGGGCATAGTCGTCATACCCCAGCGCCACCTCCACGAACGCGCCCGGCCCCTGGATCAACTCGGCCCGGTAATACGCGGTCAATTCCGCAATCCCCATCCGCCGCAGATCCCCGCTGCGCTGCAATTCTTGCCCCACTGCCAGCGCGTTGATGGTCACGCCCGCCAACATACCGCTCGCCCGCACATCCCGCGGCACCGGCCAATCATTGTTGCGCCCATCGCCCGACACATCCACCGTCTGCGCCCAGCACACCGGCCCCGCGCGCAGCATCCCCGCCGCATACTCCAACGCGGCCCCGATCCCCGTCGCCTCGGGCGCGGTATCCCGCCGCCAACCCCGCAACCGCGCCACCACCCCCGCCAGATCCACCTCACCATCCAGCATGGTCCAACCCAGGATGTCGCGCTGATAACTGGCCGACGACCACTCAAAAATCGCCAGCGCCACCGGCGCATCCGGCAGCGCCAGCAACGCCTCGCGCACCGCCGGATCCTCCAACGCGGTCGCCACCCCGTTCAGCTGAACCAGATACTCCCGCTCATCCACCGACCCCGACACATCCAGCGCCAGCACCAGCGCCAACCGACACGCCGCCTGCGCCGCCCCGGCCCAAAAGACCGCCGCGAGCGCCAGCGCCCCCTTCACCAATGGCCCGTATTGCCCATACTCGCCCAAGGCTCCGCCGGTGCGAGCGGATCCCCACGCTGCAACAGCTCGACCGACACGTTGTCGGGCGACCGCACAAACGCCATATGCCCATCCCGCGGCGGCCGGTTGATCACCACACCATTGTCCATCAGATGCTGGCACAGCGCATAGATGTCATTCACCCGGTAGGCCACATGCCCAAAATGCCGGCTGTCCGACGGCAACGCATCGTCCCCGTCCCAGTTATACGTCATCTCAATCGCTGCGTTGTCCTGACCCGGCGGCGACATGAAGATCAGCGAAAACCGCCCCTTCTCATTGTCGACACGCCGGGTTTCGACCAACCCCAGCAATTCATAAAACGCCTTCGACGCCTCCAGATCCTTCACCCGGACCATCGTGTGCAGATACTCAATTCCCATCTGGTCTCTCCCTTAACGTGAAAGCACCCTAGGCCCTGCCGCAGCAGGCACAAGCCACAGCGCAGATGACATCAGCACAAGCGCGTCATCTGCATCCGCCCCCGCAGCCATCGCCGCCCCCCACCGCCTTGTCCACAGCTTTCTCCACAGATAACCCGCCCATCCCCCAACATATCGTGTTGAGCGCCCCTGAAACCCCACTATGATGGGGCGGTCGATGATGGAGGCAGGCATGAACATGGAAGACACCCCCCAAACCCCCGAGCAGGAAATCGCCCAGATGCGGGCCAACCCGACACCCACCCTGCGCGCCACGGCCACGGGCATGGAACAGCACCTCTATTCGATCAAGCCCGTCCTCGACCACGGCTTCGTCCGCGTCATCGACTACATGGGCGACGACAGCGCCATCGTCCAGGCCGCCCGCGTCAGCTACGGCGCCGGCACCAAGCATGTGCAAAACGACGAAGGCCTGATCCGCTACCTCATGCGCCACTGGCACTCGACCCCGTTCGAGATGTGCGAAATCAAACTGCACGTCAAACTGCCGGTCTTCGTCGCGCGTCAGTGGATCCGCCACCGCACCGCCAACGTCAACGAATACTCCGCCCGCTATTCGATCCTCGACCGCGAATTCTACATCCCCGCGCCCGAGGCTCTGGCCGCCCAATCCACCGTCAACAACCAGGGCCGGGGGGCCACGCTGCAAGGGGCCGAGGCGCAACGCGTCCTCGACATCCTGCGCGACGACAGCACGCGGGCCTATGACAATTACCAGGCCATGCTCAGCCAGGACGGCCAGGATGGTCTGGCCCGCGAACTCGCGCGCATGAACCTGCCCGCCAACATCTATACCCAGTGGTATTGGAAGGTGGATCTGCACAACCTGTTCCACTTCCTGCGCCTGCGCGCCGATGCCCATGCACAATACGAGATCCGGGTATACGCGGACGCGATCTGCGAGATGGTCAAGGACTGGGTCCCCTTCGCCTATGCCGCGTTTGAGGATTACCGGATGGGCGGCGCGACCCTGTCGGCCAAGGCGGTGGACTGCGTGAAGCGGATGCTGGCGGGGGAAGAGGTGACGCAGGAAACCAGCGGGATGAGCAAGGGGGAGTGGCGGGAGTTTATGGGAGTGGTTGGCTAGTACAATCACGCTTTCAATAAAGGTATTATGCGAAAACTTGTAATTTTTGGAAATGGACTCGGGCGCGCTCTTGATAATGAATTCTTTAATCTAGAGAGCGCCCTGAGCTATGCTTGGGAGGATTCCGGTGTCTTGGGCGATGATCAAAAGGAACTCATCTGGCAGTGTCTTCCGCAAGAGTTAATAGAGGTTGGATTAGAAACCTTTCCAAGTAGCGAAGCGCACCTTGATAGACTACAGCGCGTCCTCGCAGCTTGCGATGAGATTTTAAAGTACGAAACGTCTGGCGGCGAAGGTTGGTTATCTGAAGCGGGGCGAGTATTCCCGGATGCAATTCGGAGTTACCTACACTGCGCCGCAAGCTACTTTCATAGTGGCGAGCACCAACTTCCTAGTACTTTCGTTCAGCCGTTGGTGGATTGGATCCTTGAAAGCCGTAGTCATATAGCAACGCTCAACTACGACCAGTTGCTCTACCGCGCATTCATAGGAACGTCAGTATTCAACGGCTATGCGTGTTTGTTGGACGGTTTTGTTCCAAACTTTGATAGTCAGAATCTTCACAGGTTTAATCCATCTAACCAGTCATTTTATCTGCACCTTCATGGTTCGCCCCTTTATTTTACAGCAGGCGATGGAAATATTTGGAAGTCTAGCCTCGGCAACCTGCCGGGCCTTGAAGGGCATTCAAGTTCTCATATCGTACTCACGCACGTTCATCATAAAACTTCAGTTATTGGAGCTTCTCCGGTTCTTAGAGAATACTGGGGGAGATTGGAAACTGCGATGTCAGAATCTGAGGCAATTGTGTTGTTTGGTTATGCGGGCGGTGACATACATTTGAACCAGTCGATATCTCGGAATTTTCGAGATAAGCAAGTTGAAGTAGTTGAACGTAAGAAGCCTGAATATGAGACGACAGACGGGCAAGCCGAAAGGATCAATTACTGGTGTAAAAAGCTAGGCGTCAGCCACGTGAGTTGCTGGTGGCACGACAGCATTCTCGACCATGCAGTATGGGATTACAAACGGTAGATCAAAAAAATACTACAGGTGAGGTAGTTGCAATGGCGTATTGATTTGTCTGCCCTCAAACCCGCTCAATCACCGCCTCAAACCCCTCCCGCGCCACCTCCAACTCATAGCTCTTCTGCAGGTTCGTCCAGAACTCCGCCGTCGTCCCGAACGCCGCCAACAGCCGCAGCGCGGTATCTCCCGATACCGCCCGCTTGCCCGCCGCGATCATCGACACCCGGTTGCCCGGCACCCCGATCCGCGCCGCCAGCGCGTTTGACCGCACCCCGGCCCCCCACACCAAAACACCGAACCGTAGGGTGGGCTTTCAGCCCACCAACCCCCGTCCCAAAACCACCCCAAACCGCCGCAAACCCACCCCCACTGTCACACCAGCCTGACACCCACCTGTGCACCGCTCAGTGTACCGCTTGTGTACAGGTTGTGTACGGGTTGTGCGCCGCACATCCGGCCCCCCGCGGGCGCCCCATGTCACGCCAACCTGACAGCGCGCGCGCCGCCCGGCGCCCCCCGCTTCGGGGCGCCCCGCACCCGCGCCGCGCCTTAGACGGGCCGCACCCCGCGCACCACCTTGGCCTCCGCCTCGCGCCGCAATCTGCTCACCAATTCAGCGTTTTCCGCCTCCCACGCCTTGAACCCGGCATAGCCTTGCGCGTTCTGCTCAAACCGCGCGAGCGAACCCTTCGGCGCCAGTTCCCAGTCTTCGATGAAATAGACCTTCACACTCTCATAGGTTTGGGTGCACGCGGCCAGCTCACCACCCGCCAGGGGCCGCACCGCCGCCGTCGCGTCGCACATGTAATAGATTGAAAGGATTGCAATAAATTCGCCCATCATCCACTCCTTCAAGGGTCAGAAGAAGGTGGCGACAGCGATCGAACAGCCCCGGGAAGGGCGCCAAAACATGGCCGCCACCTCCCGTTGGATACTCGTTACTGCACGGTGCAGATCCTAGCATCCGGGGGCCGGTCAGGTCGATCTCGCTGCGATGCAGCATCAGGGTGCGCCGGGGTAATGCCTGAAAATAAGGCGTGCCTGGGCGCCGTGGCGAAAAAGCGGGCGTGGCCGGGCTCAGAGAGCCTTGAGATCCCCAGCCGATTGCCGCCCATCGCGGCCTTCGATCATTTCAAAACTGATCTTCTGGTTATCGGCCAATCCGGTCATCCCGGCGCGTTCGACTGCTGAAATATGCACGAACACATCCTTGCCTCCATCATCAGGCGCAATGAACCCATAACCCTTTGTAGTGTTGAACCATTTTACGGTGCCGGTGGGCATTCCGTCTCTCCTTGCATCGTGTCCCCTGCGGACGTTCGCGGGATATTGCAGGGATACGCGCAGGGTCGTACCCCGTGTAGAAAGATTGGATGTTTCCGGCGAAAGACAAGGTTTACACCGGGTAGACACATCGCGTTGGGGATGAATCGCTCAAAAAAGGGGAAGAAATGCGCATCTACGGGCTGAAAACCTGCGATACCTGCCGTGCGGCGGTGAAGGCGGCGACCAAAGCCGGGCACGTGCCCACGTTCATCGACGTGCGCGCCACACCGCTGGCGGACGACGATATCGCCCGCTTTCTGGCCGCGTTCGGTGAGGCGCTTGTAAACCGCCGATCCACCACCTGGCGCGGGCTTGATGAGGCGGAGCGGGCAGAAAAGCCGTCTGCCCTTCTCGCCCAGCACCCCACGCTGATGAAGCGCCCGGTGATCGAGGTGGACAAGGCGCTGCATCTGGGCTGGACGGCCGAGGTGCGTGCGGCGCTAGGCCTGGGCTAGGGCGGGCTGGCGCGCCATGAGCAAGCGATCCACCGACAAAGGCCCACCGCCCCGCATCACCAGATACAAAAGCAGGAACACCCAGAACGCCCGCTGATCGACGATCAGCGCCGTGGGCAGGTTGTCGAACCACGTGCCGATATCAGCCTCGGCCAGGTTGTGACCGAAGATGTCGACCACGCTTTGGACGATCACCACTACGATCATGCCAAGCGCCGCGATCCGGGTGAACAGACCGATAAGGATCATAATGGGCAGGATCACTTCGGCCCAGGTGCCCGATAGCGCCACAAGGTAGTGGAACGTGCCCAGTTGCGTGACGTCATAGCCCACGGCTTCGAACGTCTTGGGGAAGATCGTGACATAGGCCCCGGCGTCGGGTGCAAACAGCCCGCCGATACCGTCACCGAATTTCTGGATGCCTGAGTTGACGTAGTACCAGAACAGCGTCGCCGCGAAGATGAACCGCGCCAACGTGGGCAGGACGGCGGGGGCAAGCGCTTCGACGCGGTCGAAAACGGCGGAATGGGCGGCCACGAAAAAGCGCATGTCAGGTCTCCAGTCGAGTAATGGCCTGCCCGGTCATGAGTTGGCCAAGCAGGTGGGCAAAGTCAAAGTCAGGGGCACTGGCCGTCGCGCGTTCAAAAGCATCGCCGATGGTCAGGTCGTCTTGCACAGCCAAAAGGAATGCCGCAGCCCCGGGACCCAGCAAAACGGGCTCTGGGTCGAAGGCCGGGCGCACCACCAGAACACCTTGCGCTTCCATCGCGGGCTTCGGCGCGCCGTCCACCATGTTGAACTGCCAGATCGCGTGGACCGGCCAGGGTGAGCGGACGAGCCGCACCGCCGGCGCCAGCGTGATCCGCGCGGCGGTCAACGCCTCGGGCGGCAGGGCGGCCAACGCGTCGGGCGGCACGGCATCGGCATCCGCGGCATGGTAGGCTTCGCGGATCGCCTGTTCCAACCGCGCGACATCGGGCAGGTAGCCGATGTGTTTCAGCGGTGCGAAGTGTTCCAGAAACGCAGGCAGGGCGGCACCATACAGCATCAGAACCGGCGAAGACGGGGGATGCGCGCGCACAAACGTGCCCGCCAGTCGGTCAAACATCTCACCCCCCAGAAGCTTGGCCACCACGGGGAAGGCGACGCCCAATGCCTCGGTCAAGCTGATGACCACGTTGTTGCGATAGATATCAAACCGCTTCGTCGCGGGCCGTCCGTCTGGGTTGGACAACCCGCTTGGCACCGAGCGGTCCGGCGCAAGGACGGCGGCGGCAAAATCGTCTTGTGCGACGGTCATGCCAATGCCCCGGTCAACACCTCACTCGCACGCTCAGCCTCGGCCCGCAGGACGGGCCATTCGGGCAGGTCGCTGTCCCATTCGATCAGCGTGGGCCGCGGCCCCCCGCGCGAGATCACATGGGCATAGAGCGCCCACACCGGATCCACGACCGCGCGGTCATGGCTGTCGATCAACAGGGGCGCGCCGGTCTCGTCCGCATCCTCATCGTGACCGCCAAGATGCAACTCGCCCACCGCGTCCAGCGGGAAGGCGTCGAGATAGCTCAGCGCATCGGTCTGCTGGTTGGTGGCAGAGACAAAAACGTTGTTCACATCCAACAACAGGCCGCAGCCCGTCCGCCGCGTGATCTCGGCCAGAAAGTCGGTTTCGGCCATGTCCGTTTCGTCAAACGCCAGATACGTCGACGGGTTTTCCAGCAGCATGCGCCGCCCCAAAACCTCTTGCACTTCATCAATGTGGTCGGACACGCGCGCCACGGTGGCCGCGGTATAGGGCAGGGGCAACAGGTCGTTCAGAAACCCGGAATCGTGGGTCGACCAGGCGAGATGTTCCGAAAAACTTGCGGGCTTCAGCCAGCCCACCAGGTGCTTCAGCCGCGCCAGGTGTTCGGAATCCAGCCGGCCTTCGCCGCCGATCGACAAGCCAACACCGTGGACGGATATCGCAAACCGTTCGCTCAGGTGGCGCAGTTGGGCAAGGGGCCGTCCGCCCGCGCCCATGTAATTCTCGGCATGAACCTCCAGCCAGGTAACGGGGCCGGGATCGGCAATCAGCGCGTCAAAATGCTGGGTTTTATAGCCAACGCCAGTGCCGATCGGCAGCCCGGGATTTTGGGCAGAGGTGACATCAAGCATTGGGGTCTTCCTTGGTCGTCAGGGATGTCCCCGGTGTCCGTGACACCGGGGACGAAAGCGCGCTTAGCCCGTGGGCAGGTCGCGATCCAGTTCTTCCAGCGAGCCCATACGCTCGGTGCCGTCTGCCATTGCAGGCAGTTCGATCTCGGCACAGGTGCCGGCATCAACAAGTGTCCAGGCGTTGCCCTGGTAGTCGACGGTCGAAGTGCCCTTGCAGGTCGTGCCCGGGCCAGCGGCGCAGTCGTTGCCACCGGCGAGCGACACACCGAAGCATTTCTCTTGAGCTTGGGCGTGGGCAGGCGTCGTCATCTGAGCGGCGAAAGCGGCAGCAACGGCACCGGCAACGGCGATGGTCTTGGCAGTGTTGGACATGAGTTGGTTCCTTGTTTGATCTGAATTCGTGACGTCGCGAGTGGCGACATCAACAGGGGTAGTGGAACCGCGACGTAACGTACCAATCACAGACCCGTGGGTTAACATCCTCGTGTGATCTTGTGATTTTTTTCGAAAAAACAGCGAGATATGTGGCGAAAACCCGCCGTGATCGGGCGCGGCGGGCTCACGCCAAATCACGAAAGTGTCAGGTGCGCAGGTCGGGGGCCAGCGCCTCTAACGCCAATTCACCGGCGATGTCATCGAGCGGGACCACCGTGCTTTGCTTCTCGCCCAACCGGCGGACCGAGACAGTGCGATTCTCGACCTCGCGCTGACCGATGGCCAGGATCACGGGCACCTTGCCGACCGAGTGTTCGCGGACCTTGTAGTTGATTTTCTCGTTGCGCGTATCCGCCTCGGCCCGGATGCCGCGCGCCTTCAGCGTCGCCACAACCTCCTGCACGAAGTCATCGGCATCCGAGACAATTGAAGCCACCACCACCTGCCGCGGCGCCAGCCAGAAAGGCAGGCGGCCTGCATAGTTCTCGATCATGATCCCGATGAACCGCTCGAACGATCCCAGGATTGCCCGGTGCAGCATCACGGGCCGATGCTTTTCGCCATCCGCGCCGATATAGGTCGCATCCAACCGTTCGGGCAGCACGAAGTCCGCCTGGAACGTGCCCAGCTGCCATTCACGACCAATCGCATCGGTCAGCTTGAAGTCGAGCTTCGGCCCATAGAACGCACCCTCACCGGGCTCGACCTCATAATCCGTTGTCACCTTCTTCACAGCGGCTTCCAGCGCGTGTTCGGCCTGGTCCCAGATCTCATCCGACCCCGCCCGCACCTCGGGCCGGGTGGAGAATTTGATGTCAAAACTCTCAAACCCAAGATCGCGATAGACCGAGCTCAGCATTTCGATGAACATCGCACATTCGGCCTCAAGCTGATCTTCGGTGCAGAAGATATGCGCGTCGTCCTGCTTGAACCCGCGCACCCGCATCAACCCGTGCAGCGCGCCCGACGGCTCATACCGGTTGCACGACCCGAACTCGGCCATGCGCAAGGGCAGGTCGCGATAGCTTTTCAGCCCGTGGTTATAGATCTGCACATGGCAGGGGCAGTTCATCGGCTTCAGCGCATTGATCGCCTTCTCGCGCGCATGTTCCTCATCCACTTCGACGATGAACATGTTCTCCTGGTACTTCTCCCAGTGGCCGGATTCTTCCCAAAGCTTGCGATCCACCACCTGCGGCGTGTTCACCTCGACATAGCCGTACTCGGTCTGCCGGCGCCGCATGTAGTCTTGCAAGACGGTGTAGACGGTCCAGCCATTGGGATGCCAGAACACCTGACCGGGCGCTTCCTCCTGCATATGGAACAGGTTCATCTCGCGCCCCAGCCGCCGGTGGTCGCGCTTCTCGGCCTCTTCCAGGAAATGCAGGTAGGACTTCAGATCATCGCGGTTCTTGAACGCAACGCCATAGATCCGCTGTAACATGGGCCGGTTGGAATCGCCGCGCCAATAGGCCCCCGCCACGCTCATCAGCTTGAAGGCATCCGCGGGCACCTGGCCGGTGTGTTGAAGGTGCGGACCACGGCACAGATCCTGCCAATGCCCGTGCCAATACATCCGGATCGGCTCGCTGCCGGGGATCGCCTCGATAAGCTCAACCTTATAGGGCTCGTTATTGGCCTTATAGAATTCGACGGCGCGCGCACGGTCCCAGACTTCAGTGGTCACCGGATCGCGGGCGTTGATGATCTCTTTCATCTTGGCTTCGATCGCGCCGAGG
>JBCBPV010000098.1:0-9526 GCA_039820585.1 Pseudomonadota bacterium
CGTCGCCGAGTTCGAGCCCGAGATCGCCGCAAACAGCCCGCACGCCCCAAGCGAGGCCATGGCCAACCCGCCGCGCAGCCACCCCAGACAGGCATAGGCAAAGTCAGACAAGCGTCGCGCGATACCGGATTTGTTGATCAGGTCACCGGTAAGGATGAACAGGGGCATCGCCAAAAGCGCAAAGCCCTTGTTGAACACATTGAGAAGTTCGGCCCCCATATTGTCGAGCGTCAGGCCCAACACGAAAGAGCTGCCGATCACCCAATAGCCGATCACCAGAAAGACCGGCACACCCAGCATGAACAGCACCGTGACCCCAACCGAGATCAGCGTGATAAGCGTTGCGTCCGCCATCAGACATCCCCCCCGATCACGGCCTGTTTGATAAGCGGCTGGCCTGTGCGGTAGTTCTTCACATCATCCTGGATGTTCTCGACCGCGCGCGCGGCCATCAACGTCGCGGCCACCGGCCCCGCCAGCAGGAACCACCACTGCATGGTGTTGTCCGTGCCCAGCACGATCTGAAAGTTCGACGCCGACAGGGCCACCACCCGCATCGTCGTCACCAGGAAGATCAGGGCAAAGCCGAACCACAGAACGAAATCGATGCACAGGCACAGGAACTGCCCCGTCCGGGGCATCATCGTGCGGAACTCCGAAAAGCTCAGATGGGTGCGCACCCGGATGTTATAGGCCGCCCCGAACCAGGCCATGATCATAAACAGAAGCGGCGGGATCGTCGTCGACCATGGTTGCTGGTTGGAAAACACGAACCGGTCGACAACCCCCCAGAAGATGATGAACGCAATCGTCAGATAACTGGTCACCATCACCGTGCGCTCAAAATACCGCTCAAACAGCGGAACACGGTGATAGAACCACGCCATGATCCACCCTGCCACCGCCAGGAACACCGCCCCGATCAGATAGGTCGAGTTCGCACGAAGCGCCCCGCGAATTTCAAAGGAATCCTGACTGGCGAGCGCTGCAAACAGCGTCGCGGTATCGGACCAGATTGACATGGTCCACCCTCCCTACGGATTGTGCCGGATATCCCCGGTCTTCATTGGCCGTCTGATGTGCCGGGCCCGGCGAACCGGACCCCGCGGTGTTCTGAGACGCTAGCGGGGGCTTAGCCCTTCCACCAGCGCCGCGGCTCGACGTTCTCTGCCAGGGTGTGCGGGTTGTTGCGCACCTCGTTGTAAATGTCCTGATAGGTGTCGATCCCACCAGCCCAGCCGTTGATCCGCTCGCGCCACTGTTCCCAAAGGGCCGGCTGGAACTCGGGCGAACACATCTCCTCGGCCTTCTTGATCTCGGCCTCCGACAGCGTCGCAACGCGCACGTTGTTCTCGGCAAAGATCGTCCCAGGAAGCTGCGGGTTCGAGAAGCCGACAGTGTTGACCAGTGCGGCCTCGTTGGCGGCCTGCACATGCACCTGCGTCAGATAGGACGCCTCCATTACCGCATCCTGCAACTCACCGCCCAGACTGTCGAAGGTCGACGTGGTCATGGCGGTATGCTCGGTCCCGCAGAAGAACTTGAGGTCCACACACTGGCTGACCACGGGCGACATGTTGGCATAGGCCACGGCCGAGGCCCAGGTTTCCGCCCCGTCGATCAGGCCCTGTTTCAGACCATCAAGCGTTTCCTCCCACGCCACCGGCACAGGGTTCAGGTTCAGCGCGTTCATCGCGATGCGGCCCAGCTGTGTGCCGGTGACCCGGTTCTTTGTGCCGGCCAGTTGGTCAATCGACGTCACGGTGGGTTTGTCTTCCCAAGACAGGCCCAACTGGATGCCGCGCAGTTCGGCGTGCGTGAACAGGAACTTCAGCCCATGCCGCGCCTCGAACGGATCGCGCAGGATGCGCTGGGATTCCGGGCTGTACATGAAATAATACTGATCGGCCCGGCTGCGGAACATATACGCATAGTCAAGCACGTTCAGATACGGCGCACCGCCAGCCGAGTTCTGGGTTGAAGCGGCATACAGGTCGATGATCCCTTGCTGCGCTTTCTCTACGCAAGACAGCTGTCCACAGATCTGGTTGTTGCCGATGAACTCAATCCGAATTTCGCCATCGGTCCGCTCTTCAAGATCGCGCGCAAACTCCAGGCACCCGGCGCGTTCGATCAAAAGGTTTTGCGGGTTAAACCCAGCGGCGCCGAACTTGAGGTTGAACTTGGCTTCTTTGGCAAAGCGCTTGTTATACGTCGATTCAGCCGCTCTTGCGAGGCCAGCGGTGGTCAAAACACCCCCTGCGGCGCCCGCCGCCATCAGCGTAGAACTTAACCCGTAAGTCCCTGCAATTCTGAAAAAGTCCCGGCGTGAGACCCCCTTTAGGCGATCGGTAACTCCCATTGCATCCTCCCATTTGTGCAATTATTGAGACATTTTGCCTCAAAAAATGCTAGAAGAGTATCGCGCGTTTGTATAGGATTTTTTCCACCATCGGGGGAAATCGGACTTGGAAGCGGATTATGTGATTGTGGGGGCGGGCTCGGCGGGGTGCGTGATTGCAAACCGTCTCAGTGCGCGCCCAGATACCCGCGTCATCCTGCTTGAGGCGGGGGGTCGCGACCGCAATCCGTGGATCCACATCCCCGTGGGCTACTTCAAGACCATGCATAACCCCACGCTCGACTGGTGCTACCGGACCGAGCCTGATCCAGGCCTGAACGGGCGGCAGCTGGATTGGCCACGCGGCAAGGTGCTGGGCGGGTCATCGTCGTTGAACGGGCTGCTCTACGTGCGCGGCCAGCCGCAGGATTACGATCGCTGGCAGCAGATGGGCAATACCGGCTGGGGCTGGGACAGCGTTCTGCCGCTGTTCAAACGCTCCGAAAACCAGGAACGCGGGCAAGACGATTTCCACGGCGCCGACGGCCCCTTGTCGGTGTCGAACATGCGCCTGCAACGCCCGATCTGTGATGCCTGGGTCAGCGCGGCGCAGGCCGCAGGATATCCCTTCAACCCCGACTACAACGGCATCAGCCAGGAAGGCGTGGGCTATTTCCAACTGACCACCCGCAATGGGCGGCGCTGTTCCAGCGCAGTGGCCTTCCTGAACCCCGCGCGGTCCCGCCCGAACCTGAACATCATCACCGACGCCGCCGCCCACCGCATCGTGTTCAACGGCAAGCGGGCCACTGGTGTCGCTTACCGCGACCGTGCCGGGAACGCGCACATCGTCACGGCCCGGCGCGAGGTGATCGTCTCGTCCGGCGCCATCGGCTCGCCCCAGCTTCTGATGGTCTCGGGCCTGGGCGAGGCGGCGCAATTGCAGGATCAGGGGATTGGCGTGGTGCACGACCTGCCGGGCGTGGGCAAGAACCTGCAAGATCACCTGCAAGCGCGCCTGGTGTTCAAATGCAACGAACCCACCCTGAATGATGAAGTGCGCAGCCTCTACAACCAGGCGCGCATCGCGCTCAAATACGCACTGTTCCGTGCAGGGCCCATGACCATGGCGGCAAGCCTCGCCACCGGGTTCCTGCGGACCGGCGACCATGTGGAAACGCCTGACATCCAGTTCCACGTGCAACCCTGGTCCGCGGACAGCCCCGGCGACGGCGTACATCCGTTTTCCGCTTTCACCATGTCGGTCTGCCAGTTGCGCCCCGAAAGCCGGGGCGAGATCCGGCTGGCCTCACCCGACCCGGCGGTCTACCCCAAGATTCACCCCAACTACCTGGCGACCGAGACGGATTGCCGAACCCTTGTCGAAGGCGTCAAAATCGCGCGCCGGATTGCGCGATGCGAACCGCTTTGCCACAAGATCTCGGAAGAGTTCCGGCCAGACCGCAGCCTTGAGATGGATGACTACGATGGCACCCTCGACTGGGCCCGCAACAACTCGGTCTCGATCTATCACCCCACGGGCACGTGCAAGATGGGCGCAGGGTCCGATGCCGTGGTCGATGCCCGCCTGCGGGTCCACGGTGTCGCTGGGCTGCGCGTCGCGGATTGTTCCATCATGCCCGAAATCGTGTCGGGCAACACCAACGCCCCCGCCATCATGATCGGAGAAAAGGTGTCCGACATGATCCTGGAAGACCAAACCAATGACATAGCCGCCCCCGTGGCCTGATCTCAGACCACCTGGATATAGTTTGCGCGCCGACTTGGCCCTATTCTCGGGGCGACGCGCTTATCAAACAACTGCGCAAAGCAAATGGAGATGCGCCGATGAAAATGACCACTGAAGAAGCCTTTGTGAAAGTCCTGCAGCGCCACGGCATTCAGAACGCCTTTGGCATCATCGGCTCGGCCATGATGCCCATCTCGGATCTTTTCCCGAAGGCCGGGATCAAGTTCTGGGACTGCGCCCACGAAGGCAGCGCAGGCATGATGGCCGATGGCTACACCCGCGCGACCGGCAAGATGTCGATGATGATCGCGCAGAACGGGCCGGGTATCACCAACTTCGTTACCGCCGTGAAGACCGCCTACTGGAACCACACACCGCTTTTGCTGGTGACGCCGCAGGCCGCCAACAAGACCATCGGCCAGGGCGGGTTCCAGGAAGTCGAACAGATGAAGCTGTTCGAAGACATGGTCGCCTACCAGGAAGAGGTGCGCGATCCCACCCGCGTGGCCGAGGTGCTGACCCGCGTCATCGCCCAGGCCAAGCGTCTGTGCGGCCCCGCCCAGATCAACCTGCCCCGCGATTTCTGGACCCAGGTCGTGAACATCGACATCCCCGACCCGATCACCTTTGAGGCGCCTCCGGGTGGTGAGAACTCGGTCGCCGCAGCCGCCGAGTTGCTCAGCACCGCCAAGAACCCGGTGATCCTGAATGGCGCGGGCGTGGTGCTGGCCGATGCCATCCCCACCTCGGCAAAACTGGCCGAACGCCTGACCGCGCCCGTCTGCGTCGGTTACCAGCACAACGACGCCTTCCCCGGCTCACACCCGCTGTTCGCGGGGCCCTTGGGCTACAACGGATCAAAAGCGGCGATGGAGCTGATCCGCGACGCCGATGTTGTGCTGTGCCTCGGCACCCGGCTCAACCCGTTCTCCACCCTGCCGGGCTATGGCATGGATTACTGGCCGCAAGACGCCAAGATCATCCAGGTCGATATCAATCCCAACCGCATCGGCCTGACCAAGAAGGTCAGCGTCGGCATTGTGGGCGATGCCAAGAAAGTGGCCGAGGGCATTCTGGCGGGCCTCTCCGACACCGCAGGCGACGCGGGCCGGGAAGAGCGCAAGAACCATATCGCGCTGACCAAATCGAAATGGGCGCAGCAGTTGGAATCGATGGATCACGAACAGGATGATCCCGGCACCACCTGGAACGAACGCGCCCGCGCGGCCAAACCCGACTGGATGAGCCCCCGCATGGCCTGGCGCGCGATCCAGGCCGCCCTGCCGCGCGAGGCCATCATCTCGTCCGACATCGGCAACAACTGCGCCATCGGCAACGCCTACCCGTCGTTCGAGGAGGGGCGCAAATACCTCGCCCCCGGCCTCTTCGGTCCCTGTGGCTATGGCCTGCCGTCCATCGTCGGCGCCAAGATCGGCTGCCCCGACACACCGGTCGTGGGCTTCGCCGGTGACGGCGCCTTCGGCATCGCGGTGAACGAACTGACAGCCATCGGCCGCGGCGAGTGGCCTGCGATCACCCAGATCGTCTTCCGCAACTACCAATGGGGCGCGGAAAAGCGGAACTCGACCTTGTGGTATGCCGATAACTTCGTGGGCACCGAGCTGGATGAGGAAGTGTCCTACGCCGGTATCGCGCAGGCCTGTAACCTCAAAGGTGTCGTGGCCCACACGATGGAGGAACTGACCGAGGCCCTTCACCAGGCGCTGAAGGATCAGAAGGCGGGGATTACCACGCTGATCGAGGCGATGATCAACCAGGAACTGGGCGAACCCTTCCGCCGCGACGCGATGAAAGCCCCTGTGGCCGTGGCAGGCATCGACCCCGCGGATATGGTCGAACAGGTCGCCTGAAGCCCCAAAGGGCAACAACACTGCGCCCGGTCCACAGGCGGATCGGGCGCGCGCACCCGGGGCGCATTGATGCTCAACACGATCCGATTCCTGCGCGAGCGACCGGATTCGCCACCGCCCCGGAACGATCCACAGGCCCTTTGAGCGCCCGGTCAGAGGCAGTGTTGTATTTCTGCCGTAGAAATGCCATCCTCACCCACATCTCAAGTGTCTGATATCAATATGTTTTCGACAGATACGCTGTCCCCCACACCCTGTTTCACTTTCGGAAACGCAGCGTTTCCCGGGAAGCGGTCGAAACGGGGTCAGATTATGGCACACAGTGTTTCGGGGGACGGAACGACGCTCGCATAGGGTGCTGCCATGGGACAACTCGAAGCTGTGAATCTGCTCAAGCGGATTTCCATCCAGAAGATCAAGTCACGTGCCGTTGTCACACAGCGCCGCGATGCCACCGACAAACGCGCCTTGCCCAGCCTGTCGCGCGAATACATGGATGCGATGTTCGATCAAAGCGAACGCGTCTCTGCCAAGCGTGGCGAGGCCACCTAAAACCCGACGACCTGTTTGACGCCGGCCCCCAATTCCTGATTTGACTTGCGGCCATGACCCGGCCCTCTCACTTGAAAACCCCGCGATGACCACCCCGCTTGCCGGGATCCGCGTGCTGGACCTGACCAATGTGCTGGCCGGTCCGTTCGCCTGCCACCAGCTTGTCCATCTGGGCGCCGAGGTCATCAAGGTCGAGGCTGCGGGCCGCGGCGATCTTGCCCGCCAACTGGGCGCGGACCCCGACCTGAACGCCAAGGGCATGGGCGTGTCGTTCCTTGCCCAGAACGCGGGCAAGAAATCCGTCACCGTGAACCTCAAACACCCCGAGGGCAAAGCGCTGTTTCTGCGCCTCGTCGCTACCGCCGATGTGCTGGTTGAAAACTTCCGCCCCGGTGTGATGGACCGGCTGGGGGTGGGATATGACACGCTGAAGAAGACCCGGCCCGACCTGGTCTATTGCGCGATCTCGGGCTTTGGTCAGGACGGCCCCTGGGTCCACCGCCCGGCCTATGACCAGATCATCCAGGGCGCGTCCGGCGTCATGTCGATCACCGGCACGCCCGAGGCCGCGCCCCTGCGCGTGGGCTTCCCCATCGCCGACACCATCGGCGGGATGACCGCGGCCTTCGCGATCTCTGCCGCCCTGAACGCCCGCCCACGCGGCACGTTCATCGACGTCTCAATGCTGGAGTCTGTGTTATCCACAATGGGCTGGGTCGTCTCCAACCACCTCATCGCCGGGGCCGAGCCTGCGCCTCACGGCAATGAAAACCCAACCTCTGCCCCCTCCGGCACGTTTGAGGCCAGGGGCAGCCTGATCAACATCGCCGCCAACAAGGACGAACAATGGATCCTGCTCACCGACCACCTGGGCCTTGCCGACCTGCGCAATGATCCCGCCTACGCCACGCGCGAGGATCGCAAGGCCAACCGCCTTGCCCTGAAATCCGCGTTGGAGGCCGCCCTCAAAACCCGCCCCGCCCGCGACTGGGCGAAAGAGCTCAACCGCATCGGCGTGCCCGCGGGCGCGGTACTGACCGTGCCAGAGATCCTGACCATGCCCCAGGTCGCGGACCGGGGCTTTCTCAACCGGTTTGAAAATGTGCCAGGCGTCGATCGCGATATCGAGGTTGCGACCACCGGCGTCAAACTGGACGGCACCGCCCCCACCGTCGCCGACCCACCACCGCAACTGGGCCAGGACAATGCGCAGATCTGGGGCGCGCTGGGTCTGTCCGAGGATGAGTTGACCGAACTGCGCGAAAAGGGGGCGATATGACCGACGAACGCGATGTCACCGACTGGTGGACGACCGACATCATCGACATGGCCCCCGGCCAGATCCGCCTGCGCGGCCACCCGATCGAGGATCTGATCGGCCGACTGACCTTTCCGCAAATGATCTGGTTGATGACGCGCGGAACGCTCCCCAGCGCCGAAGAAGCACGCCTTCTTGAACACGCCCTCGTCGCCGCCGTCGACCACGGACCTCAGGCGCCGTCAATTGCCACTGCCCGCATGGCCGTCACCTGCGGTGCAGGCATCAACAACGCGCTCGCCTCCGCCGTGAACATGCTGGACGACGTGCATGGCGGCGCAGGCGAACAGGCGGTGGAACTCTACCACTGGATAGATGAGGCGCACCGCGCTGGCGCCCCCCTGACCGAGGCCACCGCCCTGATGCTCGACCGCTGGCAGTCCGAACGCGATCCCTTCATCCCCGGCTTCGGCCACCGCTTCCACAAACCCGAAGACCCCCGTGCCCCGCGCCTTCTGGCCCTTGTCGATCAGGCCGCCGAGGCGGGCACTGTCCGCGGCCGCTTCGCCCAGATCGGCCGCGCCGTGCAAACCACATTGAACGACCGCAAGGGCAAGCCGGTGCCCATGAACATCGACGGCGCAACAGCCGTCATATACGCCGAACTGGGCTTTGCCGGCCCCTTGGCGCGCGGACTCTTCTGCCTGTCGCGCTCCGTCGGGATCATCGCCCATGCCTGGGAACAGATGCAGCAGGGCGGGCGCAACAAGGGCCCCACCCCGCCGGGCTATCGCTGGCGCTATACCGGGGAAAATCCGATCGAGTGAAGGCGTCTTACGGTGCCAAGGGCGGCTCTGCCGTCGGCGACCGCCCGGTCAGAAACCGCTCAAACGCCGCCGCACGGTTTATGAACGACGAAACCCCCCGCGTCCGCCCGCCCGGCTTCACGACGATCAGGCCATAATACCCCCAAACGTCACCTTCGAGCCGCGTGAAGACATGGGTGGACACCAGCGTCTCAGGCGGAAACACGGTGGCCACCAGAAGCCGGATCGCCGTCAGATTGACGGTGCTCACCCACAGCTGATCCTGCCCCTGCACAGCCCCCGTCAACACATAAAGGTTGCCCCCGGAAGACCGCGTATCCCGCTGTGTCATGAACAGCGTCCCGCCCCCCATGACATCCCGCGCCGAATAGTCGCCGCGCGTCTCCTCCATCCGCGGCCCGCTCAGCGCCTGCGACTGTGAAATCAACTCACGCCACGCGCCATCGGTCGTCGACCAGTATTGCAGCCCGTCCAGCGCTGAAATCGCACCCACGCGGCGCGCGAGATCCTCCACCGTGCCGCCGTGCCGAAACGCGCGCGACACCGCGACCACCAGATCCGCCTGCCCATTCAACGCCGCCGGACAGCCCGGCCCAAACGCCACCACCTGATCCCGCCACACCGCGACCGCAGGCGCCTGGGCCACCGACGCGTACCCGGGCACGACGCCCGCGCCCTGCGCACAGGGCGGCACAGGCGTGGCCTCTGCCCGCCCAGACGCGCCCATACCTGAAACGATCATGGCAAGCGCCAGAGCCAGATGTCTCATGCGTTTCATCGCCCATACCCGCAGGATGCGTTGACCCGCACCCTAGCACAGAGGCGGCGAACACGTCCCTCAGCCAAGCGAACAGCCGCGCGTGGGTGCAGAGATAAGGGAATTGGTCGGAGTGGCGAGAGCCGCACTCACGACCCCTGCCTCCCGAA
>JBCBPV010000099.1:0-9377 GCA_039820585.1 Pseudomonadota bacterium
CTGACGCTGACGCCGCGGATTTCTTCGATCTCGGCGCGGGTGACGGGCTGGTGGTAGGCGACGATTCCCAACGGCGGTGAGGTAACTGGGCGTCAGGGTCGTGCCGCTGACCAGCGCGCGCCCTGCGGGGATGCGCGGGCAACCGGTGGCACCAAGGCCAGAGGATGGGGAGGCAGCGACCAAGGCCCACCGCGCGGCATCCAGCCATTTCGTTGCGTCTTCGTTCTGCGGGCAAAGCGCAGCCGCTGCTGCGGCTGCTGGCGACTTGTAGCTGCTGGGGTTCAACAGATCCGGGCACTTGTGCACCAAGGCAGACCGTGCCGCGGCATAGGCGGCCTGCTCCAGATAGAGCCGGTGCTGGGCCAGGATCATCGTCTGCGCCACCGCACCGAACAGGATCAGTACGGCCGGGAAGGCCAGGATCGCCTCCATCGACACCGATCCCCGGCGGCGGCGGGACAGGGCCCGCCGGACATATGTCCAGGCGCGGGGGGTCATTTCGACTTGTTCACCAGCTCTTGAACGTCGGTCTTGTAGCCGGTGCGGTCCGTTTTGCGTTCCGTCATGATGCCCGAACCGGTCAAAGCGAGCGCGCCAACAGCAGCAATGGCAAATCCAAAAATCAGAAGCTTTTCCAGTGTCATATCTGCTGTTCCTAAATGGTCGAACTGATGTCGGGCTTAGTTTCCTGACTGGCGCAACGTATCAAGTTCAGTGCCGAGCTCCTGGCGCTCGGTCCCGCGGTCGCCAACCATGGTCGTGCCGACGGTTGTGATTGCGAAAAGCGCTGCCAGCGCGAAGCCAAAGATCAGAAGTTTTTCGAGGGTCATCAGATTTTTCCTTTTTCGAAGCGTTGGTACTGTTTGCATGGCGTTAGGGGGCCATGATGGCGTCCACCTGAGTGCGGACAAATTCGACAATATCGGTGCTCATCACGGCGAGCGCGGTGACAACGGCCAGGCCCAATCCGAAGAGAAGAAGGTATTCAAGCGACATTGTGGCGTCTCCAGTTGTTTGGGCGATCCGGCCCTGTTTGTATGTCTACCCTACACACCGGCGCGCGGTCTCGCCGGGGTATCGTATCGGATGCGACAGCATGGCCTTACACTGCCTCCAGCGGGTCATCGGCGCCTTTGCGGTGGAACAGGCTCCGCATCGCGTATTGGCCGCCCTCGAAACTGCTGCTTTCCACCTCTGCGATTTCCATCACCAGGCGCTTGCGGCCCAAGCGCTGGATCTGCACGACGATATCAATCGCTTCGATGATCTGCCGGCGGACGGCGATCAGAGGCACCTCGATGTCAGACATGAGGCACAGCGTCTCAAGCCGAGACATGGCGCGTGCGGGATCGTCGGCGTGAACGGTGGAAAGCGAGCCTGCATGCCCCGAATTCATCGCCTGGATCATATCCAGTGCCTCACCCCCCCGGCACTCGCCCACGAGGATCCGGTCAGGGCGCATCCGCAATGTTGCGCGAAAGAGCTCACGAATGGTGATCCCGCCGCGGCCCTTGGCGTCGGGCATCTGGGCCTCCAATTGCACGACGTGGGGCATGTTGAGGTCCAATTCGACCACGTCTTCAATGGTGATGATGCGTTCGCTTGGGTCCATCATACGGGCGAGGATGCCCAAAAGCGTCGTTTTGCCCGTGCCGGTGCCGCCAGAGATAATGATGTTTTTGTGTCCAATCACGGCGTTTCGCAAATATTCCGCCGCTTCAGGCGACAATGATCCGCCCTCAAGCAGCTGATCCAGCGTGGGCGGGGTGCGCGCGAACTGGCGGATCGCCAGCGTAATCCCGGCACGTGCCGCGGGATCCTGCACGATATGCACACGCGACCGATTGGGCATCCGCGCCTCAAGCGACAGGTCGTGGGGCGTAAGGCGTTTGCCGGAGTACTGAAGGATCACGCGGGCAAGCCCACGCAGCGCCGCCTCGTCCCGCATCTTGTGCTCGGTCTTCACGACGCCTTTGGGGCCATCAATAAAGATCTCATCAGGCCCGTTTATCATGATCTCGGACACGGCCGGGTCATCATAATAGGCCTCAAGCGGCCCCATCAGGTGCCGCACAAGCGCGTCATAGGCGGATTCTGAAATGGTGTCTGTCATCCGACCGGGAGCGAGAAGATCACGGATTCAATCTCCGTCGCTGCGACAAGGGCGCGAAAGAGCAGCATGGCCAATGCCATGAATGCCCCAAGCACGACGCCAAGTGTCAGCACGTAGTCCAAGCTTGCCATTGGTTTTGTTCCCTCCTTTGGGACGCTACCTTTACGCAAGGTAACAAAGAAGATTTCCCAATGGATATTAGTATTTACGCAAAGCGCTTGGTCCGTCTAGTATTTCATACGATACCAGTACGGGGGCGGACACTTTCGCTATGGTAGTGTTGCGGCCTCACCAGGGGTGGCGTCGCACCGATCTGTGACGAAAAGCGCGGAGACGGGGATGCGAATCCCGCTAGGGTGCCGCGCAAATAACGCTGACGTCACGTTCGATTGGGCGATGCTGACATAACCAAAGCGACCAAGTGAAGGGTTTGCTGATGAGACATATATTTGCGATTGTGGTGCTGGCGGGCGTTGCCGCCCCGGCCCACGCGGACGATTGCTCTGAACTGGGCCTGACGAACGGCTATCTGACCGAGCATTTTTGTAGCCAACTGCGCGATCTCGCCGGAGCAAGCACGACGCGCAGCATGGCGCCAAGTACAGATGAAACGTTAGCCGACCAGTTCCATGATCTTGAAATCATTCAAGAAGCCTATCGCGCTGATCCGCGCAAGACGCTGGAATTGATTGAACGTATCCGGAATGCTGGCGGTCTGGTCGAACAATAGCTGCCGCGCCGGGTGAAAGGGATGTGGGCGGTTCACGCTCCCACAAACGGAACAGGAAAGGGGAAGATTGCGATGACCTTTAACAGAACAGTAAAAGTGGTTGGGGCACTGGGCCTGGCCTTTATGGTCAGCGGATGTGCCGATATTTATTCATTCTTCGACACCTCGCCACCTGCTGCAGTGCAGACCCAGGCAGTTGTCGCGCCGGTGCCGCAGCCGTTGCCCGCCCCGGTGCCGGTGCCGCCTGTTCAAGCACAAGTCACGCCCCCGCCAGAGCCCGGTCTTCAGCCAGAGATCCCGTCAGAGCGCCAGCTGATCCTCGACGACATCTTCGGCGGTGGCGACGAGGATGGCGGTGGCGGCGGTTGGTCGGGGTAAGCGCAATGGTACTGCGTCTGACAGGTATTGCCGCTGCGATGGCAACGGTGTCGGTTCTTGCTACCGGCGCAGCCATGGCGCAAACCGGGTGGGCGGTGGACGCGCTGTTGCGCGATGCCGCCAATCCACCGTCGGTGCGCAGTATTGATCGCACCACGCGGCCCGAGAAACGGTATGCCATCGTGATCGGCAATTCGGACTACGAGGCGATCCCCGATCTGCCCAATGCCCATGCCGACGCGAATGTGATGACCCAATTCCTGCGCGCGCAGGGCTATCTCGTGCAGCATCACAAGGACATCACCAAGCGTGGATTCGAGAACGTATTGCGCCGGGCTTTGTTCGATGTGGATAAAGACACCGAAGTGGTGATCTTCTTTGCGGGCCACGGCTTCCAGATCGGGGCCGAGAACTACCTGGTGCCGGTCGATGCTGATCTCGACAGCGTATACGACGTGCCGTTTGAGGCGGTATCGCTGGGCAGTCTGGTGGGCATCGTCGGCTCGCGCGCCCGGTTGCAGATCGTGATCCTGGACAGCTGCCGGGACAATCCGTTTGCCGGCAAAGAGGTGCTGACGGCCGTTGGCAGTGAGTTACGGGAAACGCGCACGGGCTTCTCGTCGCAATCGGCGCCTTTGAATTCCAGCCTGATCTTTTCGACATCCCCCGGCGCCGTCGCGTTTGATGGACAAGGTGAGAACAGCCCGTTCACCGCCGCCCTGATCGAAGAGGCGTCGGCACAGCCCGACGCGCCGGTGAAGGACATTTTTGAAGGCGTTCGGCGGCTCGTCTATGAAAAGACCAATGGGCGTCAGGTGCCTTGGGACAGCTCAACCCTGGTTGAGCCCGCATCCTTCGGGATCGGTGCGGCCCTGTCGCGGCCCATCGCCGTGCAAGTGGCGGGCGGCGGCGTGTCGCGCGGACTGGCCCGGGTCTCTCCGGTCACGCCTTCGGCCTCTGGCGAAACCGCGCAGGCGGTGGCCGAGACCAGTTCCGTGCTGGAGGCCCCGTTCATTGACGAGGTTGAGATCGGCTTTGCTCTGCGAAACGCGCTGGACCTGACGCCTGCAGATCAGATCACCATTGTCACCGGCCCCGAGACCGGGCGGCTGGTGCTGCCCGACGAGAACGGCCTGAACCGTGATGTCAGCGGGCAGACCCTGTCCAGCGCCGACATTGACCGGCTGCTACTCATCAACGAGTCGGTACAAATCCCGGCGCTGTCCTTGGCGAATGGGTATATCGAGGATGCTGTGGCCTTGCAGGTCAACGGCACCGATCAGCGCATCGCCCTGCATCTGGAGCCCGAGCAGTGCGATTTCCACGCAGGCGATCACCTCGATCCCGACGGGATGGGCATCACGCGCTACGCAAACGAACTGGAACCTGAGGCCGCACTAGCGGCATGTCGGGCGGCGGTGGAACGCGAGCCAGAAAACGGGCGCTTTCACTTCCAGCTGGGCCGTGCGCATGTCGCCTTGCGCCAGATGGATCAGGCGATTGCCTCGTTTGAGCGTGCCCGCGATCTGGGCCATGCGCGAGCGTGGAATGCCCTGGGCAATGCGATCTTGAACCTTGAGCGAGAGACCGGCGGCCAGGTGAACCCGCAGGCGTCGACCGACGTGCTGACACTGTTTGCCCGGGGTGTGGATGAGGCCGATCCCTATGCGATGTATTCGCTGGGGCGGCAGTTCATGCGCTTTGGTGGCACGCCAGAGGTTGAGATCGAAGGCTATGACCTCATGATGCGGTCGCTTGAGGTGGGCCACACCTTCGCGATGAACGAGCTTGGCTTCTTCTACCTGGATGAGGATGGTGAGTATTTCGATCCTGAACGTGGTCTGCGGTACCTACAGGAGAGTGCGGCACGTGAAGACATCTTTGGCTACAACAACATGGGTCTTGTGTTCCTCAATGGCCTTGGCGGGACCGAGGTTGATGATGCCGCCGCGTTCGACATGTTCACCAAGGCCGCCCAGGGTGGGCATCCAAACGCCCCGGGCAATCTGGGCCGGATGTACCGCGAAGGTCGTGTGGGTGGCGTGCCTGATTTCGCCAAATCCGTCGAATGGTATCTCGCAGGGCTGAACCGCGGCGATGCACGGGCGGGCGGCACGGCTGCGTTTCTGATCGCGACAGAAGGCGTTGACGGGTTCGATCTGTTCGATGCGGCGATGATCGGCGCGCAGTCGGCGGCCCTGACAAACCAGGCTGCTGCGGCGCAATCGCTTCAGCTATTGGGCAATTTCCCGGAAAACGCCTTGAACGGAGGGGCGCAGAAGTTGATCAACCTGCTTGGCGGTGAGGTAACTGCGGATGGCGCCTTTGGCCCCGCCAGCCAGACGGCAATGGATCAGGTGCTGGCCAGCTACGGCGCAGGCCCGGCGGAAACCGATCCGGTGGCGCGCATTGTGCAGCTTGCGTCGGTGTTCTGGACCACGTCGCCGTTCCGGGTCGATCTGTATTAAATTTCCTTGGCCGCGCGCGTTGCAGAGACGCGCGCTGCGCGCCGATTGGCACATCGCGCCCAACGGCGTCCCGTTCTGTTCGCGTCTTGAGGCTCTAATGGCGCGTGCGCTGTCGGGCGTGCGGAGCGATCCTGCTTCCATGATGCCAACAATCGCGCACGAGGAACGGCGGTGCTAAGTTGCCCGAAGTATTGACTCTCGTTTAGCCACAAGCTCAGCGTTATATCTTGCCGATTTTGAAAACCGCGCGAATCTTGGCCATGCTCACGTTCGCATATGGCGCAAGCAGGTGAAAATCACTATCTGAAAGAATCTCGTACAGGTGGCGTCAGAAAACTGTTCACAGCAGCAGGGTTAAGGCGTTCCAATTCCAGGTAATAATTGATGCGGAAATTGGAGTTCCCCCGGTTTGATGGACGGCTATGGGCTTAGAGATTCCAGCCCTTCATTGGTGGTCCTTTCGTAGTTGATTGGTCGAGTGTGCGGTATCGCAGCGTGCGCCGGGACGATGCCGATCTGCGCCAGGCGATGAAGGTTGTGGCGGCCGAACGGCGCCGGTTCAGCTATCCATTGGCCGGTAGGTGATTGCATGCAATCACCGTAAGGCGCCGCGTGCATATGATGCTGGAACGTCAGGGCCGGCAAGTGAACCAGAAGAAGGTGCGGCCGCTTTATCGCGAAGAGAAGCTGCAGGTGAGGAAACGCGGCGGTCGGAAGCGTGCTCTGGGAACGCGTCGGCCAATGCTGGTGCCGGAACGCCCCAATGAACGCTGAAGCCTCGATTTCGTGTCGGACGCCTTCACTGACCGGCGCAGCTTCTGTGTCCTGGCAATCGTGGACGACTTTAGTTGGGAATGTCTGGCGCTAGTGGCAGACACGTCGCTCTCTGGGCTGCGTGTGACGCGTGAACTGACGGCGATCACGCTGCGACGTGGACGGCCCAGAACGATTGTCAGCGACAACGGGGTGGAACTGACCAGTATGGTGGTGCTCAGATGGTGCCAGGAAACGCGGATCGACCGGCACTAAATCGTGCCTGGAAAGCCGATGCAGAACGCTTTTGTGGAAAGTTTCAACGGCAGCTTCAAATATAAAATCTTGAACGAAACCCGGTTCTCGTCACTGCCCACCGTCCTCCGCATCCAAGTTCAAAAACGCGACACCGCTATTGCCCAGTTCCACCGATGCAAAGGGTCCCCCGTGATGCGTGTGTGCAGGGTCCTGCGGATCCAGTGGCCCGTCGCTGGCATAGATCGCTTCTGCGAACTGCTCGGCATTGTCCTTTGGCCGATAGCCCAAGTGTTGCGCCTTGGCATTGTCCACGGGTGCGCGGTCGTTATTGGACACCCCATAAACGACGCTGAAGCCGGTGATTGGCGTCTTGATCGACTGCTCCACCAGGTGGATCAGGTCGTCATAGCTTAGCCACGAACCGACCGCGCGGGAGTTTGTGACCTGCGCGCAGGACAGGATGCGCATACACACCGCCTCGACTCCGCGCTTGTCCCAGTAGAGCGAGGCCAGATCTTCGGCAAAACACTTGGCCAGGCCATAGAACGTGTCGGGTTTGTGGGAGGCGTCGATGCCGATGAAATCGGTCTTCTTGTGCATGCCAACTGCGTGGATCGACGAGGCGTAGATCACCCGGCGCAGCTTGTTGCGATGGGCGGCCTCCCAAACCGTGTAGGCGCCGTAGAAGTTCGGGCCCCAAAGCTCCGACATCGGCGCCTCGTCACCAATCGCCCCGAAATGCACAACCATATCAGTGCCTTGCAAGAGGGCCACCATGGCATCAAGATCGGTGATGTCGGCCTGCACATAGGTCTCGTTAGGCGCGAGGTTTGCCACGCCCTCTGCAATGTCGGACGAAACAAATGTCTCGCACATGCGCGACAGCGGCTCCCTAAGAACGGACCCCAGGCGGCCCGCGGCCCCGGTGAGGACGAGTTTTTTCATGGGCTGGCTCCTTTGCGTTTTGCCATGGCGCGCGCATCGCCTGCCATCAGATCACGGCCTTCTCGACAATGGGCGTATTCGTGGGAATACGGTCAAAGCTGAACGGCGTCATATCCAGCGTGCGATACGCACCGTATGTCAGCCACTCCGCCGTGCCGCGCCCCATGGCCGGGGATTGCTGCAAGCCATGACCCGAAAACCCGTTCAGGAAGATGAAATTCGCAAGCTCGGTATGCGGGCCCATGATCGCGTTGTGGTCGAAGGTGTTCATCGCGTAGTGGCCCGCCCATTCCGACTGTACCTTGATCGCCTCGAACTGCGGGATGCGGGTCGCAAGCACCGGCCAGACATGTTGTTCCCACAACGAGAAATCCATCGTGTAGTCATCATAAGCTACTGCCGGATCATGGTCCGCATGTGCGCCGCACTGATAGGTTCCGCCGCCATTTTCGCGCACATGAACGCCCGAGGGGTCGATGGTCAGCGGCAGGTCGCGGTCAAGCGGCTGTTCGGCCTTGAACACCCAGGAGTAGCGCTTGCGCGGCTCGACAGGCACGTCGATCCCGGCCATCTGCGCCAGCGCCGCCGCACGGGGGCCCGCGGCGTTCACCACATGCCCGCAGGCGATCACATCGCCGGATTTCAACGTGACGCTGTCCACCCCGGTTCCGCCCGCGTTGCGGGTGATCGCCACCACTTCGTTCTCGATATACTCCACCCCGCGCTCGCGCGACTGGCGCCGCCACCAATCGTTGACAGTCGCTGCGTCCCAATAGCCTTCATCCCGGGTGTTGATTGAGCCCAACACAATGTCATCCACGTTATAGAAGGGGTAGCGCGCCTTGATGTCACTAGGTGTCAATAACTCTGTCGCGGCGCCGCAGGCCAGTTGCACCTTTTGGCTGTCGCGCAGCACATCGGCGAAGGCTTCGTCCTCGGACAGATACATGTAGCCGAAGTTGCGGATCGACAGGTCAGGCACCCGCGTATCGCCGCCCATATAGCTCCGGATGTTCTTGACGAAATCCGCCGCAAACTGGCTGATCCGCACATTCAGGTCGGTGGAAAACTGTTGGCGCATGCAAGAGTTCGTGTGGGTGGTAGAGCATGCCTCAAACGTCAGATCCCGCTCGACCACGAGGACAGAGCCATCGAAATCGGGATTGTCCGACAGAAACCACGCGGTTGAGGCGCCCATGATCGCACCGCCCACGATGATCACGTCATAGGCGGGTTTGCTGGGTGTTTGTGTCTGTCCGGCCATCACACATGCTCCCCTTTGCGCACGGCCTCGGCAACTGACGCGATGTCATCAGGTGACAGACCATAGGCGTCGCGTGCCGTCGCTTCCGAGATATACCCATAGGCAAGGTCACGCTTAACCTTTTCTGTCGCGCGCGCGGCAGGATCGCCGTATCCCGCTCCCCCGGGAAAGGCCATCAGAACGCGTGCGCCATGCGGAACGAACTGTTTGCCCTTCGCCTGCATGCCCGCGCCGTCGCTGCGTACGATGGTGGTGGCGGCACCATTCTCACCGCCCCGCCGCCCGCGGGCCGGGTGTTTGCCGCGGTCAAACATCGCCTGAATATCGAACTCATGTCCCTCTTGCGCGCCCACTTCCATGCACTGTCCCAAACCGCCCCTCGTTTTACCCGCACCGCCTGAATCAGGACGCAGTTCTTTGCGCCAGATGATCACAGGGCCTGCATGCTCTGTCGCCTCGATCGGCATC
>JBCBPV010000100.1:0-9196 GCA_039820585.1 Pseudomonadota bacterium
ATGGAACAGGGCCGCACCGAAGAAGCGCAGGCCCTGCTCCATCAGTTCCTGCAGGCGCTGCAGCATCTCTTCCATCTGGTCGCCAGTGATTTCCTGACCATCCTGCGGCTGGTTCTGGGCCTGCTGCTCGCCGCCTTCCTGGCCCGATTGTTCGGCCAGTTGGCGCATATAGTCCTGCATCGCGTCGCGCAGTTCCTGCATCAGCTCGGCGATTTCCTCGTCCGTGGCGCCGTTCTGGATGGCGTCAGACAGGCGATCCTGCGCCCGGCGCAGGCGTTCCAACGCGTCCGACAGATCGCCTTCTTCGATTTGCAGGGCGATATCCCACAGCGCTTCGGCGGCTTCGGCCTGCAACGCGTCGGTTACTTCGTTATAGGTATAGGCGGCTTCAAGGCGGCGGATGACGAAGCGCAGTTTCAGATACGCGGTCTCGGGGTTGAAGTAGCCCTCGGGCCGGTGGCTGATCGCGCGCAGCATGGCGGACACGCGGGGGGCGTTTTCGCGCGACCACAGAAGGTCACGCCGCTGTTCGATTATGGCCGAGGCGAGCGGATCAAAAAAGCGGCGGGCGGGCAGGATCGCCTCTTGCGGGTCGCTGGCGCCGGTTTGGCCCGCGGCATCGTCTGCATACAGCGTGAGGGTGACAGGCAGGCCTGCGAGGGGATGCTGTTCGAGGTTGTCGATCAGCGTTTCCTCAAACTCGCGCCGGTCGCCGGTGATCGTCATGGGCAGGTCGAGGATGATTGCCTCACGCGGTTCAGGGGCGATGGCCAGGCCATAGCGGCGGTCCACCCGGGCCAAATCAAGCGCCATTTCGGCATGGCCCGCGACCACGCCGTAGTCATCGCTGGCGATGAAGGGTTGACGGAATTCACCGCCGACCGTGCGCTCCAGCGGGCCCACGGGTTCGATGGAGGGCTGGGCGTCGGCCAGGATATTGATCGACCACTCGCGGCCACCCTGGCCCTGGATCGCGAGGCGTCCGTTCTGGGTGACGGTAAAGCTTTGGGCTGGGTCCGTGGCGGGCGGCAGTTCCCCGATCCGGGCAGAGACGGTTTCATCGACGGTCAGCGCGCCCACTTCGCCATACAGGCGCAGGGTGATTTCGCTGCCCGCGGGGACTGACAGTTCAGCCGCATCTATGTCATTCAGGTAAAGGCTGGGCCGGTCGGTGTAGGCGGGCGGTTCAACCCACCCCTCCCACGCAGGGCCCGAGGCCAATGCCTGGCCCCCCATTCCGGGTGCCATCTCGCCAATGGTGGCCACGCGCCAGACCGAGCCAAAGAGTGTCGCCATCACGAAGGCCACGAGCGCGACATAGCGCAAGGCGTAGGGGTCACGGTCGGACAGGCGCAGGTTGGGCTCGACGGGTTTGGCGGCATCGAGGCGCGCGGCCATGCGGGCAACGTGGGTTTTCCACACCGCCTCTGACGCGCTGTCACCGGCGCCGATGGCCATAGTGTCGGCAATCGCGGTGATCGGACGACCGGGCAGGGTGCGGTCAAGCCGGTCCATCGCCTCGGCACGGGTGGGACGTTGGAAACGTTGGATGCCGATCACGGTCGCTGCGGTCAGGGCGATAAGGGCCACCACCGCGGCGCCCCACGCCAGCTCAATCGCGACGCTATCTTGCAGGCCAGCCATGATCGCGGCGACGACCAGCAGCAGCACGGTTGTCAGCGGCCAGAACGCCCGCACCAGGCGCTCGGCCCAAAGGCCGGCGTGGGTCAGGCGAAGGGGCCACTTCAGTCGGCCCGATGCCTCTTCAAGGGAAGGTGTGGTGTCTGACATGCTCTCGCGCCACGGCTTTCCGCGCAACATAGCGCATCACAGCCATTGCGGTATGGTATCGCGGTTTATGATCTCGTCAAAGCTGGGACGCGCCCGGATGACAGCGAATTGATCCCCCTGCACCAGCACCTCGGGGATCAGGGGCCGGGTGTTATATTCTGAAGACATAACAGCGCCATAGGCCCCGGCAGAGCGGAAGGCGACCAGATCGCCCGCGCCTACCGGCGGCATTTCGCGTGCTTTGGCAAATGTATCGCCGGATTCGCAGACGGGGCCGACAATGTCGAAAGGTCGGGTGTCGATCCCGGCAGGTGCCTCAAGAACAGGCACAATGTCGTGCCAGGCGTCGTACATGGCCGGGCGGATCAGGTCGTTCATGGCCGCGTCGAGAATCAGAAAGTCGCGACCTTCGCCGGATTTCACAAAGATGACGGCCGAGACGAGGATGCCGGCATTGCCCGAGATCAGGCGGCCCGGTTCAATTTCCACCTCGCAGCCCAGATCGCCCACCGTGCGCTTGATGAGAGCGCCGTATTCGAGGGGGAGTGGCGGGGCTTCGTTGGAGCGCGCGTAGGGGATGCCAAGGCCACCGCCAAGATCAAGGCGGCGGATGGTGTGGCCGTCGGCACGCAATTGATGGGTCAGTTCGGCGACCTTGAGATAGGCCATCTCAAACGGTTCCAGCTCGGTCAGTTGGCTGCCGATGTGGACGTCGATGCCGATAACCTCCAGCCCCGGCAGGGTGGCGGCCAGGCGGTAGACCTCGCGCGCGCGGGCGATGGGGATGCCGAACTTGTTCTCTGACTTGCCGGTGGCGATTTTGGCATGGGTTCGCGCGTCGACATCAGGGTTCACGCGGATGGTGATGGGCGCGGTGGTGCCCATGGAGGCCGCGATGTCAGAGAGCAGGTGCATCTCTGGCTCGCTTTCGACGTTGAACTGGCGGATGCCGCCCTCCAGCGCCATCCGCATCTCGTCGCCGGTTTTGCCGACGCCTGAGAACACGATGCGCTCGCCCGGAACGCCTGCTGCCTTGGCGCGCAGGTATTCGCCGCCTGAGACCACGTCCATCCCTGCGCCCAGATCGCCCATCAGCTTCAGGATCGCCTGGTTCGAATTCGACTTCATCGCGTAGCAGACCAGGTGATCGAGACCACCCAGCGCTTCATCGAACAGCTGGTAGTGCCGGGTCAGTGTGGCGGAAGAATAGCAATAGAACGGCGTGCCGACCGATGCCGCGATGTCGGGCAGGGGCACGTCTTCGGCGTGGAGCACGCCGTCTTGATACAGAAAGTGGTCCATCAGGTGATCGGTTTCGCGCGCAGGAACAGGTAAAGGGGCAGGCCGCAGGAAACGCCGATACAGTAAGTGGCGGGGATCGCGATGAGCGCGATCCAGTTCTTGCGGACCCAGGTTTCCGCGATGATCCAGACCGTCAGCGCGATAGCTGCAATGATCAAGTCCCAGGTCAAACCGGTGGTGGACGCGTTCACGTACCATGCGTCGATCAGGCCCGACAGACCGGTGCCTTCCTGCCGCATGTAGGTGACAAACCAATACATCGGGTGGATCGCGCCCCAGATGGCGAGGCCCAGGTAGATCAGGCGCAAGGGCGTCATCAGAAGCTGCCCCCGACGCCGATGCTGGCACTGGCTGACAGGCCGGTTTCGGTGCGCACCGGTTCAGGCGCGCCATTGGCCCCGCAGGCGGCAAGCGTAGCCAGTGCGATCAGGGCAGCGGCGCGGATCATGGGGTGACCGACACGCCAACGTTGCCCACGCGGCCAGAAACCGACGGGTTCACGGTGACGCCACCGGGGCTGATCCCCACATTGGCACCGATATTGGGCCCGGTCGTGCAGGCCGCTGTCATCAAGACGCAGGCGATTGCCAGTAGTCTCATCCCAAAGCCTCCTTCCAGCGCGCGATTTGGGCGCGCACTTGTGCGGGCGCTGTGCCCCCGTAAGAGGTGCGGCTGGCGACCGAGTTGTCCACCCCGAGGACGTCGAAGACCTCTGCGGTGATGGGATCGTGAACCGATTGCATGTCATCCAGCGTCAGGTCGGGCAGGTCGCAGCCTTTGCTTTCGGCGAGTGCGACGAGCGTTCCGGTCACGTGATGCGCGTCGCGGAACGGCATGTCCAGCGTGCGGACCAGCCAGTCGGCCAGGTCGGTCGCGGTGGAAAAGCCGGACGCCGCCGCCGCACGCAGCGCGTCGCGATTGGCGGTCAGGTCGCGCACCATGCCTTCCATCGCCGCAAGGGCCAGAAGGTAGTTGTCGGCGGCATCGAAGACCTGTTCCTTGTCTTCCTGCATGTCCTTTGAATAGGTCAGCGGCAGCCCCTTCATCACTGTGAACAAGGCCACAGTCGCCCCGAGAATCCGCCCGATCTTGGCGCGGATCAACTCGGCCGCATCGGGGTTTTTCTTTTGCGGCATGATTGACGACCCGGTGGAGAACCGGTCGCTCATCGTGACAAAGCGGAACTGGGCCGAGGACCAGATCACCAGCTCTTCGGCGAGCCGCGACAGGTGCATCGCGCTGATGGTGGCCGCCGACAGAAACTCCAGCGCGAAGTCACGGTCGGACACGGCATCAAGCGAATTGGCCATGGGGCCGTCAAATCCCAGCGCCTGGGCCGTCGCTTCCCGGTCGATCGGGAAGGACGTGCCCGCAAGGGCCGCTGCGCCCAGTGGGCTTTCGTTCATCCGCGCGCGCGCATCGGCGAAACGGGACCGGTCGCGGCCAAACATCTCGACATAAGCCATCATATGGTGGCCCCAGGTCACAGGTTGCGCGGTTTGCAGATGGGTGAAGCCGGGCATCACCCAATCGGCACCTTCCTCGGCCTGGGCCACCAGCGCCTGCATCAGCGCCGTCAGCCCCTCTTGCGCCGCATCCGCCTGATCGCGCACCCACAGCCGGAAATCCGTCGCCACCTGATCGTTGCGCGACCGGGCCGTGTGCAGCCGCCCCGCAGGCGCGCCAATCACCTCTTTGAGCCGCGCCTCGACGTTCATGTGGATGTCTTCCAGCGCTGTTGAGAACGTGAAAGCCCCGGTCTCAATCTCTGACAACACCGTGAGAAGGCCTTCCCGGATGGCGTCTGCGTCTTTAGTGGTGAGAATGCCTTGCGCGGCCAACATCGCCGCATGGGCACGGGACCCTGCGATGTCCTGGGCGGCAAGACGCTGGTCAAACCCGATCGAGGCATTAATTGCCTCCATGATCGCGTCCGGCCCGGCGGCAAAGCGCCCGCCCCACATCGCGTTTGCGGTCTTGTCGGTCATGTCGTCAGTCCCGGAGGGGAAAAATGCAGCTCATTCGGTTCGCCGTGCTCTACACGGCCCTTGTCCTTGGTGCAAACGTCGCGCTGGCCGATCCCGCGCTTGAGGCGATGCGCAAAGGCGACATGAAGAAGCTGGTCTTCAGTGCCGAGCCGAAAGAGGTCAGCACCGCGGTGTTCACCCGGGCCGACGGGACAGAGCATACGTTGGCAGACTGGCAGGGCAAATACGTGCTGTTGAACTTCTGGGCGACATGGTGCGCGCCCTGCCGCAAAGAGATGCCCGCGCTTGATGCGTTGCAGCAAGAGTTCGGGGGGGAGACGTTCGAGGTGGTGACGCTGGCCACCGGGCGCAATTCGCTGCAAGGGATTCAGCGGTTCTTTGATGAAGAACAGATCACGGCCCTGCCGATCCTTCTGGACCCTAAACAAAAGGTCGCGCGCGAGATGGCGGTGCTGGGCCTGCCGATCACGGTGATCCTTGACCCCGAGGGGCGTGAGATTGCGCGGATGCGCGGCGATGCGGATTGGTACAGCGACAATGCGCGCGCCATCGTGGCGGCATTGCTTGCCACGCCAGAGGGCTGATGGGCGCCTATTCGTAAATTAGAACAAAGTGAGAATATTTACCGTTTTTTAGGGCGGGTAATGGACAGTCTGTCGCACTTATGGTGGAGCACAGATGACCGAAGTTCTTGCTGACCCGGGCGTTGATCCCGTGGCCGATCCGTTATCCGCGGCGATTGCACTGCGCGATCGCGATACACTGAAAATGGTCGATGTCGCGGTGCGGGCGGGCAACGTGATGCTGGCCTATCAGCCGATCATGCAGGCCCGCACGCCGGGACGGTTGGCATTCTTCGAAGGGTTGATCCGGGTTCAGGACCAGACGGGCCGAACAATCCCTGCGCGTGATTTCATCGACGTGGTCGAAACGCATGAAATCGGGCGAATCCTCGATTGTCTGGCGCTCCAGCGTGGGATTGATGCGCTGGCGCGCCACCCCGATCTGCGCCTGTCGATCAACATGTCGGCGCGGTCCATCGGGTATCGCCGCTGGACCGAAACGCTGGAGCGCGGGATTGCCACGAACCCGTCCATTGCGGGTCGGTTGATCCTCGAGATTACCGAAGCTTCCGCCATGGTGATGCCTGATATCGTGCAGGTGTTCATGGCCGAACTGCATGCCAAGGGCATTACCTTTGCGCTTGATGATTTCGGGGCTGGGTTCACTTCTTTTCGCTATCTCAAACGGTTTGAGTTCGACATCCTGAAGATCGACGGTCAGTTCATCCGCGATGTGCACAGCGACAGTGACAATCAGGTCTTGATGCATGCCCTGATCTCAATCGCGCAGCAGTTTGAGATGTTCACGGTCGCCGAAGCGGTCGAGACGGCGCGCGAGGCGCGGTTTCTGACGGCGCTTGGCATAGATTGCCTCCAGGGGCACTATCTGGGCGCGCCGAAGCTGAAACCAGACTGGAAATTGACCTCTGCGCCCTGATCAAAGCCGGTTTGTGCGCCACGCTGGCTGAGACACCCTGTCAGTTGCCCTGCCCATACCGCCCGCATACCACTGTGTGCGGAGCTGGTGGGGATTTCGGATGACCCGGCACACCTCACCCCAACGGACAGCCCGTTTTGGGAGAGGAGAGAATTCATGACAAACGTGGTTATCGCATCGGCGGCCCGGACAGCGGTGGGCAGCTTTAGCGGATCTTTCGCCAACACCCCGGCCCACGATCTTGGCGCCGCCGTTCTGGAAGAGCTGGTGGCCCGCGCCGGGATTGAAAAATCGGATGTGTCCGAGACCATCCTGGGCCAGGTGCTGTCGGCCGGTCAGGGCCAGAACCCCGCCCGCCAGGCCCATGTCAACGCGGGCCTGCCCATCGAAGGCGCGGCCTGGGGCATCAACCAGGTCTGCGGATCTGGCCTGCGCGCGGTGGCACTGGGCGCACAGCACATCCAGCTGGGCGACGCCGATATCGTTGCGGCAGGTGGCCAGGAAAGCATGAGCCTCAGCCCCCATGTGGCCCATATGCGCGCCGGTCAGAAGATGGGCGACATGAAGTTCATCGACTCGATGATCCGTGATGGTCTGTGGGATGCGTTCAACGGCTATCACATGGGACAAACGGCGGAAAACGTCGCTGAGAAATGGCAGATCAGCCGCGATCAGCAGGATGAGTTTGCAGTGGCCAGCCAGAACAAGGCCGAAGCCGCCCAGAAAGCCGGCAAGTTCGATGATGAAATCGTGGCCTTTACGGTGAAGACCCGCAAGGGCGACATCGTGGTCGACAAGGACGAATACATCCGCCACGGCGCCACCATGGAAGCGATGCAAAAACTGCGCCCCGCCTTCGCCAAGGAAGGCTCGGTTACCGCCGCGAACGCCAGTGGCCTGAACGATGGTGCCGCAGGCGCCTTGTTGATGAGCGCGGATGAAGCCGAAAAGCGCGGGATTGAGCCCCTGGCGCGGATCGCGAGCTACGCGACTGCGGGCCTTGACCCGTCGGTCATGGGCGTGGGCCCGATCTATGCCAGCCGCAAGGCGTTGGACAAAGCCGGTTGGAAGGTCGAAGACCTGGATCTGGTTGAGGCCAACGAAGCCTTCGCGGCCCAGGCTTGTGCAGTGAACAAGGACATGGGCTGGGACCCTGCGATCGTGAACGTGAACGGCGGCGCGATTGCCATCGGTCACCCGATCGGCGCCTCAGGCGCGCGGGTTCTGAACACGCTTTTGTTCGAGATGAAGCGCCGCGACGCCAAGAAGGGCCTTGCCACGCTGTGCATCGGCGGCGGCATGGGCGTAGCGCTATGTGTTGAGCGCCCCTGACCTGGATCAAGGCGGCGCCGTCGTGCGCCGTCTACCAGCCATAATGACCGGTGCTTAAACGCCGGGAAAAAAACAGACTTCCGGAGGAGAAACATCAATGGGACGTGTCGCACTGGTCACAGGGGGCTCGCGCGGAATTGGCGAGGCTATTTCCAAGAAGCTTCAGGCAGAGGGGTACACCGTCGCCGCCACCTATGCGGGCAACGATGAAAAGGCCAAGGCCTTCAGCGACGCCACCGGGATCAAGACCTACAAGTGGAACGCGGCGGATTACGACGCCTCCAAGGCCGGGATCGCGCAGGTTGAGGCGGATCTGGGGCCCATCGAAGTGGTCGTGGCCAATGCCGGGATCACCCGCGACGCGATGTTCCACCGGATGACGCCGGAACAGTGGAAAGAGGTGATCGACACCAACCTCACCGGCGTGTTCAACACGGTGCACCCGGTCTGGCCGGGGATGCGCGAGCGCAAGTTTGGCCGGGTGATCGTGATTTCCTCGATCAACGGTCAAAAGGGTCAGGCCGGTCAGGTGAACTATGCTGCGACCAAGGCGGGCGATCTGGGCATCGTGAAATCGCTGGCGCAGGAAGGCGCGCGGGCGGGGATCACGGCCAACGCGATCTGCCCGGGCTATATCGGCACGGAAATGGTGCGGGCGATCCCTGAAGAGGTTCTGAACTCAAAGATCATCCCGCAGATCCCGGCGGGGCGTCTGGGCGAGCCGGAAGAAATCGCGCGCTGCGTGGCGTTCCTGGCCTCCGACGAGTCGGGGTTCATCAACGGGTCGACGATTTCGGCCAACGGGGCGCAGTTCTTCGTCTAGGACCTCTACCCGCAGAATAGAAAAGGGCCGGTCCGTCGACCGGCCCTTTTTCCTTGGAGCGTGGGTGTTTAGTTGCGGCGGCCAAAGATCAGGTGCAGCGCCTCTTGCAGTGCGTCGGCGCGTGCTTTGCGCCCTGCGCGGATGGCGTCACGGGTGTTCAGGTTTGCGGTGCTCTCGTACATGGGTCTGTCCTTTTCGGCGTTTCGTGTTCAACTGAGGTGTATATGCGCCTCTGCACAGTCTTTCACAAACGAGACTTTCCATCGGTTCAGATAAGTATTACTTAACTGAGATGGTTGACCGTCTTCCCCCGCTGACCGCACTGCGTGCCTTTGATGCCGCCGCGCGCCACATGTCGTTTGCCAAGGCGGCGGATGAATTGAATGTCACGCCTGCCGCGCTGTCGTTTCAGATCAAGTCGCTGGAAGAGCATTTGGGCCAGCCTTTGTTCCGCCGCCTG
>JBCBPV010000101.1:0-9192 GCA_039820585.1 Pseudomonadota bacterium
CGGGCGGCCCACGACGATGTGGTCGGCGCCATCCGTAAGAGCGTCGGCCGGGGTTGCCACGCGTTTTTGGTCGCCAAGCTCTGCGCCTGCGGGCCGGACGCCGGGGGTGACGATCAGCTTGCCGGTCGACGAGGGCAGGGCGCGGATGCGGGCGGCTTCCTGGGGTGAGGCGATGACGCCATCTGCGCCTGCGTCGAAGGCGATATCGCTGCGTTCGATCACCAGATCGGCGGGGGTGCCGTCTTTGATGAGGGAGGCATCGAGGTCATCGCGGTCGAGCGAGGTCAGGATCGTCACGGCGAGGATTTTCGTGTTGCTGCCTGCGGCCCCGTGCATTGCGGCGCGCACCACATGAGGGTCGCCATGGACGGTCAGGAAGTCGATGTCGAACTGGGTCAGGCCGCGCACGGCGGCTTCCACGGTGTTGGAGATGTCGAAGAATTTCATATCGAGGAAGATGCGCTTGCCGTGTTCCTGTTTCAGTTCATTGGCGAGCGCCAGCCCGCCGCCGGTCAACATGCCGAGGCCGATCTTGTAGAAGGAAACCGCGTCGCCCAGGCGTTCGGCCAGTGCCAGACCAGCGACGGCGTTGGGAACATCGAGGGCGGCGATCAGGCGGTCATCGGGCATAGGTGTGCTCCTGTTTTGTCTGTCTTGGGCGCAGCGGGCCGGGGCGTCAAGGCAGAGGTGTCTTGCGCCGGGGCCGGAGCGTTCCCATATCACAGCCAAGGTTCGAACGAGGGCTGTGCCGCCATGCCGGGCACCCTGTATCGAGGGCTTGGATAAAGGAGAGAACGATGGACTTGGAGAAGTTCACCGAGCGGTCGCGCGGGTTTTTGCAAGCTGCACAGACGATCGCCATGCGGGAAAGCCACCAGAGGCTTGCGCCCGAGCATTTGCTGAAAGCGTTGATGGATGATGATCAGGGGCTGGCCGCCAATCTGATCAAACGCGCGGGCGGGGCGCCCGATCGCGTGGTTGATGCCGTGGATGCCGCACTTGGGAAGATCCCGAAGGTGTCGGGCGACGCGGGCCAGATCTATATGGACAGCGCCACGGGCAAGGTTCTGGCCGAGGCCGAGAAGATTGCGACCAAGGCAGGCGACAGTTTTGTGCCCGTGGAACGGGTGCTGATGGCGTTGGCGATGGTCAAATCGAAGGCCAAGGATGCGCTGGATGCAGGCGCCGTGTCGGCGCAGAAGCTGAACGGTGCGATCAATGACATCAGGAAGGGGCGCACGGCCGATACGGCGAGTGCCGAGGAAGGCTATGACGCGCTGAAGAAATACGCCACCGATCTGACCGAGCGGGCGCGTGAGGGCAAGATTGACCCGATCATCGGGCGGGATGAGGAAATCCGGCGCGCGATGCAGGTGTTGAGCCGTCGGACGAAGAACAATCCGGTGCTGATCGGGGAACCGGGCGTGGGTAAGACCGCGATTGCCGAAGGCCTCGCTATGCGGATCGTCGATGGCGATGTGCCCGAAAGCCTGCGGAACAAGCGGCTCTTGTCGCTCGATATGGGTGCGCTGATTGCGGGCGCGAAGTATCGCGGGGAGTTCGAGGAGCGGTTGAAGGCCGTGCTGTCCGAGGTGACGAGCGCCGCCGGCGAGATCATCCTGTTCATTGACGAGATGCACACGCTTGTCGGTGCGGGCAAGGCGGATGGGGCGATGGATGCGTCAAACCTGCTCAAGCCCGCTTTGGCGCGGGGGGAGTTGCACTGCGTGGGTGCCACGACGCTCGATGAGTACCGCAAACATGTGGAGAAGGACGCGGCCCTTGCGCGGCGGTTCCAGCCTTTGGTGGTGGAAGAGCCGACGGTCGAAGACACGATTTCGATCCTGCGCGGCATCAAGGAGAAGTATGAGTTGCACCATGATGTGCGGATCTCGGATTCCGCGCTCGTGTCGGCGGCGCAGCTATCGCATCGCTATATCACGGATCGGTTTTTGCCGGACAAGGCCATCGACTTGATGGACGAGGCCGCGAGCCGGTTGAAGATGGAGCTGGATTCCAAGCCCGAGGAACTGGACGCGCTGGATCGCCAGATCCTGCAGATGGAGATCGAGCGGGAGGCGTTGAAGAAAGAGGATGACAAGGCCTCAAAAGATCGGTTGGGCAAGCTGGAAGGCGAATTGGCCGGGCTGAAGGAAAAGTCCGATGCCATGACGACCCAGTGGCAGAACGAACGCGACAGGCTGGCCGAGGCTGGCAGTGCGCGCGAGGAACTGGACCGGGCGCGGATCGAGTTGGAGCGGGCCAAGCGGGAGGGGAACCTTCAACGCGCGGGGGAGCTGTCTTATGGCGTGATCCCGGCCCTTGAGAAGAAGCTGGCCGAGGCGGAAGAGACCGAGACCGATGTGATGATCGAGGAAGCCGTGCGGCCCGAGCAGATTGCCGAGGTGGTTGAACGGTGGACCGGGATTCCGACGTCGAAGATGTTGGAAGGCGAGCGTGAGAAGCTGCTGCGCATGGAAGACGCGCTTGGCAAGCGCGTGATCGGTCAGCGCGATGCCGTGCGGGCCGTGTCGAACGCGGTGCGCCGGGCGCGGGCGGGCTTGCAGGATGAGAACCGGCCTTTGGGGTCGTTCCTGTTCCTGGGGCCGACGGGCGTGGGTAAGACCGAGCTGACCAAGGCGCTGGCCGAGTACCTGTTCGACGACGACAGCGCGATGGTGCGCGTCGATATGAGCGAGTTCATGGAAAAGCACGCGGTGGCGCGGCTGATCGGGGCGCCGCCGGGGTATATCGGCTATGATGAAGGTGGTGTGCTGACCGAAGCGGTTCGGCGCAGGCCCTATCAGGTGGTGCTTTTTGACGAGGTCGAGAAGGCGCATCCGGATGTGTTCAACGTGCTGTTGCAGGTCTTGGATGACGGTGTGCTGACCGATGGGCAGGGGCGCACGGTCGATTTCAAGCAGACGCTGATCATCCTGACCTCGAACCTCGGGTCTCAGGCGCTGAGCCAGTTGCCCGAAGGCGCGGACGGGGCGCAGGCGCGGCGCGATGTGATGGACGCGGTTCGGGCGCATTTCCGGCCTGAGTTCCTGAACCGTCTGGACGATCAGATCATCTTTGATCGGCTGACGCGCGAAGACATGGACGGAATCGTGGCGATCCAGCTGCGCGGTTTGCAGAAGCGGCTGGCGGCGCGGAACATCACGCTGGCGTTGGATGAGCCTGCGCAGAAGTGGCTGGCCGATGAGGGGTATGATCCTGTCTATGGGGCGCGGCCCCTGAAGCGGGTGATCCAGCGCAGTTTGCAGGACCGGTTGGCCGAGATGATCCTGGGCGGCGATGTGGCCGATGGCGATACCGTGCCGGTGAGCGCGGGGGCCGATGGGCTGATCGTGGGGGACCGGGTGTCATCGTCGAACCGGCAACCGCCTGAGGATGCGGTGGTGCACTAAAGCGGTCCGGACTGTTTCGGGATTGAGGGGGTCGGCCTTTGGGCCGGCCCTTTTTCATCGCAAGACGGTCGCGATTGCGGTGGTCTGCTGTGGCGCGACCATGCTGGGCGGTGAGATCAGTGAAACGATGACGACGCTGTTCCCCGCACCCTGATACGTGGCGGGCAGGGCGGCATCGTCTTTAGATGCATCTCGCCTTCGGCCCGACCGCAAAAGACGATGCATGTTTCAAACCAAGCCTGAAACGCTCTAGGCCTGCAATTCGACCGTCATGCGATAGCCGGTGTCGGTTTCTTCCCAGCGGACGCCTGCGCGTTTCAACGCCTTTTCAAGGGCTTTCACCGTCTCATACCCCGCGCCAGAGCCGCCTTCCAGCCGCTTGAGCGTTTGCACATGCACGCCCGCGGCTTCGGCCAGCTCTTTTTGTTTGAGCCCCGCGGCGCGGCGACCGCGCGATATGACGGTTCCAATCTTCACGGTTTGGAAACTGTCATCGAAGACGTTGAACTGCAACCTAAATGAGGTTAACGTATACTTAAAGTATAATTAATAGTTCGGGATTTAAGATAAATCAGACTTGGAGGTCGATAATGTTTCCTCTTGTAGCATTTGCTTTACTGATTGCGGCGCCCCAGGGCGATGTCTACGTGGCGGATGCGGGAACACTTGTGATCTCTGGCACGGCGATCCGGTTGCAGGGTGTTGATCTGCCGCCTGCGCGCAGCGATGCGCGCGCGGCGGCCACGGCGATGGTCGAAGACATGGTGGCGGGCAAGATGGTGACCTGTCGGATGGAGGGGACATCGCTTTTGTCGTATCGCGCGGGGGCCTGTGCGGTGGACGGGCAGGACATCGCGATGGCGCTGATCCGGCAGGGTCATGCGCGGGCGTGTCGGCAACCCGGTGGGGTTATGCCGGTGTCTAAGTCGGGTCGCGTACGCAACGTACCGGAATCGGTGACCTGCCAATAGGGCGTTCCGAGGCCATGGCGCGTCTCAATTAACGCCGATTTAAATCAAATTCGCGTCTTACTGCCGCCTGCGTCGGTCGGCATACCTGCTTCATGCGCAGTGGCCCGACAAAAAAGCCAACGCGCCAGGGGCGGTGACGTGGAGTGACGGTTCGATGTGTTTGATCGCATTTTTGAAGAGTGAAGATGGGGCTGTAACGACGGATTGGGTGGTTCTGACGGCAAGCCTGGTGGGGATGGGTGTGATGGTTTTGGGGGCTGTGGCATCTGGTGCGACTGATCTGGGAACAGCGGTTGGTGTGCAGGTCGCAGATGTGGCGGCGGCTGAGGGGGAGCCTTCGACCCTGACGGTGTGTACGCTGGACGATGCGGGCGAGAGCGTGTGCGGTGACGGCAATTCAGGCCTTGTCGACTGATCCCTCGCCGTTGCGCAAGGCGGGCAGGCCGATGCCCGCGGCGTCAAAGCCCCCGTCGCTGGCGATGATCTGGCCGGTGACATAGCTCGCCTGGGGGGAGCAGAGGAATTTGACCACTTCGGCAATCTCAAACTCGGTCCCGTAGCGTCCGAGCGGGATGGCGTCGCGATAGGCGGCGACGATGTCGGGCGTGTGGACGGCATCGGCGAGCTTGGTGCGCACGGGGCCCGGGGCCACGCAGTTCACGCGGATGCCAAATTCGCCAAGTTCGACCGCTTGCTGTTTTGTCATATGCACGACCGCGGCTTTTGACACGCCGTAGGCCAGGCGCAGGGTCGAGGCGCGCAGGGCGCTGATCGAGGCGATGTTGACGATGGCGCCGCGGGTTTCCTTGAGATGCTCAAGGACCGCTTGCGAACACAGGAAAACGCCATCGACATTGGTGTCCATCACGCGGCGCCAGCGGGCGAAGTCGTGTTCTTCGATCGGGCCGAAATCGGCGACGGCGGCGTTGTTGACCAGTGCGTCGATGCGGCCCGCCTGAACGATCACCTCGCGCACCATGGCCAGGACCTGCTGTTGCTGGGACACATCGCAGATCACCGGATAGGCGCCCGTGGGCATGTCCTGGATGGCCTTCATCAACTCGGGCCCATCGCGGTCGATCATCGCCACTTGCCAGCCATCGGCGAGGAACGCATGGGCGGTGGCCAGTCCGATGCCCCGGGCGGCGCCGGTGATGATAGCGGTGGGCGAGGGCATGCGCGCGCTCCGTGTAGCGTGGTCTTGACTGTTTTTGCCGGATGCGGCCCATGAGAAAAAGGCAAAAAAGAAAGGCCCGGCGGATCACCGCAGGGCCCTGTCGTGGTCGGTGGGATGCCGGATTAGGGCAGCAGGACCGAGTCGATCGCGTGGATCACGCCGTTCGTCGCCAGGATATCGGCGGAGGTGACGGTCGCATCTTCGACAGTCACACCGTCGGTGCCGTCGATATGCACGGTGTCACCCTGGACGGTGGCGACGTTCAGGCGCTGACCGGCCAGTTGATCGGATGTCACGGCGCCGGGGACGACGTGATAGGTGAGGATGGATACCAGTTGGTCGCGATTGGCCGGTTCCAACAGGCTTTCGACCGTGCCCGCGGGCAGTTTGGCGAAGGCGGCGTTGGTGGGGGCGAAGACTGTGAACGGACCGTCACCCTTCAGCGTCTCAACCAGGCCCGCGGCCGTGACGGCGGCAACCAGGGTCGAGAAGTCTTCGTTGGAGGCGGCGATATCGACGATGTCGTCGCCATCATCCATTGCGGGTGCGCAAGCGGCCAGCACGGCGAGGCCGGCGATTGCGGTGGCTTTGAGTACGGAACGTCTTTTCATTTTTTGGTCTTCCTTCCTTATACGTGAACGGGGCGGGCTTTGTGCCCGCCCCGCCGACTTGGTCGCCTGGCCCAGTCTTACGACTCGGGCAGGATCACCTGGTCGATCACGTGGATCACGCCATTCGACGTCTCGATGTCGGCGGTCACAACCGATGCGCCTTCGACGGTCACGCCGCCTTCGGTCATGATCGTCACGTCGGAGCCTTCAACCGTGGCGGCTTCCATGCCGTCGGTCAGGTCGCCCGACATCACTTTGCCCGGCACGACGTGGTACGTCAGGATCGCGGTCAGCGTGTCGATGTTTTCGGGCAGCAGCAGGTTTTCGACGGTGCCTTCGGGCAGAGCGGCGAACGCCTCATCCGTGGGAGCGAAGACAGTGAAGGGGCCTTCGCCTTTCAGCGTCTCAACCAGGCCAGCGGCCTGAACGGCGGCGACGAGGGTTTCGAACGAACCGGCTTCAACCGCGGTGTCGACGATGTCTTTGCTGTCCATGGCGAATGCGGGGGCGGCCAGAACGGTGGTTGCTGCCAGAGCGGCGAGTGTATTGCGAAGCATTGGTGTGTCTCCCAAAGAGTTACAACGGATACCTGTTCGCGGTATCGGCGTGGTTACGGGCCGGTGAGGCGTTTGGATCGAAAGGATTTTCGGAATGCCGAACTTGACAGAATGTCGCAGGGCGCTAAGCCCGGCGCCCGGTCACGTTCAAATAACAAACATGTCAGCGATCGACCCCGGAATGGTCCAAGTTTTCCCATATTTCATATGGGCACAGCTTCGTGATCCAGCGTGGTTTGGGGTTTGCCCGCGCGTCGGATTAAGCGAAGCATATCAAAAGCGTTGGAGGCATGGATGGCCGGTCGATACAAAAGCAAGCTGAAGTGGAGCGATGTGACGCCCCGGTCGGATTATCTGAACCGTCGGGCGTTGATGGCCGGGCTGGGGACGGCGGCGATTGCGGCGGGGTTGCCGCGGGGCGCGGGGGCACAGGCGGAAGAGCTTGTGCCCAATACGTTCGAAGAGATCACGAGCTACAACAACTTCTATGAGTTCGGCACGGGCAAGGACGATCCCAAAAACAACGCAGGCCAGCTGACCACAGACCCCTGGGCGATCGAGGTGGATGGGCTGGTCGAGCGGCCGGGCACCTATGATCTGGCCGATGTCATGGCCGGCAAGGATATCGAGGAACGCATCTACCGCCTGCGCTGTGTTGAGGCGTGGTCGATGGTGGTGCCGTGGAACGGGTTCGAGTTGAAGGATCTGCTGGATCAGGTGGGCGTTCAGCCGTCTGCCAAGTATGTGGCGTTCGAGACGCTGGTGCGGCCTGAGGAAATGCCGGGCGTGCGGTTCCCGGTTCTGGAGTGGCCCTATCGCGAAGGGCTGCGCCTGGATGAGGCGATGCATCCGCTGACGATCATGGCGACGGGGCTGTATGGCGAGCCGATGCCGAACCAGAACGGTGCGCCGATCCGGTTGGTGGTGCCGTGGAAGTATGGGTTCAAGTCGATCAAGTCGATTGTGCGGATGACGCTGACGGAAGAAGAGCCGCCGACCAGTTGGAACATGAGCCAGCCTAGCGAGTATGGGTTCTATAGTAATGTGAACCCAACCGTGGATCACCCGCGGTGGAGCCAGGCGACCGAGCGGCGGATCGGGGGCGGGCTGTTTTCGCCGCGTATTCCGACGCTGATGTTCAATGGCTATGAAGAAGAGGTCGCGGGTCTTTATGCCGGGATGGATCTGACCAAGTCTTTCTGATGGCAATTGTCGACGCGATAAACACCGGTGCCCGCAAGGCGCCGAAATGGCCGCTATATATACTGGCGGCTTTGCCGGTGGTCTGGGTGTTCTGGGCCGGGGCGACCGGGGTGCTGGGCGTGGAGCCGATCAAGGAGATCGAGCATCGGCTGGGGCTTTGGGGTTTGCAGTTGCTGATTGCCGGGCTGTGCATCACGCCGCTGCGGACGCATGCGGGGGTGAACCTGATCAAGTTTCGGCGCCCGCTGGGCGTGATCGCGTTCTTCTATATACTCTTGCATTTGCTGGTGTGGCTGATCCTGGATGTGGGGATCTGGACGGAGATCTGGAAGGATATCGTAAAGCGCCCCTACATCACCATCGGAATGGTGGGGTTTGTCTGTCTGATCCCGCTGGCGGCGACATCGAATGACTGGTCGATCCGCAAGATGGGGGCGGCGGCGTGGCGGCGGATGCACAAGCTGGCCTATCCGGCGGTGATCCTGGGCGGGGTGCATTATGTGATGCTGGTGAAGGGGTGGCAGATTGAGCCGATCCTGTACCTTTGCGGAATCGCAGCACTGCTGGCGATGCGTCTGAAGTGGCGCAAGCGGCAGCCGGCGCCGGGGACGGCCTGAAACCGCCGCCAAATGCAGCGGTGAGTCTGTGGACGACTCTGTGGATTGCGGGGTAGGGCACGAAATCTGGCCGATAGAAGGCAAGGAAGTTGCGCCGAGCCGCCCCGCCTAGTGCCCCAAGTTACCGAAAACCCCATATTTTGCGAGGGATTCACCGGGCGCTAAAAAAATGTCATCTTTGCGAAAAAAACCCCTTGCGGACCTGCGCCGCTCTCCGTAAATACCCCTTCACCGAGACGGCGGGAACGCAGCCTCGGTAAAAAAATAACAGAGTTAGATGAGGCGGGGCGCGCCAGAGATGTAGGGCGCACTCAGTCGATTTTGTCTCTGCGCTCTTTGAAATCGCTGGTTACTGAAGAGATATGTGGGCGGTTTGGACCATTCGATGGACAAACAACTGCATATCGCCTCTGTAGGTTTTCGGACCGATGATCAGAGTGTCAGCTTCACTGTTTGGACGGCTTTACGTTACTTCGGTAACTGAAGCACAACAAACAGATGACTGCCCCGGTTTTCCGACCGGGGCGATGTGCAGAGGTTCGAACGTCAAGGATAAGCTCGTAAGAGCTTTTCAACTTGAGAGTTTGATCCTGGCTCAGAACGAACGCTGGCGGCAGGCCTAACACATGCAAGTCGAGCGCAC
>JBCBPV010000102.1:0-9154 GCA_039820585.1 Pseudomonadota bacterium
GACGAGTTGTGGATCGCCGAGGACGAGCAGCTGCCGGTTTTGATGGTGCCCGAGCTGGGCGAAGACGAAATAATCGCCGATGCCGACATCGCGCCGTTCATGCCCGGATCGGAAATCATCGTGCGCGGCGCGGTGGACGGCCCGCTGCCGCCCGAGGGGCGCATCGCACGATGATTTCCGATCCGGGCATGAACGGCGCGATGTCGGCATCGGCGATCATTTCGTCTTCGCCCAGCTCGGGCACCATCAAAACCGGCAGCTGCTCGTCCTCGGCGATCCACAACTCGTCCGGACCGGGCCGCAAGGTGGCGCGCACGACAAGGCACAGCACCTCGTGGCCGTCGCGGTCCCGCTCAAACGCCTTGGCCGCCGCGAATGGCGTGGTGTTCTTGAGCGCCCACATGCTTCAGTCCCTGCGCGCCCGGGCGGTTTCGAGAAACGGCAAAACCAGCGCGTCGGCCTGCGCCTTGATCCCGGCGGGCGCGTCGGCATGCAATTCCGAGCGTCCCCAGATCGGAAAGCGGACGCACCATGCCGTGCCGCTCTGGCCGAACACATAATCATGCATCAGCGCCCAGCCATCGGTGCCGCCGAACCCTTCGAGCATGCGCACCGCACCCAGGATCAGGATCTGTTCCCGCCAGTTTTGCGAGGTCAGCAAGGCAACCAGATCGATGCGCCCTTCGGCGCTGCGTTCCAGCACGGTGCCGTCCTGGCGCCCCTGCTCCAGAATATCGTCAATCACGGTCGCGACCCGCACCTGGCCAAGGCGGTTCCACAGGACAAAGTCCTGCGGCTCCGGATCCAGCACGTCCCAGTCGTCCCAGGTCTCAGGCGCGGCAAGGGTCGCATTGCGCCACGCCTCGAAACTGGTGGGGTGCAGCACCATCGACAGGCACAAGGTGGACGGCTCCGACATCGCCTAGGCGTCCTTCGGTTCGAACCGGCGCAGCCAGCCGAGCGTTGTGACATGCGCATCGAGCGGCGGCGGCACCTTCAGCAGATGCATGGGGTTGTCGGGGTAATCGACGTAGCGATGTGGCGCGATCAGCGCATCGACGGCGGCGTAAGCCTCGGGCACGCCATGCATGTTGATGTCGCCCAGTTGTGGATGGGTGCAGGCCTGCACGATCAGGCCGCCCTCGTAAGGATGCAGTTGACCCTCGGGGTGCAGGTTGCGGGCAATCTCATCCTGCCCGCCCAGCCGGTCGACCCATGTGTCGTCCAGCACGGTCAGCCAGTTCACCGCACGCAGGCCCACGTGGTAATCCGGCGCGGACCAATCCATGAGCGTCACGCAATCCAGACCGCTGAACCGCGCCAGATAGGGCCACGCATCCGCGATCCGTTTGCGTTCCATGCCCGGCTTGCTCACGAACCCGATGCCGAACGTGCCCTGTTCCGGTTTCAAGAGGCTGCACCAGCCCTTGAGATGTTCGACAAAGGCATCGCTGTTCTGCTTGAGCCATGGCAGGGGAAAGTGGAACTGGCACCGCCCGTAAGGCGCGCGTTTGCGGTGCCCTTCGATCGAATAGGGCGCGAACAGATCGAACCTGACGGGCGGTATGTCACCATCGGACAGCAGGTCGATGAAAAAGGAATCGTATTCATCCTCTTCGGGCCTGCGCCCCGCATAGTAGTCACGCCAATTGTCGCCTTTGATCGTCACCTCGCGTCCGTTGGCCTTGCGAAACCGGGTCGCTACTTTGCCGAACACATCCAGAAAGGCGCTGGCGGCATCGCACATGTCCCCTGCCCTGTGGTGGTCCGCGTTGATCAGCAGAAACTGCCCGGTTGCCGCGTAGCGCAGCACGGTTTTCTGCGTCCGATCCGATTGAACGACGAGGTTGTTGAGCTTTTCATATTCGTTGATTTCGTCCATGCCGCCCCCCGCTCTATTGCGTCGCCAGGGTGGTGCCGCCACCCAGCACCACAACGCCCGCACAGACCACCGACGCCGCACAGGCTGCCGCTGCGAACCCGGCCGCCACGACACCGACCACCACACCTGCGCCGACCAGCACCTTGGTGCCCGTGCTCCAGCCTTCGTCCTCTTCGGGTTGCGGGGCGGGTGCAGGCGATTCAACCGGCACCGGTTCCCCCGGCGGTCCGCCACCCCAGCAGGGGCAATCCTCTTCCACGTCGATCTGGTCGTATTCGACGCCCAGATCGTCCGCCGCCCGGTTATAGGAGCTGTCGGGATCAAGCGGGTTCTGGTTGGCGTTGTATTTGTCGCCGGGAAACTTCATCTCGATGATGCGGGTCGGATTGCCCGCGCTGTCCACGGTCACGATGTCGGGTCGGATGCCACCGCCGGGGGTGATCGGGTTGGAGGTGGGCCCCGTCCCTGCCCCGTTCGAGATCACCTGCCAGGCGCCGTTGACGACCTGCATCGACACCTCGCGCCAGATCCGGGACCCCGAAGACGGGTATGCGCCGTCATACAGATGCTCTTCGATCTTTCTGGCGACGCAATTCTGGAACATGATCGCGTTGGCGCATTCACAAGCCGCCTCGCACAGCCAGTCGTCGATTTCGTTCGGCGTCAGCGGCGGCTGGTCGAGACCCCCGAGGGAAACGGTATTTCCCTTGTTCATCAACATCTTGTCGCTCAGGCGGCAGGCGGGCTTGCCCTCGAAATACACGTTCGGCGACCAGCTCAGCCAGGTGGCGCGGTGCAGGTGAACGCCGGATTTGACGCCGCCACCCGAACCGGGTTCGTCACCAATGGACACAGAAAACTCGGAGCCCTTGATGGCGCACATGTTGCCGCCGTCGGCCTTGACGGTCGTGGTGCCCTTAGCGAGGTCCTTGGAAAAGGCGATGTTGGGATAGGGCAGCGGCACGTTCTTGGCCGCGGGCGTCTTGCACACATCCGGCAGCGTATTGCGGACCACGCCGCCCGACGCCTTGTGGCACAGGCTCAGGCCGTTGATGTTGACCGTGACCACCATCAGTTTAGTTGGATTACCGCACCGTCCAGCGTGATGCTTTCGTCGGCGGTCTGCACCAGCGCGCGCCCGTCCAGGCGAATGGTTCCGTTTTCATGCAGCGTCAGCCGCGATTGGCCCACCTTCAGGCTGAGCCGCGCGCCGGTGCTGTCGATCTCGACCGCCTGCAGCAGAAACCGCAGCTTGGCCATGTCATCGACCCCAAGGCCGAGCAGCGCAGTCGCATCATCAAAATTGTCATCGGGCAGCTTGTTCATGGTCTGCGCCTCTCCTGGTTACTCAAATCGTGCCGCGACGGATCGGGCATAGTCGGACATCGCATCCAGAACCTGCGCACTGACAAAGCTACCGTGGTTCTGTGTGCCGAACAGGTACCCGTCCAGCAGCGGCGGTTGCAGCGATGCGGCGGCAAGCGTGACGCCATCCTTCATCTGCACCAACAGCACCGACACGACCAATTTCGTGTCCCTGTCCGTTGGGGCGGTGAACGTCAGCGTCCGGTTAAATGCGGTGATCGGAGTCAGGTGACCAAATGCGTTCATCTCGAACGGCTCGAGCGTAAAGCCGACATCGGGCAGCATGTTTTCGATGGCCAGCCCGGCAATCTGCGCACTCAGGTCGATCATTGCCTGATCTTCCGGCGGCGCGATGCCGTTTTCCGGGACCGCCCCCGGGGACGGCAGGGCCAGAACCAGCATCCCGAGGTTGCCGGCAGGATCATCGGTGTCGTACCACATCTGACTGTCGCCGGGGGCATCGACATTCCCGCGGGTCAACGGCGCCCAGTGTTCCGGCATCGGGTATTCGAACGCTGCAACCGCAGTGCCCGTACCGATACCCGGGTCCAGCCGGGCCGATTGCATCGTGTCGATGATCGGGTCCGCCTCAAGTGGTCCGTCAAACTGCCACGACCCGATGAGCCGCGCGATGTCGTCGGAAAACTGGTCGTAATGCTCGGCCTCGAAGGTCACGCGCATGACAAAAACATGCGTGCCGCGCCGCCATGTGGCGATGCGGTTCACGAACATCACACCGGTGGAGTTGTTGCCGCCCAGCACCTCGCCGAATGTCTGGTCGTGCGTCTTTATGCCAAAGCTGGTCTTGCCCCATTCCGACGCAAGCAACGTGCTGTATCCGGCACCAAGGGAGACGCGGGTCGGGAAAATGCTGCCGACATAGATCCGCACCTCGAACCGGTCGCGATGTTGCGGCACGTAGCCGACATATCGCTGTTCCAGATTGGAAAAGACGCCGAAATCCGCAAATTCCGGCGGCACGATGTCCACGGTGTCCCACATCATGTTTGCCGGCGCGACCAAACTGCCGGACAGCGCGTCGTGATCCGCGAACTGAAATTCGGTGATCGCGTCGCCCTCGGCCCGCGCGATCAGCGGAAATTTTTCGTCCGCCGCATCAGCCATCGTGGCAAGCACAACAAAACAGATCGAGAGCAGCCATTGCGCCCATCGCGGGAATGAATTCATCATGTGTCGCCACCTTTTGCAGCATCGCGTTTCTCAATTTCCCCATGCCCAGTCCCAGGCCGACGAGGTCGCGGATTTCATACCGTTCCAGACCTTGTCGACGCCGACAAGTCCCGCGCGCGCCTTCAAGCCTGCGCCAAGGCCCAAGCCAACCTTGACCCCTGCCTCGGCACGCACCTTGCCATTTTCGTACCCGGCGTGCGCCTCCGCCCCGGCCTGCGCGCCGACCTGCCCCGACAGCTCACCACCGACCATAATGCCGATGTCCCAGTTTTCATCCAGCGGCTCGGCGATGTCGTCGTTGAACATCCAGTTATAGGCACGCACCGCACCGTTGACGACCCGACGCGGCGTGATGTGCAGATCGCCGTCGATCGACCCCTCGACCACGTTGAATTCTGCGCCCAGATCGCCGCCCAGTGTCGCCTGTTCGGCGTTCAGCACAGCCTCGACCTTGGCTTCGGCCTCGCCCGACAGGACGGACCCTTTGGCCTGCCCGGTGGCCAGCGTCTGACTGTTGTCGGCGTACTCTTCCCCGGTGCCGATCCGCCCTTCGGCGACGGAGCCCTGAATGTCAGCGCCCGCATGCGCGTTAAATCCGGGGGAGACACCATCGGCGCCCTGTTGCGAGATCGTGAACCCGGCCGCCGCCTCGGACGATCCCGACAGAATGCTGCCATTGCCCGAGAAGGTGGACGCAGGCGTGCCGAATGATCCCTCGGCCACGCTTTCATCAAACAGCGATTTCGACGCCTCGCCGCCGATGATCTCGACCTCTTCATCCCACTTGCCGCCAAAATCGTCATCGACGGTGGTATAGTTGCGCGTCCCGTCTGGATTGAGCGTCGAATTCGGATCGCGCCGGGTATAGCCGGAGCGGACATATTCGCGAATGCCGCGTTCGTGTTCCTTGCTGACACCGCCATCCTCGGACCCGGTGCTCATCCCGCTCATCTCGAAAGACCAGCCTTCGTCCTCTTCCTTCGGCTCTTCGGGCGGCGTGGGTGTCGGCGGGGTCGGCACCAGCAGATTGGCGTCGAGGCCCTGCACGTAGTCGGCCAGGGACGGGATGTCGGTCTCATCCAGCGCGTATTGTGGCAGGACCGGAATCGTTGCAGCAGGCGGCGGCTGATAATGCGGCCCGACAAGGCACTGGTTGTGGCTGAATTTCGTCTGTGTCGCCAGATCGCTGGACAGCATCTGTGTCGCCGGCCCTACCCCGCGGGAATGCCACTCGGGCCGCAGGATAAACGGCCCGGAAAATGGCTCTGCGGGTGGTGTGGGGGTCGAGGGCGGCTTTCCCATCGTCAGTTCTGGTCGATCTGGTCAGCTTCGAAGATGATCTTCTTGCCCTTGATGACGATCTTGCCTTCCTTGGACATCGTCATCAGGGAATTTTCGCCCACCTGAATGGTCAGCTGATCGCCGACCCGGATGTTCATCACCTTGCCGACGTCAGTGTCATAGCGTTTGCGCACGATCACGCTCATCGCTTTGCCCACCGTGGTCTGAAAACTGTGGCCGATGATGCTGGATTTGGCCACACCGACAATTTCCGAGGATGCGGCATTCACGATCTCGGATTTGTTCTTTTCCACGAACAGCTGCATGTTGCCTTTGGCAAAGTTGAACGGATCCGGCATTTTCAGCCGCTTGAGCGCCGAACCGGCCTTGTCGAACAGCAGTTTCGACTTGCTCATCAGCGTCGATGACAGCGGGTTGTTGCCCACCGCGATGGACAGGTTGCCCGACACGACCTCGTCATGGTCGCCGCCCACCTCGATGGACTTGTCGTGGCCGACGATCTCGTGCTGGTCGTTCTCGACACGCTTGGAACGGTTGTTTTCGATCTCGATGTTCATGTCCTTTTCGGCATGAACAAAGATCTCTTCTTCGCCGTTCTTGTCCTCGAACCGCAATTCGTTGAACCCGTCGCCCTCATGCGTGTCAGTGCGGAAGGTCGAGCGCGTCTTGTGATCCGGCAGACCGTAGGGCGGCATGTTCTGACCGTTGTAGACACAGCCCGTGACGATCGGTTTGTCCGGATCGCCGCGCAGGTGTTCGATGATGACCTCCATGCCGATGCGGGGGATGACCATGCCCCCCCACCCTTTGGAGGCCCAGGATTGCCCGACGCGTACGCGCATCGAATGGGCCCCGTGCAGGTCCCAGTGAAAGCGCACGAGGATGCGGCCAAACTCGTCGCAGTCAATCTCGCCCTCGCCGACGACGACGGCGGTTTCCGGGCCTTCGACCTTGGGGGCGACCGTGTGCCGTTCCGGCACCAGCGGCGCGTCCACCGGCATCAGCACATACGATCCGTCATAGGCGCGTTCGTCATCCAGTGCGGCGGTGCCATAGGCCTGCGCGCGGTAGACGTGTTTGGCCGACAGACACATGAACGTCTCGCCCGTGGCGCCCGCCACCTCGTCACCGGACAGCGACACACGCCATCCCGCGCCCAGCGACACCACATCGCCGTCCGCGCGGTGGCGTTGCGCCTGTCCGCGTTCCTCGTCCACGCGGCCCGACACGACCCCCTGCCCTTCGCCCTGGTTCAGGTAGTCGCCGGGCCAGTCAAAGCTTTCGAGATCGGCATTGGGATGTGCGGCATCGCCCAGCTGGTCGACTTCCTGGGCGGCGTTGGGCGTCTTGAAATTGTATTCGGTCAGCCGGACGGCCCCGGTCGTGATGCGCCGCGCGGTGGACCAGTGGCGAAAGTGCTCTTCTTCGGCATTGTGGTGCCCGTCACGCCCGAAATAGGGGCGCGAATCGCCGGGGATCATCGGCAGGTTGAACGCCGCATCAACCAGCACCAGCGTGTGCGATCCGGCCTCGTGCCGCCACATCCAGCTGATCCCGAACCGCTCCATCTGGCGGCAAATAAAATCGGCGTCGGTTTCGTGGTATTGCACGGTGTATTCGAGAACCGGGTAATCCTTGGTCAGTTGCACGTCGAGATGCGGCGCGCCCAGATGCGCGTAATCCGCCAGTACCTCTTCAACGATCTGCACCACGGTTTTTTCGTGAAAGATGCGCTGATTGCGCCGCAGGCCCGCAACGTGCAGCCACGGGCGCAGCACCAGATCATAGCGCCAGCCATTTTCCGCCGGGCCCTTGTGTTCGGCCTCGCAGACGATGCCGTCAAAGGCGCGCGTGCCCTGCATCATGTCGATCTCGACCGTGGCGTGGGTGCCAAGCAGCGGCTCGAGGTCAAGGCCGGGCGTGTGCGACAACGCCTCGACTTTCCATTCGAAATTGCCTGCATAGGCTTCGGTGCCATCAAACCGCAACAGAACGAGGTCCGTAGGTCCGAGAATCGTGGACAGGCGTCCCTGCCGAAAATCCTGATTCAGAATACTGTTCACCGATGCACCGCTCAATTCCCGCCCCAAGCGAAACTTATACATTTCTGCCGGTCTATCAACACAATAAGCCGCCGCAGGATTGGGGTAGTTTTTAGGGGACTGTTGCATTAATTGGCTAAGGCCAATTTGTTGTTTGGCCGGTGCGATGGGTTATGCGGCGTGGAACAGTTGGCCGATGAACTGGATCTGCCCTTTGACACCTGGTTGCTTGTGATGGACGTGGCCGCGTTTGATGGCCCGGATGGTCTCGATGCCTCTCAGCGTCGCCTTGGCGGTTCGTAATGATCGGAAGCTTTGGCGATATCCGAGTAGCCGTTTCATCGAGAAGTGGTCGCTCTCGATTAGGTTGTTTCGCCATTTCCGGTCGACATGTCAGATGGCGTCGAAGTGTGGATCATACCGGTGATTTATTTCGCGAATGACGCTACGATAGGCCTGCGCTTTGTCAGTCACGATTGTCACCGGACGATGCAGGCGAACACGCTCAATAGCTTTGTTCAGAAAGGCTTTTGCGGCTTTCGCGTTCCGCCGCGCGGTCAGGCGGAAATCGACCATCTGCCCGTTTGCATCGACGGCGCGCCATAGGTAACGCCACCTGCCGCCCACCCGAAAATAGGTTTCGTCCACGTGCCAATCGACACTTGCCCGACGCAGATGCTTCTCCGTTCGCTTGGTCAGTTCGGGTCCAAACTTGATCACCCAGCGATATACGGTCGACCGACAAGCGGTGATCCCGCGCTCCGCCAGCAGGTCGACCACATCTTGGTAGGACAGCGGGTAGCGCAGATACCACCGTACTGCACAGAGAATGATGTCACGCGGAAAGCGATGGTGCTTGAACGGGGATCTACGTGGCATGAACGACCTCAAAAGCGTGGCTGAAAGGCGAAGTTAATGCAACCGTCCCATCGCACTCGACCCAAACAAGCTATCCATTGATCTCGACCCCGACGCGGTCGCCAACGCAATAGACCTGCCTGCCTCATCTCTAAGTGCCACACTTTGTGACATCTCGACACCGTTCACGTGCAAACGCCGAGGTGTGGAGACACGTATTGTCGCCGGCGATCGCTGGCACGACCCAGACCAGACCCTGATCCGCGGGTTGCGCAATGCGCATGAGTGGGCAGAGGCTCTGAAGTCCGGCGAGCTGCTCAAGCACCTCGCCCAGCGCGTCGGACATTCCGAGCGCTACATCAGACGCGTCACTTCATTAATCTCCTTGTCCCCAGGATTGCAGACTGCGACTCTGGACGGCACGCAACCTGCACATCTCAATCTCGAGACACTGGTCCGAGAGAACATTCCTCTCAATTGGGCCAATCAGAATCGTCTGTTTGGAGTCGTTTCC
>JBCBPV010000103.1:0-8766 GCA_039820585.1 Pseudomonadota bacterium
CAGAGTGAGCGATGCTGCAAGGGCTTTGAATGTCGGCCATCAAAGCCCTTGCAGCATCGCTCACTCTGGGCTCATACCTCCCCCTCGCCCCTTTGCCGCAAAGCCAAGCACTGCCTCAAATCGACAACCGCGCCGCCGGGGCCCCGCGCTCGCGATAGGGCGTCGTGTGATATTGCGCGCGGTAGCACTTTGAAAAATGCGAGGGTGAGGCGAACCCGCAGGCCAGCGCCACGTTGATCACGCTCATATCCGTTTGCATCAACAGGTTCCGCGCCTTCTGAAGCCGTAATTCCATGTAATATCGCTTGGGACTACGGTTAAGATACCGCCGGAACAGCCGTTCCAACTGCCGGGTCGACATGCCCACGTCGCGCGCGAGGATCGAGGGGCTGATCGGATCCTCGATATTGGCCTCCATCATCTGAACGACCTGGCTCAGCTTGGGATGGCGCACACCGATGCGCGTCGGCACCGACAATCGCTGTGTATCCTGATCGGTTCGAATGGTGGTGTAGATCAGCTGATCGGCCACGGCGCCTGCCAGTTCTTCGCCATGGGCATCGGCGATGATCTTCAGCATCAGGTCGATGGACGAGGTGCCGCCTGCCGTCGTCATCCGGTTGCCATCGACCACGAAGACCGATTTCGTCAGTTCCACCTCTTCGAATTCCTCGGCAAAGCTGTCCTGGTTTTCCCAGTGGATGGTAGCCTTCTTGCCGTCGAGCAGCCCCGCCTTGGCAAGCGTATACCCTGCCGTACACAATCCCCCAATCGTCGCGCCTTTGCGCGCCTCGCGCCGGATCCAGTTCAACACCCGCTTGGTCGTGGCCTGCGCCACGTTGATGCCGCCGCAAATCAGGATCGTATCGTCGCGGCTCAGCTCTTCGAGATCTCCATCGAGGTGAAAGCGCGTGCCTGCCGAACAGGTCACGGCCTCACCCCCTTCGCCGACGATGCGCCAATCAAACAGGGTTTGCCCGGCCATCCGATTGGCGATCCGCAACGATTCGACCGCGCTGGCGAAGCAAAGCATCGTAAAATTGTCGAGCAGCGCGAAGACAAACCGCTTGGGTTTGGCAACGGATTCGGCCAGTTCGATGATTTGGCGGGTTTGCTCCACTGCGGTTCACCTTTAGTCCCATCTCGCGCACCGAACCAGCATTTCGTGACCCTTTCAAGCGCGCCGCGTCGCAATTTCAGGCAACCGCCCAAGAAAGCCGCCCGTATTTGCGTCAGTATTGCGGTTTTCAACCGTCCGGCGCAGGGGTATACCCCCGCGGATATCTTGGGTTGGTGAGGACCAGATCATGGCGGAATGGCAGAAAACCGGTTGGCGCGACAAGCCGCGGGTGCAGATGCCCGACTATGTCGATGCGGACGCATTGGGTCGGGTAGAAGCAAAGCTGGCTGAGTATCCGCCCCTGGTCTTTGCGGGCGAAGCGCGGCGTCTGACGGCCGAACTGGGCAAAGCTGCCCGTGGCGAGGCATTCCTTCTGCAAGGCGGCGATTGCGCTGAAAGCTTCGCCGATTTCAAGGCGGACAGTATCCGTGACACCTTCAAGGTGATGCTCCAGATGGCCATGGTCCTGACCTATGGGGCCAAAGTTCCGGTCATCAAGGTGGGCCGCATGGCGGGCCAGTTTGCCAAGCCGCGTTCGGCGCCGGTCGAGGTGAAGGACGGTGTCGAGTTGCCCAGCTATCGCGGGGATATCATCAACGAGCTGGACTTCACGCCCGAGGCACGGATCCCGAACCCCAAGAAGATGTTGCAGGCCTATACGCAGGCGGCGGCCACGTTGAACCTCTTGCGCGCATTCTCAACCGGTGGTTTTGCCGATGTGAATTATGTGCACAGCTGGACGCTTGGCTTCACAGATCGGGACGAGGCCGAAAAGTACCGCGATATGGCCGCGCGTATCCAGGACACACTGGATTTCATGTCTGCGGCGGGCATGACGGCGGAAACCCAACACGAATTGGGCACGGTGGATTTCTACACCAGCCACGAGGCGCTGCTTCTGGAATATGAAGAGGCGTTGACCCGGGTGGATTCCACGTCCGGCAAGTGGGTTGCGGGCTCGGGCCACATGATCTGGATCGGCGACCGTACGCGCCAGCCGGACGGGGCGCATGTGGAATTTGCGCGTGGTGTCCTGAATCCCATCGGCCTGAAATGCGGGCCGACGACCACGGCGGAAGATCTGAAGGTTCTGATGGCCAAGCTGAACCCCGAAAACGAGGCGGGGCGTCTGACCCTGATCGCGCGGTTTGGTGCGGGGTCGGTCGGGGAACACTTGCCGCGCCTGATCAAGACGGTGCGCGAGGAGGGGGCCAATGTGGTGTGGTCCTGCGATCCGATGCATGGCAACACGATCAAGTCGTCCTCGGGCTACAAAACCCGCCCCTTCGACAGCGTGCTGCGCGAGGTGCAAGAGTTCTTTGCGATCCACAGTGCCGAGGGCTCAATCCCCGGTGGCGTGCATTTCGAGATGACGGGGCAAGACGTGACCGAATGCACCGGTGGCGTGCGCGCGGTGTCGGACGAAGACCTGTCGCACCGCTATCACACCGCCTGCGATCCGCGCCTGAATGCGTCGCAATCGCTGGAATTGGCATTTCTTGTGGCAGAAGAGCTGTCGGCGCTGCGCACCGCACCTGCGCGGGTGGCGGCAGGCTAAAAGCAAGCCGCCGGCCGTCTTAGGCCGGCGCATCCTCGGGACTGTGCAACAGGGAAATGGTATCCGCCATCTTAGCGGGTTCTGTCAGATCTCGAAGGGCGGTGCCCTTGATCGTGAACCGCCGCGGCGTGCGGCCTGGCCTGCCAGCGGTCACCAGACAGCCCAAGGCGCGGCTCATCCCGCCCAGATCATCGCGCAGGGGCAGGATCAGCATTTGCCCGCCAAATTGCGGGCGCCCGATCCCGCAAGGCGACAACAGCGACATCCGCAAAGTGGCCGGCGCGGCAAACACCTCTTCCAGATGCTCTGCCAACCGGTCGCGGTCGTCGGGATGAAAGCAGGTGGCCAAGGGCAATCCTGCGACCTCCATCCCCATGGCGGTGGACAGGTGGCGGCCCGCCACGCGGAACCGCGCCAGGCCCGGTGCGATGCGTTCCAGGATGAACGCCTTGTCCAGGGATGGGGCGAGGCCGCGCGGGTCAATCTCTGCCCGCGAGGGGGCAAGACGGCCATGGCGCAACCCGTCCCAATACCGTTCCACATGGCGCAGTGCGGGGTCATCGCGGCTGGCGCGCGCGGCGAACAGCTGAATGATCTCGGCGCCTGTGGTCATCGACATCTCCTTATTTTGCACCTGCGGTGTCCGATTGTGGGGCCCCGGCCCATCTGTTATCGCTTCTGCGTCAGGGGACGGGATGGTTTCTCATCTCTTAATCTGGCACGGAACAGTCGGAAAAACCGGCTAAAAATGACCGAAAGGTTAACGCGCCCGCACGCGCAAGGGGACAGATGATGACGCGATCGATGACCGGCTTTGCATCGCGCGAAGGCCATCACGACGTCTGGAGCTGGAGCTGGGATCTACGCTCGGTCAATGGGCGGGGCCTCGATATCCGCTTGCGCCTGCCCGACTGGATCGAAGGGCTGGAGGCGCCGGTTCGCGCGTCCTTGCAAGGGGTTGCGGCACGCGGGAATGTGACTCTGGGGCTGCGCGTTGCCCGTGAACAGGGCGTCGCGGCGCCAGAGCTGGACGCGGATACACTGTCACGTGCCCTCTTGCAGATCCGGCGGGTTGAGGCGGCAGCCACCAAAGCGGGGGTGCAGTTGCGCAACACATCGGCGGCAGAGTTGCTGGCCCTGCGCGGGGTGCAAGACAGTGCCGCACCCGATCAGGACACAGCACCCCTGAAGGCCGCGCTTCTGGCCGATTTGAAACCTCTGCTCGCCGCCTTTGTCGAGATGCGCGAGACAGAAGGCACAGCCCTGCACAGGGTTATTGCCGATCAGCTTGACCGGATTTCGCAAAGCGCCAGCGCGGCGCGGGATGTGTTGGACGCGCGGGCAGACCACATGAAAGCGGCCAATGCCGAGGCGCTGGCCCGCGTGATGGAGGCGACCGACTGCGCCGACCCTGACCGACTGGCACAGGAACTGGCGCTGATCGCAGTCAAGTCGGACGTTGCCGAAGAACTCGATAGGCTGGACGCCCATGTGGTCGCGGCGCGTGATCTGCTGGCGTCCGAGGGGGCCAAGGGGCGCAAACTGGATTTTCTGACCCAGGAATTCAATCGCGAAGCCAATACCTTGTGCTCCAAAGCTCAGTTTTCCGAACTTACACGCATCGGGCTTGATCTGAAGCACACCATCGACCAGATGCGCGAACAGGTTCAAAACGTGGAGTAGCCATGCAGCGTCGGGGCCTTTTGATCATCCTGTCCTCGCCCTCGGGCGCGGGGAAATCAACGCTTGCCCGCCGCCTGCGCGACTGGGATCCGACAGTCAGGTTCTCAGTCTCGGCCACCACTCGCGCCATGCGACCGGGCGAGGTGGATGGCGAGGATTATCACTTCGTGTCCGAAAGCGATTTCAAACGTCTGGTGCATGAAGACGCGATGCTGGAGCATGCCCATGTCTTCGGCAATTTCTACGGCTCCCCCGTGGCGCCGGTGCAAGAGGCGATTGAAGCGGGGTGTGACGTCCTGTTCGATATCGACTGGCAAGGGGCGCAGCAGATCCAGAAAAGCGTGCTGTCGAGCCATGTTCTGTCGATCTTCCTGCTTCCGCCCTCGATAGCCGAGCTGCGCCGCCGCCTGGAAACGCGGGGGCAGGACAGTGATGAGGTGATCGTCCGCCGGATGCAGAAAAGCTGGGATGAGATCAGCCATTGGGACGGCTATTCCTATGTCCTGATAAACGAGGATCTGGATGCCACCGAGGGTCAGTTGAAAACCATCATCCAGGCCGAACGCCTGCGCGCCAGTCAGCAACCGGGTGTTCTGGGCCATGTGCGCCGGCTTCAAAGTGAGTTCGAGGATCAGCCATGACGCTATATATGCTCGACGGCATCGCGCCGACCCTGCCAGCGACCGGGGATTTCTGGGTGGCGCCTGACGCCAACGTGATCGGCAAGGTGATCCTGGAGACCGCGACCTCGATCTGGTTCGGCGCAACCCTGCGCGGGGATAATGAGCCGATTATCGTGGGCGCAGGCACCAACATTCAGGAAAACGCGGTGCTGCACACCGATATGGGGTTCCCCCTGACCATTGGGGTCAATTGTACTGTGGGCCACAAGGCAATGCTGCATGGTTGCGTGATTGGCGAACAGACGCTGATCGGGATGGGCGCCACGGTGCTGAACGGCGCGCGGATCGGGCGCAACTGCCTGATCGGGGCCGGTGCGCTGGTGACCGAAGGCAAAGAGATCCCCGATGGCAGCCTGGTGATCGGCGCGCCTGGCAAGGTCGCCCGCGCGCTGAGCGACGAGGCTATTGCGGGGCTGTTGACGTCGGCGCAGAACTATCAGGCCAATATGCGTCGCTATCAGGCGGGGCTCGCGGCGGTGCCCTAGGGTATTCTGTACGCGGGTGGGTTCAGCTTTTTCGCTCAAGGCTTCGGTTCCAATGACAAAATCTCCAATACATCGCCAGCCCTGGCCAGAAAGCGCGTCGCGCCCCTTGGCCTCGCCCCTGCAACCATCAGTCGTCTATGCGACCGACAGCCCCGATACGCTCGATGCGCAGTATGGCGGGCAGCTTCCGGGCTATACCTATGCGCGCGAAGGGCACCCCAATGCGGATGTGCTGGCCCGGATGATCGACGCGATGGAGGGGGCCACCGGCGGCATCGTCACCGGATCGGGCATGGCGGCGGTCACGGCCGGGCTTTTGGGTGCCGTGCGGGCCGGGGACCATGTACTGGGCGGTAATCAGCTTTATGGGCGGTCGTTGCGGTTGATGACCGAAACCTTGCCAGCCCTGGGGATATCGGCGTCAACGGCGGACGCCACGGATGCAGATGCTTTTGCCCAGGCAATCCGGCCAAACACCAAACTGATCCTGATCGAGGTCGTGTCGAACCCAACGATCCGGGTGGCCGATCTGGCCGGGATCGCAGCAATTGCGCGCCAGCGTGGGATTTTGCTGGCCGTCGATAACACATTTACCACGCCGCGCGGTATCCAGCCCTTCAATCATGGCGCCGATATCGTGATACACTCGGTGACCAAACTTCTGGCGGGCCATTCCGATGCGACACTGGGGTATGTCGCAGCCAAGGATCCGGCCTTGCAAGAGCGGATTGTAACCTTTGCCGTCACCACTGGCCTGACCCCCAGCCCGTTTGATTGCTGGCTGGCCGAACGGGGGATGCTGAGCTTTCCCTTGCGCTATGACCGGGCCGAGGCCAATGCGGTCGCGCTGGCCGACGCGCTCGCGGAGATGGAGGGCATTACCCAGGTCTTGTACCCAACACGCCCCGATCACCCCGATCACAACCGTGCGCGGGCGCTGTTGGGGGACCGGGGCTCTCACATGCTGAGCTTTGAGGTGGCCGGCGGACGTGCTGCCGCAAATGCGCTGGTGGCAGCAATGCCCGAGATCCCGTTTGCGCCAACGCTCGGCGATATCGGCACGACGCTCAGCCATCCGGCCACGTCGTCCCACCGCGCGCTTAGTGCCGAAGCACGGGCCGGGATCGGCATCAGCGAAGGCTTTTTCCGCGTGTCGGTCGGGTGCGAGGAACCGGGCGCCTTGGCCGACCTCTTCGCACGCGGGATCGCGGCGGCAAGGTCGGCCGTGTGATCAGCTCAGCCGGGCCACAGCCTCAATCTCCACCAGGGCGAAGTCGAGCGTGGGGCACAGGGCCTTTATCTCCCGCTCGATCATTTCTGGCTTCGGCACCCCATTTCCCAGCGCGCGGATCGACCCGGTGTAGCCCAACGTATCGAGGCGCAAGGCCACGTCGGCGCAATCGAACTGATCGGCGACAACAGGGGTGAGGATCACCTCAGGGCAGACGAGCTGCAGGAACTCCAATTCAAGATCCACGAAATTGCAGAACCGCAAATCGGCGGATGCCGGCACGGGGTTCCCAGAGGTCTGCCATTGAGCGACATCGCCCACGGCAAGGACTGTAGTTTCATGTGTGCTGGTGCCATGCCCGCCAAGTGGCATCGCCAGCCCGGAATATCTGTCTTTCACGTCAAATGCCCGTTTCGCTGCTTCCCAGAAAAATCGCTTGATCAAACACGATCATGCACACATAGCGAGTTCCCTAACGTAATCACTGTGCCTCAGGTTGTATGCAGGATGCAATACCGCTTAAAGTTGAGCTAACTTGTCGGTTTTCGCGGTCGGCACGTCTTTCAGTGGGCCGGTGGGCGCACTATCGTCCCCCAACATCCGAGTCGGAAGAGCGGGCCCGTGCCGTCGCCAATTAACGCTTATTCTTCAATACTGAACGCGTCGCCCGTCCCCTCGCTTTTGATCGGCGCGGATGAGCGTGTGATCGCCGCCAATGAGGGCGCACAGCAGCTGTTCGGCTCGGGTTTAGAGTTGCGTCACTATGTCACCTCATTGCGCCAGCCAACCCTGCTCGATTGCATTGAATCTGTGCTTTCGGGTCAGCGCGATGTGGCAGAAGCGCTGTATCTCGCCACCGGTAGCAGCCGAGATGTGACCTACCGCGTGACCGCGGCGCGCGTGCTGTTGGAGGACGGGCCGGCGCTGATGGTCAGTTTTGTCGATATCACTGACATCCAGGAAGCGGGTCAGATTCGGCGCGATTTCGTGGCCAATGTCAGCCATGAATTGCGCACGCCGCTGACTGCCCTTCTGGGGTTCATCGAAACGCTGCGCGGCGCGGCACGCGATGATCCCGATGCGCGCGAGCGTTTTTTGGGAATCATGGAGCGTGAGGCAGGCCGCATGAACCGGCTTGTGCGCGATCTGTTGTCGCTCAGCCGGGTAGAGGGGCAGGAACGCCAACGCCCGCAGGAACCGGTGGATCTTGCCGGGCTGTTGCGGACTGCCGCGTCGACCTTTCGCTCGATGGCCAGTGATGCGGGCGTTGCGTTGCGCCTGTCAGTGCCGGAGGGTGAAGTAATCGTGCCTGGGGATCCCGATCAATTGGCACAGGTCGTGGCAAACCTTGTGGAAAACGCAATCAAATACGGCGGGTCCGGCTCAGAGATCGAGATGTCGATTGCGCTGAAGGAGAATTCTCCGCTGTTGCGCGCGCCCGCGGCGGTTCTGACGGTCGCGGATACCGGCGAGGGGATCGATCCGCTGCACATCCCCCGTCTGACCGAGCGATTCTATCGCGTGGACACCCACAGGTCGCGCGAGAAGGGCGGCACGGGGCTGGGGCTGGCCATTGTCAAACATATCGTGAACCGCCACCGCGGGCGTCTTCGGATCGAAAGCACGCCAGGGCAGGGAAGCCGGTTTTCCGTCGTGTTACCGCGCGCCTAGCGCGGGGCGTTGAACAGGTTTCCGTAACGTCGGTTAACCGCCTTCATAAAACTGTTACATACCTGTCACAAAAGCATTGCGCGTGATCCCTAGGACACGGCCACCGGGCGTCGCGAAAGAGCGCCCAACTGACAATCTTCAGGAGCAACCATATGTCATTCGTGAAACTGACCGCCTCGACTTTGGCGATCGCTGCCGTTTCCGCTACCGCCGCCGCTGCGCGCGACAATGTCCAGATCGCTGGCTCGTCGACCGTGCTGCCCTACGCAACCATCGTTGCCGAAGCCTTTGGCGAAAACTTCGACTTCCCGACCCCGGTTGTGGAATCGGGCGGC
>JBCBPV010000104.1:0-8291 GCA_039820585.1 Pseudomonadota bacterium
AATGGCAGGGGCGCTGACCACCACGACCGCGGTTGCCGTATCACAAATCGTCGGGTTGGCTTCATCGCACAGCTCATACGCGACACTGTACGTTCCCGGCGCGCTGCCCGCCGGCACGGTGATCGTGCCGTTGTCAGCAATTGTCACACCCGTCAGGCCATCGTCATTTGTGACCGTGATGGTCGTTTGCGAGCCGTCCGTCGCCACTGCGCTGCCGGTGAGTTCGTCATTGTCCAGAACCGAACCGGCGGTGCCGCCCGCAACGCCGTCGACTGGTGTAGCACTGTAGTCGTCATCATCCGCGTCAATGGCAGGGGCGCTGACCACCACGACCGCGGTTGCCGTATCACAAATCGTCGGGTTGGCTTCATCGCACAGCTCATACACGACATTGTACGTTCCCGGCGCGCTTCCCGCCGGCACGGTGATCGTGCCGTTGTCGGCAATCGTCACACCCGTCAGGCCATCGTCGTTTGTGACCGTGATCGTGGTTTGCGAGCCGTCCGTCGCGGCATCACCGCCGTTCAGATCGTCATTGTCCAGGACCGTGCCGACCGTGCCGCCCGCAACCCCGTCGACCGGGCTGGTGGTGTAGTCGTCGTCATTGGCCACGACCGCCCCAATCGTTTGCGAGCCGATGATGAAAGTCTTGTGATCTGCACCATCGTTGCCATTGTAGGAAATCCTCAGGGATCGCACTTCGGACGGGTTCAACGGATCAGACGAGATGTTGAAATCACTCATCGGGATGATCGCCAGGAAACTGTTCTGGCTCACACCCACGTTGCGACCGGTGTCTGTGTAGTCGGGCGATAGCCGGTTCACAGTCACCGACCCAAGTGGGTTGCCGGCGGCATCAAAGGCCTGAATGATCTGGTCGTTGTTCCCGTTGCGCTCGGTCGTGATGAAATAGAAATCGTCTGTCGCGGGGACGTTATTTGGATAGGTGAAGGTCGAAAAGCCGTTACTGGCACCGCCATCGACCTGTTGATACTTGTTCAGATCCATATCCGAGAAGACATTGGCCAGCATGTCTGCGGCGTATGTTGGGCTGGAAAATACAAAATCGCCTACCACACCCTGGATGCGCGATTGAACATTCGCGCCAGACGAAAACCCCCCGACGGCAAATCCCGTTGGAAACGTAAAGTCGGTGTAGGTCGTCCCACCAATCGTGACCGATGTCAGGCTATGGATACAGCCGTCGTCTGACAGGCCGGCACAACTGCCCGCAGGGGGGGCGGTAGAGGATATCGCGAACGAAAAGGTGCCCGATTGCAGCGGCGCGGCAGAGGCCGCGTTGCCCGCAAGGGTTACGCCCAATGCGGTCGCTAAAAGCGGAAGGGCTTTGAGGGGGGTTGTAATGAAGGGGGGAAGCGCCGTTGGGGCGTTTAGGGAAGCCTGGGTCATGTACTCGTACTCAACTGGTTACTGTCAACATCGCCCCAGCCGGTAGAACACACCGGACTTGGAACGCGCCGTTCGCACACACGGACCGGCTCCCCCTTGGTATTCACCTCAAATGCGGAGAAAATTGGCCAATAATTCGATGAAAAAAGGCGATAGTGAGAATTCTGGAGGAACTGCCACGGGTCGATCTGTTTAAGGTTGTGATTTGCAACCTAAAGCTGTTTGTTTCTCTATGCTGCTCCGTTGCCTGGCTCACCCGCTGCGAGGCAGCGCCCACACGGCCCTAGGCAACCTTGGCAGGCGCGACATCCTCGCCCGCCAACAACCCCGCATTCCCGCCTGCGGCGGTCGTGTCCACGCACAAGTGGCGTTCAAAGCACGCATGGGCGGGGTCGGGCTGCCCGCAGATCAGCGGAACAATCGGCCCCTCCAGCGTCGAAAGCGCTTTGGCATAGGCCTGCGCTGTCGCGACATCTCCCCACCAGATAAGCCCCCCGAACGGTGGGAGATCGCGCAACGCCTCGGGGTGCAATGCACCGTCAAGGCACACAGCCCGCCCGCCCAGCGCCACAACGGCAGCGCGTTGCGCAGCCGCGGCTTCCGGCCCAGGGCCCGCGCAGATCAACGGCGGGCGCGGCAGGGTCGTCAGCTTGTTCAACTCACCCGTCGGGCCCGGAAGGGCCTGCGACTGCTTCACGACGGGCGCCATGTCCGCTGCCTGCAACGCGGCTGCAAGGGTGGCGGGCTCCATGGATGTGCCCCAATCCACAGCGACACGGCCAACAGGCGCATCCGTAAACCGCGCCACGTAATGCGGACCCCCGGCCTTTGGACCAGTCCCAGACAGACCCTCGCCCCCGAACGGCTGGCTGCCCACGATGGCGCCGATCTGGTTGCGATTGGCATAGATATTGCCTGCATGAACCGCATCCGCAATCGCCTGCACGCGGTCATCGATGCGGGTGTGCAAACCGAAGGTCAGGCCGTATCCGGTGGCGTTGACCGCATCGACAACGCGGTTGATGTCATCGGCCTTGAACGTCGCGACATGCAGCACGGGCCCGAAGACCTCCCTTTCCAACGCTTCAATGCCGCTTACCTCGATCAGTGCGGGTGCCGCGAAGAAACCATCTATCGGGGCATCCAGCCGGTGAAGGACGCTACCCTCCCGCATGGCGTCATCGACATAGGCGTTGATCTGATCGGCCGCGGATTTTGAGATGATCGGGCCAACGTCAGTGGCGATGTTCCACGGATCGCCAAGCGACAGCTGATCCATCGCGCCCGTCAACAGATCAAGAAACGGCCCCGCGATATCCTCTTGCACATACAGACAACGCAGGGCCGAGCATCGCTGCCCCGCCGACTGAAAGGCGGATTCGATGATGTCGCGGATCGCTTGTTCGGGCAGGGCCGTGCTGTCCACGATCATTGCGTTGATCCCACCCGTCTCTGCGATAAGCGGCGCACCCGGGGCGCAGCCCGTGGACATCGCGGCCTGAATCCGGCGTGCCGTCGCGGTGGAGCCGGTGAAGGCCACCCCGTCAACCCGCGCGTCAGAGGTGAGCGCCAAGCCGACCGTGCCCCCCTCGCCCGGCAAGACTTGCAGCGCGGGAAGCGGTACGCCCGCCTCATGAAGCCTTTGGCTGGCCCAAACGGCAATGGCAGGCGTCGTCTCAGCCGGTTTGGCGAGAACCGCATTGCCAGCCGCCAAAGCGGCCGCGATCTGCCCGGTGAAGATTGCCAACGGGAAGTTCCAGGGACTGATACAGGTGAACACCCCTCGCGGCGGCGCCTCGGACAGCACCGCTTGGTGCGCGTAGTAGCGTAGGAAATCCACCGCCTCACGCAGCTCTGCAATCGCGTCGGCAAGCGACTTACCCGCCTCAGACGCGAGCAGGGCGCAGGCCTCACCAAAGCCAGCCTCGTAAAGGTCAGCCGCGCGGCACAGCACTTTTGCACGCTCATCCGGCGGAGCGGTCCAAGGCACCGCGGATGACAGTGCCACCTCTATATCATCGGCAGAGGCCAAGGTCACTTGGCCCAGAATATCGCCCGAGCTGGGGTTCACGATCGGTTCGGATACGCCCCCGGCTGCAACTCCTGCAAGGATCGGCCCCACGTCCAACGAAAGCGGACTCACACGCGCCGCGTCAATCCGCGCAAGCTGGGTCACATCGTTCAGATCGAACCCCACCGCATTGCGACGCTCGGGCAGAAACAGATCTGGCCCGGTCTTTAATACGGCCCGGCCATGCACCATCTCTTCGGCCAGCGCATCGAAAGGGCACGCCGCGACGGTGGAGGCAGGCACTGAGGTATCCACAATCTGGTTCACGAACGACGAGTTGGCGCCGTTCTCCAGAAGCCTGCGCACGAGATACGCCAAAAGATCACGATGCGCTCCAACCGGCGCATAGATGCGGCACCTTGTGCCCGCCTCGGTCAGGACGAGATCGTGCAAAGCCTCGCCCATGCCATGCAGCCGCTGAAACTCATAGACCGTGCGCGGCAGGTCTGCGGCCATCTCCATCACTGCGGCGACAGAGTGGGCGTTATGCGTGGCGAACTGCGGATAGATGCGGTCGGTCATCTGCAACAGTTTGCGCGCCACCGCGATAAAGCTGACATCGCTGGCCGCCTTGCGTGTAAACACCGGAAAATCGGCGAGCCCCTGGACCTGCGCATGCTTTATCTCGGTGTCCCAATAGGCACCTTTGACCAGCCGCACCATGATCTTGCGGTCATGCGCCCGGGCCATGCGGTATAGCCCGTCCACCGCATCGCCCGCGCGCCGCCCATAGGCCTGCACCACAACGCCAAAGCCGTCCCAGCCCGCAAGTCCCGGATCGGCAAGCACCGTTTCGATCACCTTCATCGACAGGCCCAGGCGGTCGGCTTCTTCCGCATCAATGTTGAACCCCATGCCCGCTTGCGCCGCCTGCCGCGCGAGACCCAGCAACACAGGCACAAGCTCCTCCATCACGCGCGCGGTTTTCGCGACCTCATATCGGGGATGCAACGCTGACAGCTTGACCGAGATCCCGGGATTCCGGGTGATATCGGTGCCGGTACAGGCGCTGGCGATGCGCTCGATTGCATCTGCATAGGCACGCGCATACCGCGCCGCATCTGCCGCGGTCATCGCCGCTTCACCCAGCATATCGTAGGAATAGGTATAGCCTTGCGCTTCCATCGGGCGGGCCCGGTCCATGGCCGCATCAATGTCTTCGCCCAGCACGAACTGCCGACCCATCTGCTTGATCGCCGCACGCACGGCGCTGCGAATGACAGGTTCGCCAAGGCGACGGACCATGGATCTGAGCGTACCTGCAATGCCAGGCTCGGCCTCATCCAGCACGCGTCCGGTCAAGAGCAATCCCCAGGTTGAGGCGTTGACCAAAGGCGAGCTTGATTGCCCCAGATGTGCGGACCAATCCGAGGGCGCGATCTTATCCTCGATCAACGCATCAATGGTGGTTGGGTCCGGCACCCGCAACAGCGCCTCGGCCAGGCACATCAGCGCGACGCCCTCATCCGTGGAAAGGCCATATTGGGCCAGGAAAACCTCCATCAATCCGGGCTCTGAGGCGGCGCGTATTTGCTCGACCAGCGCGGTTGCGCGCGTCACGATTGCAGCCCGGTCAGACCCGGAAAGCTGTGCCATCTCAACCAGACTTGCGATGATTTCGGCTTCATCGCGACGTTTGTTCCGGTCCCAGGCTGGATCCAATTCGATCATCGGCAACACTCCATCCGATACGTGGATCTTACCACTTTGCGCACAGGCGTTCCGGCTGTATTGGGGAGTGTAGTAGACGGTACGTCTATAATCCTGGGCAATCGCGGACTATTCGAATGCAAAATACCGCAGCACTAGACGAACTCGATCAGCGCATCCTCGCCGTGCTCGCCACGGACGGGCGCATTTCGATGACTGCGCTGGGGCAAACCGTCGGCCTGTCAAAAACCCCGGTCACAGCCCGCGTCAAGCGTCTGGAGGCGCTGGGCGTCATCACCGGATACCGCGCCGAGTTGTCGGCCAGCAAGCTTGGCCTCGCGCATATCGCGTTTCTGGAGGTCAGGCTCTCTGACACGCGCGAGCAAGCGCTGCGCGATTTCAACACCGCGGTGCGTAAGATCCCAGAGGTTGAGGCCTGTCACATGATCGCCGGTGGGTTCGACTATTTGCTCAAGGTCAGAACCCGCGACATCAACGATTACCGGCGCGTGCTGGGTGAACAAATCTCGCAATTGCCGCATGTTGCGTCGACGTCCACCTATGTGTCGATGGAGAGTGTGTTGGATACTGGGGTGATGCACGTGTGATGGCCGCGGGGGCCAAGCGTCAGTGGCATGCCGGGGTGTCTGGTAGCGGAGGCGCGTTTCGGGCGGAGAACACACCGGCCGGAGGTGCGATACCGTATCCGTTCTTGCGCCTAGTTTCGGTGGCTTCAGGCCCTGATCTGTCAATCGTTGCATCAACTTGCGCAGCAGTGCCGCAATTGCAACGTCACGCGACATGCGGGCCGTCTGCTCAATTCGAGAGCCTGTAAGCCTTTTCTTGTGCGCAAGCCGACGCTCTGTTCTTGGGTCTGCCGTCCGCGATTGCCAAGCGCGGGCAAGTTGGCCATTGATAGGTCAACTCCCAAAGGACGCCTTGGAATGCGGCAAAAGACCTTTACGCCAAATGACCCGGCCTTGCCGATGAACTATCCGGGCTTCGTCTTTCGGATGCTCCGCGAAGATGGCTATACTGCAGACGAATTGCTTGCGGAAACAGGGCTCGATGAAACGCATTTGAGTGATCCGCATTTCCGATGTGGGTTTCGGCCACTGCGGCGACTTTTTCTGAATGCCATCGAGCGCACCGAGGATCCGGATATTGGCGTCATGCTGGCTCTCAAGTTCCAACCCACCTATATCGGGCTTCCCGCGTACACAGCCATGAACGCAGGACGGTTCGAGGACGGACTCGACGTTCTGAAGCGGTTCTTCTTCCTGAACTTCCCCGCGTTCGAATTCCACTTGGTGGAAGAACACTCAAGTCTGAAAGCCGGGGAAGCTGCAATTCGCCTGCGTTCCAAGTTTCCCTTTGAAGACATCGAATACTTCGGTTTCAGCAGCGCCATCATCGCCATCAATGGTCTGCTGAAGGCGATGCTGAGGACCGACCAGGCCGCGACCCGTGCCGAGATGACAGTCGGACGACCGGATGCTTGGCCCGCCATCGAAACCAAGATCGGCTTTCCTTTCCGCTTCGAGGCTGCCGAAAACCAGATCGTTTTTCCCGCTGCCTTGTTGGACCGGCCACTCCCCGGTTCCGATCCGATTAATCATGCGCGGCTCCTAGGCCTTTGCCAACAGTTTGCGGAGGAGATGGCGTTCGTGACGACACCGGTCACTCAGGTCAAAGCGATCCTGGAAGGCGCGCCGTCCTTGACGGTGTCGCTCTCGGACGTTGCGGCAGAGTTGGGATACTCCGAACGCGGTCTGCGTCGGCAGCTGGAGCGGTCGGGCACCTCGTATCGAAAACTGTTGGATCAGGTCCGCGAGCAGCGCGCGCGGAACCTCCTAACCGGCAGCACGCAGCCCATCAAGGCCATCGCGGGCGAGCTCGGTTTCGAGTCGTCTTCAAATTTTGCCCGCAGTTTCAAGCGCTGGACCGGCTTCACTCCGAAAGCATTCCGCAACCAAGCGCTAGCTCAGGACGGCGCTGGCCGAAAATGAATACCCTCTGGCCGCAGGTGATCCTGACCTGCGGTCGAAGGACGCATCCCTCGCTGTATATGCTGCACGTGCAGAATACGGGGAGGGGCGCATGCCATGCATATCCAGAGTTGACGTCCGGACCAAAGGTGGCGCGGCCGGAGCGGTCCGTCGGCACCTGTACGCAGTGCTGTCATGCGTAATGGCCGGCGCATCGCCGAGCCTGGCGGACGTCACAAGTCTTGATCTGACCGATACGACGGCGGACGCATCGCTACCGAGCGAGAGCGGCGGCCAATCCGCCGAGCTTCTGTCCGCGTTTTTCGGGCTCGATAACGGCTTGCCGAGGCTGGCCAGCCGTGCGATCTGCCGCGGTGCGTTCGGCAAGGACGGCATGCCGGTGATCTTCTCGACCGAGATCGATCACACCACAATGCAGGCGGGCGATTTTCGGGTCACCACGGCGTCCGGCGCGATGGGTGAGATGCTCTGCGTTACGCTTTTGCCGGCAACCGATGGCGGCGAGCTACGCACGGTCCTATTGGTGGGCGAATTTGGGACGGCCGAAGCCGATCCGCCGGTGTCTGTCGAAATCGTCGGTCACCTTCACTCGATAGACGGGACGTTGGACTTCCGCGGCGCGCAGGTCGACGTCACGCCCCTGGCGCCGGGTCCGAGCCTGGTGATGGCGGAAATCGCCGATCCAACCGCGCAGGGCCTCGGTCTTGGCCAGCGCCGCACCGATGGGGACGACTGCCCGACCGACGGATTTCAGCAGGCCGTACGCGTGGTCTGGGCGGGCGGCGTCACGTTGGAAAACGGCGATGAGCCCAGCGATTCCGAGCGTGACCTCTACAATGTGACCGTGCGCGCCGCGGACGGGTCCGAACGCGAGATCACCCCGGCCGCATTGGCTGACCTGGGGGATGGCGACAACAATCACCTGCTTTGCCTCGATACCGCCGACACGCCCATCTCCGTCGCGTTCCCCGCAGGCGTTTTCACCGACCCGAATGATGACCTGAATCCGGCAACCTCCGTCGCTGTGCGTCCAGCGCCTTAGAACGCCGTCGCGAGCCCATTTCTTCGCATTTGGCAAAAGGATCGAAAAATGATTGGATTTACTCGCACCGTGTTCGGTGCGCTGACACTCACCGCATTCACGGTCCTGC
>JBCBPV010000105.1:0-7807 GCA_039820585.1 Pseudomonadota bacterium
CGCCCATCGCCCATCACCGCATTGCCCACCGCACAAGCCAGCGGGTTACCGCCATAGGTCGAGCCATGGGTGCCTGCGGTCATGGCCGATGCGGCCTCTTCGGTGGCCAGCACCGCGCCCAGGGGGAAGCCGCCGCCGATGCCCTTGGCGACCATCATGATATCAGGCGTTATCCCGGCCCATTCATGCGCAAACAGGCGGCCGGTGCGGCCCACGCCACATTGCACCTCGTCAAAGATCAAAAGGATGCCATGGCTGTCGCACAAATCGCGCAGGCCCTTCAGGCATTGGTCGGGCACGGGGCGGATGCCGCCTTCACCCTGGATAGGCTCAATCAGGATCGCGCCAACGGTATCGGTGATCGCAGCATTCAGCGCGTCGTGATCGCCAAAGGGCAGATGGATGAAGCCCGGCAGAAGCGGCCCGAAACCCTTGGTCATTTTCTCGGACCCCGCCGCAGCGATCCCCGCGGCCGAGCGGCCATGGAACGACCCCTCGAACGTGATGATATCAGTGCGCGCGGGATGGCCTTTGTCGTACCAGTATTTGCGGGCCATCTTGACCGCCAGTTCGCAGGCCTCGGTCCCCGAATTGGTGAAGAACGCCGTGTCGGCAAAGGTGTGGTCCACCAGCGTGTCGGCCAGCGCCTGTTGCTGAGGAATTTGGTAGAGATTGGACAGATGCCACAGCTTGCCCGCCTGTTCGGTCAGCGCGCTGACCAAGGCAGGATGGGCATGACCCAGCGCGTTCACCGCGATGCCTGCGCCCAGGTCCAGGTATCGCGTGCCATCCTCCGTCATCAGCCAGGAGCCTTCGCCATGGCTAAAGGTCAGGGACGCGCGGTTATACGTGGGCAGGATGGACGGGATCATGGCCGTATCTTTCGAGATGAAGCCCGATAGGTGCCAGCGGCACCGGGGCAAGTCAATGATTTGGAAGGCAGATGCGCGGCGTCCGCGCGGGATCGAACGCTGGGCTCAGCGTCGGCGTCGGCGGAGAGGCGTCGCAACGATCATGCGCGCGTGGTAGCGCAACTGCCACGTGGTTGTCCATGCAGAACTGCACCGCCCCGGAAAATGGCCCCTATCGTCACTTTATCACCAAGATTTCGGTGTGATACTGCCCCACTCGCAGCAGGTCGGCATTGGGAGCCTTCACAGACATGGCGCAAAAGGCCGAGATCCTGGATCAGGTATTCCACTGGCCGCCGGTGGATACCGCCTTTGTGGCTGGCCGCTGGCATCGCGACCGCTACACCGCCGAGGGGTTTGCGGTTGAGGCCAAGGTGCATCTAAAGGCGCTGATGACACGGCAGGCGGGGGCACCCAAAAAGTTCCTGGTCATCGCGCGTGCACGGTCGGGCACGACACTGCTCAAGGATCTCCTCAACGCGAACCCGGCGGTTCAGTGCGATGGTGAGGTGTTGCATCGGGGCAAGCTTGCACCGCTTGCATTCCTGAAGGCGATGGCGCGGAAGTCCAGCGCGCAGGCCTATGGCGCGAAGTTTCTGAGCTATCAGATGGTGCAGGTTCAGCGGCTGCGCGACCCGGTTGGGTTCCTGCGCGCGGCACATGCGGATGGGTTCAAGCTGATCCATCTAACGCGTGATACGTTTGGGCAGGCCATGTCGCTCAGCCGATCGCATATGAAACAGCAATACCATTCCAGCGGCGGGGCCAAGCACAGCGAAGCGATCGAACTGCCCACGGATTGGTTCGTGCGGCGGCTGGAGTGGAACGATATGCTGCTGCGGTATGAGACCGCGTGCCTGGAAAGCCTGCCGCATCTGCGCCTGTCTTACGACGCCGACCTGCAAGAGGCGGCGCATCAGCAAGGGGCGGCAAGCCGGGTGTTTGATTATATCGGTGTGCCCGATGCGCCGGTGTCGACGACCTTGAACAAGATCCTTCCCGCCGATCCCCGCGCGGTTCTGGCCAATTACGATGATCTGGCCGACGCGGTGCGTATGGCCGGGTTGGGGCATCTGTTGCCCGATCTGTAGGCCGCCAGATTTGCGTACCATTGTATTCCATAGTAATCTTCGCCCAAGCGCGAACAGCAGTGAGTCTGACTATGACCACAGCACCGACAACCCTGGCCGGTAAATCCCTTTGGATCGGTCGTCTTGCGGCATCGGCCCTTATCGCTGGGGTCGCCCGTCGTTATTCGGTGAAGGACGTGAACGACCGCCTTGCGGCCAAGCCCCTGAAAGAACAGGGGCTTATTGTGGGCGGTGTCATGCTGTTGCTGTTTCTTGCAGCGATCCTGGCCGCGCAGTTTGGGATCGTCGGGATGCTAGTCTACCTGATTGCGCTGATCGTCATCGTGAACTGATCGCCGGTATACGGCTGTATGCATCTCTTTTTAAAGGTTTTTTTCTGATCCGCCCTGCGCGGGGCTGCGTACCCATTGCACAACCCGCGAACAGAAAGGAATGACCATGGAAACCGTTGTAGGCGTTTTGATGTTTGGCAAAATCGGCTTTGTTCTGGCCTTTGCATATCTGAGCATTCGCTCGCTTCAGAAGATGAAGGAAGAGGGCGCGCCGAAATCATCGCTCTCGCGCGACGGCATCGAAGAACGGATGGCCGGTGCCCAGGCACCCAAAGCCTGAGATGTTATTGCGGGCCGGGGACGCCCTCGCCCCGGCCCGATACACACACGATCCGATCCCGGTCCGCCCGCCACCCTTGTATCCCGCGCTCTGGTGACTAGAATAGTAGGCCGAGTGATTGATCAAAGCGGCCCTAACCGGGGCCGCTTTTCAGATAGGAACCCGTGATGTCCTGGACCGATGAGCGCGTCGAACAGTTGAAGAAAATGTGGGGCGAAGGCCAGTCGGCCAGCCAGATCGCCAAAGAGCTGGGCGGCGTGACGCGCAACGCGGTGATCGGCAAGGTGCATCGTCTGGGCCTATCAAACCGCTCTGGCGCGGCGCCGGCAAAACCTGCCAAGGAAAAGACCGCCCCGAAGGTTGAGGCTGAGGCAGCGCCGAAGGCAGCGACCGAGACCCGCGTGGCCGAGCGCCCGGCATCGCCACCGGCGCGCAAGCAGATCATCCCAGCCGGTCAGCCCCTTCCACCGCAGCCGTCAGCCAATGAGATCAGCCCCGAGGCGCTGGCCAGCGTGCGCGAGGTTGAGAAGAAGTCAAAGAAAATCACCTTGATGGAGCTGACAGAACGGACCTGCAAATGGCCCGTTGGCGATCCGGCGACAGATGACTTTTGGTTCTGTGGCCTGCCGGTGCAGGCCGGCAAACCCTATTGCGAGGCGCATGTGGGCGTGGCGTTTCAGCCGATGTCCAGCCGTCGCGATCGGCGGCGGTAGCGACATCGTCCCCACAGACGTGTCGCTGAACGAAGACGCCCGCCACGGATGGCGGGCGTTTTTTTGTCACCGGGACACGGCACTATGCCGTACCCCACGGGGGGGGTCAGTTCGACACCGACCGCCCGTGTTCAGCGGCGAAGCTTGCCAACTGCTCAAGCGAGATCTGCTGATACGCTTTGGCGCGCTTGGGCTTCCAGGCCACGGCATTCGGTTTGACGCGCACATAGCCGACGACGCCCGAGTTGTCGGAAATCGTGAAGTCCTGGCTAAGCGGCGCGCTAAAGCGCTTGGGGTTGCGCGCCGGTGCCGCCGCTTTGGTTTTGGCGGTTGCCTTGGGCTTCGCAGTCGCCTTGGGCGCTGTTTTCGGCTTTGCCGCCGTTTTGGCTTTGGCGGGCGCTTTTGCAGCGGCCTTTGGCTTGGCTGCGGCAGCGGGCTTCGCAGCTGCTTTGGTTTTCGCCGTTGCGGTTACCTTGGGCTTGTCCGCGGCCTTCGCCTTGGCAGGCGCCTTCGGCTTTGCAGCCGCTTTTGTCTTCGTGGCCATTGTGGTCGCTCCGTGTTCAAATTGCTCGATCAATAGAGAATTGTTTCCCTACCTCGGCGGCGATCATGGCGAGGAATGTGGCAAAAGTTTTGCATAATCGCAGAGCTTTTGAGGCGAAATGGCTGATTTTGATGTGGTTTTACGTGGATCAACGCCGATTTAAGACCGATACAGGCTTTCCCCGCACCCGCGGCTTTGCCGGGATGCGGGGGTGATTGGCCGTCACCCAATCCCTTTAGAAAAGGGGCGGAGGTTTAAATCGGTCCGGAAACGGGCGCTGCCGCGTTTGTTTGGGCGGCAGCCCGATATCGCGCCGCAGCCCGTCATCCAGATCGTCGATACCCGTTGCGTTCAGGTTCACACCTGGTTTGGGGATCAGCTTGGCAATCCACGGTCCGAACTCGCGCAAGACACGGGAGATGGCGGCAGAGCTGGGGCCCGGCGTGGGGCGTTTTTTGAGATCAATCATTGGAACCTACCGATCCGCGGGACGCGGAAACGGTCCTTTCTTGTTGGATTTGGTTGAGGCGAAGCGGGTCTGGGGCAAAGCGGAAGACGCAATACGCCCGCGCTTAGGTGCCCTGGATCATCTTCGCGAATTGGAGAGGTGCCACAGTCACGTGGCGGGGCCGCGCGTTAAGCTCGGAGCATTCCGGCGGCGGCACGGCCAAGCGAAACCGTCCAAGCGAGAGGTGCGGGGCGCAATGCGTTAAAGCAAGTAGTCATGGTGCGCCCTCCTATCTGTTTGGCGTTTCGTGGGGATCTTCTACACGAGACCGCGAAAAACTGAAGCAAAAGATTTGCGACAGGCGGTGTTCCGCAAAGACAGGCTGTGCCCGGGGGTCAGTCGAACAGATTGCGCAGACCGCGCTGAAGTTCTTCCTCGACCTTGTCCCTGACCGCCTCTTCGGCGGAGGGCTGATCTGCGGTCAGGCCCAGTTCCTCGGTCACACGCTCGCGGATCGCTTCGTCGACCTCATCCTTGATCTCTTCGATCTCTTCATCCACGCGGCCCTGGACCAGACTTTCGAGATCAAGCCGAAAGCGTGGGGCGTCCCAGGTGCCGGTGATCAACAGCGGCACAGATAGCCCGTCATCCTCATCGCTGAGCAGTTTGGGAACGAGGCGGTAGTCCAGCGTTTGGCCGCCCAGGCCAATGCTGCCCTCGCCCGTGGCCGTCAGAAGCGGGGCCAGTATGGTGAGGTTGTCGTTGATCACCACGCCATCAACGATCCGGAAGGTGGCGGTGATGCTGTCGAAGATGGTGCGCGAGGCGTCGCTGATGAAAGACGTGTCGAGGTTGCGCAGCATACCGACCAGGTCGAGGCCCAAGAGTTCGCCTGCGCCAAAGCTGAACGACCCCTCGCCATTGAGCGAGTTCATCAGCGCGTCCATCGAGTTGCCAGACCCCAGAACGCTCAACTCCATATCGCCCAGCGCGACGAGACGATCATAGTCCAGCAGTTCCGAAGACAGGCGCGAGATGGCGATGGCGGAACCGGCGATGTCAGCGCTGGCCGACAGCCCGCTGCGGCCGTTTACAACGATATCACCTGCGATCGCACCGTCATAGGCCACCAGCTCGCGGATACCGATGACCATGCGCGCGTTGTCGATGTCGATATCCAGCGCGGTGCGCCCGATCTGCGATTGCGCCGTGCGGATGCTGTTGGCGTTGACGGTCAGGTCGGTGTCGATGGTGCCAAGGGCGCTGACATCGATGGGCTCGGTCGACCAGCCTTCCGGGCCGGTGTCTTCCGCTGCTGCGTCTTCGGTTTCCTCGCCGCCCATGGACGAGATGTCCAGATCGCCTGCGTTGAGCGTGCCGGTCAGGCGCGGGCGCGGGCCGTCGAGCGCGACAGCCAGGTCGCCGGTGATGGTGTTGGTGTCGAGGTTGGCGGTGGTGCCAGTAAGCGTCAGGGTGGTCCCGTCGAACCCAAGGGCCGTAGAGACGGTCAAAGTGTTCTGGCCCAGACCCTCGGGCAGTTCGGGCGCGGGCATCGCGAGGGCGGCAAAGAGCCCGGCCATGTCGCTGAGATCGGCGTTGAGCGCACCGTCGACCGCGAGTGGGGCAAGCCCGGCCTGGCCATCGAAACCGATCGTGCTGTCCCCTGCCCCTACTGCGAGGGTCACCGCGCCGCCGCTTTCCAGAAACGCGGAGAATGCTGGGATGGTTGTGTCAACCGAGACCGGTGCGCCATTGGCACTCGCCGTCAGGGTGAGCGTGGCGGGGCCGGTGAAGTCCGGCAGGGTGAAGGTGGCGTCGATGTCGCTCAGGGCGATTTGCGTCCCGGCAGCGTCCTGAAACGTGACCTGCCCGCCGGTGATCACCGCTTGGTCGAGGCTGAAGGCGGGAATGCCGCCGGTGGCCTCGGCTGTCGCCTCCGTTGTGGCCTCACCGGATGTTTCGGTCGCAGGGGCCGTCATGTCCCAGTTGCCCCGGCCCTCGGCATCAGTGGCCAGCGCGATGCGCGGGGCTTCCAATGTCACGCCATTGATCTTGACCTCACCCCCGATCAGCGCGCCGATATCGACCGAGACCGACAGGTTGTCTGCCGCGACCATCGGCGCGTCGCCCGCCCAATCGGCATTGGCGATCGACACCGCGCCGGTGTTCACGCCCAGCGCGGGCCACAGGCTGGGCCGCACATCGCCTTCGATGGTCAGCGCGCGACCGGTGGCGGCCTGGAACCGCTCTTCCACCACTCCTGCGATCCGGTCGGAGGGCAGCAGGAAGACTGCCGCGATGGCGGCGATGATGATCAGAACGATCAGCCCGAGAAGGCGGAAAACCCAGCGCATATGTGCCTCAAACGTGACGGATTGAACCCCGTGTCTTGGCGGCACGGTATCCGCGCGCGCCCTCACGCTCAACCATCAACAGCGCCTTTGGGGAGTACATTGAGATGTTTCCCCGCACCTCGGTTCGCACTATAGCCGGGATATGTCCCAGAACCCACCCGACCTGCGCCCCGATCAGGCCCACGCTGCCGTCCCCGACACCCCGCGCCCGGGCCAGCCGACCATCGGCATGGTGTCGCTGGGCTGTCCCAAGGCGCTCGTGGATAGCGAGCGGATCCTGACGCGGCTCCGGGCCGAAGGGTATGCGATCTCACCCGACTATGCAGGCGCCGAGGCGGTGATCGTGAACACCTGCGGGTTCCTCGACAGTGCCAAGGCCGAAAGCCTTGAGGCGATTGGCGAGGCTTTGGATGAGAATGGCAAGGTCATCGTGACCGGGTGTTTGGGGGCAGAGCCGGAGTATATCACCGGCGCGCATCCCAAGGTTCTGGCCGTCACGGGACCGCAGCAATACGAGGCGGTCCTGGATGCGGTGCACACCGCCGTGCCGCCCGCGCCTGATCCGTTCATCGATCTGTTGCCAGCGTCGGGTATCAGTCTGACACCCCGGCACTACAGCTATCTGAAGATCTCCGAGGGCTGTAACCACAAGTGCAAGTTCTGCATCATCCCCGATATGCGCGGGCGCCTGGCGTCGCGCCCCGCCCATGCGGTGCTGCGCGAGGCGGAGCGATTGGTGGACGCTGGGGTGCGCGAGCTTCTGGTCATCAGCCAGGACACCTCGGCCTATGGTGTGGACATCCGCCATGCCGAGGCGAACGGTCATCGCGCCCATATCACCGATCTGGCCCGCGATCTGGGGGGCTTGGGCGCATGGGTGCGCCTGCACTATGTCTACCCCTACCCCCATGTTCGCGATCTGGTGCCATTGATGGCCGATGGTCTGGTGCTACCCTATCTCGACATCCCGTTCCAGCACGCCCATCCCGACACGCTGCGCCGGATGGCTCGGCCCGCGGCGGCGGAAAAGACGCTGGACCGGATTGCCGAGTGGCGCGGCATCTGCCCCGAGATCACCCTGCGCTCGACCTTCATCGTGGGTTATCCCGGTGAGACCGAGGCCGAGTTCCAGAC
>JBCBPV010000106.1:0-7750 GCA_039820585.1 Pseudomonadota bacterium
GGAACGCCACGAAAAACAACGCGGTTTTCGGATTCAGCACCTCGGCCAGGATCGCCTGGCGAAACGCCAAACCCGCCGTGATCGGCACCCGGCCCTGGCCCAGATCGGGCGTCGCCTGGTCAAAGATTGCCCGGAGCCCTAGATAGACAAGGTACGCCGCGCCCGCTTGTTTCACCAGCGCAAACAACGTGGCTGAGGCGGCGATGATCGCCGAGATGCCCACCACCGCCATCAGCGTGTGCAGAAAATCCCCCGCCGTGATCCCGGCCCCCGTGGCAATGCCCACCCTGGTGCCCGATGTCGTGGCCCGCGCGACCGTCAACAACGTCGCGGGGCCGGGGATGAACACAAAGCCCAGGACGATCAGCGCATAGGTCATCAAAAGGGTCGGCTCGATCATGGGGCGGTCCTGCGGTTGGGTTTGGTGACTAAGCAATCCACCGCAGGCGCCGAAACGCGAGGCGCCGTCACCTCCAGCCCGCGTTCAACCTTTAGCAACACTCTTGCCGCACTTTGTGAGGCACCCAAACTGGAGCGTGGCCCATGGAGCTGTCATTCATCCTATACCGCAGCAAGGCGCGCAAAACGCTGGGTCACAACTCTGTGGTCGATATCGTGGCCTCCAGTACGCGGTTCAATGCCCGCGAAGGGCTGACCGGGTTCTTGCACTTCGATCGGGGCTATTTCCTGCAATACCTCGAAGGGCCCAAAGGCCCACTCTCCCGCACCGTTGCACGGATCTACAAAGACCGCCGCCATGGCGAGATGGTGATCCTTGCCGATGGCACGATTGATGAACGGTTCTTTGAAGGCTGGGACATGGGCCAGATCGACGCCAACCTTCTGCCCGCCCACGGTCCCTTGGCCACGTCATCCTGGCTGTTGCCGGCCGAGAATGTCGATCCCCTGCCGCTGATTGAGGCGTTTGCCGCCTTCTCAGGCGCGCACGGCGAGATGGAGATCCAGGAAATTAGCGCGTTTTAGCGGATTACTAACGCCCGGCCAGACACGCGCCGTGTTAGCCTCAGTGCATTGGATGTGCTGACAGGTATTTCATGAGTTTCGGATTTGCCGATGCTGTCGGTCTTGGGGCCGGGGCCTTTGTCATTCTGGCGTTCTACAGCACCAATGGCCGGGCGCTTCGGGTCTTTGCCATCACCTCAAACCTTTTGTTCATCCTCTACGGTGTGATGGTGCAGCTTTGGCCGATCTTCCTTTTGCACGCGATCCTGTTGCCCCTGAACCTCCTACGCCTGTCCCAGATTGACGCCCGCGCGCGCTTCAGAACGCACCGCTAGAGCGCAGGCGCATGGGCGCGACCATGAAGGGCGGCTGATACCCCTGAGCGCTTTAGGGGAAGGGGCCCCCAGGTTCCGCCGCACCTTTTCCTTGATACGGTCACGGCGCTGTGGCCTTACCGGGTGATGGATAGCATTTTGGTCGGTTTTCTCGCGCTTTTCGATAGCTTCCGGGTTCCGAACTAGAGCGTTACAACTGCCGCACCTTCAACCGCGTGATCCGGTTGTCCTTGCGCGTGATCACCTCAAACCGGAAGCCGTGGAAGGAAAACACCTGGCCTTGGGTCGGGATCGTCTGTGCCTCGTGGATCACCAGACCCGCCACGGTGTTTGCCTCTTCATCGGGCAGGGACCAGTCGTTGGCGCGGTTCAGGTCGCGGATCGTCATCGCCCCGTCGACGACATAGTCACCCCCTTCGATGGCCCGCACCGGATGTTCGGCGTCGATATCGAACTCATCCGTGATCTCGCCCACGATCTCTTCCAGAATATCCTCTAGCGTGATCAGCCCCTGCAGCGCGCCGTATTCATCGACCACCAGCGCGAAATGCGTGTGGCGGCGCAGAAACTCGCGCATCTGGTCGTCGAGCGTGGTGGTCTCCGGCACGAAATAGGGCTTCATCGCGATGCCCATGATGTCGAAATCCGCAAGCGGATCCTCGCCCCCTTCGGCCTGGAGCCTGTAGATCGCGCGCAGAAGGTCCTTGGCGTGAATCAGCCCGATGATGTTTTCCGGATCGCCCTTGAAGATCGGCAACCGGGTGTGGGGCGATTTAAGGCACAGTTCCACCATTTCACGCGCGCTGAGCGAGGCGTCAATCATCTCAATCTGGCTACGGTGCAGCATGATCTCTTCCACCGACCGGTCGCCCAAATCCAGCGCGCCCAGCAGACGGTCACGGTGTTCTTTCTCCACCGCGCCTTCGGAATGGCCCAGGCTGATCGCGCCTTCGATTTCCTCGCGCACGGCCAGGATGTTGGTGCCCGCATCCACGCGCACGCCGATCATCCCCAGCGCGGCGCGCACGATGTAGCGCACGAAGGCCACGATTGGGGAAAAGACGCGGATCACGATGGCAATCAACGGCGCCACGCGGGTGCTGGCGGTCTCGGCATTGGTGATGGCGTAGGTTTTCGGCAGAACCTCGGCGAAGATCACGACGAGCGCAGTCATCACCAGCGTCGCGTAGGCCACGCCGCTTTCGCCGAAGAGGCGCGTGAAGAACACGGTCGCGAGCGAGGCCGCGAGGATGTTCATCAGGTTGTTGCCCAGCAGGATTGCCCCGATCAGGCTTTCGGTGTCATCAAGCAGCCGCAGCGCCAGCCCGGCCCCTTTGGAGCCTTTGTCGGCGCGGGCATGCAGCTTGCCACGAGAGGCTGCGGTCAGGGCAGTTTCGCTGCCGGAAAAGAAGGCAGATGCAAACAGAAGCATCACGATGACGAGGGCCGTTATCCAAAGGCCGGTTTCCATGGGTGTGTCCGTGTGCGGTTAAAGGGTCTTGGTGGTCATATTGGATGAAGCGGGGCGCAGGCAAGGTGGGTGGGGCCCCTCACCGTAACCCTCTCCTCCGAGGGGAGAGGGGATACTGTCCGAAGCTGAGAGATATTCCATCGCACTTAAGACAGACTAGGGGGAGGGGCCCTTCGCCAACGGATGATGCTGCAACACCAGCTCCTTCAACCGATCTTCCAGCACATGGGTGTATATCTCGGTTGTCGCCACATCCGCATGCCCCAGCATGATCTGGATCGCTCGCAGATCCGCCCCGCCCGCTAGAAGATGCGTGGCAAACGCATGGCGCAGCGTATGGGGCGTGACCTTCGCAGGGCTCACCCCAGCCGCCACCGCCAGCTCTTTGATCAACAGGTAAAACCGGTGCCGCGTCATGTGCCCGGCCTTGGCGCGCGACGGGAACAGGAACTTCGAGGCGGGCTTGCCATTCTCCCGTGTGTCCCGTTCCGCCAGCCACGCGGCCAGCGCATCGCGGGCGGGCGGCGACAGGGGCACCATCCGCTCTTTCCCACCCTTGCCGCGCACCAGCAGCATCCGCGGATCACCCCGGGCGGCGGCCACAGGCAGGCCCACCAACTCGCTCACCCGCATGCCGGTGGCGTAAAGCAGTTCCACCAGACAGGTATTGCGCAGCCTGTCGCCCGCGCGGCCATGGGTGCGGGCGGCGGTCAGCAGCCCCTCAACCTCATCCTCGCTCAGCGTCTTCGGCAGGCGCTTCGACTGCCCCGGTCCGGTCAGTTGGACGGCGGGATCATCGTCGCGCCAGCCTTCCTCTACCGCGAAGCGATAGAATTGCCGGATCGCCGAGAGCCGCCGCGCCCGCGTCGACGTCGCAAGCCCCCGCGCATCGCAATCTGCGAGGTAGCGCTCGATGTCCGCGCGATGGGCGGCCACGGGATCGGACCCCAGCCAGTCGGCATAGTCCTTCAAATCGCGGGCATAAGCGGCTTGCGTGTTCGCCGCCGCATCGCGTTCTGCCGCCTGCGCTTCAAGAAACGTGGCGATGGCACGGGCGGGGGTCACGTCTGGTGCGCCCCGATCAAGAGTTCCAGCGCCGCCTGCCGGGCAGCACGGTCCAGCCCGACGGCGCGCAACACAGCAATCGCATCGCTAACCCCGTCCGGATCGCCCTCGGCACCTTCGGAGAAAAGCGTGATCGCGCGCAGCACCGCGATACCGGTCCCGCCGTCACGGATCAGCCGTTGCAGGTTGGGCGGCGGCGCGTCGGCCAGAAAGCCCGCGCGGACGGCCGCGCCGAGGGTTGAGCGCGCGGTCGCCTGATCGGGCACGCCGCGGGCCACGGCGGACAGGAACCGCCCGCGGGCCTCGTCGGGCGAGGCCGCGGCGGCCACGGACAGGAACGAAGGCGACAACAGCCCGATCTCAAACGCCAATTGCGCGGCCTTGTCGGTCAGTGCAAGCCGCGCCAACTCTGCCCCGTATTGTTCCGCAAACACCGGACCCAGACCGGCGGATTTCATCGCCCGCCACACATCTGGCAGGTCGCGCGACACCGCATCCAGATCGCCCTCAACCAGATCGGTTTGCAGCGTTTGAATCGCGTCCACACGTTCCCACACCCCGCCAGAGGCCGATGGGCGTTGCCGCAGGTAAAGGCCCGCAAGTTGGTTGGCAGGCAACGCCCCGTGCCGCGCCAGCCGTTCGCCCGCCTCGATCTGCGCCTTCCAGCCGAGGTTCGGGCGCAGATCGGCCCAGGCATAGGCCAGCGGCAGGGGGCCAGTAGGCACCGGCTCGCCCACGGCTTCCAACATACGGAAGATCAGGGGCGATGGCGCGCGCCAGGTGTCTGCGGCCACGTCTTCGGCCAACTCAGGCTCCAGGAACCGCACAAGCAGCCGGTCTTCGGCAGGGGTCAGGATGCCCAGCGCTTCCGCGGTTTCCAGCGTCACGGCCGCAGCCGCCCAGTCACCGCCGCGCGCGAGGCAAAAGATCCGCGCGGGGTAGGTGGGCGAGATCTCGGGCCGTGCGCGCATCCGGGCGCAGGCTTGCGTTTCACTCCCGGTCAGAAGTGCGATATCGAAATAGCGGCGAAAGCGCTCGGGCGTCTCAGGCCCTGCGCGATCCAACAGCGCGCCCGCCCGTTCCAGCGCCCCCATCGCCAACAGCCGGTCCACCCGCGCCAGAAGCAGGCGGTCATCATCGCCGCTGTCAGCGGGCGGGTTCGCCTCGGCCAGAAGAAGCGCGGTTAGAAGCCGCCGCAAGCTGGGCAGCGGGTCGAGCGGCACCGCGTCGAGCCTGGCCACGATATCTTCGGTGGCGGACCGCCCCCACAGATCGCGCGGCAGCCCGGTGGCAGACGGCGGCAACAGACCCACCGCATCGCCCACGGGTTTGCCCAAGGGCTGCACCTCGATCTGGCCCACGGCAGCATTGGTGGTCACGTCACTACCCGTCTGCGCACCCTCCATCGGCGGCTGGGCAATGCTGTCCGACAGCCAGTCAATGGCCGATAGCGGGCCCTCTGCCAGGGCAGGGGCGGCCAGGCCAAAGGCCAGAACCGGGGCAATCACACTAGCCCGCATCAAGCTCCACCGGTGTTGAAATATCGTCCTGTTCGGGGCTCAGGTCCCCGAAATAGGCATAGCCTATGAAGGCCAGGATGCCCAGAATTATTAGGAATAACAGGAACTTCCAGAAACGGCCCATATTCCGCTCGCCTTTCGCTGCCTCATATCATGTCCTGCCCGGTTGCCCGGGCGGCCCGCATCTGCTGGCGGTGATTTGCCCCGTTTATATATGGTCTTTTCCGCAATATCACGCCATTCAACGACAATTCGGTAATTCGGAAGGATCTGCGCCCCGTGGTGTTTCGCCTGAACAAGACAGTTGTGATGGTTGGCATGATGGGCGCAGGCAAGACCGCCATTGGCCAGGCCCTGGCGCGCAAGCTGCAGGTTCCGTTTCTCGACAGCGATGCCGAGATTGTGGAGGCGGCCAATGCGTCTATCGCCGAGATCTTTGAGCGGTATGGCGAGGCGTTCTTTCGCGAGAAGGAGGCGCAAGTGATCGCGCGGCTCTTGGCGGGCCCGCCGGGCGTATTGTCCACCGGCGGCGGTGCGTTTCTGAGTGCAGACAATCGCGAAATGATTTCCAAGGCTGGTGTATCGGTCTGGCTGAAGGCCGATCTGGATCTGTTATGGGCGCGGGTCAAGCACAAGGACACGCGGCCCCTGCTGCGCACCGGCGATCCGCGCGCGACCCTGGCCGAGATCTTTCGCGTGCGCACGCCGCTTTATGCCCAAGCCGATATGGTGGTCGCCGCAGAGCCGGGCCTGTCCATCCCCCAGATGACCGACCGCGTGATCGCGGCGCTGAGCGCGCGGCCCGATGTGCTGGCGTTGGAGACGACATGACCGAAACGGTGCGGGTTGAATTGGGCGCGCGATCCTATGAGGTGCGCGTGGGCACGGGGCTTCTGGCGGGCGCGGGCGCGGCGATTGCGCCGCTACTCGCGCGGCCGCGGGTCGCGATCCTGACCGATGATACTGTCGCCGCGCACCATCTGCCCGCGCTGGAGGCGGCGCTTGACGCCGAGGGCATTGCGCACAGCGCGCTTGCTCTGCCGCCGGGCGAAGCCACCAAAGGCTGGCCGCAGTTCACCCGCGCGGTGGAGTGGCTGTTGACCGAACGCATCGAACGCCGCGATGTGGTGATCGCTTTGGGCGGTGGCGTGATCGGCGATCTTGCGGGCTTCGCCGCCGCCGTCTTGCGCCGGGGCGTGAGGTTCGCGCAAATCCCCACCTCGCTCCTGGCGCAGGTGGATAGTTCGGTGGGCGGCAAGACCGGGATCAATGCACCCCATGGCAAGAACCTGATCGGCGCGTTTCATCAACCCTCGCTGGTTCTGGCCGATATCGATGTGCTGGGCACGCTCGCCCCCCGTGATCTGCTGGCCGGCTATGGTGAGGTGGTGAAGTACGGGCTTCTGGGCGATACCGCTTTCTTTGAGTGGTTGGAGTCCCATGGCCCGGCCCTGGCCGCGGGCGATGTCGCTGCGCGCACCCAGGCCGTAAAGCGTTCCGTCCAGATGAAGGCGGACATCGTCGCGCGGGATGAGACCGAGACAGGCGACCGCGCGCTTTTGAACCTGGGCCACACGTTTTGTCATGCGTTGGAGGCGGCGACAGGCTATTCCGACCGGCTTTTGCATGGCGAGGGTGTGGCGGTGGGCTGCACCCTGGCCTTTGAAACCTCGGCCCGGATGGGTCTTTGCGCGCAGGAAGAACCCAGCCGCGTGCGGTCGCATCTGTCGGCGATGGGTATGAAAGCCGATCTGGCGGATATCCCCGGAGACTTGCCCGATGCCAATGGCCTTCTCGATCTGATGGCGCAGGACAAGAAGGTGATCGATGGCCGCCTGCGCTTCATCCTCGCCCGTGGCATTGGTGAGGCGTTCGTGGCCGAAGATGTCGACAGCGCCGTTGTGCGCTCTGTGCTGGACGATGCGTTGCGTGCCAGGGCCTAGGGCCGGGCGGGCGCGTTACCGGTTCTGAACGCCGCGCGGGCAGATTGCCCTCGAAGCTTCCCTGCGGGTTCACGACGATCCGCTTGAATTCAGGAACAGGTGTCGTCCGACACACGTTCGCGCAGTCAGGCCCCGGACCATGTGGGGCCAGGACAGACCGGGGTAAAGTCCCCGGGCACCCATTCCGCTTTTGGCGGGCCCGTCATTTCCTGATGTATCAGTCGGGGTTTAGCGATCAGAGATGTAAGAGCCTGGGCAGCGGGGTCTGGCCCGGGGTATCGGTGTGGGCTATTTCACGGCCACCGACAGTATCCCCTCTGCCCTCGGGGGAGAAGGCTAGGGTCAGGACTCATAACCAGTAAATGACGAGTGCAGCGAGAGCGATTGCGGACAGGAAGACCTTGGGGCAGCGGTCATAGCGGGTTGCGACACGCCGCCAGTCTTTCAACCTAC
>JBCBPV010000107.1:0-7712 GCA_039820585.1 Pseudomonadota bacterium
CATGAGCCGCACACGAAAATGGCCTCCATCACCAAGCTCCCCTCCGGTGCATACCGGGTCCAGATCAGACGAAAGGGCCGCTACGCGAGCGAGACGTTCCTCCGCCGCGACGACGCCCATCGTTGGGCCCGCCAAGCTGAGACCCGGGTCGATCAGGGGCTGGCGCCGAACAAGTCGTCCGTCTCCCGCCTAACCACCTTCGGCGATCTCATCGATCTCCACATAATCGATATGTGCGAGGTAGGGAAACCGCCGCGTCGCGAGCAAAGGCCGCCACGCTCACGACGCTCAAGCGCGAGCTGGGCAAAGAGAAGATCGGGCACCGCGACCGACAAAAGCTGATCGCCCACGGCAAGATGCGCGCCGATCAAGGCGCCGGTCCGGTGACCCTCAGCATCGATACCGGCGTAATCAAGATGATCATCACCCATGCGGCGGCTGTGCACGGCCTCGACATCTCTCCGGAACCCGTCGATCTGACGCGCGTGGCGCTCAAACGTCTCGGCCTGATCGGCAAAGGCGCTGAGCGGGACCGCCGCCCCACCACGGATGAGTTGAACCGCCTCTTCCATTGCTTCGATGACAACGAACGCTTGACGACACCGATGACGCGGGTCGTGAGTTCGCGGTGGCACAGCTCAGCAATGCTGTCCTCGCCTTCACGACCATCCAGAACAATCCTGATCTTCTCTTCCGCTGAATACTGCTTGTGCGTGGCACGGCAGATGTCTTTGACGACCTTCTCGTGGCTCTTTCGTGTTCCGGGTTTCTGTCTCATCTCCTCTCCTTGGTGGTTACGATGTGCCAGAAACCCTCCCTTATCAAATCGACCTAAACTGTCCCATCGGGGCTGACGTCAGACAAAGGCGCTGGAATATTTCCGCGTCGCCCAGGCGGCTTTGGACTAGGCCGCGGCGCCATACACCCAACCGTCTCACAACTCTTAGAAAACTCGCTTGCGGCAGCGCCTAAAGTCACGGCAGCGCCCGCGGCAGGTGCGTAATTGCGCGCCCTGCGACACTTTGCGTTGCCCGATTTCCTTCAATTGCAGAAAAAAAACCAGACCTCACCAGACAGCTGTCGCGTGCAACGACAATGGTGGCCATGCGGCGACGCAGCATTTCGACGTAGGGCATTGGCCATGAAAGACCTGAGCACGACACCAGACCCCACCACTACGCCGTCGGACACCCCCGACTATGCACCGCGGGATCGGCCTCTGCGCCAGATGCTTGCGCAGACAACCAAAGGCAGTTCACCCGCCTCAACGCTGGCGATGATCAACGACTGGGCACTGCATCTGGCGATGGCGCCCGACAAGCAGATGGCGCTGGCACGGACGGCGCAGGCGCATTGGATGTCGTGGCTGGGCTTTGTCGCCAAGGGTTGCCCTGACGCACCCGAGGCACGGCCCATCCAGCCGCAGAAAGGCGACCGCCGCTTCAACGACCCATCCTGGGAGAGCGCGCCGTTTGCCGCGATGGCACAGGGGTTCCTCCTCCTTGAGGATTACTTTGACCAGGTCACGTCAGACATTCCCGGCCTCGACCCCGCCCATGACCGCGCGATGACCTTTCTGACGCGCCAGATGCTGGACGCGGTTGCGCCGTCGAACTTCTTGGCCACAAACCCCGAAGCGCTGGCCAAGACGCTTGAGACGCAAGGCGCGAACCTGCGCCACGGGGCAGCGACCTATCTGAACGACCTGAAAGCCATGGCCGACGGCACGACCGCCAATGGGGCAATGGCTGTCGGCAAAGATGTGGCGGCGAGCCCGGGCAAGGTCGTCTACCGAAATCACCTGATGGAGTTGATCCAATACACGCCCACCACCGACACCGTGCACCCCGAGCCGGTGCTGATCGTGCCTGCCTGGATCATGAAGTATTACATCCTCGACCTCAGCCCCCAGAATTCGATGGTCAAATATCTGACATCTCAGGGCTTCACGGTGTTCATGATCTCATGGCGCAACCCCGATGCCGATGATGCGGCGCTGGGGATGGCGGCGTATCTGGAACAGGGGCCTGTGGCAGCAATCGATCAGATAACCACCCTGACCGGGGCCAAAACCGTGCACGCCGCGGGCTATTGCCTGGGTGGCACGTTGCTGTCGATCACAGCCGCGATGATGGCCCGCGACGGGGATGACCGGCTGGCCAGCATGACACTGTTCGCCGCCCAAACCGATTTTAGCGAGCCGGGCGAATTGAGCCTGTTTGTCAACGAAAGCCAGGTGTCCATCCTCGAAGACGTGATGGCGACCCAGGGCTACCTAAACGCCGGCCAGATGATGAGCGCGTTCCAGATGATGCGGCCCAATGACCTGATCTGGTCGCGCTTTGTGCGCAGCTATCTTCTGGGCGAAGACGACATGCCGATGAACGATTTGATGTCGTGGAACGCCGACACAACGCGGATGCCCGCGCGGATGCATTCGGAATACCTGCGCCACATGTTCCTCAACAACGACTTAGCCGCTGGGCGCTACAGCGTGCGCGGCCACCCGGTATCGCTGCGCGATATCCGCCTGCCGGTGTTTGCAGTAGGGACCGAGACCGATCACATCGCGCCCTGGAAGTCTGTGTTCAAGATTCACGCACTGGGCCATGCGGATGTGACCTTTGCGTTGACCAACGGCGGCCATAACGCGGGCGTCGTGTCAGAGCCGGGCCACAAGCGCCGGCATTTCCGCCTGCACACGACGACAGACAGCGACCCAGCGCTGTCGCCAGACGATTGGATCGACGCCGCCACCCTGCAGGATGGCAGTTGGTGGCCCGCGTGGACAGCGTGGCTGGCCGACCGGTCTGGCGCCAAGACCAAACCCCCGAAACCCGGATCTGCCTTGGCCGAGGCGCCCGGCACATATGTTCATATGGAGTAGACGATGCTGCCTGATAACACTTTCCTGGCCGGTAAGCGGGGCCTGATCGTTGGCGTAGCCAACGAGCATTCTATCGCAGCCGGTTGCGCCATGGCTTGTAGGGCATCGGGCGCAGAGCTGTGCCTGACCTATCAAAACGAAAAGGCGCGCAGATTCGTCGAACCGGTCGCACAAGCAGCAGGGGCCGATCTATTCCTGCCGCTTGATGTGATGGATTCAGATCAGGTCGAGGCGGTGTTTCACACAATCCGCGACAGATGGGGGCGGCTTGATTTCCTTGTGCATTCAATCGCGTTCTGCCCACGCGACGATCTGCACGGGCGCGTTGTCGATTGTTCGCAGAAAGGGTTTGGGCTGGCGATGGACGTCTCAGTACATTCGCTCATCCGGCTGGCCAAACAGGCCGAGCCGTTGATGACTGATGGCGGCACAATCCTGACTGTATCGTATCACGGGGCGGACAAGGTCGTGGACCACTACAACATCATGGGGCCCGTAAAAGCGGCGCTCGAGGCGACGACACGCTATCTGTCGGTGGAACTGGGCCCCAAGAACATTCGGGTCAACGCGCTGTCGCCGGGACCATTGGAAACCCGTGCGGCGTCTGGCATCGACCATTTCGATGAGCTGATCGAAGACGCCAAAACGCGCGCACCCCTGCACCGCCTGACCACGATAGAAGAGGTGGGCGCGATGGCCGCCTGCTTAATGTCGGACTACGCCCGCTCGGTCAGCGGCAACACGGCTTACGTCGACGGAGGCCACCATGTCGTCTGACCATGATCCCTCGATGGGCTACATCGAAAACCGCCCCTTCAATGAAATCGCGGTTGGCGACACGGCCGAGTTGGTGCGCACACTGACCACCCAGGATATCCAGGCTTTTGCCGTCGTTTCGGGCGACGTGAACCCCGCCCATGTCGACGCGGAGTTTGCCGAACATGACATATTCCACAAGGTCATCGCCCACGGCATGTGGGGCGCGGCGCTGATCTCAAACGTGCTGGGCACGCAACTGCCCGGCCCGGGGACGATCTATCTTGAGCAGTCGCTGAAATTCCTCAGGCCCGTGGGCGTGGGCGACACGGTGACCGTGCGTGTGACAGTGGTCGAGCGGGATATCGAAAAGAAGCGCCTGACGCTGGATTGCACTTGCACCAATGGCGATGGCAAACCGGTGATCGCAGGCCAGGCCCATGTGATTGCTCCAGGCGAGAAGGTGCGCCGTCCGCGAGTGGTGATGCCCGACCTCGTGCTGCAACGCCACGGCGCGGTGCATGATGATATCCTGAAAAAGGCGCAAGACGTCTCTGCCCTGCCGGTTGCCGTCGTCCACCCCTGCGATGACGCCTCACTGAAGGGCGCGACCCATGCCCATGATCTGGGGCTGATCGATCCGATCCTCGTGGGCCCGGTCGACCGGATCCAAGCGGTCGCAGACGAACACGACCTCGATATCTCTGCCCTGCGTCTGGTCGAGGCGGCCCATAGCCATGGCTCCGCCGAGGAAGCCGTCAAACTGGTACAGGCAGGTGAGGCGAAAGCGCTGATGAAAGGCGCGTTGCACACAGATGAGGTGATGTCTGCCGTTGTGGCCAAAGGCGGCGGGCTGCGCACCGAACGGCGGATGAGCCACATTTATCTGATGGATGTGCCGACCTATGCCAAGCCGCTTCTGATCACTGATGCCGCGATCAACATCGCGCCCGATCTGCCCACCAAGGCCGACATCATCCAAAACGCCATCGACCTGGCGCGAGCCATAGGGATCGAGACGCCGAAGGTTGCGCTTTTGTCAGCGGTGGAAACGATCACCCCGCGCTTGCAATCCACGGTCGAGGCCGGTGCCCTGTGCAAGATGGCCGATCGCGGACAGATCAAGGGCGGGCTCATCGACGGTCCGCTTGCCTTCGACAATGCAATTTCGATGGCGGCGGTGGCCTCAAAAGGGATCGTGTCAGAGGTGGCCGGTCAGGCCGATATCCTGGTGGCACCGGATCTGGAATCGGGCAACATGATCGCCAAACAGTTGATGTATCTGGCCGGCGCAGAAGCGGCGGGCATCGTGTTGGGCGCACGGGTGCCGATCATGTTGACCAGCCGGGCCGACAGCGACCAGACCCGCACAGCTTCGGCCGCAGTTGCCAGCCTCTTTGCCAAGGCGCGGGGCTTGTGAGCGCACTTCTGACGCTGAACGCAGGGTCGTCTTCGCTGAAGTTTGGGCTCTACGAGGATGCGCCAGAGCCCGCGTTGTTGCTGCATGGCCAGGTTGAGGCGATTGGCCTGGATGCAAAGCTTTTGCTGCAGGGGTCCGATGGGGTTGAGACGCGCGATGTTGCAGCGCCCAACCAACAGGAGGCGTTGGGCGTGGTGATGCAGGCGCTGGCCCCGCGAATGGCGGGGCGAGAGATTACCGGCGTTGGGCACCGCGTGGTTCATGGCGGTTCCGATTTCGCAGAACCCGTGCTGCTTACCGATGAGGTACAGGCTCGCCTGGCCGAGTTCAGCCCGCTGGCACCCCTCCACCAGCCCCACAACCTGGCGGGCGTTGCCGCCGCCTCCGCCGCCTTGCCCAATGCCATGCAGGTGGCCTGTTTCGACACCGCCTTTCACCGTGGGCACCCGTGGGTAAACGATGCCTTCGCCCTACCCCGCGCGCTTTATGACGACGGTGTGCGGCGCTATGGCTTTCACGGGCTAAGCTATGACTATGTGTGCAGCGTGATCGCACGGGACTATCCCGACCTGCACGCGGGCCGGTTGATCATTGCGCATCTGGGCAACGGCGCGTCGATGTGTGCCGTGCAGGGCGGCAAAAGCGTGGGCTCCACCATGGGCTTTTCGGCGTTGGATGGCCTGCCCATGGGCACTCGCTGCGGGCAGATCGACCCGGGCGTCGTGCTGTACCTACTGGATCAAAAGGGGATGAGCGCTAGAGAAGTGCAAAGCCTGCTCTACAAGGAAAGCGGGCTTCTGGGGCTGTCTGGCTTGTCGAGTGACATGCGGACGCTTCTAGGATCCGACAGCCCTGAAGCAGCGCAGGCGGTGGATTACTATGTGTTCCGCGCCCGGCGTGAAATCGGTGCGCTTTCGGCGGTGCTGGGCGGGCTGGACGGGTTGGTGTTCTGCGGCGGTATCGGCGAAAACGCCGCCCCTGTCCGGCAGCGGATCGTGGAGGGGTTGGGGTTTCTCGGGCTAGCCATTGACGGCGCGCGCGAGGCACCCAGCATCGGCAGCGGACCAACCCCGATCCTGGTGATCCCCACCGATGAAGAGAGGGTGATCGCCCGCGCCGTGCATGGCGCGCTGAAGCGGAAGGCCGCGGCCTAGGCCGACGCTCGCGCATCGGCTGCGGTACCATAGCGCGGCAGATCCGACGCCGTCTTGCCGTGCGCCGCCATCAAGGTATCACGCACAAAGGCGATATGCGCCGTTTCCTCAATGATCTCTGCTAGATACTGCGCCGCCATCAGCGTTTTGCCCACACCGATGGTCCCATGATTGGCCAGCACCGCCGCGCGAATGCTAGGGTCCTGGAACACCGGGCTAATCTCCACATCCGTCTGCGGCCCGCCATTGGCCGATAGCGGGATCAACGGCATACGCCCGATCTTCTCAATCGTCTGAACCGTCAGGCAGGGGATCTCCAGCCCGGCACTGGCGTAGCCTGTGGCCCAGGGGCTGTGGCAATGGACGATGGCGTTGATGTCCTGGCGGATGCGGTAAAGATCGAGGTGGAAGTCGAGGTCTTTCGACGGCTTCAGCCCCTCGGCGCCGGGCAGGATCGTGCCCGACAGCTCCACCACCTGCAGATTGTCCCGGCTGCATTCGGCAAAGCCCACGCCCGAGGGCTTGATAACGATCGCATCGCGCGCCTCCAGCCTGACCGACAGGTTGCCGCCCGCATTTGTCTGAAGCCCCTGGTCAAAGCAGCGGTGCGCAGTGGCAATCAGCGCATCCATCTTGTCATACAAGTCCGGGAAGCGGGCGGTGTCAGGCATCAGGCATCCTTTCGAGAAGCGCGGTGACGGCGGCCTCGGCCGTCGCGTCGGTGTTGATGTGTTGGGGCACGCGAGCCACGGTAAAGGCGTGGGCCTCGGCCTCCAGCACCTCGGCGGCGATGTTGCGCAGACGGGGGGCCTCAATCGCACCACCGGGGCGGTCTTCGTGGCTGAACCCGCCCATGGGCAGGATGACATGGCAGGGCGCGGTGGCATGGTTCAACTCGGCGGCCAGCGCCTGCGCCTGATCGGCCATCTCGTCCTCGGTCAGGACGACATGGGTGAAATGGCCCGAATGCTGGTAATGCGCTCGCGCGCGGTGCGCCGCGGGCACGGAATCTAGCGCGCCTAGGCCGATGAAGTTCAGCGCCCCGGGCAACACCACGCGTGGCAGCGCGTCTGCGGCGCGGAACCGATGGGGCATCGGCACATGCGCCCCGGCCAGCCGTAGCCGCCCCATCTCATGCACGTTAAGGTCGATCACACCCGCCGCGCCGCCTTCCTGCACGAACCGCGAAAACGCAGCGCCGCCATAGCCATTGGCGTGAAAAACTGTCGCATCCAATCCCCGCGTGCTCAGCCTGCGCGCCACCGCCGTGCCTGCCGGACTGGTCGCGCCTAGCGTGGTCACCGCGATGTTTGGACGGGTGGCCTGCGCAAGGTGGGATGCATGGCTCAACCCACCCACCAGCGCCGCCGCGTTCTCAAACGTCTGGCGGAGCATCGGGTTCAACCCTTCGATGTCGCAAAGCGTCGGCACCAGCGTGATCGCGCTATCGGCCAATGCCGCGCGCGGGTCGAAGGCCATCGTCGTGATTAGAACC
>JBCBPV010000108.1:0-7322 GCA_039820585.1 Pseudomonadota bacterium
CGCGCCGCGCGGCTAGGTCGTGCCAACCGGGGCAACCGGGGAGGTCGCCAGCGCCCGCACATCACCCGCATACGCCGCCAGCGCTGCCCGCCCCTTGGGCGTCAGCGCATAAACCCCGCGTTCCACCCGTTCAAACCAGCCATAATGATCGTCGGCCATGATCCGCGTCGCATTCTCTACCCCGTACGCGGCCTTCACCTCGGCCCCCCGCGTGGCCCCGCCCTGCAACGCCGCGGCACAGCGCAGCGCGTCCTGCCGGTAGGCCGTGACCAAGCCCACGCGCGTCGCCCCGCCGGTGTTCGGGTCGCCCACCCGCCGCGCAAATTCGCGCAACAGCCGCCCCTTCCGCACGCTTGAGAGGCGCGGGCGATAGGGGCCAGGGTCGCAGGGCACCTCGACATGCCCATCGCGCAGCCGCACCAGGATCACCCCCAGCCCCAGCCGCCGGGCGAGGCTGATGTTGTCCTTCAGACTGCGCTGGAACGCGGCCCCCGTCTTGCGCGGCACCGCGATATAGACCGCATCGGTGATCGCCTGCCGGGCCACCGCCTGGTGAAACAGCGACAGGGAAAACCCCGTCTTCAGCTCCACAATCACCGGCGGCTCATCGCCCCGGCACGCCACGACATCCGCTGCCCCGACCTCGGCCTTGACGTCATATCCCTGCCCCGCAAGGAAATCGCGGACAGGCGGATAAAGCTCGGTTTCGCGCATGACTGCTCGCGCCTTGGTTTTGGGGGCAGTGTAGGGTGGTTCGGGGGGTGTTGGGAATAGGGTGCGGCGCGAATGCCCGCGCGGTAATATGTGTTTTCAGCGAAGGTCGGGTCAGAGCCCTGTATGACCAATGCTGCCTATTGAACCAAGGAAGGCGAAGACGTTGAAGGGCGGCTTGCGCACTATCCCAGGCGAAAAAGTGAACTAGCTTCCGCATGGTTCCGATTGGAAGGTGCAGATCGCGATGCAGCATTATTCTACTATGACGTGTTGGCCGCGCTTTCTTACAGGTGCGGGTATCTTACTTTCACTCACCTTCACCATGCTCATGCCCGGAACGTCCGACGGTCTCAGTGGGGGCGCCTTGTTTCTGTTCTGGACGGCACATGTGTTTGGAGCACTTTTGATCCTGCAAAGCGTACAGATGGGTCTTGCGAGAATCCCGTCTGCGTCAGCGCTCTCGCCTTGGGTTCAGGTTGCCGTATCTGGCCTTATTGGCGCGGTGTTGTTTACGCCGTTGGCTGGTCTCATGGATTGGATGTTTCGGATTTCCGAGACGACAGATGATCACCCGAAAACACTGACCGAGTTGGTTGTCAGCGAGTTCACTGGTTTGGTGGGCCCCGTGACTGTGGTTTGGGTCGGCCTTAATGCCACAAGGCTGGTCGGGGTACGGTCGGTAAAACAGCAGGAAAGAACAGCGCCCGAGGTTGGGCAGCCTGCTTTTTGGGACCGCGTTCCAAGCGCAATTGGCCGGGATTTAGTCGCGCTAAGTGCCGAACTTCATTATGTCCGCGTTCACACCACCAAAGGCGAGGCGCTTGTTCTTTTTCCCTTTGGTCAGGCGGTTAAACAGGTGGAACAGAGCAACGCGGGGTTGCAAATTCATCGGTCACACTGGGTTGCACTGGCCCACGTAGACGAGGTTCGGCGCATCGGGCAAGGCGGCGTTTGTGCGATGGCGTCCGGTCTTGAATTGCCTGTGAGCAGACGGCACTGGAAAACTCTGAGCTCAGGTTTGGCGTCCGAGGCTTAAGTCGTTCATTCGTGCATTTTTGGGGTCCATTCGTGCATTCGAGCTTTGCAATTGAGGCAGGGCGAGCACCTTTGAGGCAATCCATCGCCAAATGCGGAGCATTACTTTGCCTATTCGACACACGTTGATCATCGCTACAAGTCTGACCGTCGCTGCCAGTACTGCAGTGGCTCAAGATAGCGCGGGATACTATGCAAAACTATTCGTGGGTACATCGTCGCTGCAAGACGATGCACTCACCTTGAACGGCGACAGCGCATCCGTCTCATTCGACCCCGGAGCAGCTTTTGGCGGCGCGATCGGATACGATTACGCCAACAGGCCATTCCGAGCGGAGGTGGAATATGCTTATCGTACCGGTGATGCGACTGGCCTGCCTGCCGCAATCGGGACTGGTGGCGATTTCGCTTCAACGTCCCTGATGTTGAACGGCTACTACATGTTCACCACAGCGTCCAATCTGAAGCCTTATGTAGGGTTGGGGCTTGGATTTGCGACGGAAATCGATTTTGATATCGAAGGTGGCCCGGCCGCCGGCGAATACAGCGAAAGCGGGTCTTTGGCGTATCAGGCGGTGCTTGGGGTCGAATACCCCGCCTCGAACCGGGTCTCCCTCTACGGTGAAGTCCGCTATTTCTCGGCTGGATCCGTTGACCTACAAAGGTCGGGTGGCGGCTCGCTCACTTCTGACTATGACACATTGGATTTCAACATAGGTCTCGCGGTCAAGTTTTGACCGCCCTCTCACGCGTGCCTCTGGAAAGTGGAAAAATCGGCGTGTGTGACACTTCGCTTTGAAAACCGGATATACGGTGAAGTGCGGTTAGCTTTCGCTTCGTCTCACCACCCCGACCTTCATCCCACCGCTACCCCTCGCGCCCCGGCTCGCGCGGATCACTCGAAAACAGCGCAACCTTGTTGCCCTGGGGATCGCGCAGATACCCCACGTAAAACTGCGCCCCATAGGCCGCCCGAAACCCCGGCGCGCCCTCATCCGACCCGCCAGCGACCAGCGCGGCGGCATGCAACGCGCGCACCTCGGCCTGGCTGCGCGCCTCGAACGCCACCATCGCCCCGTTGCCATGCGACGCCCCGCGCCCGTCGAACGGGGGTTTGACGTAGAACTCTGGCAGAACAGCCAGCTGCCCCGGCGCGACCGGCAAGGCATAGCTCAGCCCCTCAGGCCCCTCGTCCAGACCATAGCCCAGGGCGGGCAGGAACGCGTTGTAGAACGCTTTGGCGCGGGCGATGTCGTCGGCGCCGACGGTGACATAGGAAATCATGCGCTCCCCCTTATATCCGGGCCCTCTGTCTGCTACGCCAGCGCGGGCCACGGCTCAAGACCCACGGTCGCCGGGGCCGCCGCGATTCCCCGCTTGACGGGTGACACCCATCCCCTTAAACCCCGCAAACGAATTCAGGGCGCGGTTTTGGCCGTGCCCTTGTGCATTGGGGCCGCGCCAGCCGGGTGCCGCCCGCATCTGAGAACGCCAGACGAGGATAACGCCATGTCGCGCCGCTGCGAACTGACCGGAAAAGGGCCGATGGTTGGCAACAATGTCAGCCACGCCAACAACAAGACCAAGCGCCGGTTCCTGCCGAACCTCAACGATGTCAGCCTGATGTCGGAAACGCTGGGCCGCACATTCAAGCTGAAGGTATCGGCCTCGGCGCTGCGCACGGTCGATCACCGCGGGGGCCTGGATGCGTTCCTGGCCAAGGCCAAGGATGGCGATCTGTCCTCTGCCGCGCTGAAGATCAAGAAAGACATCGCCAAGGCCCAGGCCGCCGCCTGATCGCCTTTTGCGGGTCTGAACGCCGAAACCCGCCCTGTGTGGCGGGTTTTCGCGTTTATGGGCCGGTGGCATCCCGACCCTTGCCGGTGTGTGACAGGGCGAGGGCGGAGCGCCGGGTTACCGGCGCTCTCTGAAAGTAGTCATCCCGAATGCTGCCGTCATACCGTCCGCTCTTGAGACAGCACCGCTTGTACCGCCTGCCCGAGCCGCAGGGGCACGGATCATTGCGCCCAAGCTTTTCGTGAAGCTCAACATCGCCCGCGCACCGTTTGCGCGCCGGTTTTCACATGTGTCTCTGACGGGTACGACTTGCGCCGCTTTGAGATGACCTCAAAAGGAGGCGCGATCTTCGGGTTTGATACGACGTGCCATGACACCCTCCATCAATTGCGATTGCCAAGTGGCGGTGGATACAGGCGCCGGCGCGCGCGACCAAGTGTTTTCTGCCGCGACCGTCCGCACCTCGCCGGTTTTCCCGAAAGTGTCCCTTGGGATCGGGGCAAGAACCCTCGGTCAGGAATTGCGTCCGCATTTGCCGATGCTGCGAATTGTCGCTTGGTGGGTCGGGCGCGGTCCGCCTAACTGAGACGCGATGACTGTGCGGTTCTCCACCCTTGCGGGCCTGACGCTCGCCCTGATGCTGGCTGTGACCAGCGTGGCCGTGGGCGCCGTGCGCGGCCAGGCCGACGCCACCGGGCAGATCGTGATCTGTTCCGGTCACGGGCTGATGATCGTCTACACCGATGCCGATGGCGCCCCAACGGGCGCACCGCATCTTTGCCCCGACTGTGTGCTGAAACTTCTGGCCACAGTTCCCGCGCCCACGGCGCCCGCGGGTGCAGGCATGGTGGAAACGCAAGCCTATCTGGTGCGCGCTGCAGCCTGGGACGGGGCCAGCGTCACGCCCTATGGCCCCGGCGCGCGGGCGCCGCCCCGGCCTGTCTGAGCCCAGACCACCAAAATCCAGACATCTGACAGGAAGGACGCACCCCATGTCGTTCAAATCGCTTCTCGGCGCCAGCACCTTGGCCGCCTTTATCGCCCTGCCCGCCTTGGCTGCAGACATCATGATCGAAGACCCCTATGCCCGCGCCTCCAGTCCCACAGCCAAATCGGGTGCGGCGTTCATGGCGATCAAGAACATGTCCGACACCGACGACCGGCTGATCGCCGCAACATCAGAAGTGTCGGAACGTGTCGAACTGCACACCCATCTCGAAGACGCCAACGGCGTGATGCGGATGATCGAGGTCGAAGACGGGATCGCCGTGCCAGCAGGTGGCACAGCCATGCTGATGCGCGGCGGCGATCACGTGATGTTCATGGGGCTGACGGGGCCCTTTGTGGATGGCGAAACCGTCGAGGTCACGCTGACGTTTGAGCAGGCGGGCGATATCACGGTCGACATTCCCGTGGACCTGAACCGCAGGCCCATGGTCCATGACGGGCACGCAACCAACTAGATGCGACAAAGCTCTGGGCGGTCAGCCCGCCCAGAGCGCCGTGCCCGGATGAAACTGCGACCACGCGAACCAGAACGCCTGATGGCTGCCAAGGTCGGTCCCATCCGCATCCACCGCGCGAATGCCGCCACCATCCAGCTCCAACCGCACATTCTCAAACGCGATCTCCTGACCTTCCTTCAACGCCACCAGCGCCGCACTGCGCTGAAACGCGATGGGCGTGCCCGACGCCGTGACCACGCCGATCACATCCTCATGCACCGACAAGCGCGGGTCCACATCGCCCACCGGGAAGATCGGCCCATCGGCATCGCGCCCATTGCGGAAATCGAAATCGCGGCCAAGGGCCAGGCGCTCCTCCAACACCGTGGTGTCGGGATGCGCGGCCTTCCAACTGGCCCAGTCAGTGGTGATCACCGTGGCCTGTTCCAGCTGCAGCCCGCGTTCGGCCAGTGGTCCCGTCACCGCGTTCCCCAGAAACGTATCGAAGACCGAGAAGGTGCGGATGTCGTACATCACCTTGTTCGACCGGATCAGCAGGCCAGAGGTGCGCAGCACCGGCCGTTCCACCCCCTCAGGCATCCGGTCGGTGAAATAGGCCTGCGCCGCCCCGCACAGCGTGCAATAGGGAATGCCCAGATCGCGCCCGCCCAGCGTGTCGTTCACCATCTCGCGCACTTCCATGATCTGCCGGGGATAGGCGCGCGCCTCGCCATTGATCTCGATCCCGAAGACAATGTCGTCATCGTCAAGCCAGGTGGCCTCATCGGCGCTGGTCACCGGCGGATTGTCGGCGGCGGGGATGCAGTTGCAGCGGTCGTCGGTGGTGTCAAAGGGCCGGTCATCAATCAGAACCCCGCCCCAGGACACATGGCGCCAGTCAATCTCACCCTCCACAAAGATCCCCTGCCAGCCGGGGACCAGGCTGGTAAAGATCGCGCGTTTGACCGGCAGGTAATCGGGTGGCGCCGGAATATCCCACGCAATCAGATAATCGGTGATGACGCCCCACTGGTTCTGGCGCGGCTCTTCGATCCCCAGAAGCGTGGCAGCGGCCGCCGCCAACTCGGCGTTCAGCTGCCGGCCCGATGAAAAGCGCATCAGATCGGCGACGATCCACGCCAGGCGCGGATCGCCCGAGGCGGCGACCTCTGCCAACGCGAGCGACTGGTCGCGGCCCCAGGTGGACTGGGTCGCGCTGTTCACAAACGCCATGTCCACCGCGATCTTCACGCCTTCGGACAGATCACCATCGGGGATCGCAGGCGGCGTGCCGAACTGTTCAATCGCATAATCGGGCAGGGCGTTCTGCGCCCAGGCAGGCACAAGCAAGGCCATCGGAGCAATGACCAGGGCGGCAAGGAACAGGCGGGCAGAGGTACAAAGACGTGTGACCATGACGAAACCTTTCGCGCGGGGACGATATGCGCGAAGTGTCGGGGCAAATGCCGGATAGCGCCAATAAACTTCCGATCAGAACTCGGTGATCAAGGCCCGTCGATCAGCCCCGCCACCCAATCCACCACCACCTCGCTCGCAGGGCCGGAAACCACCGCGTCGAAATAGGCCGAGACCTCCGAAGGCTCCAAAGACATCTCCAGCGTGCGCGCGCCCCCGCGCCGCGCCTCGGCCACGAAGCCCGCGGCGGGGTAGACGGTGCCAGAGGTGCCGATGGCCACGAACAGCTCCGCCTCGGCCAACAGCGTCTCGATCCGGTCCATGTGATAGGGGATCTCGCCAAACCACACCACATCAGGCCGTGCGGCGGTGGCCCCGCAACTGGGGCAGGGGGTGGCGGTGTCCATCGCCGCAGGCGCTTCCCAGCGATGGCCGCAACTGCCGCACAGCGCGCGCAACAGCTCTCCATGCATGTGGATCACCGCTGTGTTGCCCGCGCGTTCATGCAGGTCGTCGATATTCTGGGTCACGATTGTCACCATGCCCGGCCACGCCGCCTCCAACTGCGCGAGCGCGTGATGCGCGGCATTGGGGGCCGCGCCCAGGCAATTGGCCCGCCGCGCGTTGTAGAAATCATGCACCAGGGCGGGATTGCGCGCGTAACCTTCGGGCGTGGCGACCTCTTCCAGATCATACTGGTCCCACACCCCGCCCACATCGCGAAACGTGCCCAGCCCGCTTTCCGCCGATATCCCCGCGCCCGTCAGGATCACGATCTTTTCCATGGCACCCTTTCTCCGCTATCACCGTGGCCGAAAGGGCCGCCCATGACCACCACACTCCTGTTTGTCTGCCTTGGCAATATCTGCCGCTCACCCACGGCCGAGGCGGTGATGCGCCATCATGCCGGGGCCG
>JBCBPV010000109.1:0-7269 GCA_039820585.1 Pseudomonadota bacterium
AGATCTCGGCCTGAAACGCGCTATCGCACAGGACCAGCGCGACGACGCCCGCGGCAAAGGGGTTGAGACTGACCCCGAGGATCACTGGCAGACCGTAATAGACCCACAGTATCATCACCAGTATCGGGATCGAGCGAAAGACCTCGACATAGACCCGGTTTGCGCCACGCAAGATGCGGTTATCCGACAGCGCGCCCAGTGACACGATCATCCCAAGGATCACCGAGAATGTTATAGAGATGACCGAGATGACAACGGTCAACCACGCCCCGCCGAGCAAAAACTTGAGGTTGGTGGTGCCCTGTTCCGTGAGTGGAAGTACAGCGTACCAGCCCCAAGAGTAATTGCTTTGACCGCACCCAGCGAGAAACAGAAGGCTTAGCAACACCAGCCGTTTCCGCATCCCCCAGTCACTCCCGAAAAAAAGTTCTGACAGAAGCGTGGTTGACATAACGTTCTATGTCAACGAATGCGCCTCATATGCAATAACCTTTTGGTGACTGCCTGGGCCCCCCCGCATCCACGCCCAGAGAATGGGCAGGTTGTGCACAGACCTTTGGCCAGGACGCCAACGGTTTAGCCCAGGATCCCCGGCAACCGCAGCCCCTGCACCCGTGCGCACTCAATCGCCGTCTCGTATCCCGCATCCGCATGCCGCCACACACCCGAGGCCGGGTCGTTCCACAATACACGCTCCAATCGTGTAGCTGCTTCCGGCGTGCCGTCCGCGCAAATCACCACGCCCGCGTGTTGGGAAAAGCCCATGCCCACGCCACCGCCGTGATGCAGGCTGACCCATGTGGCCCCTGATGCGGTATTGATCAGCGCGTTCAAAAGCGGCCAGTCCGATACCGCGTCCGATCCGTCCTTCATCGCCTCGGTTTCCCGGTTGGGCGAGGCGACCGAGCCACTGTCCAGATGATCACGCCCGATCACCACCGGGGCCGACAACTCGCCCGAGGCGACCATTTCGTTGAAGGCCAACCCTGCGCGATGCCGATCCCCCAACCCGATCCAGCAGATCCGCGCGGGCAAGCCCTGAAACGCAATCCGTTCGCGCGCCATGTCGAGCCATGTGTGTAGATGCGCGTTGTCGGGAAATAGCTCCTTCATCTTGGCATCGGTTTTGTAGATGTCTTCGGGGTCGCCCGACAGTGCGACCCAGCGGAACGGACCGATCCCTTTGCAGAATAGCGGTCGGATGTAGGCAGGCACAAAACCGGGGAAGGCAAACGCATTCTCCAGCCCCTCGTCCAGCGCGACCTGGCGAATATTGTTGCCATAGTCCAGCGTTGGCACGCCGCCGTTCCAGAAATCCACCATCGCCGCGACATGGGCTTTCATTGACGCACGCGCAGCAGCCTCAACCTCCTTGGGCGCGCGCTCGCGTTTGTCGCGCCACTCGGCCAGGGTCCATCCCTGCGGTAGATAGCCGTTAAGCGGGTCATGGGCGCTGGTCTGATCCGTTACCAGATCGGGCCGCACACCGCGCCGGAAAAGCTCGGGGAAGACATCAGCGGCGTTGCCAAGAAGGCCTACCGATTTCGCCTCTCCCGCCTTGGTCCAGCGGTCGATCATCGCCAGCGCTTCATCCAGACTGTCAGTCTTTTCATCCACGTAGCGGGTGCGCAGGCGAAAATCGATGCTGTCGGGATTGCACTCGACCGCCAGACAACAGGCCCCGGCCATGACCGCCGCCAGCGGTTGCGCCCCGCCCATGCCGCCAAGGCCCCCGGTCAGGATCCAGCGCCCTTTCAGAGAGCCGTCGTAATGCTGACGCCCGGCCTCGGCAAAGGTTTCATATGTGCCCTGCACGATGCCTTGCGTCCCGATATAGATCCACGAACCGGCGGTCATCTGCCCGTACATCGCGAGCCCGCGCTTATCGAGTTCGTTGAAGTGATCCCACGTCGCCCAATGCGGCACGAGGTTCGAGTTGGCGATAAGGACCCGCGGCGCATCGGCGTGCGTGCGGATGATCGCCACCGGCTTGCCCGATTGCACGATCAGCGTTTCGTCGGCTTCGAGGCTTTTCAGGCCATCAACGATCAGATCGAAATCCCGCCACGTCCGCGCCGCCCGCCCGATCCCGCCATAGACCACCAGTTCATGGGGGTTCTCGGCCACATCCGGATGCAAGTTGTTCATCAGCATCCGCATCGCGGCCTCGGTCTGCCAGGACTTGGCGGTGATCTCTGGCCCGGTGGGCGGATAGACGTCACGGGTGTTCTTGCGCGGGTCGGTCATGTCGGCCTCCAGTCGCGTAGGGTGTCGAGAAGTGTGCGCAGATGACGGCGCAGGGCATTGGCCTTTTCATCGCGATAGGTCCAGGGCGGGGCCTCATCCATGTAAGTGGACTGTGCCAGTTCCATCTGGATCGCGTGGAACCCTGCGTCCGGGCGCCCGTAATGGCGCGTGGTCCAGCCGCCTTTGAAGCGGCCGTTCACGACGAATGTATACCCTTCCGCGGTGGCGCAAAGCTCTGCTGTCAAAGCGCTGATGGAAGGCGCACAGGTCGTGCCATTGTTGGTGCCGATGTTGAAATCAGGCAGCGTGCCGTCGAAGAGATACGGCACGTTGGAGCGGATCGAGTGGCAATCGTATAGCACCGCAAACCCGTGGGCGGCGCGAACGCGGTTCAATTCCTCGGACAATGCCATATGATACGGCGCGTGGTAGCGTTCGGTGCGGTCGGCGATTGTGCCCGCATTCGGTGTGCCTCCCTCGTGATAGATCGGATATCCGTCGAAATCGGTCTCAGGACACAGTGCGGTGGTGTTCTGGCCAGGATAGAGGCTGATCCCCGTTGGATCCCGGTTCACGTCGATCACATAACGATGCACCAGCGTGCGCACTGTGGTCACATCATCGACCAGATCGGCATAGAGGCGGTCCACATGCCAATCCGTGTCGGCCAGCGCCCTGCCCCGATCATTAAGATCGCGCGCCACATCTTCAGGCAGCCAGGTTCCCGTATGCGGAAGGCCTAGAACCAGCGGGCTGTTGCCCCGGCGAACCTCAATCTCCATCAGGGCGTCACCTTGGCGCCTGCCGCCCCGGCCAGATCGCCGCCAAGGATCAAGGCGGCTGCCGCCTCGATATCCCCAGCCATGTACCGATCCGCGCCCAAAGGCGCCACCCGCACCCGCAACGCCGCCAGCGCCGCGGCCAGAGGTGCCGATGTCTGAAGCGGTGCCCGCGCCTCGATCCCCTGGGCCGCGCACATTGCCTCAACACCAAGGATCACCGACAGGTTCGCCGTCATCTTCCGCAACCGCAGCGCGGCGTGGGCGGCCATGCTGACATGATCTTCCTGATTGGCAGATGTGGGGGTGCTGTCGGTGGAACAGGGCTGCGCAATATGTTTGTTCTCGCTCATCAACGCGGCCGTCGTCACCTCGGCGATCATCAGGCCCGAGTTCAGACCGGGTTCTGGCGTCAGGAAGGGCGGCAAATCAAAAGACAACGTCGGGTCGACCATCAACGCCACCCGCCGCTGAGCGATGGCCCCGATCTCGGACAGAGCAAGCGCCAGGATATCAGCAGCAAACGCCACTGGTTCGGCGTGGAAATTCCCGCCAGAGAAAATCGCCTGATCCTCAGCCACCACCAGCGGGTTGTCTGTGACCGCATTTGCCTCCACAGTCAGGGTCCGCTCGGCAAAGCGGATCAGGTCCAGCGCGGCCCCGGTGACCTGCGGCTGGCACCGGATGCAATAGGGATCTTGCACCCGCGTATCGCCATCGCGGTGGCTTTCCCGGATTTCGCTGCCCGCCATCAGATCGCGCATCGTCTTGGCGACGTCGATCTGCCCCGCATGCCCGCGCAAATCATGGATCGCGCTACGTAGAGGCGCAGTGGACCCCATGATCGCGTCTGTGGACAGGGCCGCAGTCACCACACAAGCGTCCACCAACCGCCAGGTCTCAAACAGTGCCGCCAGCGCGCAGGCGGTGGAGAACTGCGTTCCGTTGATCAGCGCCAGCCCCTCTTTCGGGCCCAGCACGATGGGAACCAGCCCGGCCCGCTCCAACGCCTGCGCCGCGGGCATAGTCGTGCCCTCAAACACCGCGTCGCCCTCACCGATCATCGCCGCGGTCATATGCGCCAGCGGGGCCAGATCACCCGACGCGCCGACCGAGCCCTGGCTTGGCACCACAGGCAGCACATCGGCGGCCAGCATCGCCTCGATCTGCGCACAGGTGGCCCAGCGGACCCCTGAGGCACCCCGCCCCAGCGACAACAGTTTGAGCGTCATCATCAGCCGCACGGTAGGCGCGTCCAAAGGCGCCCCCACCCCGCAGCAATGCGAGACAATCAGGTTGTGCTGCAAAAGCTCGGTATCATGTGCGGGGATCTTGACCGATGCCAGCTTCCCGAAGCCCGTGTTTACGCCATAGACCGCCGCTTCGCCCGCTGCCGCCTGGCGCACGATCTCTTCTGCGGCCTCTACCTGCGCCCGTGCATCGGGGTCCAGCACCGGGGCCTCGGCTCCACGCCAAACCGCTTCTAACGTGTCGAGCGGTGTGTCGCCGGGATGCAGGACAAGGCTCATGCGCCGCCTCCGTAGATCACGTCATGCAGGGGTGAGGCACCAATGCGATAGGACAGCTCCGCAGGCTGCTCCACGTCCCAAACCGCCAGATCCGCCCGCATCCCCGGCGCGATCATGCCCCGGTCCGACAGGCCCAGCGCGCGGGCGGCGTTGCGCGTCGTACCGGCCAACGCCTCTTCCGGGGTCAAGCCAAACAGTGTGCAGGCCATGTTCATGGCCAACAAGAGCGACCCAAGCGGCGAGCTGCCGGGGTTCCAGTCTGTCGCCACTGCCATCGGCACCCCATGCGCGCGGAACGCAGAAACTGGCGGCTGCTGCGTCTCGCGCAAGGTATAGAATGCCCCGGGCAAAAGAACCGCGACACTGCCCGCCGCAGCCAAAGCCCGCGCATCCGCATCGGTGGCATACTCCACATGATCCGCCGACAACGCCCCATACCGCGCCGCCAGCGCCGTGCCGCCGATGTGACTGAGCTGTTCGGCATGCAGCTTCACTGGCAATCCCAGCGCCACCGCAGCGTCAAACACCCGCTCGATCTGCGCAGTATCAAACGCGATCCCTTCGCAAAACCCATCCACCGCGTCGACGAGGCCAGCCTTTGTTGCAGCACGAAGCGCAGGCAGGCAAATCGCTTCGATATACGCATCTGCATCCATCCCAGCAGGCACCGCATGCGCCCCAAGGAAACTGGTCCGCACCGCAACGGGGCACGCCTCGCCCACCGCGCGGGCCGCGCGCAACATCTTCAATTCGGTTTCCTGATCCAAGCCATAGCCCGACTTGATCTCAACCGTCGTCACCCCATCGGCCCTCAAGGCATCGACCCGTCGGAGAGCGCTAGCCACCAGAGACTCTTGGCTCGCCGCGCGCGTCGCTGTCACCGTGGATACGATGCCCCCGCCCGCTCGGGAGATCTCTTCATAGCTCTTGCCGTTGAGGCGCATCTCGAACTCACCCGCTCGGTTGCCGCCATGGACCAGATGCGTGTGACAATCAATCAGCCCCGGCGTCACCAATCGCCCGTCCATGGCCCAACGCCGCCATCCGGCATGCTCCGCCGGGCAGTCGGCCAACAGACCGGCCCACTGAACCATTCCCGAATCAATAGCCACCGCTGCGTGCTGACATAACCCGTATGGCGCAGAGCCCGGGGCCATAGTAGCAAGTGTTATGTCGGTGATTAGGGTCTTCTCCACCGCGGGAGTCCTTGATTTGTATATGCGATCAACAGAATGTGACCCCAGTTAAAAGTCAATCGAGGTCTGCCCATGCAATATGTGACCACTCGGCAGACCCTTACCGGCAAGGGCTGGCAGACCGATATCCAGATTGCGATTGGCGCCGATGGGCGCATAGCTGCCATCGGTCCAGCCACGAATCCCACCGACCACCAGATCGACGTTGCCCTGCCCGCCCCCACCAATCTGCACAGCCATAGCTTTCAACGCGCGATGGCAGGGCTCACCGAGATGCGCGGCCCCGATCCGACCGACAGTTTCTGGACTTGGCGCCGCCTGATGTACCGGTTCCTCGATCAGTTGACCCCCGATCAGATCGAGGCAATTGCCGCGCAAGTGTTCATGGAAATGCTGGAAGCGGGCTATGGTGCCGCCGTAGAGTTTCACTACCTCCACCATGGCGTCGGGGGCGTGCCCTATGACGAGCCGTCTGAACTGTCCCTACGCCACATCGCAGCGGCGCAGGCCGTCGGGATTGGTCTCACGCATCTTCCGGTGCTCTATCAGTTCGGTGGATGTGATGGGCGGGCGCTTGAGGGCGGTCAACAACGGTTCGGGTCCACGCCGGATAGCTTTGCCGCGCTATACGATGGGGCAAGCGCTGCTGTTGCCGATGGCCCCGCCGACTTCGCCATTGGCGTGGCCCCACACTCCCTGCGCGCAGTGGATGCGGCGGGTATCGACGCGGCGCTGTCCCTTGCACCCCCAGGCCCAACTCACATGCATCTGTCAGAGCAAACCGCCGAGATCGAGGAAGTTCAGGCGCATCTTGGCGCGCGCCCGGCGGAATGGTTGCTGGAGCACTATGCGATTGACGAGCGCTGGTGCCTGATCCACTGCACCCACCTGACCACGTCGGAGACCACGCAGCTGGCACATTCGGGCGCCATCGCAGGCCTCTGCCCGATCACCGAATCCAATCTGGGCGACGGCATCTTCAATGGCACGGGCTACCTCGGCGCAGGCGGGCGGATCGGGTTCGGATCGGACTCCAACGTCCATATCGCGCTTTTCGAGGAATTGCGCACGCTAGAGTACTCCCAACGCCTGCGCGACCGAGGCCGTGCAGCCCTTGCGACGTCGGATATCTCAACCGGCCGCAGGCTGTTGGACGAGGCCGCACGTGGCGGCGCACAGGCCGCAGGCCGGTTCAGCGGCGTGCTTGAGGTCGGCGCCTGGGCCGATATCCTGGGAATTTCAACAGACAACATGTGGGCGTGCGGACGCTTGGGCGACACCTTGCTAGACACGCTGGTGTTTGGAGGGCACGGGCAGGACTGTATCACCGATGTCTGGAGCGCTGGGCGGCATGTCGTGCAGTCGGGACGGCATGTACAGCGAGAGGCGATATCCCGACAATTTCAAGCAACGATGTCGGGGTTGGCGAGTCAGCTTTAGCGGCCCTGGCGCTGGGCGACTGGTGCGGTCGAGAAGACTCGAACTTCCACGGGAGTTACCCCACAGCGACCTCAACGC
>JBCBPV010000110.1:0-7228 GCA_039820585.1 Pseudomonadota bacterium
AACGAACCTGCCAAGGTCGTGAGTTCCGAATGCCAGAGTAAGAAATTGGGAAAATTCTAGGGAAATGAATCGTTCAGACTCAGAACTATTTTTAAGGAGTAGCGAGATTCGAACTCAAGACCCCAGCCTCCCGAAGACAGTGCTCTACCAGGCTGAGCTACACTCCGACCGTGCCGCGCGACCTAATTGCTCCCGTCGGTTTTGGCAAGGGGCGGGGGCACGTGGAAGCGCCCCGATCCCCGGCCCGGCAACCCCCGCAAGGTGCGCGGCGAGGTGCCCGTCTCGGGCCGGCTGCGCGATTGCAGAACGGGGGTGTTGCTGGACTGGCCGCCGAACGCCTCGCGCAGCACGATGTAGAGGCCACTTGCGATCACGATCCCCGCGCCCAGGCCGGTCATCAGATCGGGCAACTCATCAAAAAACACCAGCCCGAAGATCGCCGCCCAGATGATCTGCGAATACTGCATCGGGGCCACCACCGCCGCATCCGCTGCCTTGTACGCCGCGATCAGGGCCAGACCGGCCACGAAGGCCAGTGTCGCCATGATCGCCACCAGCCCGATATGTTCGATGGGCATCGGCTGATACACAAACGGCAGGATCGACGCCATCACGATGAAGTTCGCCATCATCGGGTACAAAAGCAGCACCGCGCTGCGTTCATCCCGCCCGATCTTGCGCACGATGGTCGATGCCAGCGCACCCGACACCGCCGCCACTAACGCCGCCAGATGCCCGGGCCCCAACGGCACCGCGCCGGGCCGCAGCACCACCAGCACCCCGATCAACCCGACAATGACCGCGCCCCAGCGATGGGGGCCGACCTTTTCGCCCAGGATCGGGATCGACAGGACCGTGATGATCAAAGGGGCTGCGAACAGGATCGCATAGACCTGCGCCAGCGGCAGAACCGTAAAGGCAAAAAACGCCGCGCTGCCGGTGACGATCGCCGCCACCGTGCGCGCCGCCGTCCACCAGGGATGGCGCGGGATCAGGGTGCCGCTGGTCCCATCGCGCATCAGCATCAGAACCACCAGCGGGAAGGACAACAGCACACTGAAGAAGATGATCTGAAAGGTCGCATAGCTCGCGCCAAGCGTCTTCACGACCACATCATGGGTCGCAAACAACGCAAAGGCCGTCAGGCCCAAAAGCGCGCCCTTGGCGCTGGATTTTCCAGTTTCCGTCATCGGTCAGATCAGATCAGAGGTCCATAACCCAAAGCGGGCTTTGGTCGGGCCAACAAGCCCTAACTGTGCAACCCTGTTATCAGGTTACTGCATGGGCGATGGCGAAACCATACGCCTGGCTCAGAGAGGTTTGGCCAAGATCGCAACAGGAAGACCCCCGCACTGGGTCGGACCCATTCACTGGTCTTTTCCTCCCGACACTGCTCCAACACGGTGTTACGCGTCCAGGCCGCGACTTAAAGAGACGCCTCCAACGCCCCCACGATCGCGTCCCCCATCTCGCCCGTGCTGACAAAGTTCTGATCGTCCGCCCCCAAGAGATCCGCCGTGCGCAGCCCATCGGCCAGCACCGTCTCCACCGCCGCTTCCAGGCGCGCCGCCTCATCGCCCTGATCGAACGAATACCGCAGCGCCATCGCAAACGACAGGATGCAGGCGATCGGGTTCGCCTTGCCCTGACCGGCAATGTCAGGGGCCGAGCCATGCACCGGCTCGTACAGCGCCTTTGGCCGACCATTGGCCATCGGGGCGCCCAAGGACGCAGACGGCAGCATGCCCAGAGAGCCCGTCAGCATCGCCGCCAGATCCGACAGCAGATCGCCAAACAGGTTATCCGTCACGATCACGTCGAACTGCTTGGGCCAACGGGTCAGCTGCATCGCACCGGCATCGGCATACATATGGCTCAACTCGACATCCGCGTACTCTGCGTCATGCACTTCCTGCACGACCTCGCGCCACAGAATGCCCGACTCCATCACATTGGCCTTTTCCATCGAACACACCTTGTTCGACCGCCGCCGCGCCAGCTCGAACGCCGACCGCGCCACCCGCGCAATTTCACTTTCGGTATAGCGTTGGGTGTTGATGCCCACCCGCTCATTGCCTTCCTTGATGATCCCCCTCGGCTCGCCAAAGTACACGCCAGAGGTCAGCTCGCGCACGATCATGATATCGAGTCCCGCCACCACGTCCTTTTTCAGCGACGAGAAATCCGCCAACGCGTCAAAGCACTGCGCAGGCCGCAGGTTGGAATACAGGTCCATCTCCTTGCGCAACCGCAAAAGCCCCCGCTCGGGCTTCACACTGAAATCGAGCACATCGTATTTCGGCCCGCCCACGGCGCCCAAAAGCACGGCATCGACCTCTTGCGCATGGGCCATCATCTCATCGGTCAGGGGCGTGCCATGCGCGTCATAGGCCGCGCCGCCCACCAACCCCTCGGCCACGTCAAACGGCATGTTCCGCTTGGCCCCGTACCAGTCGATCACCTTGCGCACTTCGGCCATAACCTCAGGCCCGATTCCATCGCCTGCAAGGATCAGAAGAGAGGGCGTGGTCATGGCGGAAATCCTTTGGCTGTCGGTGTTTCGCTCCGCGTGGTGCGGTTCCGGCTTCGTTTGAAACAGACACCGTCTTTTGCGTTCGAGCCATCGGCGAGAGGCAGCGAAAGACGGTTCCGTGATTGCCGGAAACGCTCTAGCCGGTCGCCCCGGAAGGGTCAAGAAATCGCGCGCGTCAACGCATCCCCTAACAGTTGATAGACCCGCTGCACGCGCCGGGTTCGGCGCATCGCCTCATGCGCGGTCAGCCACACCTCCAGCGGGGGGATCGGGATGCCCAGATCGACCTCTTCTATTTCGGGATCGCGCCCGGCGACCAGACGGGAAGAAAACCCCAGACCGCAGCCCGCGCGCACCAGTTCCCAGTACACGCTGTGGCTGTCGCAGCGCACACCAAAGAAATCGCGGCCAACGTCCCAGCCACCTTCGCGGAACCCGCGGATGATGCGTTCGTTCCGGTCGTACCCCACGAACGGGATCCGTTCGAGATCGGCCCGGCATGTGGGGCGGCCATAGCGTTGCAGAAAACTGCGCGTGCCGAACAACCCCAGCTGCAGATCCCCGATGTGCCGGGTGATCACGTCCAGCTGGGTGGGCCGGTACATCCGCACCGCAATATCCGCCTCGCGGAACAACAGGTTCTCGGTCTGATCCGAGGGCGCCAGTTCGATGGCGATATCGGGCTCGGCCAGCCGCACATCGGCAATCAACGACGGCAGTATGTGGTGCGAGGCAAAGATGCTGGCGGTCACGCGCACCGTGCCCGACATCGTATCAGACGCACCCGCCGCCGTCAGCGCGAGCGCGCCCGCCGCATCGCGCATCGCGCGGGCCGGTTCCAACAGCGCGACCCCCATCTCGGTCAGCGCCATGCCCCGCGCCTGACGGTTGAACAGCGAAACGCCAACCGCGTCTTCCATCGCCTGCACCTGACGCCCAATCGTCGGCTGACTGGCGCCCAGTTGCCGCGCCGCCGCCGACAGCGATCCGGTCTCTGCCACCGCCAGGAAGGCGCGGACCAGGGACCAGTCGAGGGAATCAAAGGTGGTAGCCATTCACCTGTGAATACCACACCTGCATGTTTCGCCAATTCATCCTCAGACAAGAATAGGTATCTTGCGGCGCATTGACCCCTGTTACGGATTGACCCCATGCATGGAAACGCACTTATCCTTGGCGCAAATGGCCGTTTCGGCCGGAACGCCGCCGAAGCCTTTTGGAACGCCGGCTGGCGCGTCACGCTGTTCGACCGAGCCACCGATGACCTGACCACCGCCGCCCACGGCCAGGATGTGATCGTCAATGGCTGGAACCCCGCTTACACCGACTGGGCCGCGGATGTTCCCGCCTTGACGCAACAGGTGATCGACGCGGCCCGCACCAACCGCTGCACGGTCGTGATCCCCGGCAATGTCTATGTCTACGGCCCCGACGCACCCCCGGTCCTGACACCCGCCACGCCCCACGCGGCCACCAATCCGCTCGGGCGGATACGGATAGAGATGGAGGCGGCCTACCGCGCCTCGGGCGTGCAGACGATCCTCCTGCGCGCGGGCGATTTCATCGACACCGAGGCATCGGGCAACTGGTTCGACAAGGTGATCACGCCGCAGATCTGCAAGGGCAAGATCTCTTACCCCGGCCCGCTCGATGCGGCCCATGCCTGGGCCTACCTGCCCGATCTGGCCCGCGCCGCCGCTGCACTGGCCGCCAAACGCGATGAGCTGGGTGTGTTCACCGATGTGTCCTTCCCGGGCTACACGCTCACCGGCGCAGAACTGGCGCAATCCATCGACTTTACCCTGGGCCGCACGGTAACACCCCATCAGATGAGCTGGCTGCCCCTGCAACTCGCCCGGCCGGTGTGGAAGATGGCCTCTGCCCTGTTGGAAATGCGCTATCTCTGGCACATGCCGCATCGCCTGGACGGGGCCGCGTTCCACACGCTTCTGCCGAACTTCGTCGAGACGCCCGTGGAGGTCGCGCTAGGGCGTGCCCTGCAAGACCAGATCCGCCCAGACCAGGCCATGGCGCGAACCGTGATCTCCGTCGCCGCCTGACGCCTCGGGGGTCGGCCACACCACGCCGGCCCCCACCACCTGCCACTCCCGCGAGGGCAGCACATAGTCAACCCGCAGGTTCCCCGGCCCAGGCACGTCCGACCAGTTCGCTGTATCCAGCGCGGGGTCGCCCCGGTGCCCGGCATTGGCCCCGGCCTCAGCAGCCGCGGCCGCAACCGCCCGGTCACTGCGCGGCGCGGGGTCTTGCACGCGCGCATGGGTCAGAAGCGCCCGCATCGCCGCCCCGCGCCCATCGCCATCTGCGGGATCCAGGTTGGCATCGCCTGCCAGCACAAAGGGCCCCTCTGGCACAGCGCCAAACGCCCCCTCCAGGTAGCGCAGCCAAAACGCCGTCTCATCATGGTTGCGCCGCCCATTGCGATCCTCGGGCCCGTCGAACACCGGCGGGGTGGCAAAGTAGGTCCACAGATCAAAGGGCACACCGCCAGGCCCCTCAAACGTCACCACCCAATGCCCATGCGATGACAACCGCTGCACCGCGCCCGCCCCCGCAGGCAGCGTATCCGCCGCGATCAGATTGCCGGGAAGATCGGCCCACAGAAGGTGCGAGAAGTCCCGCACGCCCAGCACCGGCACCCGCGCCAGAACCGCCATGCCACCTGCCCCTGCAAACCAGCCAAACCCTTGCGCATCCTCAGGCTCCCCCAACCGCCCATCGCCATCCAGATCAATCCCCGTCGCCATGCCCGAATTCGGCGCAAGCGCGACACGGTGCGGATAGGACAGGCCAAGACTGGCAAGGTGATCGGCAAACGCGCCCAGCGCCACCAACCCGTGGTCATGGTCAAACCCCTGCAGCACCAGAACATCCGGCGCCACCTCGGCAATGACACCGCCCACCGACAGAACATCGGCATCCTCCCCGCTCAGGATATCACGCAACAGCAGCCCTGGCCCATCCCGGCCAAGCTCAGTGTTATAGGTCGCTATGCGAAAAGGCTCAGCCGCCGCAGGGCCAGCCAGACAAGCGATCAGACCGGCAGCAAGCCATCCTGATGCGCCGCGGCCATGTTCTGGCGCCGCTTGTCTTCGATCATGCCCGCGATCCGGCCCATGGCGATGCCGCGCATGAACAAAGACCCAGGAAGAAACGCCCATGCCGCCACCGTCCAGATCAGGGTCTGCGGATTGTCCAGCGCCACGGACCCAAACAGGGACGACGCCGCCTTGATCACCGCTGGCGTCAAGAATGGCAGCAGAAACCCTAACGCAATGTTAATGCGCGCGTCACGCTCCAGCCGTTCCACCACATCACCGCCCGCCGTGGGGTCGAATGTGGGCAGGTTCACCCAGACATTGAACTTGCCCGTCCGGTTCGGCCAACCCTTGAACCGCAACGCGATCAGGAACACCGCCAGCGTCAACAGCGATACCAGATAACTGATGCCCGCCGCCGTGCGCACGGTCGCCAGATGTTCCATCCCCGTATCCTCGGGCAGCATCAGAACCACCAGCCGCACCGGGCTATAGGGGAAGTCGATCACCTGGCCGATCAGCGCGCCCACCGCCTCAAAGAAATAGCTCAGCGGGGTTGGATCATGCTCCCCCCGCGCGATCATCGTCAGCAGGAACACCGTGATGAAAAGCGACCCAAAGCGGATGCGGTTAAAGGGCGGGGCATCGCGAAACTCAACCAGGCCAGGATAGGTCGACACATATTCGAAGAAGGTCAGCGCCGCGGCGAAAATCGCGACCAGCGCGACGATCTGCGCCGCATCGGCGCTGACGCCGGGCAACATCAGAGACGGCATTGCAATCAACGCCACCACCAAAATCGCGCGCAAAGCTGCGCCTGCCAGACGAGAAATCACCGCTATCTGCCCCAATCGCCGAACAGCGCGCCCAACGGGCCCGCACTCGCGGCGTGTTCTGTGTGGTCCCACCAAATGTGGCAGGCTGCCTTATTGTTGCCCAATTTCTGCCAACTTTCAGATTCTGCAGCAAGATTTCCCTAAGCCAGACCAAAAAACTGAGGCGGTTTCGTGGTGAAACTGGTGCGTGATTGCATCAATTTGTGCCCGGATTGTGGCATTTCGCCCAGACACAGCAAGATGTTGTGGTCGCCGAAAATCGGGCCACAACTGTCGTCCTGCGGTCACAGCGCGATCGAAAAAGGGCGCAGCCAGCCCGGCCACGCCCCAAAACATCTCTCGATCGGTGACGACCGGGTCAGACCCAGGGCCGCGCCACCTGCGCCTGCGCCTCGAACGCATCAATCGACGCCGCCTTTTCCATCGTCAGCCCGATGTCGTCCAGCCCATTGAGCAGGCAATGCTTGCGGTGCGGATCGACCTCAAAGCTGATCGTCCCCCCATCAGGGCCCTTGATCGTCTGGCTTTCCAGATCCACCGTGATCATCGCATTGGCCCCCCGGCTGGCATCGTCCATCAGCTTGTCCACATCCTCTTGCGGCAACACAATCGGCAGGATCCCGTTCTTGAAGCAATTGTTGTAAAAGATGTCGGCGAAACTGGTCGAGATCACGCAACGAATGCCAAAATCCAAGAGCGCCCATGGCGCATGTTCCCGGCTCGACCCGCAGCCAAAGTTGTCGCCCGCCACCAGGATCTGCGCCTCGCGATATTGCGGCTGGTTCAGCACGAAATCCGCGATC
>JBCBPV010000111.1:0-7141 GCA_039820585.1 Pseudomonadota bacterium
AATGGACGACCTGCGCTTTCCCCGCTTCGATGGCGGGATGAGCGAGGTGATCGCGCGCGAGGCGTTTCTGATGGCCGATGCGACCACGGTCGTGCCCTATGATCCGGTGCGCGACCGGGTGCTGTTGATCGAACAATACCGCTACGGCGTGCATATGCGCGGTGATCCGCACCCGTGGTGCCTGGAACCCATCGCGGGCCGGATTGATCCCGGTGAGACGCCCGAACAAGCGATCCGTCGTGAGGCGGTGGAAGAGGCGGGGCTGACGCTGGGCACGCTGCACCCGTGTGGCAATTCCTATCCCTCGCCGGGGGCGGTGTCGGAGTACTTGTATTCCTTTGTTGGAATTGCCGATCTGCCTGATGACGCGGCCGGGCTTGGCGGACTGGCGACCGAGCAAGAGGATATTCGCGCCCACGTCATCCCGTTCGAGCGGTTAATGGAGATGACGCGCACGGGGGAAGTCGCGACCACGCCCTTGTTAATGACCGCCTACTGGCTTGCGCTGAACCGTGCCGCCCTTGCTTGAGTTCACCTTGCGCGCGGCCTAAGTAGGGCGCACCTTTCCCCGCAAGGTGCGCGCATGACCCTTCGCAAAGACCTGTCCGAAAGCATCGGCAACACCCCCCTCATCCGCCTGAACGCCGCGTCCGAGGCGACAGGGTGCGAGATCCTGGGCAAGGCCGAGTTTCTGAACCCCGGCCAATCGGTCAAGGACCGTGCGGCGCTGTTTATCATCCGCGATGCGGTGGCGCGCGGGGTGTTGCGGCCCGGTGGCACGATTGTCGAAGGCACGGCCGGCAATACGGGCATCGGGCTGTCGCTGGTGGGTGCGTCCATGGGCTTCAAATGCGTGATTGTGATCCCCGAGACGCAGAGCCAGGAGAAGAAGGACATGCTGCGGCTGGCGGGCGCTGAACTGGTGCAGGTGCCCGCTGTGCCCTACAAGAATCCCAACAACTATGTGCGCTATTCCGAGCGTCTGGCTGAGCGGCTCGCACAATCCGAGCCCAATGGCGCGATCTGGGCCAACCAGTTCGACAACGTGGCCAACCGCCAGGCGCATATCGAGATGACGGGGCCGGAGATTTGGGAGGCAACTGAGGGCCGGGTCAACGGGTTCACCTGTGCGGTGGGCACAGGCGGTACGCTGGCCGGTGTAGGCATGGCGCTGCAACCCAAGGGCGTGAAAATCGCGCTGAGCGACCCTGAAGGCTCTGGGGTCCATGCGTTCTATACCACGGGGGCGTTCAAGGCCGAGGGCAATTCGATTACCGAAGGGATCGGGCAGGGGCGTGAGACGGCGAACCTGGAAGGGTTCAGGCCCGATTACAGCTACAAGATCCCCGATAGCGAGGCGTTGCCTATCGTTTTCGACCTTCTGGAGCATGAAGGGCTTTGCCTGGGTGGGTCGTCCGGCATCAACGTAGCGGGCGCGATGCAGCTGGCGCGCGAGTTGGGGCCGGGCAGCACCGTGGTGACCATCCTGTGCGACTATGGCACGCGCTATCAATCGAAGCTCTTCAACCCGGACTTCCTGCGCGAAAAGGGTCTGCCTGTGCCGCGCTGGATGGATGGCGAAGAGCGGATCCTTCCAGCCGTGTTCATGGATTGATGGCGCGCCGACTGACCGCAACGCTTCTGTGCATGGCGCTTCTGCTGGCGTTTAGCGTTGCCGCGCTGGCCCAACAGATCATTGAGCCGGATTACGACACGTGGAACACGTTGGCCGAACGCGCCGAGGCGGCGCTGGAGACGGGCGATGAAACCGACGCGGCGCTAGAGGCGCTGCGCGAGGCGATTGCCGCGCGGCGGACAGAGTTTCTAGCCGCAGAGTCGTCCCACGAGAACCGTCTGGACACGCTGCGCGCCCAGATCGACGCGTTGGGGCCCGTTCCGGAAGAGGGACTGAGCGAGCCTTCGGAGATTGCGGATCGACGAACCGAGCTGAACGAACAACTGACGCGCCTTCTGGCACCGCAACGCGCGGCGACCGAGGCGTTTAACCGTGCCGACGGGCTGGTGGGCGAGTTGGACGATGCACTGCGCGCGCGGCAGACCGATGCGCTTCTTGATCTGGGGCCGACGCCCTTGAACCCTGCGCTTTGGCCCGGGGCGATCACCCATCTGACCGATACGCTGGGGATCATTTGGGGCGAATTTGAGCGGGCCTTCCGCAGTGAGACCCAATTGGCGCAGGCGCGCGCAAACCTTCCTGCGACGATCCTTCTGTTGGTGATCGCTTTGGCGCTGGTGTTGCGCGGCCGCGTCTGGATGCAGCGGATCACGGCGGCCGTTCAGGACCGGTCGGGCGCGGTTGGACGTGTGGCGCTAGGCTACATCGTGTCGATGACGCAGGTGATCGTGCCAGTGCTGGGGCTGTTTGTGTTGACCCGCGCGCTGATGTCGACTGGCGTTTTTGGCCCCCGCGGGGCGCAGGTGGTCGAGGCGCTGACGCCTGCCGGCGTGCTGTTCTTCGGGCTAATCTGGCTGGGCTCGCGGATTTTCCCGAAGGGCACGCGGCTGGCCAGTTGGTTCCGGCTTGACGACCGGATGCGCAAGGTGGGCCGGTTCTACACCGGCGCTATGGGCGGGGTTCTGGCGCTCACAGTTCTGTTCGGGGCGCTTTTTCTGGACGGAGAGACACCCTACGACGTGGACGCATCTACCGTTTTGGGTTTTCCGATTCTGGTGCTGCTGGGCCTTGTGCTTTACCGACTGGGACGGCTTCTGATCCGCGCGGTCGCAGTTGAGGCCCCGACCGAGGGTGAGGTTTCCCAAGACGGTCTGCGGGATAAGATGACCCGGCTTTTGGGCCGGGCGCTGGTAGTGGTCGGTGTGTTCGGTCCTTTCATGATGGCCATTGGATACGCCGCACTCGCGGGCGCCACGCTGTTTCCCGCCGCGGTCTCGCTTGCCCTGATCGGCTTCCTTGTCACGCTGCATCGGCCCATCAGCGACGTCTACGCATTGATCTTCGGGGGCGATACCGATCAGGCGACCGAGGCGCTGGTGCCGGTCTTGATCTCGTTCTTTCTGGGCCTGGCCTCGTCCCCGCTGTTTGCGCTGATCTGGGGCGTGCGCCCGGCAGAGCTGCGCGAGTTGTGGGCCACGTTCCTGGCGGGCGTCACGCTGGGCGAAACGCGGATTTCGCCAATCGATTTCGTCACTGTGATCGTGGTCTTCCTGCTCTTGTATGCGCTGACGCGGTTCATTCAGGGCACGCTGAAATCCACGATCTTGCCCAAGACCCGGATGGATGTGGGCGGGCGCAATGCAATCACCTCGGGCGTCGGTTATGTCGGGATCTTCCTCGCCGGCCTCATCGCGATCACCGCCGCAGGGATCGACCTGTCAAACCTGGCGATCTTTGCTAGCGCTTTGGCGGTGGGCGTGGGCTTTGGTCTGCAAACCATCGTGTCGAACTTCGTCTCGGGCATCATCCTGTTGATCGAGCGCCCGATCTCGGAAGGGGACTGGATCGAGGTGGGCGGTCAGATGGGCTATGTGCGCGATATCTCCGTCCGCTCCACCCGGATTGAGACGTTCGACCGCACGGATGTAATCGTGCCGAATGCTGATCTGGTGTCCGGCACGGTCACGAACTGGACCCGCGGCAACCTGACGGGCCGGGTGATCGTGCCGGTGGGCGTGGCATATGGCACCGACACCCGCAGGGTTGAGGCGATCCTGCGCGAGATTGCCGAAGCGCATCCCATGGTCGCGCTCAGCCCCGCCCCTGCTGTCTTGTTCCAGGGGTTCGGCGCGGACAGTCTGGATTTTGAAATCAGGGCGATCCTGCGCGACGTGAACTGGGTGCTGAGCGTGAAATCGGATATGAACCATGAAATTGCGCGGCGCTTTACCGAGGAGGAGATCGAGATCCCCTTTGCCCAGCGCGACGTTTGGCTGCGCAACCCAGAGGCGCTGCGGGGCGAAGAAGCCAAGGCCACAACGCCGCCCACACCACAGCAACACCCCCCCGCACCGCCGGTCTCGCCCGAGCTGGCGGGCGGCGATTTTGGAGACGACTGATGACCGAGATGTTGTTTCGCAGCGACGCCTATCGGACCCAGGCGGCGGGTGTGGTCACGGCCCTGACCGACCGAGGCGGCGTGGTGCTGGACGCAAGCCTGTTTTATGCCACGGGCGGCGGCCAGCCCGGCGATACAGGCCGGATCACCTGGGATGGGGGCGAGATGGCGGTGGCGACCACTGTGAAAGGGCAGGGCGACGACATCGTTCTGGTCCCGCCTGAGGGGGCGGTGCTGCCTGCGTTGGGCACTGCGGTCACCCAGCACCTCGATTGGGACACGCGGTACCGCTACATGCGGATCCACACAGCGCTGCATCTTCTGTCGGTGGTGATCCCGCTGCCTGTGACGGGCGGGTCGATCAGTGCCGACAAGGGGCGGCTCGATTTCGATATGCCGGATGCGCCGGAGGATAAGTTTGCGATTGAAGCGGCGTTGAACGCGCTGGCGGTGCGGGATTTGGCTGTCTCCGAGGATTGGATCACTGAGGCGGAACTGGATGCAAACCCAAGCCTTGTGAAGACCATGAGCGTCCAGCCCCCGCGCGGCGCAGGCCGGATCCGCCTTATCGGGATCGGGGACGGCGAGGACCGGGTCGATCTGCAACCCTGCGGCGGGACGCATGTGGCGCGGACGGGCGAGATTGGGATGCTGAAGATCGGCAAGATCGAGAAGAAGGGCGCGCGCAACCGCCGGGTGGCTGTTACGTTTGCACAGTAACCCCTATCCTGCTGGCATTTGAGCCACGGATTTCAGCAGGAGGCCCGCCATGGCCGAACACGCAATCGGACGGTTCGCTGTCTGGAACCTCGCGGGGTTCAGTTTCAATGGCCAGGGCATCGCACCGGACAGCGAGAAGGCCCGGCGGCAGGCCGAGGGGCTCGCGCTTCTAGACGCTGATCTGGTTTGCCTTGTTGAGGTGTCGCCGATCACCCATATCGACGTTTTGACTGAACGGTTGGCCCAAGACTATGGCGTGAGCTACGCCACCACTATTCTGCCGCAGCCCGAAAGCGCGCTGCATATCGGGTTCCTGCACAAGCCCGATGTCACGGTCGACAACCCGCGCTTCATTCCGGGCTCTGAAGGAGACTACGACAGCGGGCGCCGCGCGCTGGCGGTAGATGTGCAGATGGGCAAGCTGCGGGCGATTGTCGTGGGCGTCCACCTGAAATCGGGCCGCGACAAACCGGACCAGGCCTTGCGTGATACACAGTGCCAGGTGATCGGTGATTGGTTGTCCACGGTGCGCGACACCCCGCCCCTGGGGCGGCGGACGTTGGTTTTGATGGGCGACTTCAACATGATCCCTGGGCAAGACGTGTCGAATTTCCATCGGCTGGGTGGGGATGATGTGATGGATTTCCTATCGTCCTGGGATTTGCAGGACCGGTTTAGTCACATCCTTGATCGCGGGCGGGCGAACTTACTGGATGGCTTCGCGATCTCGCGTACCTTCTCGCGGGCCTATGTCCGCGGTTCGCTGCGGCTCTTTCCGATGCATTGGACGATGGATACCGACAGCAGCCACCCCGGCATGGGCCGCGAGCGGTTCAAGGAAGAGGTGTCGGACCATCTGCCCTTCGCGGCGAGCTTTCGGTTGTTCTAGGGACTTGCACGGGCGGGCGCAGGCGGCTATCCCCCCACGACACGGAGAGGTGGCCGAGTGGTCGAAGGCGCACGCCTGGAAAGTGTGTAGGCGGGAAACCGTCTCCAGGGTTCGAATCCCTGTCTCTCCGCCACCGATCCTTGAATATCCGAAAGCCCCCGGAAAAGCGTGCGCGAGGCATCCCCACTGCGCATCCGCCCCCGCGCCCACGATGTCGAACGAAACCTCGCGGCGCAGGCGGTCTGCCAACTCGCGACCGCGCGCATCGCTAAGGGGTTCCAGTAGGGGGCGGAGCCCGAGATGAAGAGGCGCATGTGGGCCACGAGGTCTTTGGCAAAGCGCGGCTCGTCCAGAAGCCGGGTGTAGAATGTCGGCACACCCATCATCGTCGTCGCATCCGGCAGCCGGGACAGAACAGTGTCCGCGTCGAACTTTGGTAGGAAGATCATCGCGCCACCGGCCATAAGCATCACGTTGGTCGCAACGAACAGGCCGTGGCTGTGGAAGATAGGTAGGGCATGCAGAAGCGTGTCGTCTTGGGTGAACTGCCACGTTTCGACGAGCGCCTCGGCATTCGACAAAAGGTTCCTTTGCGTCAGCATCGCGCCTTTTTAACGGCCCGTCGTGCCCAAGGTGTAGAGAAGGGCGGCGAGGTCGTGAGCCTCGCGTGGAACGGGGGTGAAGGCGGGGCCTCGGCTTACCACGACGTCGCTGAGCGTACCGGTGCCATCGGCGCCCAGGGTTTTGAGCGTTGCCCCTGCGGCGGCGGCGATATCTGTCAGGTCCGCTTCCTCGGAAGGATCACAGACGAACAGCGCGGCCGCACTATCGCCCACGAAATAGTCAAGCTCACGCGGCGATTAGGCTGGGTTCTAGGGTAGGAAGAGGGCCCCCTCCTTGACACAGGCTGCGTATGGCGCCAGCGCTTGCGGCGATTTGTGGATATGAACGGCAACCCTGTCGCCGGGGCGAACCCCAAGGGACACCAGTGCGTTGGCGGTCCGATTGACGTCTTCCAGAAACGCCGCATGGGTCAGCGATGTGCCGTCGGCGAGGTGTAGGAAAGGCGTGGTCTTCCCCTCACGCGGTGCGAACAAGGCGTCATAGAGCGGGTTTGTCACGGATTGTGCTTCCTTATGTGCGGCAGTGGGTGTGTTACCCGCTGCCCTGGTCTTCCTGTTCGACCATTTTCATGTACCGCGCGAAGCCCGAGGTGATGTGGCGTTCGGCCGCCGCACGTGCCCCGTCGGGGTCGCCGTCCGCAACGGCTTCGCGGATGTCGCGGTGTTCTTCGATGGACCGGGCGATGTTTGTTGCAATCGACAGGCCACGGCGGCGGAAAAGGTGCATTTCCTTGACCATGTTGTCGTACATGGCCTTTGCGCGCGGGTTGCCGGCGCCGTCGAGCAGCATGTCGTGGAACTCAGTATTCAGCGTATAATAGGTTGCGGTGTCGCTGTTATCCTGGGTCTTGAGCATCTGGTCGAGGTTCTTGTCG
>JBCBPV010000112.1:0-7056 GCA_039820585.1 Pseudomonadota bacterium
GTCGATAGGCGCTAGGATTTATGATCAGCCAACCTGTAGACCCAAGTTCTGGGGAAAGCTCAAAACACTGAACAAGGTCCGGGTTGGTGGTTTTGAACCTGGACGGCATGATCCCGATGCCGACGCCCATCTTCACCGTCGTCGAGATACTTCTGACCTCTTTGCACGTCATGGCGACCTGTGCAGGCCCGGCTTGCGTAAGCAGCCATTCATTGGCCGGGTGCGTGGCAAGTTCCCCTCCGAAAAGAACGACTTTGTGGTTCGGCAAATCGCCCGGACCGGCCGGGACCCCATACTTTTCGGCATAGGCCCGCGACACGAAGAGCGACATGGGAAGTTCGAACATCCGGCGACAAATCAGGGACGGCTCAAATGCCAATTTTGCATTCGAAAGACGCACCGCCACATCTGCCTCCCCAGCCAGAACATCCAGCCTTTCCTCAGTGGAGAGAAGTTCAAACTGCACGTTGCCGTGGCGCGTTTTAAAGTCTTCGAGGATCGCCGCAAACTGGTCATTAAAAGCATCGGAAATGGCGGTAAGTCGAATGGTGTTCGTTTGAGCGTCACGAAGGGAATTGGCGGTTTTTGCAAAGCGGGCGGCGCATTGTTCAATGCTTTCGGCCTCGTCCATCAGTGCTGTCGCATCGGAAGTTGGAACAGTACCCCGGGTCGTTTTTTCGAACAATTTCAATCCTAATGAATGCTCAAGAACATCAATGCGGCGCGAGACTGTGGTTTGGTTCATTCCCAGAACCCGCGCTGCCGCAAGGGTCGAGCCCTCCCTCATCACTGCAAGGAAAACACGGACGTCGCTCCACTCGTTGAACCCGGTCTGCATTTTTGCAGAACAGCACAGCACCATGGCGGATACCAGCGAAAAAGCAAGTCACATAGGATCAGGTCACATCAATCCTGGAGACCATAAGAATGACCTTTCGAACGATCCGTCTGCCCTTTCTCACTTTCAACAGAGAGGTCTCAGCGCGCCCTCAAAATTTTCACACCGACGATCAATCGGACCTGCGCCGCGAGTACATCGAAAGACTGATTGCTGCGGATGCTTGTGTTGGCGAGTTTGGGGTCCAAGCCTTGATGGGACTTTACCCAAAAGACTTTTGAGCCTTGCTATTGAAGGACATCGCAATGGCATTTGAACCCCAAACCGTTCTTGACCTGTGGTTTCCCAACACTGGGTTTTGGGAAACTGCAGACGACTATTCGGCATGGATCCAGTACCGCATGCATGGCGGGGTGGATGAAACGATTTGCAACGACTTTGCAGATTTGACCATTGCCGCAGCACGCGGTGAATTGGATCATTGGGCCGAGACAGCGGAGGGGCGTATTGCCCTGCTCATTGCGCTTGACCAGTTCCCAAGATCCCTTTGGCGCAACACGCCGGCGGCCTACGCGCAAGACATCAAGGCAAATCGACTTGTCCTTGAAGGCGTGCAAAATGGGCACTTCGCTGCGGTGGCGCCCTGGAAAAAGCTCTTTTATATCATTGCTCTGTTTCACTGCGAGGGCCCGGATCATCTGGACCGGCTTACCCTTGCAGAGGAGTTGATCGAGGTGATGGCCGAAGAGATGCCGGATCAATTGGCCCATGTCCCCCAGAAGGTGCGGGCGCAGAATATACGGGGCCGTTCAATCATCGAAAGGTTTGGGCGGCACCCACATCGAAACCCCCATTTCGGTCGCGTGTCTTCCCAAGGGGAAGAAGCGTACATCGCGACCGGCGATTTCCCACATGTCAAGACGGAGAGCTAGCGACTGGAAGGCCGCAGCTTAGCAGCTTAACGTTTCAAAGCGGCCATTGGCGCAATGGCAGCGAAGGCCCGCATTGTCCCGCAAACCCGCCGTTCAACAAAGCAACAAAGCGCCTCGCCCCTACCCCATCGCGTTCAACCGCTTCACCAGGCTCGACGTATCCCAACGCCCGCCGCCCATCTTCTGCACATCCTTGTAGAACTGATCGACAATCGCCGTCACCGGCAGGCTCGCGCCGTTCTCATTTGCGGTCGCGAGACAAATCCCCAGATCCTTGCGCATCCAGTCCACCGCGAACCCGTGATCGAACGCGCCGTCGATCATCGTCTCGTACCGGTTCGACATCTGCCATGACCCGGCAGCGCCCTGGCTGATCACCTCGACCACCGCCTTGGCGTCGAGCCCCGCCTTCTCGGCAAAATGCAGCCCTTCGCTCAGGCCCTGCACCAGACCGGCAATGCAGATCTGGTTCACCATCTTGGTGAGCTGCCCCGCCCCGCTGTCGCCCATGCGTTTGCAGGCTTTGGCATAAACCTCCATCACCGGCTCGGCACTGGCGTAGATGTCCGCGTCACCGCCGCACATGATCCCGAGCTGGCCATTCTCGGCCCCAGCCTGCCCGCCAGACACCGGCGCATCGACAAACCCCACGCCGATCTCGCCTGCGGCCGCATAAAGTTCGCGCGTGACGGCGGCTGACACCGTCGTGTGATCCACAAAGATCGCACCCTCACCCATCCCAGCAAAAGCGCCGTCATCGCCCAGACAGACCGAGCGCAAATCATCGTCATTGCCCACGCAGGCCATGACAAACTCGGCCCCCGCAGCCGCCTCTCGCGGGGTCACACCGTGGGCCCCACCATGCTGGGCCACCCACGCCTCGGCCTTGGCAGTGGTGCGGTTGTAGACGGTGACATCATGCCCCGCCGCCTGCAGATGCCCCGCCATGGGATAGCCCATGACCCCAAGCCCCAAAAACGCAACTTTCGCCATGGCTTTCCTCCCGCCGGTAAATCGCTTAATCCTGCCCTTACCTACCCGACCACCCCGCACCGTCAACCAGAGCAGATCAGAACCCGGGCGCGCGAATGGCAACTCTTTTTCGGTGGCTTCTTAGGCTGTTTACCGGCGCCTTCATCCTTGGCGCTGGCGCGGTGTTCCTGCTGTACTGGTTTGCCACACGCTCGATCCCCGACTATCAGGCAACGCTTGAGGTCGACGGGCTGACCGCCCCGGTCGAGATCGTGCGCGACAACGCCAACGTGCCCCACATCTTCGGCGACAGTGACCGCGACGTGTATTTCGGCCTGGGGCTCGCCCATGCGCAGGACCGATTGTGGCAGATGATGATGCTGCGCCGCACCGCGCAAGGCCGGTTGTCCGAGATGTTTGGCCCGCGAACCTTCGCCATTGATGATCTGTTACGGCGGCTCGACCTATACCCGCTGGCTGTCCAATCGGTGCGGGTGCAGTCCCCCTACGCGCAAGAGGCACTTGCGGCCTACGCGGCGGGTGTGAACGCGTGGCTGGCAGAGATCAACGCGGGCGCGCGCGGCCGCGGGGCACCGGAGTACTGGATTTTCCCGCCGCAAATCGCCCCCTGGCAACCCGCCGATAGCGTGGCCATCGCAAAGATCATGGCCCTGCAACTGTCGGGCCAGATCGACAGCGAGGTTCTGCGCGCGCGCGTTTCCCTGCTGATGGATGACGACCGCGTGCGCGATATCCTGCCCGACGCGCCGGGCAGTGGTGTTGCTGCGCTGCCAGAGTTCGCGTCGCTCTTTCCCACTGCGCCCCGCTATGCCGCCGTCACGCGCGACTACGATCCGCTGTCGCCCGTCAAACCGCGCGGGCTGTCGGGCGCGTCCAACGCTTGGGCGGCAGCGCCCACGCGTTCGGCGGCGGGTGGCACGCTTATGGCCAATGATCCGCATCTCGGGTTCAGCGCGCCGGGCACATGGTATCTGGCGCGGCTACAGCTTGAGACCGGCGGCGTGATCGGTGGCACGATCCCCGGCCTGCCGCTCGTGGTCCTGGGGCGGAGCGAGCGGCTCGGTTGGGCGTTGACCTACACCCATGCCGACGACCAGGACGTCTTCATCGAACGGCTGAACCCCGACAATCCCGAAGAGGTGCTGACCCCCAATGGCTATCGCCCGCTGACCACCCGACGCTCGATCATTCGCGTCGACGGGGAAGAGCCGCGCACAGTCACCCTGCGCTGGTCCGACAACGGCCCGATCCTGCCCGGTTCGCAATACGGGCTGGCGGCGATCACACCACCTGGCCATGTGGCGTCCGTGTCGTGGACCGCCTTGTCGGGCGCAGACACGTCCGTCACCGCCGCGTTCGATCTGATGCGCGCGGGCAGCGTGGATGAGGCGATAGAGGTGGCCGAGCGGTTCATCGCACCTGCACAAAACCTGACCCTCGTGGACCGTGAGACGATTGCGCTGAAGACCATCGGCGCCCTGCCCCGCCGCGCCGCGCGTCATCAGACACAAGGGCGGATGCCCAGCCCCGGCTGGCAGAGTGAGAATCGCTGGCAAGGCCGCCTGTCCTACGCTGCCAACCCGGAATTTCGGGCGCCCGAAGGCGGGATCCTTGGCAACACCAACAACAAGCTGGCGGACAAGCCCTTTCCCTTCCATGTCACGCACGACTGGGGCGACACCCAGCGCGTCCAGCGCTGGCAGCGGCTGATGCAGAACCGCGAGGTCCACACCCGCGAAAGCTTTATCGAGGCGCAGCTTGATACCGTGTCTTTCACCGCGCGTGCCCTTCTTCCGCTGGTGGGCGCCGAACTGTGGTTTGTCGGCGAACCCGCGGCCGAGGGCACGCAAGAGCGCTTGCGCCAGGATGCGCTGGACCTATTGGCGAACTGGAACGGCGAGATGAATGAACATCTGCCCGAGCCACTGATCTACGCGGCCTGGCTGCGCGCGCTACAGGCCCGGCTGATCCAGGATGAGCTGGGCGGGCCGCTTGCGTCTGAGTTTACTCATGTCGAGCCTTTGTTCATCGAACGCGTGTTCCGCGACACCGATGGGGCCGGTATCTGGTGCGATGTGATCCGCACGTCCGAACGCGAAACCTGTCCTCAAATTGCACGGCTGGCGCTGGACGACGCGCTTTTGTGGATCACCGAACGCTATGGCCGCAACCTCGATTCGCTGCGCTGGGGCGATGCGCATGAGGCGCGCCATGATCACCAGGTTCTGGGCGACACGCCGCTTCTGAACTGGATCGTGAACATCCGCCAGTCGACCTCGGGCGGGGACAACACACTGAACCGCGGCCTGACGAGCGGGCGCGAACCAGATCCCTTCACCAACCGGCACGGCGCGGGCTATCGCGGGGTCTATGATTTCGCCGATCCCGACAGTTCGGTCTTTGTCACCGCGACCGGGCAATCGGGCCACCCGCTGTCACGCCATTACGATGATCTGGGTGAGTTGTGGCGGCGTGGCGAGTACATTCCGATGTCGCTTGACCCCGGTCTCGCGCGTGCCGCGGCTGTTGGCATCACGCAGCTTTTGCCACGCTAAACCGGCCATTGGATGAATTTTCCCCTGACTAGACAGCACAACAAGATATAGTGTTTACTGACGGTGCCACCGCATATCCGTGGCATGGGACAACAGGGATGCTAATGAACCGTACGATTGTGGCCGTGTTGGCCAGTTGCGTTCTGTCGGGATGTGTCAGCACGTTCTCGGTGGATTTCGACGCACCGGTGCCTGTGGAGGCCTCGCGGAACTGGACCGTGAGCGATGTCATTGTTTCTGTCCCTGACGACCTGACCGTTGTCGAAGCCCCGTCCCGACTTGCCCCCGATGCCGACATCGTCTGGCATGGCGACCCGCCAGGGAATCGCCGCGCACAAGTCGCGCGCATTTTGGAACGCGGCGCCGAGATCGGTGTTGCGGGCTTGAATGGCCCGCAGCCTGTGATCCTGCAACTGTCGCTCCAACAGTTTCACGGCGTCACGCCCGCAGCCGTGTCCATTGCGCCAGCGGCGGTCCACAATATTGCGTTTTCCGCCCGGTTCCTGACCCCACGGGGGGAGCCTTTGACCAAACCTGTAAACCTGCGGGCGGATGTTGATGCGATCGTGGGGGTGGCGGCCATTCTCGCGACCCAGCAAGGCAACACTCAGAAATTCCGGGTCACCAATAGGATCGCCACCGTGATCGCGGGTTGGGTCGGCACCATCGACGATCCGCGCCAGCGCTTCGTGGCACTGGGACGCTAAGCACCGATCTCGGCGAACCGCGCCTTTTGCCGGTCTGTCCACGTCACCCGAAAGCGCAAGCCCTGTTCCAACTGCTCCTCGGCTTCGACCACGCCCTGGTCGAACAGCCACGCCCGCGCGCGGCCTGCGCTGAATGGCAGGTCGACCACATCTTGGCGCTTCACACCGCCCAGACGTTCGGCCACGGTATCGGTGAACGCCTCTAGCCCTTCGCCGGTCAGCGCCGAGACGATCAGCACACCATCATCACGGATGGCACGGTTTTCCAGCGGGGCCCGCGCCTCTGCGTCGACCGCGTCGATCTTGTTCCATATCTCCAGAAGCGGCACATCTTCGTCCAACCCCAAATCACCCAGGATCGCGCGCACATCCTGCGCCTGCTCCTCGCTCTCGGGATGGGCGATGTCGCGGACATGCAGCACGATGTCGGCGGCCAACACCTCTTCCAATGTGGCCCGAAAAGCGGCGACCAGCTGGGTTGGCAGATCTGAGATGAAGCCCACGGTATCGCTGAGGATCACGTCCGTCCCGTCGGGCAACGCGACTCCACGCATGGTGGGATCCAGCGTGGCAAAAAGCATGTCTTTGGCCATGACATCCGCACCCGTCAGCCGGTTGAACAGCGTGGATTTGCCAGCGTTGGTATACCCCACCAGCGCGACAATCGGATAAGGCACTTTCGCCCGGGCCGCCCGATGCAGGGCGCGGGTTTTCACGACCTTCGCCAATTGCCGCCGCAGCCTGGTGATCGCCTCGTCAATGGCCCGTCGGTCCGCCTCGATCTGCGTCTCACCGGGGCCACCGACAAAGCCCAGACCACCGCGCTGACGTTCCAGGTGGGTCCAGGCACGCACCAGGCGGGTGCGTTGATAACTCAAAGCCGCCAACTCGACCTGCAGCACGCCTTCACGGGTCCGCGCGCGGTCGGCAAAAATCTCAAGGATCAGGCCCGTCCGGTCGAGCAGTTTGACCTTCCACTCTTTTTCCAGATTGCGTTGCTGCACCGGCGAGACCGGCCCATCGACCAGCAC
>JBCBPV010000113.1:0-6873 GCA_039820585.1 Pseudomonadota bacterium
AGGTGCTGGATTTCGTGACGTTGGGCGCACTGGCGGATCATCCGGCGGGGCAGATTTCGGGCGGGCAGATGAAGCTGTTGGAACTGGCCCGCGTGCTGATGGGGGATCCGAAGTTGATCTTGCTGGATGAACCGGCGGCGGGGGTGAACCCGGTGCTGACGGAAACGTTGATCGGCAAGATTGAAGAGTTGAACCGGGGCGGCACGACCTTTGTGATTATTGAACACGACATGGATTTCGTGATGCGCCATTGCGACCCGGTGATTGCGATGGCCGAGGGGCGGGTGATCTTTCAGGGGACGAGCGCTGAGGCATTGGCGAACCCGGTCTTGCTGGATGCGTATCTGGGCGCGCGCGAGGATGCGTGAGGCAGTGTTGCAGGCGGCGGGCGTGACCGCGGGCTATGTGCCGGATTTGCCGATCCTGCGGGATGTGTCGCTGACGGCCGGGGCGGCGCAGGTGACATTGATCATCGGGCCGAACGGGGCGGGCAAATCGACGTTGATCAAGGCGATTGCCGGGCTGGTGCCGGTCAGCGGCGGCGCGATTGCGTTTGAGGGCGGCGATATCACCGGGATTGGCACCGATCAGTTGACGGCGCGGGGGATCGCCTATGTGCCGCAGAACGATAACATCTTTCGCAGTTTGACGATCCGCCAGAACCTCGATCTGGCGTTGCGGCGGGCGGGGGATGCTGGGGCGACGTTGGAGCGGCTGTTTGAGCAGTTCCCGGTGCTCGCGGATAAGCAGCGGGCCAAGGCCGGGGCGTTATCGGGTGGACAGCGGCAGTTTCTGGCGGTGGCGATGGCGCTGGCCTCTAGCCCCCGATTGATCCTGATGGATGAGCCCAGCGCGGGCCTGTCGCCCAAGGCCGCGCAAGAGGTGCTGGGGCATGCGCGGCAGCTGACGGAACAGGGCGTGTCGATCCTGCTGGTGGAACAGAACGTCAATCAGGCGCTGCGAATGGCTGACCATTGCTACATCCTGGCCGAGGGGCGCAATCAGGTGGATGGGCAAGCGGCCGATCTGCTCAACGACAAAGTGGTGGGCGAGATCTATCTGGGCGGCAAGCGCGTGGGGGCGGGATGATCCAGAACCTTCTGGATGGGATCCTGACGGGATCGTACCTGTCGCTGGGCGCGATCGGGCTAACGCTGGTGATGCATATCCTGCGCTTCGCCAACTTCTCACACGCCGAGCTGTTGTCACTGGGGGCCTATGCGGCGCTGGTCTTCGATGCGCTGGTGGGGGCGCTTGTGCCGGTGTTTGCGGTGAAGCTGGCGCCCCTGTCGCTGACCACATCGCTGATCATCGCGATCCTGATCTCGATGGTCATCACAGGCGTATCGGCGCTGTTGATGGATCGGCTGGTGTTCAAACGGGTGCGCGAGAAGGGGCAGGAACTGTCGATGGTCTTCGCCAGTTTCGGGATGGCGCTGGTGATCCGGAATGTGATCGGGCTGGTCTTTGGGCTGTCGCCGGAGCTGTATTCGCGTGACATCGCGTTCGCGGTGATCCTGAGCCGGGATCCGTTGATCCTGGTGAAGCCGGATCAGGTGTTCGTGCTGGTCGCGGCGGTGGTGATCATGGTGATCCTGCATCTGGTGCTGTCGCGCACGACCTTCGGATACTCGCTGCGCGCGGTGGCCGAAAACCCGTCGCTGGCGCAGGTGAACGGGATCAATCTGAACCGGACGATCATGTATGTCTGGCTGATCGGCGGGGGCCTGGCGGCGATGGCGGGGGTGTTTTACGGGCTGAGCCACAAGCTGATCCCGGTGATGGGGCGAGATCTGGTGCTGCCGATCTTTGCCGCGACCATCGTGGGCGGGATTGGCAGTGTGTATGGCGCGGTTCTGGGCGGGTTTGTCGTGGGGATTGCGACGAACATGGCGCTTGTGATCCTGCCCTCGGGGTACACGCCTTCTGTCCCGTTCCTGCTGATCCTGATCGTGCTGATGATCCGGCCCCATGGGCTGTTTGGTGAGGCGCGGGCATGATTGGGGTGATTTCGTACCTGGTGTTCTTTGCGACCACCGCCTCGATCCTGGCGATTGCCGTGATGGGGCTGAACCTGCACTGGGGGAACACGGGGCTGTTTAACGGGGGTGTTGTGGCGTTCTTCGGAGCGGGGGCTTATGGCACGCTTTTGTTGGGCGGCACGCCGCAGGCGGGACATCTGGGCGGGTATGAGTTGTTCTATCCGCTGGCGTTGCTGGGGGGCATGGTGGCGGCGGGGCTGATGGCCTGGATCGTGGGGTTGCTGACGCTGCGGTTGCGCCATGACTATCTGGCGATTGCGACCTTTGGGGTGGCGGTGGCGTTTGAGAACCTGATGCGCAATGCCAATTGGCTGGCCGGTGGAGCGACCGGCGTGCGCGGGTTTGAGCGGCCGTTGCAGGCGGCGATCGACGATGTGTTCATCTATAACGTGCTGTTTTTTGCGGTTGTCCTGCTTATTCTGATTGCGACCTATGTGTTTCTTGAACGGCTGGTCGCGTCGCCCTATGGCCGTCTGCTGCGCGCCATCCGGGAAGATGAGGAGGCGGCGCAATCGTTGGGCAAGAACCCCACGCGCATCCGGTTGGTGGCGTTCATCACCGGATCGGTGATCCTGGGGCTGGCGGGTGGCCTGTACGGCACGTTCTATGCCTTTGTCAGCCCGCAGGACATTCTGCCGACGCTGACGTTCCAGATCTGGGCGATGCTGATCGTGGGCGGGGCGGGCAACAACCGCGGCGCGATTTTCGGCGCGTTTCTGATTTGGGGGGCTTGGACGGCCTCTGGCTGGGCGTTGTCGCGATTTGCGCCGATTGAGGCGCAGCTTTACACTGGCTCGGTTCAATTCATACTGATCGGATCCGTCATCGTCGGCATGCTGCTGTGGCGACCGGAAGGGTTGCTGCCGGAACGGTTGGTGGTGTCACAAAGGGGGAAAGCCCCAATGAATAAACAGGGAGCTTAAGGAACATGTCACTATTCAGGAATCTGGGGGCGGCACTGGCCGTTGTGTTTGGGATGGCGGGGCTGAGCGGCACCGCGCATGCCCAGGAGTGTACGACCAAGATCGGGGCGGTGTTGCCGACATCCGTGGACTGGGGGCGTCCGATTGCGGAGACGGCGCAGTTTGCGGTGGATCAGGTGAACGCCGCTGGCGGGGCCGCGGGCTGTCAGATCGAGATGGTTTTGCGCGATACGCAAGTGGACCCGAAGGTGGGTGTGGATGCGGCCAAGGCTTTGGTGGACCTTGAGGGCGTGAATGTGCTGCTGGGCGCGGTGTCGTCGGGCGTGTCGATGCCGATCCTCACCTCTGTCACGGTGCCCGCCGGTGTGATGCATATGTCGTGCTGTTCGTCATCGACCGCGTTCACTGGCCTGGCCGAAGAGGGCAAGACCGAGGGGCTGTGGTTCCGCACGTTTGCCACCACCGGCGTGCAGTCGGCTGTGGGTGCGAAGGTTGCGGCAGACAAGGGCTATGGCTCTGTCGCGATCATGTACAAGAACGATGATTGGGGGCAGGACATGGCCCGCCTGATCGCGGCGGATTTCGCGGCGGTAGGTGTTGAGGTGACAGCATCCGTGGCGATCAACGATGGGCAGCCGAGCTATCGCGCGGAAGTGACCGAGGCGCTGGGGACGGAGCCTGAGGCGTTGTACCTGGCGCTTTACCCCGCTGAGGGCACGGCGGCGGTGCGGGAGTGGATCTCGCTTGGTGGGACGCAGAACATGATCATGGCGAACTCGCTGAAGTCTGATGAGTTCCGCGATAACGTCGGGATGCAGTTCCTTGAGACGGCTTTGGGCACAGATACCGCGTCGCCCCGGTCCGACAGCGCGGATGCGTTCCGCGCGGCGTATGTGGAGCGGTTCGGGTCAGAGCCCAACGGGCCGGGCCTTGCCAACAGCTATGACGCGGCGATGATCGCGCTTTTGGCGATGGAAGCGGCGGGGCCTGAGGCGTCGGGCGCGGATGTGGCGGCAGCCGTGGCCCGCGTGACCGATCCCGAAGGGACGCCGGTGAGCGCGGATACGGCCGGGTTCACGGCGGCCAAAGAGGTACTGGCCAGTGGTGGCACGGTCATGTTCCAGGGGGCCACTGGCAATGTGCGCTTCGATGGGAACGGCGATGTGTCGGCGCCTGCGGTGATCTGGGCGTTCTCGGACAGCGGTGTGGATGAGGTGGAATACCTGTCGCTGCCCGATGTCGATGCGTTCATGGCCTCGTTGAAGTAGGAGGCGATCCAGAGAGCTTTCAAGGTCGCCCCCGCGCGGGGCGGCCTTTTTCTATCCGGTCATGTCCGTCACTTCCCGTTCGATCCGGGTGATCAGATCGCGAAACGGCTCGGGCGTCTGGGCCTGCCCGGTGACCCACTGATAGAGATCGTGGTCATTCTCAGACAGCAGCGCGTCATAGGTCACGACCTCTTCATCGCTGAGATCGACCAGATGCACGTCCGACCAGCGCCCCAGGATCAGATCCATCTCTTTGATGCCACGCCGCCACGACCGGATGCGCAGGCGTTTGAGGCGATCCTCCGCCGTCTCGGTCATTACACCCCCTCGCGCAGCGCGGTTTGCAACTGTTTCTCCAACACGCCCAGCCGCGCCGCCGACGCTGTCATCTGCGCCCGCACGGCCCGGATCTCGGTCAGGATGGTCGACACCTCGGGCGTCAGCGCAGGCTCAAGCTGCGGGGCATCGACGCCCACGCCCTCCCCCGTCAACAGCCAGCGGAACGAGACGTTCAGAACCCCCGCCAGCATTTGCAGCTTGTTGGCCCGCGGTTCGGCCAAGTCATCCTCCCACGCGCGGATGGTCTTGACCTTGACGCCCAGCTTGCGCGCCAGCTCTTCATCGCTGAGCCCCAGCGCCTCGCGCGCCGCGGCAACACGGTCGCCGAAAGTCGCCGTCTCATCGGAATACCAGCCGTCGTCATTTGTCGCTGTGTCCACTGGATGCACCTCGGATCGGCAATTGGGGTTGATGGGGTTCGGTGGCCACACTAAGGCTTGCCACCGCACGGGGGCAACAGGGGGCGACCATGTCATTTCTTTCTGCGACACTTGGCCGGGTGAAACCATCGCCCACCACGGCGGTCACCACACTGGCGCGCGAGTTGAGGGCCGCCGGCAAGGATGTGATCGGCCTGGGCGCGGGTGAGCCTGATTTCGACACACCGCTGCGCATTCGCGAGGCCGCCAAGCGGGCGATGGATGCGGGCGAGACGCGGTATACCGCGCTTGATGGTATCCCCGAGTTGAAGGCCGCCATCGTGGCCAAGTTCGCCCGCGATAACGATCTGCGCTATACCACCGACCAGGTGACGGTATCGGCGGGCGGCAAGCAGGTCTTGTTCAACGCGTTGATGGCGACGCTGAACCCGGGCGATGAGGTGGTGATCCCCGCGCCCTATTGGGTCAGCTATCCCGATATGGTGCTGTTGTCAGGCGGCACGCCGGTGATCGTGGAGACCTCGCTGGAAACAGGGTTCAAGATGACGGCTGAGGTGCTGGAGGCGGCGATCACGCCCAAGACCAAGTGGCTGATCTTCAACTCACCCTCGAACCCGACCGGGGCTGGCTATAGCCGGAATGAGATGATGGCATTGACCGAGGTGCTGATGCGCCACCCCCATGTCTGGGTGATGTCGGATGATATGTACGAGCATATCACATTCGATGGGTTCACCTTCGCGACGCCTGCCCAGGTTGCGCCTGCGCTTTATGACCGGACGCTGACGGTCAACGGTGTGAGCAAGGCCTATGCCATGACCGGCTGGCGCATCGGCTATGCGGCGGGGCCGCAGGTGCTGATCGACGGGATGCGCAAGGTGCAGTCGCAATCCACGACCAACCCCTGTTCAATCAGCCAATGGGCGGCGGTGGAGGCCTTGAACGGGTCGCAAGAGGATCTGGTGCCCAATGCGGCGCTGTTCCAGCGGCGGCGCGATATGGTGGTGGAGATGCTGAATGCGGCAGAGGGCGTGAGCTGCCCGGTGCCGCAGGGGGCGTTCTATGTCTATCCGTCCATCGCAGGGTGCATTGGCAAAACCTCGGCTGCGGGCACGGTGATCGGCGATGATGAGGCGTTCTCTCGCGCTTTGCTGGAAGAGACCGGGGTGGCCGTCGTCTTCGGCGCGGCCTTCGGTCTTTCGCCCCATTTCCGCGTCAGCTACGCTGCGGCCGATGATGTGCTGCGCGATGCCTGCGCCCGGATCCAGGCGTTCTGCGCGGGCCTCAGCTAAGGAGCCCCGCCCCGATGGAGTTGCCCGACTATTACTTTCGCGTGCGTGAGAATGGCGCGGCGGTGTACCGTGTCACCACCGACAATCGCGACCGGCGGCTGGAGATGGACCCGATCGCGGTGGTCAATGTGCGCCGGGGCGATATCAAGCCCCATGGCGACCGGGTGCTGAGCGATGCGGACCGTGCGGCCATCGAGGATTGGATGCACCGGCGGCAAGTACTGCTCGCGGCGCGCGAGATCGACGATATCCACCGCGCCATCGATCACCTGAACCTGACGGCGCAATGGGTGCAGTCGCGGGCGAGCGATGCGGCTTTGGATGAGGTCACGGATTCGCTCTTGCTGGCGATGCATGATCTGCGGTCGGTGCTGGTGCGCAAGAAGGCCGATCGGCTGAAGCGTTAGATTTCTCTCTTTTCCGTGAGTTTCCAGTCGCTTGCGTTGCAGGCTCTCGCGGGCCCGTGCGGTTTGTTTCAAAAACCGCCCCCGCGCACGAATGCGCACTGAAGTCTGTGCATGAGCGCACCATATTTCATCAATTCTCACGCGTCCGTGCGTTGTAGTGAGGGCCAACTTGCCCCAGATGTTCGTCATCGGAAGCGCAACACGCCGCCCGACACAACAAAC
>JBCBPV010000114.1:0-6864 GCA_039820585.1 Pseudomonadota bacterium
CGCCCAGCACCGCGTTATGTGCCGAATAGCCACCCAGTTCCCACCACTTGGCCTGAACCGCGGGGTCGGCGAACCACTTGATATATTCAAGCGCTGCGTCCTGCTTGTCGGAATAGGCAACAACCGAGATACCCTGCCCGCCCAGCGTGGACCCGGCCTGGTTCTGCGGCGGGTTGACGAAGAAGTCGATCTTGTCGCCACCGGTGTTGGGATCGGCGTAAAGCCCTGGGAAGAAGGCGAACCAGTTCATCGCCATCGCCACCTGGCCCGACTTAAACGCGTCCAGGCTCTCACCCATATAGGCGTTGGTGTAGCCCGGCGGTGTCGCGGTTTCATAGAGTTCTTTATAAAACTCAAGCGCTTCCACGGCCTCGGGGGAGTTTACCGCACCTTCCATCTGGTAGGTGCCCGGCTCTGTCTCGTACTTGAAGCCCCAGGGATAAAGCGCGGATGTCACGCCCATGGTGATCCCTTCCGAGCCACGCTCGGTAAAGATCGATGCGCCATAAACGGTTTGCCCGTCGATCTCACGCCCCTGGAAGAATTGAGCGATCTGCAGAAGCTCGCGCTGCGACTGCGGCTCGCGCAGGTCCTCGCCCGTTGCCTCTTTGTAAGCGGCCTGGATCTCGGGATCGGCGAACCAGTCCGCGCGATAAAACCAGCCATTGGCATCCCCCATCGCGGGCAGCGCGTAGTAGTTCGGCGTGCCTTTGGGCCAGGTGGAATAGGCATAGACGGTCGCGGGCGCGAAATCATCCATGCTGATCCCTTCGGCATCGAAGAAATCATTCAGCTTGACATAGTGGCCATTCTCGGCGCCGCCCCCGATCCATTGGCTGTCACCAATAAGCAGGTCACACAGCTTGCCGCCCGAGTTCAGCTCGTTCAGCATCCGGTCGGCGAAGTTGGGCCAGGGAATGAACTCAAAGTTCATGGTGTGGCCGGATTGGGCTTCAAATTCCTTGGACAGTTCTACAAGCGCGTTTGCCGGATCCCAAGCCGCCCAGCAGAGCGTCAGATCCTCGGCCTGCGCAGTCGTCGCCATGCCCGAAGCGGCAATGGCGAGCGCGCTGGCTGTCGCCAGTTTCGAATAAGACATGCATTCCTCCCGTTTTTTGACCGCTTCGTCGATCACGTCGAATCGCGGCATAGCCCAAGGCTACTTGAGGTACGCACCTCACGTCTACGGTTTTTTGAGGTGCGTGCCTCAAGAAATTCGATAATGGCTTGTTATCAACGGACTGCAGATAGTCCTCACCCAAAACAAGCCGAAGGCGCCGGGCGCGTGCCCACCCGGCTTTTGGCGTGTGTTTTCCTTGGGCGCGGTACGTCACATCCCCGGACGATAGCGCCCCTGCTGCCGGGCAACCGCGCGCCACATCTTCTTGCGTGCGTCCGCGGTTTCCAGTGCGCGATACTTCCCGCCTGAGAACTTGGGCCAGTCGATCGCGAGGCCTTGCTTGACCAGTTCCGCCGCCAAGTCGCGCCCGTCCGGCAGAAAACAGGTCGCGACAACCCGGTTGTACGACATCTCATCCGTGACATGGGCCGTGATGATTTGGCCTTTGCACAGATGGCGCATCGCCCACATCGACTTCTTGCCATACGGGTGATCCAGCTCAGGCGCATCTATCCCCGCCAAGCGGATCGCAAAGCCCTTGATCTTGATCGTATCGCCATCCTCGACATAGCACTTGCCCGACAGGACCAGCGGGATATGGTCCGGTCGCTTCCATTGCGCAGGCGACGCCGTTTGACACGGTGTCCGATGTGGAAGCGCGCGGCCACGCGGCGTTGCCTGGTCATGGATGCGGCTGGGTGTGCTGCGCGTGACCGGATGTTGGCGGGGCCTTTTGCGAGGCTCGGGGTGTGATCGCGAAAGTTCGCGCCGAAGTACCTTTATGACGAACCGAAGCATCGGCGGCCGTCCTTTCAATAGGACGCCCCCACAGAAACGCAGTCTATTGGGTTGGTTGGTTTTCAGCAGGGCGGGACTGTGCCGATCCGGTGGCAGTCCCCGCCCGGCTTCCGTCTGGCCAAGCCGCCTGATTTCCGCTACCCCCGCCGCCTTAGCAACCGCGAGACCCGCCCCATGACCACACGCGCCGGATTTGTTGCCCTGATCGGCGAGCCCAATGCAGGGAAATCCACGCTGCTCAACCGCATGGTCGGGGCCAAGGTTTCGATAGTCACCCACAAGGTGCAGACGACACGGGCGCGTATTCGCGGTGTTGCGCTGGAGGGTGACAGTCAGATCATCTTTGTCGACACCCCCGGCCTCTTTCGCCCGCGCCGTCGGCTGGACCGGGCGATGGTGGCTGCGGCCTGGAGCGGCGCCGCGGATGCGGATGTCGTGGTCTTGTTGATTGAGGCGCATCGTGGGGTCACGCCGGGGGTCGAGGCGATCCTGGATAGCCTGGGTGCGCGCACCGAAGGGCGACGCGTGGCGCTGGCGATCAACAAGATCGACCGCGTCGAAGCACCGGTGTTGCTGGCCATGACCCAGACCATGAATGAGCGGTTTGCGTTTGAAGAGACCTACCTGATCTCGGCCGAGAAGGGGCACGGGGTGGATGACCTGCGCCAATGGCTGGCCGCGCAGATGCCGGAGGGGCCGTGGCTTTACCCCGAAGACCAGATCGCCGATTTGCCGATGCGGATGATCGCGGCTGAGATGACGCGCGAGAAACTGACCCTGCGATTGCATCAGGAGCTGCCGTATCAATTGACCGTTGAGACCGAGAATTGGGAAGAGCGTGACGATGGGTCTGCCCGGATCGATCAGGTGATCTATGTCGCGCGCGACGGTCACAAGGGGATCGTGCTGGGCAAGAAGGGCGAGACGGTGAAGGCCGTCAGCGTTGCCGCACGGGCCGAGATTGAGGAATTCACGGGCCGCAAGATCCACCTGTTTCTGCAGGTGAAGGTCCGGCCCGGTTGGCTGGACGAGGCGGCGCGGTATTCCGAGATGGGGCTGAACTTTCGTGACGGCGAGGCATGACGCGGCTCGCGACCGAGATCTGGGTGGCGGCCTATCTGCGGCGGCTTGCGCTGGCGGATATCCCCGCCTTTGTCACCGCCAAGGGGGATCTCACGGCGGGGACGGTTCTGGTGAAGCTGAATACGCTGGATGGGCAAGCGCGGTGTTATCAGCGGAGTTTCGATCTGATGTCGGGCGAACGGGCCTGGGTGGTGCTGACCGAGGGGGCCGAGCGGGATGTGGATGCCTCGATTGAGAAGCAGCGCGGATTTGACCGCGATCTCTGGGTGATCGAGGTGGAAGACCGCGCGGGGCGGCATTTGCTGGACGAAGAGGGTCTGGCCTAGAAGGCGTCGCGCGCAGTTGGGGTCAGGGCGATTGTGCGCAACACGCGTTAGCCGTCGGTTTCAGGCAGTATCCCGGTCACGATCGGCTCACCGTCCGGATCGATCAGATACCACCATCCGCCGTAGGTATGGATCCCATGGCCGTCCGGCGTGGCATCGCCATCCTCGTTCGCGAAATAGAACAATGCGTTGCTGTTATAGACGCCAACAAGCAGCCCGTCCCATTTCAGAACCGCCGCAAGAAACGGATCGAGGTCATCCGATACCGTGATGTCGTCGGCCACGGTCACCAATGGCCAGTCCTTTTGACACCGCTGCTTGCAGGATTTGATCGGGGTTATGTCGTCGCCGCCCCTTTCGTCGGTGACAAACACGTAGACCGGTCGCCCATTTGCGTCGGTGACATAGCGTCCGTATTCCGGGTGCCTCTCGGTCCCAAGCGTCGGCTTGGTTTGCGCCGTCACGGGCAGCGCCCACAATAGGATAGCTGCGGCGCACAGAAAAAATCTCATTTGAACAGCTCTCGTTGAAACGTCTCGCTAGTCAACGTGGCAGAATACCGGCGGTTCCATCGCTTGCACTTGCCAACGCACCCGCGATAGTGGCGCCCATGGCAGACTGGCGGGATCAGGGGGCGCTGCTGTCGGTGCGCCGACATGGCGAGACGGCGGCGATTATCGAGGTATTCACTGCGGAACACGGACGCCATGCGGGTGTTGTGCGCGGCGGGACCAGTCGGAAGATCGCGCCGATCCTGCAACCGGGCGCGCAGCTTGAGGTCACGTGGCGCGCCCGGCTGGATGAGCATATCGGGACCTATGCGGTCGAGCCGCTGAAAAGCCGTGCAGCAGAGGTGATGGCGGACCGGCTGACGCTGTCGGGGCTGAATGCGGTGACGGCGCTCTTGGTCTTTGCCCTGCCGGAGCGGGAGGGGCATCCGCTACTCTATCGGCGCACCATCGCGCTGCTCGATATGATCGGGGTGAATGAGGCCTGGCCTCTGGCCTATCTGCGGTGGGAGCTGGCGCTCTTGGAAGAGATGGGGTTCGGGCTCGATTTGTCGGTATGTGCTGTGACCGGGGCGGCGGATGATCTGGCCTATGTCTCGCCCCGTACGGGCCGAGCGGTGAGTGCTGAGGGGGCGGGCGCTTGGGCGGAGAAACTGTTGCCATTGCCGCCTGCGCTGATGGGGGCTGGACAAGGCGATATGGGCGAGATTGCTGAAGGCCTGCGCACCACGGGGTATTTTTTAGAAAGGCAGTTGGCCCATAGCCTGGGGGACCGCCCACTGCCGGAAGCGCGTGAGCGGTTTGTCGATCTGGTGCGGCGGACTGCGTGAGCGGCCCATCTCCTTAGCGGTGGGATAGGGCGGCGCCGCCACGGGTGACTGACCTTCAGGTGGCAGGGTTTTCATGCTGTCCGGTTTTGTGTCCTTGACCCCGATTGTCTGGGGCCGGCCACATGTCTCAGGTACCCTTGTGGGGCACAGGGAAGCTTCGGGGAGGGGTTTTAGGCCTGCCCCGTTACCGGACCACCAGAAACGGGGCGCACGTTGCGTCAGCCGGTTTTGGCGATCACAACCGTGGCGGCACGGTCAAGCGCGGTTTGCCAGGGCGTGAACGTGACACCGAGGTCGCTTGTGGTGGTGCTGGCATCGAACTGTGGCGTGTGGCCAACGCCGGGGAGGACAGTTTTGAGCGAGGCGTCGAACAAAGACAGAATGCGCAGCAGGACTTTGGGCGCCACCTTGGTCGCGATCTTGCGGTCGGGATAGGCGGCTTTCAGGTGGCGGGCCATGTCGGGCATCGTGGCCGACGCGGCAGAGGCGATGTAGCGCTTGCCAGCCGTTTCTGGCCGGTCCATCGCGGCGATGTGCATGGCCGACACATCGTTGACGTCTACCATACCAAAGCCGATATCGGGCAGCATCGGGTCGGTGCCCTTCAGAATGCGTTCAACAACTTCCAACGAAGTGCCGTAGTTGGCGTCCATCGGGGTGCCCAGGACAAGGGCGGGGTTCACGGTGGTCAGCTGCATCTCAGGGTGGTTGGCGACGAAATCCCATGCGGCGCGTTCGGCCAGGGTTTTCGATTTGTAATAGGCGTTGGATTTGGGGTGGGTCGGATCGCTCCAATCGTCGGGCGTGTAGGGGCGGGTGCCGACATCTGTGGCCTCGATCGCGACGACCGAGGACGTGAGGATAACACGGGTGACGCCCGCCTTTTGGGCCGCGCGCAGGGCGCGCAGCGTGCCGTCAACGGCGGGGCGGATGATGTCGTTCTCGTCTTTGGGTTGGGCCATGGGGAACGGCGAGGCGGTGTGCATCAGCGTGTCGGTGCCTTGCAACGCGGCGTCCCAGCCGGTGTCGCTGTTGAGATCCAGTTCGACGAAACTCAGCCGGTCGAGGGCGGTGGGATCAGTGAGGTGCGGGCGCAGGGCGTCGCGCACTTCATCGGCGCGGGCGGCAGAGCGGAGGGAGCCGCGAACCGTGTGGCCTGCGTTCAGTAGATCAAGCGCGATGCGTTTGGCAATGAAACCTGTAACACCGGTCAAAAGGACAGTTTGGGGCATGGCGGCGGATCCTAAGTTAGAGCTATTAACTTAGGGGCTAGGAACTTACTGACAAGGGGCGTTAGCCGAGAAGCCTTCCTGCAAGCACCTGCGCCTGGATCTCGGCGTGCCACCGAGGGCAGTGTCCACAAGACACCGCCTGACAGCTGCTACCCCAGCAGCCTTCGCGCAATGACCTGCGCCTGGATCTCGGCGGCACCCTCAAAGATGTTCAGGATCCGCGCATCGCACAGCACCCGGCTGATCCCGTATTCCAGCGCAAAACCGTTGCCGCCATGCACCTGCAACCCGTTATCCGCCGCTGCCCAGGCCACGCGAGCACCAAGCAGCTTGGCCATCCCGGCCTCAAGGTCACAGCGGCGGTCCTCATCCTTCTCACGGGCGGAGAAGTAGGTGAGCTGGCGGGCCACCATGATCTCGACTGCCATCATCGCCAGCTTGCCGGACACGCGGGGGAAGTCGATCAAAGATTTGCCGAACTGTTTGCGGTCTTGGGCATATTGCATCGATATATCCAAGGCGGACTGCGCCACGCCAACCGCGCGGGCGGCGGTTTGGATGCGGGCGCTCTCGAAGGTTTGCATGAGCTGTTTGAAGCCCTGTCCTTCGGTCTCGCCCAGCAGGTTTTCGCCCTTCACTTTGAAGTCGTCAAAGTTGACGGTGTATTCCTTCATGCCGCGATAGCCGAGCACCTCGATCTCACCGCCGGAGATGCCAGGGTCCTGCCAGGGCGCGTCATCGGTGCCCGGTGTCTTTTCGGCCAGGAACATGCTCAGCCCGCGATAGTCGGACGTATCGGGGATGGTGCGGGCCAGGACGGTCATCACATGGGTGCGCGCGGCGTGGGTGATCCAGGTTTTGTTGCCGTTCAGCACCCAATCGCCGTTGTCGTCCTTTACCGCCTTGGTGCGCAGCGCGCCGAGATCAGAGCCCGTATTGGGCTCGGTGAACACCGCTGTTGGCAGC
>JBCBPV010000115.1:0-6571 GCA_039820585.1 Pseudomonadota bacterium
GAGTCCGTGGCCACATCGCGCGTGCCAACCCGCCCCCTGCACATGGCCGACAGCACCAGCGAACACCGCGGCAAAGGCGTCAGCAGCATGCCACAGCGCATTCACCTTAGCGACGCTGGCTTGATCGACCCCAACAGCGGCACAGCGCCCATGGTCCTGTTGCACCCGCTTAAGCCAGTGGATTCCCAGAAGTGACCCTGATCCGTCCGATTGAAGACGTCACACATCGGCTAAACGCGTTGATCGCTGCGGGTGCGCACCCTGCGCGCACGACCGACCGCGCCACAAAGCTGCTGGAACGGCTGAACGCCCCTGTCCGCATCGCGCTTTTGGGCTTGCCCTGTGCCGAGAAGACCCGCGTTCTTCATGCGCTGGCAGGCATGCCTGATGCCACAGTCGCCGCCAATGCCGTGCCGCTTGAGTTGCGCTACGGCGCGCGCGAGCATGTCGAGATCACGCTATCTAACGGTACAACCCTGTCCCATGACGGCCCGTTTCACGCCCAAGATCATCCCGACGCCGTGTTCGTGTCACAGCAACTGCCGCTCGGCGGCCTTAAGGGCATGGTCCTGACCGATGTCGCCGCCGACGCCAATGCAGAAGAGCAGCGCGCCGCCATTCAATGGGCGATGCCCCGCACCGATATCGCACTTTGGGTCAGCCCCACGTTTTCCGACATCGAAATGCAGATTTGGGCCGCCGCACCCGATGACTTGAAAGACCATGCCTACCTGGTGCTGGCAGGCCACCCCGATGGCCCCGATCCCACCGCGCTGTCCCAGCATGTGACACGGGTGAAGGCGCTGTTGGACTATGAATTCCTGGATGTGATCGGAATCGGCCATGACCTTGGTGCGCAAACCGCGACGCTTGCCGATGTGGGGCTTGCGGCGCTGAGCGCGCGCATCGAAAAACACGCAGAAACCGGACGCCGAGCGGATGCCGACAACGCACTGATGTTCCTCAATTCCCTGGAACGGGTGCGTTCCCGCCCCGTTTTGGTGCCTCAGACGCCCCCGCCCGCGGTCTATGACGATCCCGCCGAACTGATCGACTTATATGCCCAAGCCTTCACCTACCTGCGCGACCGGGGTGCCGCCCTTTTGCGCCTGATCCAGGTGGGGAATGAGCCTGATCCTTTGGCTGTACTCACCCATTGCGGCGAAACGCTGGCGGGGCTGGCTACGCTCCTCGACAAATATGACGACGATGCCACCGACAGCCTCTCTGCGCTCGCCACGACCTTGTCCGAGGCTGAAGATCTGGTGGTTCTTTTGGGTCTTGAGGACGGGGCCGGGCCCAAAATCGACGCCGTCACGCTTTTGTTGCAGGTCCGGCGTGAGCTTGAGGCCCGCCTGGCCGCATGAGCCACCGGGTACCGTGCCATCGCCGCCCGAAATCCGCCATACAATCACCACTTTGTCGGGGGATTGACGAAACGGAGTAGCCAGCCGTGTGTCCGCCCGACGGAGACCCGCCCCAAGAGCAGTAAAACAGGGGCCGCACGGCAACGACGCAGATGTGAATTGGGGTAGTAAAGATGAATGTTGAGAACAAGATCGCGGATGCCAGCCCAGCGGGAACACCCCCCGCCTCGCCCCTGCTGTCGACAAGCCTTCAGGCGCTGGACCCCATTCTCACCAAAGTGACCGAGCTGGAACAGGCCATCGCGAGCATTGCCGATGTGGGCGACCGGGCCGCCGCCAAAAGCGCGCGGAAACTGCAACGCCAGCTGCGCAAACTCGAACCCACGATCACGATGATCGGCCAAGTGAAGGCGGGCAAAACATCGCTGGTGAACGCCATGGTCGGCTGGCCGGGGCTTTTGCCCGCGGACGTGAACCCCTGGACCTCTGTCATCACATCGCTGCACATCAGCCAAGAGGCTGTCACCGGCAACCGCGCCAGCTTCAAGTTCTTCGAAGGCGAGGAATGGGATCGCCTGGTGGAACGCGGCGGCCGGATTGGCGAGCTGGCAGGCCGTGCCGGCGCCGAGGATGAGCTGCAGAAACTCACCGAACAGACACTTGAGATGCGCGAGAAATCGCGGCGGCGCTTGGGCGACAAGTTTGAACTGCTGTTGGGCCAGGAACACAACTATGGCTATGTCGACCAGGAACTGGTCGAACGCTATGTCTGTCTTGGCGACGATTTCGAGACGGATACCGACACCTCCAACAGCCAGGGCCGCTTCGCCGATATCACCAAGTCGGCCGACCTCTTCCTACAGCGCCCCGAGTTTCCCATCGACTTTTGCATCCGCGACACGCCGGGGGTGAACGATACCTTCATGATGCGCGAACAGATCACCATCCGCGCGATCCGCGAAAGCCGGATCTGCGTGGTTGTTTTGTCGGCGCACCAGGCGCTCAGCACCGTGGACCTTGCTCTGATCCGCCTGATCTCGAACATCCCGACGCGCGAAGTGATGATCTTCGTCAACCGCATTGACGAGCTGTCAGATCCCGCCACGCAGGTACCCGAGATCGAGCAAAGCATCCGTGAAACGCTGCAGGAACACAAAGGCCCCGCCACTGCCGAGATACTGTTTGGCAGCGCGCTGTGGGCCAACCATGTGCTGGACCCCAAGGCCGGTGAGTTGAGCGAGGCAAGTGCCGCCGCGCTGGAAAACTGGGCCGATGATCGGCTTGAGGATGGCGGCAACAAATCCGACGCCGAGGTTGCGTGGGAACTGTCGGGCGTGCCCGCAGTCTACGCCGCGCTGGCGGCCCGGATCGACGCCGGAATAAGTGAAGAAGCCGTCACCAAGGCCGCCAAGGGCGCGATGAACCTTGTCAGCTCGATCACCACGTCTGAACATATCGTGGCGATGCGCCTGTCGGATGAGGCGATCGCACCGCTTGACCGCAGCGAGGTTCCCGCAGAGTTCAACGCGATTGAGGCGCGCTGCATGGAGCTTTTGCAGCAAAGCTTCAATGACGTGCTCTATGATTTCGAGACGCGGCTTGAGCGCTCGCATAAGGGCTTTCTCGACCGGGCCACGGGGTCGTTGATTGCGCATCTGGAAAAGAACGGCGAAACCGATGTCTGGCATTATGACGCCACCGGCCTGCGCGTTCTGTTGCGCACCGCGTTTCAGGTGTTTTCGCGCAATGCCCAATCGACCAGCCAGAAAGTGTTCCTGCAGGCCGCCGCCGAGATCCGCGATATCTATCTGCGCGCCTTCAACGTGCCCGATGACACCTTCCGGCTGGAAGCGCCGCCTGCCCCATACGTCCCCTCGCCTGTCCTGCTGGGGCAGACCATCGCGCTTGACCTGGGTAAAGGATGGTGGAACCGGTGGTGGCAACGCCGAAAGGGCTATCGCAACTATGCCGTGGCCTTCGCCGAGATGATCGAATCCGAGACGCGGCCAATCCTTGATGGGCTCAAGGCCGAGCATGCCCAATCGGTCAGTGAAGACGCACGAGAGGTCCTGCAAGAGTTTCTCGAAAACCAGCGCGAGATCCTTCTCAACCTGTGCAGCCAGGCCGACACCAGCACCGAAGACTTGATCGCCGCGGGCAAGACCGCCGCCAACCGCGAAAAGTCCAAAGCGCTTGAGGCCACGACCGCCACACTGACCAAATACGCCGCCTGACCGGCGGCCCCCCGGGGGACCGTAAGTAGATGTCGACGCAAGACGCGCCCAACACGCCCAGAAAGCCCGTCATCGCCCTGATGGGAGAGTTCAGTGCGGGCAAAAGCACGCTGGCCAACCTATTGATCTGCCAAGGCCGCTCACCCGTGAAGGTAACGGCTACGCAGCGCCCCCCGGTCTGGTACGTCCACGGCCAGGGCGCGCCCGAAGTGGTTGATCTGCGCGGTGAAGTCACCACGATCAGCGAAGACCAGCTGGACCGCGTGCCGGTGGAGACCACGAAATACATCAAGATCTCCCTCGATGCCGATATCCTTGAGATGTTTGAGATCATCGACATGCCCGGAAATTCGGACCCCAACATGTCGTCCGATGTCTGGCGGCGGGCGGTATCCTATGCCGATGGCGTGATATGGTGCAGCCACGCGACCCAGGCTTGGCGCCAAAGCGAAGCGGCGGTGTGGGATGAGATGCCGCCATCGCTTTATGACACCAGCATCCTGCTGCTGACGCGCTACGACAAACTGGTCACCGACAGTGATCGCCGCCGCGTTGAAGCGCGCGTGCGCAAAGAAACGACTGGCCTTTTCCGCGAGCTGTTTCCAATTTCGCTGATCAATGCGCTTGAGGCTGGTGACGATCACCAGAAGTGGATCGACAGCGGGGCAAACGCGTTTATCGAATGCCTGCTGGATATGACCTCTGACATCCAGATGGGCCGCCGGCCAGCCCCCGCGCAACAGGCCGAACCGGTGCAGGGCACCCCGGCCTTGCGCGCAGTTCCCGAACCCGACACCGCCCAAGCCGAACCATCCGGCGTCTCGGCCCCTGGCATCGCCCCGCGCCGCATTGAGCGCAAGGCCGACCGCGCCCGCCCGCGTCCGCCCCGCCCCGAGGCAGGCAGCCAGGCGTACTAAACCCGCGACGCATCGCGCTTTTCAGTTGCGATCAGGTGTGGGATAAGCGCCTGAGACGAAGCAACAGGCGCAATCATGGATGTCACCTCGCACCTCGACGCGCTGCGCCGGACCCATCCCGGCGTTGAGACGGCAGCATTCGTGGATTTTCAATCCGGTACGGTCCTGTGCTCCAGCACCGCGATTGCCCCCCCGCAGGAATTTCTCGACGCTCTGTGCACCACGGCAACTGATATGCTGTCAGGCCCCGCAGGCGCCGCGCAGCACGCAATGATGCTGACGCCCACCGACGCGGTGGTTCTGCAACGCGCGACGGCAGGGGCGTCAGAGGCGCTGTGCCTGGTCTGCGCGCCTGACAGCGATCTTGAGACGATCAGCACCGCCGCCCGCCAGACTGCGGCAGAAATAAGCGGATCCGGTGCGTGAGACGTTTCGTGAGTGGTAAACAGTGACCGACAAAACAACCCTTGACCAAAAGCTAGAGCGTTTGGCCGCCAGTGGACTGGCTCCCGGCGGCGCCCATACCCTGTCAGGCAACGCCGACGACATCCTGCGCCGGATCCTGCGCCAGATTGACGATATCGTCCTGCCGCGCAGCTTGCGCCTTGAAAGCGCAGGCCGACGTGTTGTGACCTGCGATGTGACCGCCCGGCGTCTCGTGCGCGTGGCGGGCCTTGGCGGGGCGGTGGCCGGGGTCGAAGGTCAAACGCTTGGCGATGATACGATGCACGAACCGCTGCGCGCGTATTTTGAGGCCCTGGTGGCCTCCGGCGCGCCTTTGCAAGCGACGGTGACCGAACTCGACCGTGCGGTTGAGGCGGGTGAGATGGGCGTGTCGGCGCGCGCCTTGGCCGACGCCTGGGGCCTGCCGCTGGAACCGCGGGCCCTGCTCACCGGTGACAGGCTGATTGAGACGCTTGTGAACGGATTGGGCGATGCGGTGCTGGCCTGGCGCAGCGACGGGGCGACGCACCAAAGCGGCGGATCAGATGAGCTTGCGCAAGACCTCACCGCCTTGCCGCTGGGCCCCGACACCCCGCTTTTGCCACCGGGCATATCGCCTGTGATGACCACCATTACTTTGGCGGACGGAGAGGTTGCCATCTGCACCGCGCGGGCTGCGGATACGACCCTTGCGCTCAGTGTGAAGGCGGCTGCGGCAAACGACGTGCTGCGCCTTTGGCGACAACTGACCGGGTAAGCGCAACACCGGATGATCGCACACAGCCTGGCAACTGAAGAGTTCCATGGCGCTAAGGACTAACACGCGAAAGGGCGGCCAACGGGCCGCCCTTTTTGCGCCGTGACACCCCCCTTAGCGGTAGCGCAAAGATATGCCGTTCGAGAACAGGTGCACCTTCGACGGGTCCGCCGTCAGCTTGACCTCTTTGCCGCGCACGTCCGAATGGATGCCCTGCAGCTTGGCCAGCATCGGCTCTTTCCCCTTGGCGGATTCAAAGTAGAGCAAGGTCACTTCCCCCAGCGCTTCCAGGAAATCCACCTTGCCCTCAAAGATGTGCTGGCCGCTGGTCTCAACGAAATCCTCAGGCCGCACGCCCACGTTTACCTGCAGCCCCATATCCGCATCGGTCGTGGGCACGTTCGACACCGCCTGACCGCCATGGCCCAGCTTCACCGTGGTCTGCTGACCCGTGCCCGTCACCTCACCCGGCAACAGGTTCATCGCAGGCGAGCCGATGAACTGCGCCACGAACTCACTGTTGGGCGTCTCATACAGCTCCAGCGGGCTGCCAACCTGGGCAATCCCCTTGTTGGCTAGCACAACGATCCGCGTGGCGAGTGTCATCGCCTCCACCTGGTCGTGGGTCACGTAGATCATCGTTGAATCGGGCATCGCCTCTTTCAACTGCGCAATCTCGATCCGGGTCGCGACCCGCAGTGCCGCATCGAGGTTGGAAAGCGGTTCGTCGAAGAGATACACCTTCGGATCGCGCACGATCGAGCGACCGATCGCCACCCGCTGCCGCTGCCCGCCCGACAGTGCCTTGGGCAGGCGGTCGAGATATTCGTTCAGTTGCAGCTTATCGGCGGC
>JBCBPV010000116.1:0-6517 GCA_039820585.1 Pseudomonadota bacterium
TTCGATCTGGCGGTCGTCTAATACGCCCTGGCGTGTCCCTTCCCCGTGCCAGACAGGCATGCCCATGCTGAAGGGCTATGCGCTGCGCCTGTTGCGAAAAAAGCTGCGGCTCAGGGCGGCGTTGAAACAGCGTGAGTTGAAAAGCGTCGCCAACCGAACCGGCCAGATCGCGCCGGACGATGTGATCCTGATCTCAACCCTGCGGAATGAGCGGGTCCGCCTGCCCTATTTCCTGCGCTACTACCGGCGCCTGGGTGTGTCGCATTTCCTGATCGTCGACAACGGGTCGGATGATGGATCAGGGGCTTACCTTGCCGATCAGCCTGATGTGTCGCTGTGGCAAACGCAAGCCAGTTACAAACGCTCGCGCTTCGGAATGGATTGGGTGAACGGGCTTCTCGACCGCTATGCCAACGGGCATTGGGCGCTGACCGTCGATGTGGATGAGTTTCTGATCTATCCCTATTGCGACACCCGCACTCTGCCTGCGTTGACTGATTGGCTAGGCGCGTCGTCGATCCGGTCGTTCGGGGCGATGCTGGTCGACATGTACCCCAAGGGCCCGGTGGATGCGCAGCCCTACCGCGAGGGGCAGGATCCCTTTGAAATCGCAGCCTGGTTTGACAGTGGCAATTACACAATGGAACCGAACCCCCGGTTTCAGAACCTTTGGATTCAGGGCGGTCCCCGTGCGCGCGTGTTCTTTCCCGAACAGCCCGCATTGGCACCGGCGCTGAACAAGATCCCGCTGGTCAAATGGGAACGCCGGTTTGCCTATGCCAGTTCAACCCACACCATGCTGCCGCGCGGCCTGAACCGGGTTTATGACGAATGGGGAGGTGAAAAGGCCTCGGGCTGTCTGCTGCACGCCAAGTTCCTGGACACCTTTGCCGAAAAATCAGCCGAGGAGCTGACCCGCCGCCAGCACTATGCCGCCAGCCGTGAATACCGCGCCTATCAGGATCACGGGGCCATGCCAGAGCTGTGGTGCCAGTGGTCGGAGAAGTACATCAACTGGCGGCAGATGGAGCTTTTGGGCCTGATGTCCAAGGGGAACTGGGCATGACGGTGGGCTTCGTCATGCTGGTCCACGAACCGCTGGACCGCGCGGCGCAGGTGGCCCGCCACTGGGCCCGCGCCGGGTGCCCGGTGGTGATCCACGTGGACAAGCGGGTGCGCAAACCGGCGTTTCAACGCTTTGCCACGCAGCTGGCCGAGTATGACAGCATCGTCTTTGCCGACCGCCATTCCTGCGATTGGGGCACCTGGTCGCTGGTGGATGCGTCGCAAACCGCCGCACAGCTGATGCTGGACCGGTTCCCGGATGTGAACCACGTCTTCCTCGCTTCAGGGTCTTGCCTGCCGCTGCGTCCGGTGGGCGAGTTGCGCGCGTATCTGCTGAGCAATCTCAACACCGATTTCATCGAAAGCGTCACCACCCGGGATGTGCCCTGGACCACCGGGGGCCTCGATCATGAACGGTTCTGGTATAGCTTCCCGTTTTCCTGGAAACGCCAGAGATTCCTGTTTGACCGCTTCGTCAGCCTGCAAAAGGTGGTTGGTCGCCGTCGGCGCCTGCCCCGGGGGATCGTGCCGCATCTGGGCTCGCAATGGTGGTGCCTGACGCGGCGCACCCTGACCAAGATCCTGAACGATCCCCGCAGGCGGGAATTTGAGCGGTATTTCCGCCGTGTTTGGATTCCGGATGAAAGCTATTACCAGACGCTCGTCCGCGAGCATTCGCGCCATATCGAAAGCCGGTCGCTGACCTTGTCGAAATTCGATTTCCAGGGCAAGCCGCACATCTTCTACGACGACCACCTGCAGCTTCTGCGCCGGTCCGATTGCTTCGTGGCTCGCAAGGTCTGGCCCCGGGCGGATCGGCTGTATTCCAGCTTTCTCGACCATGACATCCACCTGACCCAGCGCGCCGCCCCCAATGCGGCGCAAATCGACCGTGTGTTCGCGCAAGCGGTGGATCGGCGTACGCGGGGGCGACCGGGTCTGTATATGCACAGCCGGTTCCCGAACTGGGATTGGGAGAATGGCAAAACCGCCGCGCCCTATTCGGTGTTGTCGGGGTTTGGGGCGCTGTTTGAAGACTTTGAAGACTGGATGTCGCGCAATGGGGCGTGCCGCACCCATGGCCGCCTGTTTGCGCCCGATCGCGCTCATTTTGCCGATGGCGCGCAGATGTATGCTGGCGCCCTGTCGGACAGCGCGGCCTTGCGCGATTACAACCCACGCGCCTTCCTGACCAATTTGTTGTGGAACACGCGCGGCGAGCGGCAGTGCTTTGGGTTCAGCCCCGCAGACAACCAGAAAATCGCCGGCTTCATCGCCGCCGATCCCAATGCCCAGATCTCGGTCGTCAGCGGGGCGTGGGCGGTGCCTTTGTTCCAATCCTCGCGCGATTTCGCCACGGTCCGGGACCAGGCGGCCAAGCTGCAAAAGGTCGAAACCAAGTTCCTGAAGATCCTGCGCCAGCCGCAGACCCGCGCGCGGGTGCGGATATGGTCGCTGTCGGAGTTTCTGGAAAGCCCGGTGGAGCCCTTGCAGGTCATCCTGGATGAGATTGGCCACCGCGACGGGCGGCGGCTGACCGAGGTGCCGCGGCTGGTCCGCCTGCGCGGGTTCGCGCGGTTCCTGCAGAACCTAAAGAACGAAGGCATGCACCCGCATCTCATCGGCGAGTTTCCGATTGCCGAATACGGGGATCCCCACCAGCGGCCCGAACGCCGCCCCTATGCAGCGGAATAGACCATGGCGTCAGGGTTCGACTTTTTTGTGGTGCTGGCGGACATGCGCACCGGGTCGAACGCGCTTGAAGAAAAGCTGAACGGCTACCACGGCGTGATCAGCCATGGCGAGGTGTTCAATCCCCGTTTCGTTGGAAGCCCGGATACCAAGACACTGTTCGGCCGCTCGGTTTCGGCGCGCGATGCCGATCCCTTGGCGATGATCGGCGCGCTTCGGGCATCGACGGACGGGATCGCGGGGTTTCGGCTGTTCAGCGACCATGACCCCCGGGTGCTGGACCACTGTTTGCAGAACCGCCGCTGCGCCAAGGTGGTGCTGACGCGCAACCCGGTGCAAAGCTATGTCTCGCTGAAGATCGCGCGGGCCACCGGGCAATGGTGGCTGGGTGATATGAAATCAGCCCGCGCCGGCAAGGCGCGGTTCGATGCGCGCGAGTTTGAGGATTACGCCCATGCGCGGCGGTCCTACCTGCACCATATTCGCCGTACCCTGCAATCGACCGGGCAGACCGGGTTCACCATCGACTATACCGAGTTGGGCGATGACGATGTGCTGGACGGGTTGGCGCGGTATCTTGGCGGGGGGGAGCGGCGCGAAAAGGCGGCGCGCACGGGCAAGGTGCAAAACCCGCGCCCGATGTCAGAGAAAGTGTCGAACTTTGCCGAGATGCAATCGGTCCTGTCCGCGCGCGACCCTTTCGATCTGGATGCCCTGCCAGAGTTTGAGCCCGCGCGCGGCCCCAATGTGCCCGCCTTCGTGCTGTGTAAACACGCGCCTGTTCTGTACATGCCGATCAAGTGCAGCGCCGAAGACCGTGTGCGCCCCTGGATGGCCGCGCTTGATGCCGTTCCCGAGGATGAGCTGGTGGCCGGCCGCACGCAGAAACAGTTGCGCCAGTGGAAGCGGCAGACGGGGCGACACCTGACCTTCACGGTCGTATCGCACCCGCTGGAACGCGCGCACCGCGCCTTTGCCAAGTTCATCCTGCCCAACGAGGCACCCGCTTTCCTGGGGATCCGCGCGGCGCTGCGAGATACCTATGGCATTGCCCTGCCCGACGACCCCGCCAGCCCGGACTATCGCCCGCAAGATCACCGCGCGGCGTTCCTTGGATTTCTGACCTTCCTGAAGGGCAATCTGAACGGGCAGACCTCGGTTCGCGTCGACGCGGCCTGGGCGTCGCAGTCACGGCTGATTCAGGGAATTGCCGATTTCGCCCTGCCCGATGCGATCCTGCGCGAGGACGCGCTTGAGGCAGAGCTGCCCCATCTGGCCAAGAAGCTTGGGCTGTTGGACGTGGGGCCATCAAGTGCTGCACCGCTGCGCCCCTACACCTTGGAGGATATCCACGACGACACGCTCGAGACGGCGTGCCGCGCGGCCTATCAGAAAGACTATATGATGTTTGGGTTCGGGCCCTGGCGCGCGACCTAAGCGGCGCGGACCGCCTGCACGTCGGTCAGCATGGCGTAGAGTGTGCCTGCATCATTGTTGGCACGCAGCTTTTTGCAAAGCGGGGTGTTGCGCATGGTGCGTGACACCAGGGCCAACGCCTTGAGATGTTCGACGCCTGCATCTTCGGGTGCGAACAAGGCAAAGACCAGATCCACAGGCAGCCGGTCCACCGCGTCGAATTCCAACGGTTTGTCCAGCCGCGCGAACAGGCCCACCACACCGTCGAGCCCCGGAATGCGCGCATGGGGCAGCGCGATGCCATGGCCCACGCCCGTGGGGCCCAGGCTTTCGCGTTCCTGCAACGCATCCAGCGCAACGCCCGCAGGCACGCCATGCGCGCCTTCCAGCATATCGGCCAGTTCCTGGAACAGGCGTTTCTTGCTGGACACGGACGGAAGGATCCGAACGGCCTCTTGCGTGAGGATCGAGGAAAGTTCCATGGCGCATCACACTCTGGTTGGTTTCAGGGTCAGGTCGGGTCTATCCAGCCGATGTTTCCATCGTCGCGGCGGTAAACGATATTAACGCCACTGTCTTTTCCTTCCTTGCGGAAAACGAGAACCGGTGCCCCCGCAAGTTCCATTTGCATCACAGCCTCACCAACAGTCAGCGAGGGGATCTTTGTCTCCATCTCAGCGATGATCATCGGCTGCAGCGTGTCGGGTTCCGATTCGTCCGTAGCCTCGGCCGAGGCGAGGATATAAGAGGACGCCCCAAGAAGTTCAACGGGTTGCACACGATCGCGGTGATGGTCCTTGAGCCGGCGCTTGTAGCGGCGCAGCTGTTTTTCCATCTTATCGGCGCATTTGTCGAAAGAGGCATAAATCTCGGTCTCGTGGGCCTTGGCCTGCGCTGTCAGCCCGGTGGACAGGTGCACCGTGGCCTCGCAGACAAATTCGTGGGCGTGCTTTGAAAAGACCACGATGGCATCGGTTGGGCGCTCGGCGTATTTTTGTACGACGGTGTTCAACTCGTCCTGCACATGGGTTTGTAGCGCCATTCCGATGTCGATCTGCTTTCCACTGATTTGATACCGCATTCGTCCTCCCTCAAGCGTGTTCCCGCGCGTTCTGCGCGCGCGGATGTGATCGCTAACGTCGTAAGTTGATTAGATTTATGCTTCGTTCGGGCCGGTCCTGACCGTGCCGTTTTCCGCGTGCCCCCAGCGTCTGCGGCGCCCCACGAAGGTTGATGCGCGATGCATGCATACCCTCATTTGGGGGCAGTTCGCCTGGGCTTGTCAACGACAACAGCGCGCGTTCTATAAGAGTCTTTGGACACCGTCAAAATGTAGCGTCCGCCGCCGGGCGAGACACAATCACCCGATGCGAAAATGCTGCCCAAGGTACACCCGGCGCACATTTTCATCGCGCACAACCTCATCCGTGGTCCCGCTCATCAACACCTGACCGTCGTGCAGGATGTAAGCGCGGTCCACGATTTCCAGCGTCTCGCGGACGTTGTGATCGGTGATCAGCACGCCGATGCCGCGATCCTTGAGGTGGGACACCAACGTGCGAATCTCACCCACTGCGATCGGATCGACGCCTGCAAAGGGTTCGTCCAGCAACAGGTATTTTGGGTTCGCCGCCAGGCAGCGCGCAATCTCTGTCCGCCGCCGTTCCCCGCCCGATAGGGCCAGCGCGGGCGCGCGGCGCAGGTGCGTGATCGAGAAATCCGACAGCAGCTCATCCAGCCGTTCATGGCGCTTGGTGCGATCGGATTCGCTGATCTCCAAGATCGCCATGATGTTGTCTTCCACCGACAGCCCCCGGAAGATCGACACCTCTTGTGGCAGATACCCAATGCCCAGACGGGCGCGGCGATACATCGGCAAGGTGGTCACATCGCGGCCATCGACCAGGACCTGCCCACCTTCTGGCGTGACCAACCCGGCGATGGAATAAAAGCAGGTGGTCTTGCCCGACCCGTTGGGGCCCAGAAGCGCCACCACTTCCCCCCGCGCCAGCGTCATGCTGACATCGCGGATCACAAGCTTCTTGCGATAGCTTTTGCGCAAGGACACGACCTGAAGGCCCGTGGTGCTTTGTGCGACGCGAAGATCGGGGGCGTTCATCAGTTGTCCTGTGCCTGAAAGACGGTGCGCACGCTGCCTTCCATCCGGCCCGCGCCGGTGGCCAGGTCAATCACGAACCGGTCGGCCGAGATCGTGGTGGGCCCTTGCGTGAGGATCACGCCGCCCAGCATCGTCAATTGCGCCGCCGCCAGATCATAGGTGGCTTCCTGCGCCTGCGCGGCATCGCCACCATTCAACAGTGTCACCCCGCCCGAGGCCAGCATC
>JBCBPV010000117.1:0-6536 GCA_039820585.1 Pseudomonadota bacterium
GAGAAAGGATCAAACGAAAGACCATCGAAACCCGGCGCTTGCTTCACCGCAAATCCGCCGCATAATCACAAAAACCAGATGCGCCAGATCCTCTCTTAGCTCAGGCGGCCATCTGTCCCAAAAACCCTGACGTCACACAGTTGCGGGAAGACGGGAAGCAGTCGGTCTAGGCTGCTACCAAAGCTTCAAAGAAACAGGAACTCATCGTCGTGCATGGATCCATAGTCGGTCGCCTCTGTTTGGAAGCGACTTGTGTCGACTAGAGGTTCCGGAATGTTCGACGCAGGCGGTGAGAGCGCTTCCATAAGGTCCAAACCGTCGAAGCTTGCCGCGTCGTTAGAGGTCGGAGCAGCGGGTGTTTCGACGAAATCAAACGCGTCCGCGGGCTCACCGAAGTCGAACTCAAAAGCCTGGTCACTTTCGCCGTCGTCGATTCCAAAGTGAAGACTGTCTTCGGCGCGAATTGCTACGCTTGGGGAGCCGAGTGAAAGGGTCTCCTCGCGTTCGGTCGGTTGCGTTCCCGTAGTGTCGAATTGGCTGTTTGGTGGCGCATATGCTGTTTCAATCCACTCGTCGACATCTTCGGTCGACTCCAGGCTGATGTCGTTCAGTTGTCCAAACGCCAGAATCTCGGTTTCGTCATGCCGGGTCTCTGGCACATCATCCGCGAACGCGAGGCCAAAACTCAGGTCGCTCGTCGGCTGGATGGGGAGGTCTTCGTCATTCGCTGGATCATTTGGCACTAGAAAGGCGTCAACCTGATCCGGAACTGGCGGGTCTGGCATCGGCGCAAAAACGGTCGGTGTCGGCGCCGCGGGCGGATCGGGCAGGATCGGTTCCGGTGGGACGTAGTACGGGGTGTCATCAGGCCATGGGCTGAGCGGCGAGGGATCCGACACAGGGACTTCTGCCCAAACCAACGACTGCCCTTGCTGATCGCCCGCGAACAAATCGCCGAAAACGCCAGGGTGGCCAGTGGCTTCATAGAAATCTTGTACAAGCTCTACGCAGGCCTCGGTGAAAACGCTGTAGTTGAACGTTTCGTTTTCTAGGCCGCGGGCTGTCGCCAACAGGTCGTCGTATTGAGCGCTTGTAATCGGTACCGAGGCAGAGACGACCGTGTTTTCCGCAATGGCGGCCAGATGAGAGGCGCTCTCATCCCTGTAGATTCCATCGTCGGGTTCAAATGGGAGGATCTGAGGCAATGCCAGTTGCGGGACTTCTAACCGGATGTTGGCCCCAATCGTGTATTGGTGTTCTCCGTCCTGGTAGAAGGACACATTGGCATGGCCAACTTTGCTGCCATCATAGACGTTGACCCAAAGCTCCCGCTCGCTCATTTCGGCGTTCCCTCAATGGTTGAGACGGTGAAATCCGGGCAGACGATGGAGGTCACGGCGATTTCCGAACCTGAGGTGATACGGTTCAGATCGGCTGCAAGGCTGTCGTAACCGCCCGTTTCTTGAAGCAACCAATCAGGCGGGTTGGCAAACAATGCATCCGATACCACAGGCGCCCCATAAAAAATGGCGAACACAGTGAAGTCGGTGGCATCGGGCGACAGGCCGTCGCGCGGCACCAGCACAAGGGCCTGCAGGTTTCGTCGCGGGTCGGAATGGGCAGCGGCAATGTCAGAGTCACACGTCGGCGCCCAAGTCTCACTCAGATCTGGGACGCTAATGTCGACCTTGGCCGAAGCGAATTCTGGGCGCGCAATTTCGCCAATTTGGTCATGGCTCATGGCGCGTTGATAAATCTCGGAGAACGCCCTCGTGAGATCGCGGTGGGCTTGGTCCGTGCGCTGATCACTTGCAAGAGTTGACGCGGCGACCGCAGCGATGGCAGCGGCGCCGAGCGCTGAGCCTAGAAACACGTGCCATTTGCCGGGCGTCATCTTCTCTCTCCAGCTACTTGAATATCTGCCCTTGGATTGTCGCACGAACAACCGCTTGTAGTGTGTTGCCCACACCAAGCCGGTCCCGCGCCTCGTACATGTGTTTGACCACGGTGCTGCGATGAATGCCAAGGATCTCGGATATATCTTCGATGGTTTTGCCTTCGCCGGCCCATTCAAGCACTTCGCGTTGACGTGCGCTCAGCTCTTCATCCGCGGGACAGCGGGGCAGGGCGCGCGCACATGTGTCGAACGCGGTCAATGACGATACGATTTTGTCGCCGTGGTCTTGCCAAACCAGGTCGACCTTTTGCTGAGAGACCTTGGCCTCGGCACAAAGCCCGAAGCCGCTTACAAGAGATGTACCTGGTTTGCGAAGGCTGACGGTGTAGCCGCTCAGGATACCCAGCGCGCGGGTGCGTTCGTGAACGTCTCGCTGCGCCGCCGTCAGTTGGCCGCGCGACATCAAACGGCGGGTGAGGCCCCAGCTCATCGCGCCTTGGCTGTCGATGGCCCATTGTGTTGTGACGTCTGACAGAAAAGCGCGGTTGTCGACGAAATAGTCGTCGAAGTCGGACCCGTAACTTGATTTGATCACTGCGTCGCGTTTGGTGAGTTCGCCGTTTGCGGGGCGTCTTTGCGAGCATCCGTAAAAGACGCGATCAAACCCAAATGGTTCTAAATCCGAATGAAGCTGCGACCAGAGGACCGAAATGTCACGTGTTGCAAGATACGGCTCCAGGGTCGCAGACGTTGTACGTTGCTGCATGGCGCGTCCCCCTAATGCTGACGCGACCCCCTGTCGCTACTTTGCATGCAAACCAGTGAGAGATGATCGTAAAACTGGCTCGCGGCTTTGGGTGGCGGGAAGTGACTTGTTTTGCTTGAGAGCGTGGCAGTAACTCGCCGAAAAGGGCCCGCCCGGACGATCCCGGGCGGAGCAGAGGTGGCCTAGTCCGCGTTGCGGCGGCCATTGGGCCGCGACCAGATGAGGCTGTAGGTTTCCTCGCCGCCTTCGATCATCGTGTCGTCGAAGAGGTTGGCGTAGATAGGCGCCGTAAAGCTCGGGTCATCGAGTTTGAGGCTGAGGTACTCGCGGTTCTCGGCCGAGCTTTTGGACCAGGCGGCCCCGATTTCGGCCCGACCGACGAAGACCCGGTGCGACGGTGCGTTCTGAGACGATGCGCTGTCCTCGGGAACGATGCGGACGCCTTTCGCTTGGACGCTGAGGGTTACGATTTCTCCGACGAACTCGCTGCCGGTCTTCTTGAAGGTTCCGATGCTAGCCATGTCATTTCTCCTTTTGGCTTGTCCGAGCCCGCGCCCGTCGCGGCCTCGATGGCGATCGTCAGGACCGGGGCGATCCGCCGACGCAGCCACTGTGGCCCGCAGCGCCAGCGGAGGACGGCAAGGCCGGTCTTTCTTGTTCCGCGAGGAATGGCGGACCCGAGACTTTTCGGGGACGCCAGGGGAAGAAAGTCTGGGCAGGCCGTTGCGGTCAAGGCGATCGAGGCGTGAGCCGATCCCGGTCAGATCAGCCGCTGAGAGGCCCGCAAGGGACGCGTGGCGTCATGCCATGGGAGAGGGAATGACAGGCTACCTTTGGACCGCGCAAGACCCCGGCAGCAGATGTCGTGCAAAGACAGGTTTTAGCGTGCAGGCGGAAACGGTGCATGTCCCGTACGTGCTTCGGTACTCCGGGATTGCCCCCTCTCGCCGTGTCTGTGTTTGTCTGCCGTGATGTTCGGTCTGCCGGCGATCCAGGTGCATGCGCTACCGGGGCCATGCGCTACCGGGGCCATGCGCCACAACGTGAGTCTCAGTGATCTGGCTTTGCTTAGCCGGTCCCGCCCAGCCGCAACGCTGCGGTGACGGCGAGGATCGAGACCTGTTGCAGCAATCGGTTGCGGCGCACGCTGACCACGTCACTGACGGCACGCTGCTGCGTAGACTTCAACGGGCGTTCAGCGTTCGTCGTAAGACCTTTGCGGATGCGGGTCGGACATGGCGTTGACCTCGGACCAGCCCGACACCCGTGCCCAAGCGGTCCCGCCAACGACCAGCGCCCCCAGCCAGGACAGGAGGGTGATGGTCGCAGCGCCCGCGTTGCCGAATTCGGCAAGACCCTTTGCCGCATGAAACCCGGCAATCCCGGCAGGGATCGCGTAGATCAGGCCGATTGCAAGTTTGATGGGGATGGAGCGGATGCGGTCGAAGGCGAATTCCCCAAGAGCGGCGGTGAAACCGCCGATGAACAGACCCGCAATGATCGACAGGAAGACGCCTTGGCCGGTCTCATACAGGTACATGCCGGATGTCAGCCCGATGGCGAAGGGCAGGGCGTATACAGCCAGATTGAACAGGATCCAGCAGAGGGCACCGAGGCCGAACAGCGTGAAGAGCGTGGATACAAGCATAAGGCACTCCTTTCGAGAACAAGGATCGCGCCGCCACCTCCTCCATTGGCACGGGCAGATCATAGCAGAAAACAGCCCGCCCGGGAGGGCCCGGGGCGGGCATCGGCGGAAATCCGGTCATGCCGCTGATACGCATTTCGGACGGAAGTCGAAGAGTGGGATGCCCATGGTGCGAGCCTTGTCGGCAAGATTTTCGGTGATGCCGGAGCCCGGGAAGACGATGATTCCGATGGGCAGGGTGTCGAGTAGCTGGTGGTTGCGCTTGAAGGGGGCCGACTTGCCGTGCCGCGTCCAGTCCGGCTTGAAGACGATCTGCGCCACGCTGCGATTGTCGGCCCATGCGGCGGCGATGCGTTCGGCCCCGCGCGGGGCGCCGCCATGCAACAGAACCATGTCCGCATGTTTCGCGTGGACGCGGTCGAGGGCTGCCCAGATGGCTGTGTGATCATTGCAATCCAGCCCGCCGGTGAAGGCGATTTTCGTGCCCTGCGGCAGGAGTGGCTCCAGATCGGCCCGGCGCTTTGCTGCGAGATGGTCGCGGCTGTCGATCAAGGACGCTGTCAGGGTACGGCGGTTCACATGGCTGCCTGCGCGCGGGTGCCAGGTTTGGCCAAGATGGGTCTCGAAAAGCTCGGCGGCGAGATCGCGCATGGCCTCAAAGGCATTGCGGCGTTCGATCAGCGTGATGCCTTCGGCAATAAGGGTCTCGAGTTCGACCGACCGGACTTCGGACCCGTCCTGCTCGCGTTGCGACCGCTTCTGCGCTTGTTCGTTGCTGTCGAGCTCACGGTTTGTCCGTGTCGATGTGCGGTGGAACAGGTTGGCCATGGACCAGAGCAGGTCTTCGAGGTCGGGTTCCAGCCGCGTGCCAGACAGGATCGAGACGAGCGCGTCGAAGATATCAGCAATGGCAGTGCGAATGGCGTCGGGCTCTGGCAAGGGGCGGGGATCAGGCTCGTCAGTGAAAGGGCGCCAGCCGTAAAGCTGCAGTTCCTCGAGCACGACGGCGGTGGAGGATCGGGTGTGAAGATGGGTCTCGGTCATGATGTCGTCTCCGGTTGTCGAAGACCGCGCTTCTCGCGGCCTTTCCGGGCAACGGAAAAGCCGGGACCGGGCGGGTCTGCACCGCCGCGCATGCGGCGGCCGAAGCGGAGCGGAGGACGGCTTGCCGTTGAGGGCCCGTTCGGTCTCTGCTCCGTTTTGCCCGCTCTCGGAAGGCCGGAAGGCGTGGCTCTGATCGCGGATGCGCTGACCCGGGCCGTCGCGCAGGATCAGTCGGTTGCGAGGTCGAGGATCATTGCCGCGTCTTCCGGCGTCAGTTGCTGACGCAGATGCGCGCGCAGCTCGTCGCGGTCATTGGCGCGCAGGTCGTCGTTGAAATCGCCGAGATGTGGCGAGAGGTGGATCGCGTCGATCCCGGCCCCAATGGCCCGATGCGTCAGTTGGTCCGCGGAGGACAGGCCTGCCGGATCGGCATCGGCGGCGATGTAGAGGCGGCGAAGATCGGCGGGCAGCTGCAGGGCTGCGAGATGGTTGGCGGACAGAGCCGCCACGACAGGAAGGTTCGGCAGGGCCAGATGCAGGGAGCGCATGGTTTCCAGCCCTTCGCCTGCGGCCAGCACGCTGACCGGTTTGCCGATGCGAACACCATGGCCGAGAAGATTGCCCATGGCTTTGCGCGATGGGATGACCGGGGCCTTGTCCGCAGTTGCGGGGTCAAGCCAGGTGCGGTGCAGACCGGTTAGCTGGCCATCAAGGTCCGTCACCTTGGCGAGCAGGGCGGGCCAGGCCTCTGGCGGGTCTATCAGTGCGTGATCCTCGCGCCAGTAGAAGCAGTTCGGGTGAAACCGGAGACTGTCGAGATGGCCCAGCCCGGTAAGGCCGCGCCCCGCGAGATAGCGTTCCGCCAAGGTGCCCGACATGGGCTGGCCCATGGCCCAGAGCCGCCGCGCGGCCTCGGGTGAGCCTGGAGAGGCTGGCGGATTGGAGGCCCGGTGGATGTCGGTCTGCGGCAGGCTAAGAAACCTTCGGGCCTCCTCCAGCGTGTCCCTCAGGGTGGTGATACCCATGTTCAGGGCGATCAGGTCCAGAAGGTCGCCATGCTGGCCGATTCCGCCACCGGGCCGCAAGGCGACCTTCTGGCCCGGATCGCCCGGAACAGGGGTATCACCACCCAGAGGGACACGCGGGAGGAGGCCCCAAGGTTTAGTAGCCAGCCGCAAACC
>JBCBPV010000118.1:0-6479 GCA_039820585.1 Pseudomonadota bacterium
TACCCGATCGGGTAGGGCACCTTCTGCTTCGGTCCTTCCGCCAAGCGGAAAAGTGAAAGCGGGCTTTGGGAAGGGTGGTTCAACTTCTCAAAGGAGATCCCCATGTCCATGACCGTTCAACCCCAGCCAGATCGTCCGGATCCGAGTGTGATCGCGGCGCAGAACGACGCGTTTCGCAAGCTCGCGTGCCTTGGAGTGCCGCCCGCGCAGCCCATTCAGGGCCGAATGCATGTCACCCGCTCGCTTATGGAGGCCGGTGACGGCTTCATGGCCGAGGCGGTGAAGGCCACCGGTGCGTTCGATACATTCGAGCCCGAGAACGACCCCGAGGGATGGCACGATTTCGGGGCGGTCGAGATCCGGGGCGAGACCGTGTTCTGGAAGATCGATCTCTATGAGGCAGATTCGGATTTCCGCTACGGGGCCGAGACCCCGGACAACCCCGCCACCACCATACGCGTGCTGACCATCATGCTGGCGCGCGACTGGTAGAGGGGCAGGGGACGCCTACCCCTGACATCTCAGACGATGAAGGCCCGTTGCCCCCAAAAAGGCAAAGCGGGCCTTCTTTCGTTGTGATCCCCGAAGCCGGGGATTGGTCACGCGCGTGAAGGCGCGGGCCACACTTCACCCACCTGGAAGGATATCCCATGACCACAAGCTTTGCTCCCCTTACCATCGCCATCGGCGATCTTGTCGCCCACCCCGCCAATGTGCGCAGCAACTCGCCGGAAACCTATGACTCCGAGAACATCGCGCATCTGAAGGCCAGCATCGCCGTTTTGGGCCTGCTCCAACCGCTCCTGGTCCAGAAACTTGACGGCAAATACGCCGTGCTCGCAGGCGGTCGCCGCCATGCCGCGCTGAAGGAGCTGATCTCGGACAAGGCCGCGAAGGGTTTCACCACGAAGGCCAAGATCGATTGCCGCCTCGTGCCAGAGGATTGCGATGTCACCACGGCCCTGTCGCTCGCCGAGAACGTGACCCAGGCGCCGATGAACGCCATCGACGAGTTCGAGGCCTTCGCCCGGATGATGGAGATCGATGGCCAGACGCCCGAGACCATCGCAAAGACCTTCGGCACGACCGTCGCCGCCGTGAAAGGCCGGTTGCGCTATGGCCTGATCCACCCCGACATCCGGGCCGCGGCCCGGGCCAAAGTGATCACGCTCGACACGATGAAGGCCTTTGCCGAGCACCCGAGCCAGGAGGTGCAGCGCGAGGTCTACGAGGCGTTTACCAAGGAAGATAGCTACCTGCAGGCCTATACGGTCCGCCAGGCGCTCAAGTCCCGCGGCGTCCAGGTCAGCGACGATATCGGGGCCTTCGTGCGCGAGGACTATGAGGCCCGCGGCGGAGCGATCGCGGCCGATCTGCTGGAAGAGCATTCCGTGCTCGAGGATGCGGCGCTGGTCGAGACCATCCTGCTCGAGAAGCTCGGTGCGGCTGCCGAGGAGGCGCGCGTGAAACTGGGCTTTGCCTGGGCCGATGCGTTGGTCCGCTATGATTACGTTGCCATGGCCGACTACGGCCGCGTCTATCCCGGCCCGATCGAGCCCGATGAGGCGGCCCAGAAGCGCATCGACGAGATCACCGCCGAGCTTGAGCAGCTTCAGCTCGAGATGGAGGATGAGGGGCTCGAGGACGACGCCTACAATGCTCTCTACGACCGCGTGGACGCTCTGGAAGAGGAAGCACGCGACCTGCAGGAGGCTTACAGCACTGAGGACCTCGCCCGTGCAGGCGTGATCGCGTCCTGGTCGGGCGGGCAGGTGACCCTCCATGTTGGCCTCGTCCGCCCGGAAGACACCGTCAAAGAGGAAGGCGCGCGCGGCTCCTCGGCTAACCCGACGGGGGAGGAGGCACCGGACGCCGGAGAAATCACCTATCCAGCCTCACTGGCTGAGGACCTCAAGACCGAGCGGGCCATGGCCCTTGGCGCCGCAATGGCGCTGCATCCGGAGGCCACGCTCGATCTCACGCTCTTCAAGCTGGTCAGTGACGTTCTGGCCAGTGGCATGAGTGTCACGCAGGCGATCAAGATCGATGCCCGCAAGGAATACCGCAGCCACGCCAAGATGGACGAGATCGACGAGACCTCCCTCGAGCAGGTGGCGGCGGCGCATGATGTGCTGGACCTTTCGTGGCTCGATGACACCCGCGCGCCCGCCGATCAGTTCGCGGCGTTTCGCGCGCTGGAGACAGGGGAGAAGGCCAAGCTCGTGGCCTATGCCACCGCCAGCACCACGCAGTCCTGCTTCGCTCGGGACCGACAGCGCGACAGCCTGATGCATGATTTCGAAATCGAGATCATGCCCGACATTCGCGCGCATTGGACGCCGAACGCGGCGTTGTTCAATCGCTTCAAGAAGGCCTGGCTCCTGAAAATCCTCGGCGAGGATCTGGGCCTCGCCCAGGAGGCGGTGACGCTGGCCTCCTCAAGCAAGAAGGAGATCGTCGCCTTCTGCGACAAGCTCTTTGCCGAGCCCTTCGCCACGCTCACCGACGCGCAGCGCACTGCCGTGGCCGCATGGTGCCCGCCCATGATGCAGACCGCCAGTTTCGCCTTTGACGAGGCGGAGCCCGCTTCGGAAACCCCCGAGCCTGACAGCGAGGTCGCGCAAGCGGCCTGAGCCATCACGCGACCCGCGCGAGGCATTCCCCGCGCGGGTCGACCCCTCCCACACCCAACGGAAAGACATCCTCATGGCTATTCTCAAGTTCTCTGCCTCCGCAGTTGCGGCGCAGATCGCCCATGCGCGTGCCTGCAAAACCTTCCTGCCCAACTGGAACGGGCCCGTGGACAGGCCCGCCCTGATCCTCATCGTCGGCAATGGCGTGCATCTGCGCTCGAATGGCATCGATGGCACGACCACCCGCATCGTCACCACCGAGCAGGCCGATCCGTCCTTTGCTTTCGCCGACGGCATGAACCCGTTCCGGGACACCGACTGGATGGCGCAGCGCCGCATGGCGTTCCGCGATCTGACCGGGCAGTTCTACACCGACATCCTCGACGATGTGCAGGTGCTCATCGACCGGGGGCGGGGGGCGATCCGGCTCGCCACCGATGGCCACAGCATCCGCGTGTTCGTGCGCCGCGCCTCGGACTACCTCATCGGCGGAACCTACGAGGTGCCTTCAGGTCTTGGCGGCACCTTCCGGGTCATTCTCAAGGATGCCTGCGATACCTTCGCGATCGTGCAGAACTGCGGCAATTGCGAGGATTTCGACGCCATGCAACCCTATCGCGTGCCGCTCGATGCGCTGATGGAACTCGATGACCGGAGGGCAGCGTAATGGGTTGGCTCTTCTACACCGACGGCCGCGTTAAAACCTACGCGGATGAGAAAGCGGAGATCGCCCGGCTCTGCACCTCTCATGGCGACACGCGCAAAACTGAACTGGTCAAGGCCTGCAAGGTCGGCTCCACCTGGTATGCGGCGGCAAGGGTCACCAATCTCGACGGATCTCCGGTCGAAGATGCGACCTATGTCACAGACCCTGACGGCACCGTCACCTTCGGTGCCGTATTCCTCACCCGATACGACGACGGCTGCTGGGGCTACAAGGACATGGAGGAAAGCGCTGGTCCCGTCGAGTCGCGCGCTCCGCTCAGCCTTCTGGCGCTGCTCTCGGAATTGAAGGACCCAGAGAGCTATGCCCATGCCTGGCGCCAGCGCTGCCGGGACTGGGCTTCGATTCCGGACTACGAGGAAGGTGACAGGATCAGGCTCGCCGCGCCCGTGACGCTCACCGATGGCAGCACCTGCCAGATCGTAACCGCGACGCACTACAGGCGGGGCCGGCAGAAACGCCGCTGTTACCGCATCGAGGAAACCGGCGGTCTCGTGCGCCTGTCGAAAGCCTCGCTTGCGGGCTCGGAGCTGCTCAGCTCCGCGAAAGTCGCGGCCAGTCCTGTGCTGGCGGGGCAGGGTGGCTGAGTTTCCCGCTGAGACAACACCACGGGACCACGCGCGCACATACTGCCGACTTGAAATCGTATCTCAAATGAGATACATCACTCCCATCAACTGGAGGATTATCCATGCCTGCCCAAACATCCATGCTTCATGTCCGTGTTGACGATCAGCTGAAAGCACAGGCTTCGGACGCACTTGCGGGCGTCGGTCTGACGCTCTCCGACGCGGTGCGTATTCTTCTGACCCGCGTGGCCGCAGAAGGCGGCTTGCCTGCCGGATTGACTGTTGATCCGGATGCCTATGACGCCTGGTTCCGGGCGAAGGTACAGGAAGCGCTGGACGATCCAAGGCCCACAACGCCCCATGCTAAGGCGATGCAAGACGCTCAGGCATTGATTGACGGGAAGCGCCTTGCCAAATCTTGAATGGAAAGCGACGGCCATCGCCGACTTGCTGGCAATCATTGACTACATCTCTGACGACAACCCGGATGCCGCCCAAGTTCTTAAAGACGAGATTGAACACAAGACGTCCCTCCTTCCAGAACGCCCTCAGATGTACCGCGCGGGCCGTGTGGACGGGACTAGGGAGATGGTTATTCGGCCGAACTACATCGTGGTTTATGCTGAAAGCCCTGAGATGGTGACCATTTTACGCGTTCTTCATGCTGCGCAGCAGTGGCCATGATGGGGGTGCAGGCCCCCCGCTAAGAAATTGCTCGCTCCACGCCTTCAAAGTGTAGAGCGGGCTTTTTGTCCTTTGGAACTCAGACCCTGATCCAAAGGAATTCCCCATGTCCAAGCCCAAACAGGCAAATCCGGCTCTCTCAATCTCCGACGCTAACCTCGCCTGTGCGCTCGCGCAGATCGGCGCGGAGGTCGACCTCCAACCCCTGCGCAGTTCAGCGCTCGCGCGCATCATGCGCGAGACGTTTCATGGCAGCGATGCCGGCGGTGCCTGGGACTGGCGGATGGCCTATGATCTAATGCAGGCCGCGGCCATCCAGATGCTGCTGCGTGGGGACGTCGCGGCAGGTGACATCGCCGCCGCAAAGCTGCTTGCCTCGCGGCTCCTCACAGAAACCCGCCGCTCCGAGCAGCAGATCCGGCTGCAGCAGTTTTCAACGCCGCTTGCATTCGCGACCATGGCGGTGCGGGCTGCGGCGATCCGCAAAGGCGAGACCGTGCTTGAGCCCTCGGCTGGCAACGGTGCCTTGGCTGCTTTTGCCGCCCGGGCCGGTGGCACGCTATTGCTCAACGAGATCGACCCCTTTCGCCAGCGTCTCCTGCGCGCGGTTTTCGGCGGCGAGGTCACAGGCCATGACGGCGAGCATATCGATGAACTGCTGCAAACGCCGGTTCTACCCGACGTCGTGGTGATGAATCCGCCCTTCGCCTCCTCGGTCGACCGCTCCCGGGACAAACACATCGCTGCCAAGCATCTCATCGCGGCTGCAAAGCGTCTGGCACCCGGCGGGCGGCTTGTGGCGATCATGCCGCCGGGATTCACGCCCGAACGCGATGCCGCGCATTGGTCACGCGCCTGCGGTCTCCTGACGCCGCGCTTGGCGTTGACGATGCCGGGGCAGGTCTACCGCAAGCTCGGCACATCTGTCGAAACCCAGCTCATGGTCTTCGACAAGGTGCAGGAGGATGGCGCGTTCATCCGCGCCGCGGTTCAGGATCTGGATGAAGCCCTTCCTTTTGTCCAAGGCGTAGCCACTTCCCGGCCCGAGGCGCGTCCGGCTTCGGCGGTGGCCACGCGTTCTTTCGCGCCGAGGGCCGTTCCAGCAGCTGTCACGCGCAAACGCCCCACCGTTGCCGCCACCGCTTCCAAGCCCCAGGCCAATGCGGTTGTCCCGCTCACTTTCACAAGCCTTGAGGCCGCGCGCGACAACACACCCGTCTCGGACATCTATGCGCGCTACCGCCCGCAACGAATCGAGATTGCAGGCACGCAGGAACATCCCACGCCGTTGGTCGAGAGCATCGCCATGGCTTCCGTGGCGCCACCCGTGCCTTCGGGTGCCGCCAGTTCGGAATTGCGCTTGCCCGCACGGTTGGTCGAGGAGGGACATCTCTCCGAGGCGCAGCTCGAGACCATCATCATGGCGCATGATGCCCATGGGCGCGACTTGCCGGGGCGATTTACCATCGATGACGACCAGACGAAGCTGACGCGTGCCGATGATGACCCTGACGCACGGGCCTATCGCCTCGGCTATTTCCTCGGGGACGGCACCGGCTGCGGCAAGGGCCGCGAATGCGCGGGGCTCATTCTCGTGAACTGGCTGGCCGGGCGCAGGAAGGCCATCTGGGTCTCCAAATCCGCCACGCTCATCGAGGATGCCATTCGCGACTGGACCGATCTTGGCGGGTCGCCCGCCGACATCCAGCCGCTTTCCAAATGGAAACCGGACCAGCCCATCACCGTGACCTGTGGCATCCTTTTTGTCACCTACGCCACGCTGCGCTCGGCGGGCAAATGCGGCACGACGCGGCTCAGCCAGATCCTCGAGTGGATGGGCGAAGACTTCGACGGCGTGCTGGCCTTTGA
>JBCBPV010000119.1:0-6417 GCA_039820585.1 Pseudomonadota bacterium
GATGTTCGTGATCCAGCGGGTGCTGGAAGTGGACGGCAAGCTGACGCTGCTGGACCAGAACCAGGTGATCGAACCGCATCCCTACTTCCGCATCTTTGCAACGGCCAACACTGTGGGTCTGGGCGACACGACCGGGCTTTATCACGGCACGCAGCAGATCAACCAGGGCCAGATGGACCGGTGGAGCCTTGTGGCGACGCTGAATTACCTCAGCCACGATGCTGAAACGGCGATTGTCCTGTCGAAATGCCCGCATCTGAACACCGCGACAGGCCGCAAGACGGTCAGCCAGATGGTGACGGTGGCCGACCTCAGCCGGACGGCGTTCATGAATGGCGACCTCTCCACGGTGATGAGCCCGCGCACGGTGATCGCCTGGGCGCAAAATGCGCAGATCTTCCGCGATATCGGCTATGCGTTCCGACTGACCTTCCTGAACAAATGCGATGAGTTGGAGCGGCAGACCGTGGCCGAATTCTATCAGCGCTGTTTCGATGAAGAGCTGCCCGAAAGCGCGGCAAGCATGAGCTTGGGATGATTGGTAGACGCTTAGGAACACCATTATTCGCTATTTTTTTAGCGGGTGTTCCGGTGGTTTCAAACGCTCTCGACCTAGAGCCATTAGAGAGTACGATCGGCAAAGGTCGCGAACAAACCTACTACGCGATGCGGTGTGGAGCATTGTTTCTTTCAATGGCAAGGTGGGCTTCACCCGCGAGGATCGGGCAGGCTGAGCACGAAAAGCTGCTTCTAGCGGCGGATAATCTGTATAGGATAGGTGCGGAAATCAGGTCCGAGCTCAACGGAACAGCATACTCTGACAACTACGAGCAAATCGTAGCGGAAGGCCTGAAAGTGGCCCAATGGTACTTAGACAGATACGAAACAAGTTATCTCCAAAGCGGGTCTGCATGGGAAACTGATCCACTGTGGAGCGGGGACTTTGATATCTGTGTTGCTTTAACCGGGTCCTGACGATGACCAATTCCCCAGACAACCCCGCCGACCCGTTCAAAAAGGCACTCGCCGAGGCCACCCGCGTGATGGCCGACGACCCCGACATGGGCGTCACCTATTCCGTCGATCCGCCGGGCATGACGCCCGATCAGATCCGCCTGCCCCAGGTCAGCCGCCGGATGACACGGGACGAGGTGCTGCTCGCGCGGGGAACGGCTGATGCCTACGCCCTGCGCCGCAAGTTCCACGATGAGGGCACGTTCAACCGATACTCCCCCACCGGCCAGATGGCGCGTGATCTTTACGACGCGATGGAAACCGCCCGGTGCGAGGCGGTGGGCGCGCGCGCGATGCCGGGCACGGCCGGAAACATAGACGCCAAGATCGCGACCGAGGCCGAGCGCAAGGGCTATGCCCAGATCCGCGAACCGTCCGAGGCGCCCTTGGCCACCGCCGCGGGCTACCTGATCCGGCACCTGGCGACGGGGCGCGAGATGCCCAAAGGCGCCGATAACGTCATGGACCTGTGGCGCGGGTTCATCGAGGAACAGGCCGGCGGCACGCTGGAGGATCTGGGCGAGACGCTCGAAGATCAGGCGGCCTTCGCCCGGTTCGCACGGCAGATCATCTCGGACTTGGGCTATGGCGACCAGCTGGGCGATGACCCCGATGCGCCCAACGAGGACGATGAGGATCAGGCCGAGGCCGAGGGCGAAGAGGAAGAAAACCCCGACGCCCAGGGCGACAGCGAGGATGAAAGCGAAGACACCGAAGCCGCGCCCGAACAAAGCCAGGAAGAACAGCAAGATGCCAGCCAGGCACAGGTGTCGGCCGATGACATGGCCGATGTGGAGCTGGGCGAAGAGGTGGATTTGCCAGAGGGCGAGGCGCCATTGGAGCCACCGCCGCCTGCGTCTTTCAGCGAGGCGGATCCCGATTACGAGGTATGGTCCTCAGATCAGGATGAGGAAATCCGGGCCGAAGATCTGGCCGAGCCGGCAGAGCTGGAACGCTTGCGGGCCTATCTCGACCAGCAGCTGGAGCCTTTGAAAGGCGCCGTGTCGCGCCTGGCCAACAAGCTGCAACGCCGATTGCAGGCCCAGCAGAACCGCAGTTGGGAGTTCGATCTAGAGGAAGGCATCCTCGATGCCGGGCGTCTGGCGCGTGTGGTGGCGAACCCGACCACGCCGCTCAGCTTCAAAGTCGAAAAGGACACCGAGTTCCGCGATACGGTGGTGACGCTTCTGCTCGACAATTCCGGCTCCATGCGCGGACGCCCGATTTCAATCGCGGCGATTTGCGCAGACGTTCTGGCCCGCACGTTGGAGCGGTGCCAGGTGAAGGTCGAAATCCTGGGCTTCACCACCCGCGCCTGGAAGGGCGGGCAGGCGCGCGAGAACTGGCTGGCCTCGGGCCGGCCCCAGCAACCCGGGCGGCTGAACGATCTGCGCCACATCATCTACAAGCCCGCGGATGCGCCCTGGCGGCGGACGCGGGACAATCTTGGGCTGATGATGAAAGAGGGGCTGTTGAAGGAAAACATCGATGGCGAGGCACTGGAATGGGCGCATCGCCGGATGGCAGGCCGGGCAGAGGCGCGCAAAATCCTGATGGTCATCTCCGATGGGGCGCCAGTGGACGACTCAACCTTGTCGGTCAACCCAGCGAATTACCTGGAAAAACACCTGCGCGACGTGATCGCTATGGTGGAACGCAAGCGCCTGGTAGAGCTGATCGCCATCGGCATCGGCCATGACGTGACGCGGTATTACGACCGCGCGGTAACCATCACCGATGTCGAACAGCTGGCGGGCGCGATGACTGAACAATTGGCCAGCCTTTTCGACAGCGATCCCCGGTCGCGGGCGCGAATGGTGGGAATGAAGCGGGCGTCGTGATGTTCCAAAGCTTTGAGGCCACGACATCGCCAGACCAGGGGCCCGCGCGGCTTGCCGCGCTGCGGGCAGAGATGGCCAAGCTCGGCATTTCGGCCTTTGTGGTGCCTCGGGCGGATATCCATCAGGGCGAATACGTGGCCCCGAAGGATGAGCGGTTGTCCTGGCTGACAGGGTTCACCGGCTCGGCGGGGTTCGCGGTGGCATTGGCCGAAGAGGCGGCGGTGTTCATCGACGGGCGCTACACCGTGCAAGTCCGCGCGCAGGTGGACACCGATCACTTTACGCCGGTGGACTGGCCGAAAACCAAGCTGGCGTCTTGGCTGGTGGAGCGGTTGAGCCCATCGGATGTGGTGGGCATCGACCCCTGGCTGCATACCCGCGCCGAGGTGGAGGCGTTGGAAAAGGCCGGGCTGACGGTGCGCTGCGTGGCAAACCCCGTAGACGCGATTTGGCAGGATCAGCCAGAGGCCCCCATGGGCGCGATGGTGCCCTACCCGCTTGAATTTGCAGGCACATCAAGTGATGAAAAACGCGCGCAGATCGCGGCGACCTTGCAAGAGGCGGGGCAAACGGCGGCGGTGCTGACACTGCCCGATTCGATCTGTTGGCTCTTGAACGTGCGCGGCTCGGATATTGAGCGCAACCCCCTGGCCCAGTGCCTTGGCATTCTGCACGACACCGGCAAGTTCACGCTGTTCGCCGCGGCCGGGAAGGTGGCGGGCGTGACGGATCACCTTGGGCCTCACGTGACCGTCCGCCCGATGGAGGCGTTTGAACCGGCGCTGCACACGCTTACCGGCCCCGTGCGGGTGGACAAGGCGGCCGCGCCCCATGGCGTCGGCCTGGCACTGGAACACGCCGGGATCGACATCGCGTGGGACCGCGACCCCTGTGTCCTGCCCAAGGCCTGCAAAACCACGGCGGAACTGGCCGCCACCACCCAGGCGCATCTGCGCGACGGGGCGACAATGGTCGAATTTCTGGCCTGGCTCTCAGTAGAGGCCCCCAAGGGCGCGTTGACCGAGATTGACGTGGTCAAAAAGCTCGAAGGCTTCCGCCGGGCCACCAACGCGCTGCGCGACATCAGCTTTGACACGATCTGCGGCGCGGGGCCCCACGGCGCAATCGTGCATTACCGCGTGACCGAGGGCACGAACCGGGCGGTGACGCCGGGCGAATTGCTGCTTGTCGACAGCGGCGGGCAATATATCGACGGCACCACCGACATCACCCGCACCGTCGCCATCGGAACGCCCGGCGACGAGGAGCGCGCCTGCTTCACCCGCGTCTTGCAAGGCATGATCGCGATCAGCCGCGCGCGCTGGCCCAAAGGGCTGGCCGGGCGCGATCTTGATGCGCTGGCCCGCGCGCCCTTGTGGATGGCCGGGATGGACTACGCCCACGGCACGGGCCACGGCGTGGGCGTCTATCTCAATGTTCACGAAGGCCCGCAACGGCTGGCCCGGATCAGCGATGTGCCGCTGGAGCCGGGCATGATCCTGTCCAATGAGCCGGGCTATTACCGCGAGGGCGCCTTCGGCATCCGGATCGAAAACCTGATCGTGGTGCGCGAGGCCGCGAAAATCGGCGACAATCGCGACCAGCTCGACTTTCAGACGCTGACCTATGTGCCCATTGATCTGGCGTTGGTGGACACAACGATGCTGGCCCCGGGCGAACGCGCCTGGCTCAACGCCTATCACGCGGAAACGCTTGAAAAAATCGCCCCCCGTGTCAGCGAGGGCGCATTGCAGTGGTTAAAGGGCGCAACCCGCGCTATCTGACACGTATCCGTTACAAAACATGACTAGCGCTCGCGTCCACGCGGGGGGGGATAACTTATGGCTGATCACATCAAAATTCGCAAAGCCGGTGGCACTTGGGTAGTGCGCGCAGGCGGGGCCGTTCTGGGCGAAAGCACGGAAGCGCTGGAACTGGCCGAGGGCAGCTATCCCCCGATGATCTATTTCCCACGTGGTGATATCGCGATGGCATTTCTGGAGAAGACCGAAAAAGCCACCACCTGCCCCCACAAGGGCCAGGCCAGCTACTTCTCTATCGTGACCAAAAGCACCGTGTTGAAGGATGCGGCATGGTCCTACGAGGATCCCAAAGAGGGCGTGGCCGACATCAAGGATCACCTGGCGTTTTATGCAAGCGATACAGTGACGGTCGAACAGATTTAAGAATGCTCCTCCGCCGCCGTCGCCGCCAGCGCGCGGTTGTACGCCTTCAAAGCATCCACCTGGAACAGAGCGCCCAGTATCTCGGGCGGCTCACCCTTGGCACCAAAGCGCACCACCGCGAGGAAACGCCGGTTGGTGCTGTCGAACATCGGCATCGCGATCTCCAGCGTCGCGTTGGCATCGACATAATGCCCCTCGGCAATCGCTTCCCAGATGTCATCGGCAGGCACGCAGCGCGGATCGTCAGGCTTGCGCATCACATTCGCCACCCGGAACATCGACAACAGATAGGCCTGTGGCCCCGCGGCCAGGTGAATCTTCTTCCGCTCCAACTGGGTCAGGAAAAACGACCGGTCCACCAGCCTTGAGGCCAGCGCCGTCGACGTCGACACAGCCACCATCACAGCAAGCCCTGTCTGCCAGTCCCCCGTCAGTTCAAAGACAATCAACGTGGTGGAAATCGGCGCGCCCAGCACAGCGGCCGCGACCGCACCCATACCCGCCAGCGCATACAGCGTCTCAGACCCCGACACCTCTGGCAGAACGCTGGTGGCAATCAGCCCAAAGGCCAGCCCCGTCAGCGCCCCCATCATCAGCGATGGCGAAAACACCCCGCCCCCCATCCGGCCCGCCATGGTGATCGCAACAGCCGCGGATTTGATAACGGCAAACACGATCGCCTCATGCAGCACCAGGTTGCCGGTCAGCGCGGCAGAGGTCGTCTCATACCCCACCCCGATGATGTGAGGATAGAAAATCGCAATTCCGCCCAGAAGCGCCCCGGCCACGGCAGGCCTTAGGAACCGGGGCAAGCCGATCTTGCGCTGCAGCACCGTGCCCATATCGTCGGTCCAAAAGATCGCACGCATGAACAGGACGGCGACCAATCCGCAAATCAGGCCCAGGATCAGGAAGGCGGGCAGTTCCACATAGAAATCCAGCGTATTGCCCGTGGGCAGGGCGAACTCGGTCACATCCCCGAACTCCAGCCGGTTGATGACGGTGCCCGCCGCACTCGCAATCACGATGGGGGCAAAGGCGTGCATGGCGAAGTGGCGCAACACCACCTCCATCGCGAACAGCGCGCCTGCAATCGGCGCGTTGAACGAGGCCGACACAGCCGCGGCCACCGCACAGCCCAACAGATCGCGCGCCGTGATCCCGCTGGCATCAATCCGGTCGGACACCCAGGTGGCGATCACGCCCGCGATATGCACCACCGGTCCCTCGCGCCCGGTCGAGCCGCCCGAAGACAGCGTGATCAGCGACGCGGCAGCAGAGGCAATGCCTGCCTTTGTCTCCACCCGCCCATCGCGCAGCGCCGCCCCTTCGATCACATCGGCGACCGAGCGCACGCGCCCATCATCGGTGAACCA
>JBCBPV010000120.1:0-6377 GCA_039820585.1 Pseudomonadota bacterium
CCTGGTCGACATAGATGACGGGCCCGATCAAGAGGTAGTCGCCGATCACAGAGTCGGTGGCATCGGCCAGATCGTCGCCGACGTCTTCCAGCACGTTTGCGGTGGTCTCATCCTGAACGTTTGCGGCGGCAACGCTTGGGGCGGCGGAAATCAGCGAAATCAACGCCGCCGAGCCGAAGCGCTCATCGAAGCGGGTATCGACAAAGCCGGTAACGCCAGAGCGGCCCAGCTCGTCTCCCCCAAAGGAACTGATCTGAATGGTCTGGTTATCGGGCAGGATGATCCGGTCCCAGGCGATGGTGACGCGGCGCTGCGCGATATCGACGCCGGAGCGATAGCGCCCGATGAGACGGGAGCCGCGCGGGATCAGGAGCCGGGTGCCATCGAAGCTGAAGACATCTTCCGAGACCACGGCACGGGTTTGACCGGGCAGGGAGCTGTCGAGGGCGGTTTCCATGACGGCCTGGATCATTGTTCCCTGCACAATCGTGTTCGACGGATTGGCAATGACTTCGGCCTGCGTGACCGAGGTGGGCAGGGCACCGTTTAGTACGAAATCCGTCACCTCTCCGAAGGTCCGCTCCGTGAGTGCCGTCTCGTTCGCACCAGACGCGCCGCCGAAGGCGATAGTGGGTGAGGCGATGCGGCGTTCCTGAAACGCGCGCTCTTCGGCCGCGCGACGCTCGAGCTCCGCCAGACGTCGGGCCTCTTCCTCGCGGCGGAGCCGTTCTTCCTCCCGCGCGCGCAGCTCGTCGTCGCTTGGGCCGATGGGTGCCGGGAGGGGGCGGTTGGCTTCGAGCTGGGCCAGCTCGAGATCCATGCGGAGTTGTTCAAGTTCGCGGTCGCGTGCCGTGAGCTCATCCCGGAACTGCTGTTGCGCGGCCTCAGATGCGGCTTGCAAGGCGGCGATCTGTGCGGTCAGCGCGTCGATGGCCTCGGCCGCAGCCGTGTCTTCCTCGACCACGGGTTCCGGCGCATTGCGCAGCTCTTCGATTTGGGCCTGAAGCGCTGCGAGCTGCGCCAGAAGTTCGGCATTGGGCTCGACAGGCTCGGGCGCGACCAGGACCACTTCGGGTTCGGGCGGGGGCAGGGTTTCGATAGCGCCGAACCCGTCTCCTTCGTTCTGGAAGACATCCGGCGTGGCCGTGGGCAGGGCTTCCTCTTCTTCGGGCTGGGAGAGGAGGTAGAGCAGCGCCCCGCCAGCGCCGATCAATAGAACAACAACCAAAGCAAGGAGCGGAGAGCGCCGTGGGGCAGGGGACAGACCTCCCCCTCTGCGTTGCTCGAGGGCGGCGAGGCGTTTTTCCAACTCAGTATTGGCTGTGTCACTCATGAGGTGGCTCCCGCAGGTGGCGTCGCCTCGATGCAAACCACCTCGTCACCGATCCGCAGCACCCATTGCCGGTTCACGCCTGAGACCCGGATCACGCCCTCCTCGGTGGCCTGCGTGTTCACGGTCCGCTCGCGCCCGTTTGTATAGCGGAAGATTGCGGGCACCGGCGCGTTTCGCGGAAACGCGAAGTATGTAAAGGTCCCATCATCCCAGACGCGTGTTGGCGTGAACTCGGCCTGTGCACTTGCCCCGTAATTGTAGTTCGGCGCTTGCGCCGCGATGGCCCGCGTCGGGCGTGCATCGTCTTCCGGATAGCGGAACTGCACCACGTAGAAGGTCGGGCTGCGCGTCTCCTGGACGTTGAAGTAGTAGCTGCGCCGGTTGGTATAGACCGTTATGTTGGTATGAACGCCGCGCGCGACGGGTTTGATTGCGAAGGCCTGACCACCGGGGACGCCGTCAATCTCGAAGCCCTCGGTGTCGCCCGCGATGATCGAGCGGATACTTTCACCCTCGCCGAACTCGACCGTGGTCACGTGGGTGAGCGAGACGCTGAGGCGATAGACCTGGCCTTCAAGATAGGTGGCCAGCCGTACCCGGCTGTCATTGGGCCCGCCACGCGGAATGGCTTCGGCGAAAGCGAGGCCGGGCAGCAGTACAAGCAAAATTGTTACGAGGGCCTTCTTGAGCAAACTAGTTCTCCAATCTGTCGGAGCGGATGGAATATTCGAGCGCGGTGAAGCCAAAGGGATTGGTCCAGACCTCGTCGATCGAGCGGCGGGTCTCGGGGCGGAACTCGAAGAGAAGCGTGGCGGTGAAGAGCCCCGTCTGGACGCCATTGAGCGAGGTCAGCCGCTTGCGCAGGCGCACGGTGGCGCGGTTCGTGCCGATCCGGTTGATGCTGAGGATTTCGACGTCGAGCCGGGCGTTCGGCCCGTAGACTGTTGGCGGGTAATTCTCATTGGCGCTGTTCCAGATCTGGCGCAGGCCGCTTTCAGCGGCCCCGTCCGAACGGCGTAGCACGCTGCGAATGCGCAGATCATTGTCGAGCTGGTTGTAGACCTCGCGGTCGGTCACGTAGCGAAACACCTCCGCCTCGATGATCGCCTGGTTGGCGGTGACGGATGTGGCGCCGACGGACGCCTCGGGCAGGGCAAAGCCGGTGGCGGGATCATAAGGCACGACGACCGGCGGTGGATCGACATCGAGGATCGCAACCGCCGCCGCGCTCAGGCACCCGAGTATGCCGAAGATGAGGCCAATGAGGCCCAAGCGCTGCCAGAGCCGCTCCCGTCGGAGCGCCCCGTAAACCAGTTCCTCTTCGATGATCTCTTGTTCACTCGCCACGCGTCACACCCCGGTCTCGGCGTTTCGAAAAAAGCGGAATCGGTTCTTCGCTGCCTCTCGATTCGCTCGAACGCGAAAACCGATATTTGATACTCTGGGTCAATTTCGAAACGCCTTAATCAGCCCGCAACTCAGGGAGCGTGAAGTCCATGAACCGCTGCTCCTCGGCGATGGTGGCTGCATCGATCACGCCGCCCGTGCCATCGCCCACGGTCTGCACCGCCTCGAGCTGCCACATGGCGACCAGAGCGATGGCAAGTTCAGCCGTCACGCGGGTGTTGAGATCGACGCTTTCCTTTAGCTCGTCCATGTCGTCGATCAGCCCGACCAGCCGGTCGACCCGCTCAAGCGACTGACCGGCGTCCTCGTAGCTGTTCTGGGCGGCGGCCGAGACCAGCGCGCCAGTTGTGGCTTGGGTTGCCACGCGGTTTGCCCCGGGATTGCCGCTGGTGGCCATTTCCGAAAGCGTGTCCTCGTCAAACCCGAGATCGGCTAGCACCCGGTCCATCTGGGTTTCGATCTCGCCCGCGCCGGAGCCGGTGAGGCGTGAGAAATCGCCCGTCTTGATGGCCTCGATGGTGGCGAGGATGTCGCCGAACTCCTGGTCGAGCAGGCCGTTCAACTCGTCTTCCATCTCGGTGCGGATGATTTCAGGCAGTTCGGCGAGGCGGGTGAGGGCCTCGTAGGTTCTTTGCAGTTCTGCGAGTTGGTCCGTGAGTGTGGCAAGCTGTTCGCGGAGCTGCGTCAGCTGCTCGTTCTGCAGGATCTCGTCCTCGATCATCTGCCGGAGCTGCTGGATGTTTTGTGCGATGTTCTGGGTATCGACGACGGGTACGCCCTGCGCTGCGGAAGGGGACACGGTGCCAAGATGCAGGCCAATCCCAAGCGTCGTGGCCAAAGCCGTTCTCATGAGCAAATGTCCCATCAGTCTATCTCCCTGATCGTGAATTCCATGAACGCACCCTCGGCCATGCGGGCGCTGGCCTGGGCCAGCTCTTCGGCGGAAAGGAATCGGGTGCGTGCGGCCTGCAGCCGGATGCGGGCTGCGACGAGGCGCACAAGTTCGGCGCGGGTATAGGTGTTGAGCGCTATGCTTTCCTGCACGTCTTCCGTCTCGGAAATCCGCTCGACGATATCGCGGATGCGCAGGGCGGCCTGACGGATCGCTTGGGGCGAGTTGTTGCCGTAGACCGCGGCCCCATGGCCCGTGAGTGAAAGACTTGCATTGGCGAGAAGCGCGGGGTCGATGGTGCCAAGTGCCTCGATGCCCCCGATGCGGCTGAGGTAGAGATTGTAGCGTTCTGGAATGACCTGAACGTAGTGCTGCGTCTCGGCAAAAGGTGGCACGCCGCCGTACTCGAAGACTCGACCGGGTCCCGCGTTATAGGCCGCGAGCGCGTTGATGACGTTGCCATCGAAGGTGTTGAGTTGGGTCGCGAGATAGCGCGCGCCGCCATGCACCTGAAGGTAGGGGCTGTCGTAGTATTCCGGGTTGATGCCGAGATCGCTGGCGGTGCCCGGCATGATCTGGGTGAGGCCGAAGGCGCCAACCGGGGACCGCGCGCCGATGGTGAAGCGGCTTTCTTGCCAGATGAGGGCTTGCATCAGCGCGCGCCACTGGACGGGTGAGAGGCCTGCGCGGCCCACACCCGCAAAGCCGCTGGTTTCCTGTGCGACGCGGATGATGAGTTGCTCGATGCTCTCGGCGGCGTCTCCGAACATCTGTGCGCCGCCGGGATTGGGATCAATATTTGCCGTACCGTAGACGGCTTCCACGGAGCGGTCCGCATCGCCGCTGCCGCTTTCGAGGCTCGAGACCATCGCGGGCAGGCCTTGTCCCCCGAAGCTGGTCTGGGCATCGAGGATGCGCTGCAGGGCTTCCAGCTGTTCGCGCTCGATCTCGGAGATGAGTTCACGCACGGACAGCTTGTCGGCCTGAACGGCCAAGTCAGCTTCGCGGTCGCCGGTCTCAACGATATCGCGCGCGGTCAACCCGCTGTCATTGGTCGGCACACCTTGAGACAAGGCGAAACCGGGCAGCAGGCAAAGGGCCAGGATATGGAGCAGGCTAAACTTCAATGTCGCGCTCCGGCGCGCCAAGGGGCGTGAAACTGCAATCCGGCGCGACCGGCGCCGTTGAGGCCAGGAAGGTGAAGCAATTGGCCTGCGGTTCCTGGTACTGGGCGCAGGAGGCCAGCACACCGAGCGCGGCCACAGCTAGAAGAATACGGATCATGAAAGTCTCCAGAAGTCAGGGCGGTCGCGGTAATCGGCACCGACGAGCGCCTCGCCTTTTTCCATGCCGCCGAGGATGGTGAGATTGGGCCCAAGCGCGCTCAGATCGGCATCGACCACGATTGAACCCTGGTCATCGCGGATGAGGGCCAAGCGGCTGTCGCTACCGGTGTTGAGAAGCACATCGAGTTCCTTCTCATAGAGGTTCAGCATCGCGTAGTCGGCGGCGTGCGCCCGGATGTTGGGAAGCAGGATCTGCGTCGGAACCGCTTCGACGATGGTCTTGCCGGTCCGGGTGCGTTCGAGCTGGCTGGCATACTGCGTCATCATCACCGCGACGGTGTTCTGCTTGCGCGCGGTCACCAGCCAGTTCGACAGCCGTTCGGCGAAATACGCGTTGTCGAGCGCCTTCCAGGCCTCGTCGATCACGATGATCGTGGGGCGGCGGTCCTCGATCTCGCGCTCTACCCGGCGGAAGAGATAGGAGAGGACGGCCATGCGCTCTTTCTCGGCCTCGCTGTCGAGAATGCCGGTCAGATCGAAGCCCACCACATCGCCTTCGAGCGAGAACGTATCTTCCAGCGTCTGCCCAAAGATCCAGCCGTAGCGGCCTTCCTCGGTCCACTCGAGCAGGCGCTGGTGCAGATCGCCGCCATCATCGGTGGAGACAAAAAGCGACGCGAAGTCACGCCAATTCCGCAAGGCCGGGTTGGTGGCCTGCGCGTTCTGGCGCACGACTTCCTGGATGCGGTTGGTCTGCGCGGGCGTCAGCGGTTTGTCGGCTCGGTAGAGCAGAGTGGCGAGCCAGTCCGAGAGCCAGGCGGTCCCGCGCGCATCGACCTCTGTCCAGAGCGGGTTGAGGCCGGTGGGCTGCCCGGCTTTCAAAGACGCATAGCGCCCGCCATTGGCGCGGACCGCCATCTCCATACCGAGACGGTAATCGAAGACGAAGATCCGCGCCCCTGTTCGACGGGCTTGTGTCATGAGAAAGGCCGACAGCACCGATTTGCCCGACCCGGGTCGCCCCATGATCAAGGTATGACCGCTGGTCGGCTCTTTGTCGGGCGACCCCTGCTCGTGATAGGAAAACCGGTAGGCGCTCTGCTCGGGCGTCGGCAGATAGGTGATGACCTTGCCCCAGGGCGATTTCTGAGCAGGCTTCCCCAGCTGCGTCCGATGAAACGCCGCGAAATCCGCGAAGTTGCGGTTGGTGATCGCACTGGCACGGACGCGCTTGGGCTGGTTGCCGGGATGCTGGCTGAGGTAATGGGCTTTGGCCTCGACCCGCTCGCCGATCATCTTCACGCCTTCGGCGGCGGCGGCGTTCACGATCTCGGCGCTGAGCGTCTGCAACTCGTCCAGCGTGTCGCAAAAGATGGTTACGACCATGTGGTGTTCGCCGAAGCTCTGACGCTTGGCCTCGAGATCATCGGCGGCGATGTCGAGCGCTTCCATGAGCGAC
>JBCBPV010000121.1:0-6369 GCA_039820585.1 Pseudomonadota bacterium
TCATGCCTTCCCGCACCAATGTTGTGTCCCCATTCGTCAGGAACGGGGGTTCGTGCACGTCCCATCCGATCGCATGGCCCAGCCGGTGCCTGAAGGCATGATCTTTACCATCGAGCCGTCGATCTTTCTCGATGGCGACGTAAGCGCCCGGGTAGAAGACTGCATCGTCGCCCGGCCCGGCGGAGGCGAGGCGCTGACCGGCGGATTTCAGGAGTTGATCGTAATTGCTTGATACTGCGCACACAAAAGACAGGCATCCAACGAGGTTCCGAGCCATATGGCACGACCCATGACACAGAACTCCCTGAACCACACGCTCGAGCGGCCGATGACACCCCAAATTGGGCGTCGGATCAGAACCCGTCGGCAGAAGGCACAGATGACGCTTCAGGCCGTGGCCGAGGTCGCCGAAATCTCGACCGGCTACCTTAGCCTGATCGAACGCGACAAGGCGGTGCCGACGCTGACCACGCTCGACCGCATTGCCCGGGCGCTCGGGACAGGATTGGATCAGTTCGTGGTGCGGCCCGGGCCAGTGGACTGCATGACCCGCTCGGATACCCGGCCCCGCTTCTATCTTGGGTCGGACCTACTTGGGTATGAACGGGTCAGCGCCCAGTTTCCAGGCGCGGAACTGTCAAGCTATGTGCTGACCGTCGCGCCTGGATACCATTCCGAAAAGGTCGTTCACGCCGGTGAAGAGCATATCTATGTATTGTCCGGCCAGATGAGGCTTTGGCTCGACGACGGCACCTTCAACCTCGCTACAGGCGACAGCGTTCACTACACATCTGAACGCTCGCATGGTTGGGCGAACCCGTTTGACGAGCCTGCGCAGGTTCTTTGGACTGGAACGCACGATATCTTTTCTCCGCGGCAGGAAGCCGAGGAGTGATCCGACGGTTGATCGGCATTCGAACGGGTGGCCCATGATCACAACGACCTTCGTCGCCACCATGGCGCGCTACAACCAGTGGCAGAACACCAGTCTTTACCGCGCAGCGGGAAACCTGAACGATGCCGAGCGACACGCGGACCGGGGCGCGTTCTTTGGCTCGATCCAGGGTACTCTCTGCCACCTGCTTTGGGGTGACACCTTCTGGATGAGCCGTTTCGACGGCTGGACAGCACCACCCGTCGGATTGGCCGATAGCCCGGGTATGATTACGGAGTGGGACGCGCTCTCCGCGCATCGCGAACACGCAGACGCGCAGATCCTCGATTGGGCAGACCGTGTGTCCGAGACCTGGCTTTCCGGCGACGTGACATGGTTCTCCGGTCTTCGGCAAACGGATGTCACGCGGCCCGCTGCCCTGTGCGTGATGCATTTCTTCAACCACCAGACGCACCACCGGGGTCAAGCCCACGCGATGGTGACAGCGGCTGGCGCCATGCCCGAAGACACCGATCTCGTCGCGATGCCGCCGGTGACGTAGGCGCAGCTATGGAAACGACGCCGGCAGAAATCGCGCAGCTTGTTCATCGACAGGCGATCGAAACCAGGTTGATCGACTACTGCCGTCATCTCGATGAAATGGATCTGGACGCCCTTGTCCAGAATTTCACCGAGGACTGCCAGATCACCTACGGCCCTGATCCGAGACTGGAGGCGCGCGGGCGGAAGGCCCTGAAGGCATCGCTCGCTCGCATGTGGCGGTGGCGGCGCACGGCGCACCATCTTTGCAACGTGCGGCTCTGGTTCGATGGTCCGGATAATGCGTCAGCGGAAAGCGCTGTCTGGGCGTGGCACGAGGCACAGGGCGGCTCGCGGGCGGAGGTCTACGGTGTCTATAGGGACAGCCTGATCCATTCGGAAGATGGTTGGCTCATCCGTCAGCGCAGCATGTCGATGCGCGGAGCGAGTGAGAGCTTTCGCGTGCCAATCCCCCAGGCGCACCGCCATCCCCCACCGCCAGGCTGGACCGCACCCGACGGGCTTGACGATTAGCTAGAAAAGACATGGGGCGGCCCCGTTGGGGCCACCCCGCTCTTGCCGTGAGTGGTACGGTATCAGTTCGCCATGAAGGCTTCGAAACGCTCCTTGAATTCGGTCGCTTCGGGCTGATCGGTCAGGATCACCTCCCAGCTTTGCTTGGCCGACTCCATGAACGGCGCAAGATCGGGTTCCAGGATTTCCACACCGGCTTCGGCGGCGGTGACAAGACCGGCATCCGCCAGCCCGTCATGGGCTTCGATCCCGACGCCAATCGCCTCAGCGGCAGCAGTTTGGATCAGTTCCTGCACGTCCGCAGGCAAACCGTCCCACCACGTTTTTGACAGAACAAAGACTGTCGTCGACTGGTGCGCCTTGGTCAGCGTGTAGGTGTTCACGGCCTCGTAGAAACCATCCGCAACGATCGAATCAGGCGAGATCTCCAGCGCGTCCACGACGTTGTTCTGGATCGCCATAAACAACTCACCGTAGGACATCGGCGTCGGCTGCGTGCCCATCGCCTTGTAGGCCTCGACAAAGCCCGGCGTTGGCAGAACACGGATCTTGAGCCCTTCCATGTCGTCTATGGTCTCAACCCGTGCCGGCGCCTTGGTCGCGACCGAACGTTCATAGATCGAGCCAAAGCCAAGCCCGTACATGCCGAAGCCTTCCAACAGGTCGAGCATCTCGCGGCCCATGTCGCTTTGCAGGACTTCATAGGCCTGCTGCTTGTCCTCGAAAAGGTAAGGTAGCGACAGGACGCGATACGCAGGCACAACCGTCTCCAGCGTCGAGCCGCCAACCATGCCACCCGTCAGAATGCCGGTGCGCATCGACTGGATCGCTCGACCTTCATTACCGGCCTGCCCGCAGCACTGGATTTCGACGGCAATGTCACCGCCCGAACGTTCTTCCACCAGGCTTTTGAACTCTTCGAGGATCACCTGATAGGGGCTCGTGTCGCTTAGCACATGGACTAGAGTCATGTTGTAGGTCTGCGCCTGCGCCACGCCGGCAGAAAGCGCGGCAACCGCGGCAGCGCCAATGAGATTTTTCAACACGTTCATGCAGTTAGTCTCCCTGTTGTTTATCGGAGCAGTGCGAGCGAAATGCCCGGGACGTAGGTGATGATCAGAAGGTTGATGATCAGCACCGCAAGAAACACCGAGAGCGGACGCATCAGTTGCTCCATACTGATGCGCGCTATCCCGCACGCGATGAAAAGGTTGACGCCAACTGGTGGCGTCACCATTCCGACCGCCAGATTGACGATCATGATCAAGCCGAAATGGATCGGGTCGATCCCGTAGCTGACAGCAATCGGCGACAGGATCGGACCCAGGATCACAATCGCCGCGAAGGTCTCCATGAACATGCCGACGATCAGCAGAAAGATGTTCACGAGCAGGAGGAAGTAGATCGGGTTTTCGGTCACTGAGGTCAGCAGCATGCCGAGTTGTTGCGGGGCACGCAGGAGGTGCAGCGCGAAGGCAAACATCGCCGCGAAGGCTACGATGATCATCACAACGGACGAGGTGACGGCGGCACTGGCGAAGATGCGCGGCAAATCACGTAAGGCGAGTTCGCGATAGACGACGAGACCGAGGAACAGGGCGTAGCTAACGGCGACAACGGCTGCCTCGGTGGCGGTGAAGATGCCGCCGAAAATGCCGCCAAGAATGATCACCGGCATGAAAAGGGAGAGCGAGGCCCGCCAGAGGCTGCGGCCCACTTCTGTCGCCCATGGGCCGAGTTGAAAGGGCTGACGCTCGCCGTAGCCCATGATCCACGCAACAAGGATCGCCGTGGTCATAAGCGACGCGCCGATCATCAGACCAGGCAGGAACCCTGCAATGAAAAGGTCGGTGATCGAAATACCCGTGATGACGCCGTAAATCACCATCGCCACCGAGGGCGGAATGATCACGCCAAGCTCGCCTGATGAGGCGGTTGTAGCGGCGCTGAAGGGGCGCGGATACTTCTGCTTCTCCATCTCGGGGATCAGCATCGAGCCGATGGCGGCGGCGGTCGCCGCAGAGGAGCCTGAGATCGTGGCAAACAGCATCGAGGTCATCACCACGGCAGCGGCGAGACCACCCCTGACCCAGCTCACCAATGCCTTCGCGAACTCGACGAGGCGCCCGGCGATACCGCCGTACTGCATCAGGCGACCGGCGAGAACGTAGAGTGGCAGCGCCATGAGCGCGAAACTGTCGAGGGATTCAAAGATCACCTGCGGGATCGCGATTAAGGGGATGTTGCGTTCTATCAGCGTCGGGATCGCCGCAAGGCCAAGAGACATCGCAATTGGAACGCTGAGCACGAATAATCCAAGAAGGACAAGAACAAGGAGGATCATGCTAATCCTCCGGCGCGAAATCAGAGGCGAAGCGGATATCACGCCCTTCGACAATCGTCTCGGCGATCAGCGCCAGGGAATTCAGGATCATCAACACCATGCCCGCTGGCATTGCCAGATAAACCCAATCCTTCGTGATCCCCATCACCGGGCTGGTTTCCGTGCGCCCAAGGTCGAGAAACTCAATGCCGACTGAGAACAAAAGTCCGCAAAACGCGATGCTTAGAAGGATAACAGCGTACTTGATCGGGATGCCTGCGCGGGGCGGAAGTTTGCGAATGCCAAACTCCAGCGCGATCATCCGGGCGTGGCGCACGCCAACGGCAGCGCCAAGGAAGACCATCCAGATCAGGGTGTAGCGCGCCAGCTCCTCTGTCCAGGGTGCCGAGATATTGATTCCCAACGCCGTAAGGACGAAACGCACCAGAACCTGGCCCATCACTGCCGCCGCCACCAGCGCGAGAAGCGCCGCGACGATTCCCGTCACGACCACGTTCAGACCATCCATGACGCGAACGAAAAGCCGCACCACCGACCTCCCCGCCCTGTTGTGCCGATCCAATTTCAGATCGGAGCGCAATGCTCGTTTTTGACCTTAGGGTGTTTCAGGGTGTGCGCAAGGCAAATCTTTGTTCGTCATGCGCACAAACTGAGATGCTAACGACTGATGCGCACCCAATCCGCCAATTGCGCATGTGTGGGTATCCAGACGGGACCGCGCGCCTTGGCGTGGCGGATCAATTCTTCCAAAATCCAGATGCGGGACCGGTACCCGATGACAAAGGGATGAAACACAAGCTGGCAAACTCCGCCCTCGTCGAAGGCCATGTCAAACTCGCGCAGGAAGATATCGAGCACATCCTTCGGAGGCGTCCAGGGCCGTGTCGGCGGATTCCGATTGAACAGCAGATAGACCGCATCGTCGCGCACCCAATCGACCGTAATTTCCACAAGCCCGCTGGGCTGGCCATCGCACAGCAATTCATAACAACTGTCATCAGCCATCAGGCTGCTGTCATAGGAGAACCCGGCCTCGGCGACGAGTTCCACAGTGTGCGCACTCAAATCCCAGTTTGCCGCGCGATGCCCCACAGGCTCCTGGCCGGTCAACGCATGAAGTGTTTCGCGCGATCGCAGCAACAGCGAGCGTTCAGTCTCACGGTCAAGGAGAGAGGTATTCTCATGAATCCAGCCATGCACCCCGATCTCATGACCAGCATCGACAATCGGGGCCAGCGCGTCTGGGTCAATCAGCCCGGCGACCGCAGGAACAAAGAACGTGGCCTTCGCCCCATGCCGTCCGAGCACATCGAGAACACGCGGCACCCCACGCCTGCGCCCGAACTCGCCCCACGCAACCCGACCAATCGCGGCCTTGCCAGTGCCAAGCTCAAAGGTTTCATGATCGCAATCGAAGGACAAAGCCAGCGCGCATTTCGCACCCTCGGGCCAGGACGCCGGCGCCAACGCCCGCCCTGCACGCACCCGGTTCACATCCGCCCGCCATTCCGCTTCCGGCGTGTCCCACGGGCGGTCGGGGTTCATTGTCCAAAGGTCGTGTCGACCGCCTGTCCCAGCGCCTCGACGACCTGATCGACCTCTTCGGTCGTGATGCACAACGGTGGGGCCAGGCCCACGATATTCCCTTCCGGCATCGCCCGCGCCATCACACCAAGACGGGTCATCTCAGTCACGATCTGAGGACCAATGCTCATTGGTGGGAACCATTCACCACCTGCGGGATCCTTCATGAACTCGACTGCCGCAAGCAGCCCGACCCCGCGCACCTCGGCCACATGGCGGTGATCCGCCAACCGGTCCGTCAAACGCTCCAGCAAATATGCGCCGCTCGTCCCCGAATTCTCAACAAGCCCAAGCCGATCAACCAACTCTAATGTCGCCACCCCAGCGGCCGCACCAATCGGATGGGCGGAGTAGGTCCAGCCATGCCCCAGCGGCCCGAAATCGTCGGTGCCAGTCATCAGCACGTCGAACACCCGTTGCGAAATGATCGAGCCCGAAAGCGGCGCGTAGGCCGATGTCAGCCCCTTCGCAATGGTCATGAAGTCCGGACGCA
>JBCBPV010000122.1:0-5861 GCA_039820585.1 Pseudomonadota bacterium
AGCATTGATACCCATCCATGGGTAAGTCCTGCCACTAGGCACACCGAAATGGCAATGACCGTTTTGTCCGCGATGTGTGAATTCGCCTACCAACTGGTTTTGCAGTTGCGGCTAAAGTCCGCGATTACGGGCTGTACCGCAGCAGGCGAGCAACTGATCGAGTAGCCGCTATGGGCTGTTTAAGCCAGTTGCTGGCACCACGACGAGCGACGGCTTCGTCTTGCAGCCTGTCCTTCGCCAGACATCGCATGGCTGATGATCAAGGCGACCCAACAACACTGCAAATCCTCCGCGGCTATCAGCGTTCCTCTCGCTCCAATCGCCAGCCCACTGGATCTTCGACCCACCGGTTGATGTCGGACTCGCGCCATCCCGCACCGTGGATGCTGATCTTGAGCTGGGCGGGGAAGGTGCCCTCGGCGATCTTGCGATAGATGGTGGACCGGGACAGGCCGGTTCGGTCGAGGACTGTGTTCAGGCGGATGATACGGTCTGGCTCGGACATGGGATGTCTGGCTCCTGCTGGTTGTTTCTGGGTAATCTTGAACCAGTCAGCCCACGCTACGTTGACCGCGCAAGAGCGCCCGGCCCATCTTCGCAGTTAGGCGTGTAATGGGCGGCAGATCGGACGGGTCTCAGAGACCCAAACCCCTGCCTCTGCCCAGGTCGAGGCCGTGACAGAAGGCGAGTTCCGCACCGAGTCGGCGACCCGAGTCCATCCGGATGCCCAGCTCGGCCTTGCGGTTGGCAAGCAGAGATTCCAGCTGCGGATCGCGTTGCAGACTCTTGGCCATCTCGCCCATCTCCGCTCGTGTCGCGCGGTAGTCGGACATCGTGCCCGACCGATAGTGCGACAGGCTGGTCCGATCAAGATGCTGCCAGCGCTCCACGAACTGCGCGGCTCGGCGCTCTGGAGAGGTGCGCAACTGCGTCTCAAGTTGACGCGCCCGGATAGCGCGGTTGGCTTGGCCCGATCCGGCCTCGCGGGCAAGCGACGGGTCCTTGGCATAGGCTGCTTCGGCATCGCGCCAGCCGTCTGGCCGGACCTCTTCGAAGGACGCGCGAGACTCGGCGAGGTCGCGCAACTGGTCAGGCGTGCCCGAGTTCCCCCTCTCCTGAGCCGTGAAGATCGCATCCACCGCGCGGGCATGGCGTTTGAGGGCTTCGGTGCGGGCTTTTCGCATTGCCGCTTCCGGGTCATACGCCACGGCTTTTTGCAGCGCATCCGCGCTGGGACGGATATCCTTCCTTGCCTCTTCCCTTCCCGGCCTCTGCGCGACATCCGAGCCAAGCGCGCCGTCTCTAACAGGGCGCGACCCATCAATCCCATCGCGGAATCTCTCCGGCACGATCTTGCGCAGGACCTCGATGACACGTTTCCGGATTGCAATTCCCCGCCGCTCGGCAAAGGCCTGCGCCGGATCGGCCTTCGCATAGTCGAGCGCCATGTCCTTGAATCGATCGCGCGACAGGGTGCGGATCAGGCGATCTTGTGAGGAGAAGTCGTCACGACCGAAATGCAGGTTCAGTCCGTCCCTATGCCGCGACAGGGCGACATAGCTGCCATGGGCATCAAGACCCGGCGTCGCCAGGACATGGGCGCGGTCGACGGTCATACCCTGGGCCTTGTGGATGGTCGCGGCATAGCCATGGTCGAGGCGGTTGTAGTCCTTGAGGTCGAAGCGAACCGACCGACCCTCGTCGGTCAGAACAGTCATGCTCTGCGCGCTGACCGTATCGACCGTGCCGAGCGTGCCGTTCTTTACCCCAAGGCCACGGTTATTCTGCAGGAACATCACCCGGTCGCCATTGGCAAAGCGACGGTTACCGCGCTCGACCGTTAAGGAGACATCCTCTCCCAGATCGCCCGCCGCGCTCTTCCGCTTCCGCGCCAAGTCATTGAGCAAGCGGACTTCGGCGTTGGTGTGGGTCAGGATAATCCGGCTCTGATCCGGGGCCGCCTGCCGGTCGCGGTCCCAGCGGTCGATCAGATCGGTGCGCGCGTCGTCGCGGGTTGCATCACCATGCACCATGCCATGCGCTTCATAGGCCTGGATCGCCGCCCCGGTTCGACCGGTTGCCAGATCGCGGGTGGCGTCACGCTGCCAGTCTTCGCGCTGGCGGCGCACCTCACCGATCTCCGCGCCGCCGTGACGCTCGTGGAGCGACCGGAAGGCCGCGCCCGCCTCAATGGATTGCAGCTGTTGCGGATCACCGACCAGCACGAGTTTGGCTCCGGCATCCGCCGCATGGGACAGCACCCGCTCGAGTTGCCGCGTGCCGACCATGCCCGCCTCGTCGATCACAAGGACATCGCGCGAGGTGAGCCGGTCGCGGCCTTGCGCCCAACCGTGTTCAAGGCTGGCGATGGTGCGCGACGCGATGCCGGAACCACCCTCAAGACCGTCCGCCGCGATGCCGGATAGCGCCGCGCCGCGCACCCGATACCCCGCCGCCTCCCAGGCCTCTCGCGCCACGCCGAGCATCGCGCTCTTTCCCGTCCCGGCATGACCGACGACGATGCCCAGATCGCGCCCGGTGGTGATCCGCGCCAGAGCGTCGGCCTGCTCGCGCGACAGAACCAGGCCGCGCGCTTCCGCACGCGCCGAAGCTGCTTTGCGATCCGCATCCCGAACCTCATGACGTTGTTTCTCGGCCAAGACTTCGGCGGCGTGAAGAAGGCGCTGTTCAGCCTCGATCATCGCACGGGTGGTGAAGCGCACCTCTCCGCGCCCGTCCTGACCGAGTTCTAACAGATCGGGCGCATTGCGGATTGCGCTGGTCACTGCATTGAACTGTTCCACGCTGTCGCTGTGCCGATGCGCGAACCGTGCCATGTCGCGGCTCGTGAACGTCGATTGTTGATGTGTGATGGCTTCCAATGCGAGCGCGGGATTGGCGATAATCCTCTCGCCGTTGCCACGTGCGATCTCGCGGTGCATCTCGGCCCGGTCGGCGGCCTCAAGACCGTCGCCCTCAATCCGCTGCGCGGGCGCACCGATCTGGTTTTGCGGCTCCAGTTCAATGTTCTGTGCTTCGAAACTGCGGTGATCGATGCGCACGTCGATGTCGAGTTCCGCCAGCCGCTCATTGGCAAGCGCAGCCCATCGTTCCCGCCAGCGTTCCAGCATCCCCGTGCGGTTCCAGTCCCGCAGCTTCGGGCCAAAGCCGGTCTTGTCGACAGACCGCATCGTCAGCATGACATGGGCATGGGGCTTCAATAACCCGTCTTCGCCCCTGTCCCAATGCACGTTGAGATCAGCGATCATGCCCTGGTCCACGAACTCGGCTTGTACGAAGTCGCGGGCGAGCGCGATGCCCTGCGCCTCACTCATCTCGCGCGGAATGGCGAACTCCACCTCCCGGGCCAGCTGCGCATCGCGCCTGACTTCGACCGCCTCGACGGCGTTCCAGAGTTGTTCGCGGTCAGACCATGCGTCAGGCGCGGTCTCCGGCAGCAGGACCTCGGAATGCACGACACCGCGCTTGGCCGTGAAGTCATGGGAGCGGTCCAGCCGGTCGTCACGCAACCGCGACGCTGCGCGGTAGGCGGCAGAGGCCACCGCGCTGGAACCAGCTGCGCGCCCGATGACCTTCACGTGGAGATGATAGATCGCCATAACGACCCGATCATCTACACAAGAACGCCGACGTCGGAACGACGTATAAGCGCGCCCTCCCTCAATAAAATCTCGGGAGCGATCAGCCCGGTTCGGACCGTCCCGACGACCTTGGAGCCTTCTGCAAGGTGCCCGGCTATCATCGCGGCATCAACACTCTATGGAGGATGCAATGCGCAAACCACGGGATTACGACGCGGAGTTGAAAGGACTGGAGCAGAAGGCGAAAGAGCTGAAGACACGCAAGGTGCAACAACTCGGCGAGTTGGTCATCGCCACCGGAGCCGATGCATTCAGTGCAGAGGAACTCGCCGGTGCGTTGATCGTGCTGGCCGAGACCACGGATGTTGCAAAAAGGGAGGCCTGGTCAAATCGCGGGGCCGCGTTCTTTCAAGGTCGGTCGCGGAAACCTGCAAAAGCGACTGACCGCGACGCGAAAAGCACTCCGACACAATCTGGCGGCGCGCCGTCGGCATCAGGCCGCCCGGGCGCGGCATGATATGCGCAGCTGGCAGGTCGAACGCCGCAAACGCACCCGGCATCTGATTGAGCTGGGTGGTCTCGTCGTCAAGTCCGGGATCGTTGAATTGACCAACGACGACCGTGCGCTGATCTACGGCGGGCTCCTGTGGATGGCTCAGAAGCTCGAGGGCGACCAAGGCGAACACGCGCGGGAAGTCTGGGCCGGGAAGGGAAAGAGCGCATTCGAGGCGGACCGGGAAGGATGATTACCCTTGGTGCAGTAATCCTCAAAAGGCCTGCGGCCCCACGCAGTTTTTGGGGGCGTTACCCCATGCACAACTGTGCCCACCTCTCCATCAGCGGCCGCCGCTGATCCAGAAAGTCGGTCTTGCGATAGGTGCGGACCACCTTGCTGTCGGATACGTGCGCCAGGACCATCTCAGCCACCTCATGCGGGGCGTCCGTCTCTTCGGCAAGCCAGGTGCGGAGGCCGGACCGGAAGCCGTGCGGACGTGCTTCCAACCCCCTGCGCTCCATCAGCCGCGCCATCGTCGCGTCACTGATGACCCCCTTGCGAACCGACGGAAACAGATACCCATCTCGCTCGTACGGACGGGCAAGGTCGATAACACGTTGTGCCTCTTCGCTGAGTGGGACGCGGAAGTCTTCCGCAGCGCCGACGCGCGCCTTCATGTTCTCGGCGGGTACGATCCAGATATCGCCGTCGATTTCTTCCAGCCGCGCAAACCGCACTGGCCGTGAGCGAAGCCCTGTAAGGATGAGCAGCCGCAGCGCGAGATGCGTGATCGTCGGCTCCTCCAGCGATGCGTAGAACGCAGGCACGTCCTCCCACGGCATGCTCGGGATCGACGTGACTTGGTGCCGTTGCCGACCCAAGAGCTGTTTCGCCTTGGCGACGGCCTGCAAGTCGGCATCGAGGCCCAGAGCGGCTGCGTGATCCAGGACGATCTTGAGGCGATTGGCAGCCTTCGTGGCCGTCGCAGCCGTGGAATGCCAGATCGGTGCAAGGGCGTCTCTGATATCGTTCTGGGTGATCTCGGTGACAGGCATCCGCCCGAGTTTGGGCAGCACATGATGTTCCAATGGGCTGTACCATCGTCCCGCAGCCCCGTCCCCCTTGAGATCGGCCTTGCGGCTTTCGAAGGCATCCAAAGCTACATCCTTTAGAAGATGGCGGTTGCGCATGGCGTCCTGGCGTTGCCTGCGCCGATGCTCGATGGGGTCTTTGCCTTTGGCGACCAAAGTCCGATACTCGGAGGCGAGGTCCCGTGCGTCTTTCAAGGAGAGAGCCCTAAGGCCTCCGAGACCCATTTCCCTACGGCGTCCGTAAAGCGTGTAGCGGAAGACCCATTGACCGCCGCCATCCTCGCGCTTGATCAGTCGCAGGCCGTGGCCATCCTCATGCTTGCCCGGCGGCGCGGATTTGATGAAGAGGGCTGTTAGGTTCCCCAAGAATATATCCCCCAAATTATCCCCCACAAGCTACGGGATTTACTGGGATGGCGCAAGGTCTGCTGGGAGCGCCGTGCTAGGAAACACATTCATTACAAGCTGCTAAGGTACTAGTTGGGTTCCTATGATACGAGAATGCCATGCCGCCCCCGGGAACCGAATGGCGACCCACGCGTTCTAGGCACAGACGCGTCGACCGGCGCGGTGTTTCGCACATGTCCCTCGGTGGTAAAACAGGGTATCCCCGGGGCACACGCCACCTGTTCCCCGCACGAGCCGCTCACCTTGCCAGCCCATCGCCCCCTC
>JBCBPV010000123.1:0-5832 GCA_039820585.1 Pseudomonadota bacterium
CCTTGTGGCGCCCGAGACGGCGAACAACGCGGCATCATCCGGCGCGATGATCCCGCTTTTGACACTAGGTATCCCCGGCTCGGCCTCAACCGCGTTTCTTCTCGCGGCTTTCCTACTCTGGGGCCTGCGCCCCGGCCCGCTGTTCATGGAACAAAACCCCGAGTTCGCGTGGCGCCTGATCGCATCAATGTATCTGGGGATACATGGCGCTTCTGGTGATCTCGATCTTCGCCGTCCCGCTTTTTGTGCAGATGATCAAGGTCCCCTACCGCTTTCTCGGACCAAGCGTGGTTGTGGTCTGTGCCCTTGGAACCTTCAGCGTTCATGCCAGCTTTGTGGAGACGTATCTGATGTTTGCCGCCGGTATCGTCGGCTTCTTCATGCGGCTTTACGGCTTCTCCCCCGCAGCACTGGTTCTGGCTCTGGTCCTTGGGCCCTTGGCGGAAGAGGCGCTGCGCCAGACGATGACCATCTCACGCGGATCACACTCAGTCTTTTTCGAGCGCACGCCGTCACTGTGGATCATTGGGGTAACCATCGCGCTTCTGGTTAAGCTTCGGCTTCTGAACTGGTTCGGCAGCACCAGCGCGGGCGAGGCCGAGAAGGCGGGCAGCTAGCGCTGTGGAGCATCTGAGCGAAGGCGTGCTCCTCAAACTGGTCAGCGCCGCGTTTGACGCGCACAAAATGCGCGCCGACATGGCTAACGACGCCGCCCGGATGTTGGTGACCGCTGAAATGATGGGTATCCAGACCCACGGCCTCGCCCGCGTCGCGCCGTATGCGGCGCGGTTGCGCGACGGCGGGGTTAACCCCGTTGCCCTGCCTGTCATTTCGCGCCCGGCCCCTGCCCTTTTGAAGGTTGACGGACAGAACGGTCTGGGCGCAGCGGTGGCGATCCGCGCCACACGCGCGGCGATGAACGCGGCACGTGAGGTCGGTATGTGCGCGGCGTTTTGCCGGGCATCGTCGCATCTGGGGGCGTTGGCACCGCAGCTTTTCGAAGCGGCGGACGCTGGGTTCGCCGCGATTTTCACCACCAATACTTCGCCCATGATCGCGCCCGCAGGCGGACGACGCCCAGTTGTTGGCAACGCGCCCCTCGGCATCGCCTTGTCCGACGCGCATGGCGAACCTGTCATCCTCGACATCGCCCTGTCGGTCGCGGCCCGCTCCAAGGTGCGGCGTGCCGCAACGAAGGGCGAGCCGATCCCGTCAACATGGGCAACCGATGCGCAGGGTGAGCCGACAACCGATGCGACCGAGGCCATGAAAGGTCTGATGCAGGCCATTGGCGGGGCCAAAGGCGCGAACCTGTCGCTGTGCCTTGATCTGCTGGCCGGGGGCTTGTCGGGGGCTGCGATATTGTCCGAGGTGCCCAATGCCAACGTGGACACGGCAGCTGTCGCCAATGTCGGTCACCTCTTTCTGGTGATCGACGCGGGCCAACTCATGCCGCCCGAGGCACTGGCCGACCGGATCGACGATGCGCGCCGTCTTGTCTGGAACAGCGCCGACGACGACACCAATCCAAAGCCGCGCTTGCCGGGGGCACGCGCGCTGGCCGCACTGGCCAGGGCCCGCGCGCAAGGTGTGCCGGTCGATCCCGAAGTTCGCGCAAGCCTTGAGAAGCTTGCCGGAGGCTAAGCCGCCGCGTCGGTGATTTCGCGAATGGCCTCAAGGAACTGCGCCACTTCGGCCTGGCTGTTGTAGTGGCACATCGACACCCGGACAGCCGCGTCCATTCCAAGCGGGTCCAAGATATTGCCGGAGTAGTGATCCGCTTTGCGCGTATGCGTGCGGATACCACGCTCGCGCAGCGCCGTGACGACATCCGGCGCGGCCATCCCCTCGACCGCGATTGAGACCATACCTTCGCGCTTTGGGTTTTCGACACCCCCGATGATCGTGACACCGGGTGTATTCGCGAGGCCCTTGTGGTTGCCGATACCACCGATCATGGCATCGGTCAGCGCTTTTTCATGTGCGTGAATAGCCTCGCCCGCGGCAACGATACGCGCGCGGCGGTCCGTAGCGTCAGACACTTCACCGCCCAGCCAGTCGAAATAGTCAACCACATCCGAGAAGGTCACATAGGCGCCGGTGTCGCGCGTGCCAAATTCCCACGGCTCGCCCGGGGCGTCGATCAAATGCTCGTGCTTCAGCCCATTCAACCGGTCCGAGACCCACGCCACCCCGTAGCCATGGCGCGAGAAGACCTTATAGGGCGACACGACATAGCCATCGACATTGTAGCTTGCGATATCGAGACGCCCGTGCGCAGCGTGCTGGATGCCGTCGACGATGATGATGCAGTCGGGCGAAAGCTTGCGGATCTCGGCTGCGACAGCGGCGACATCAACGCCAATGCCCGTGACCGGCGACGTGTGAAGTATCGTGGCCACCCGCGTGTCAGGCGTGATCTCGGGCGCGTAGTGTTCCGGGCCCACGCTGCCCGTTGCATCGTCATGGGCCACAAGGACGTGCGCCTTGCCGGCAACCTCTGCCCAATGGTGCGCGGCGCTTCGCGTCGCAGGATGCTCAAGCGTGCTTCCAAGAACCCGGCCCGCGCCGGTGCCGACGCAGGCGGTCCGGATCAGGCGAAACAGAAGCTCTGTGCCGCTTTCGCCCACAAAGAACCGCCCCTCAGGCGCGTTGAAGAAGACCGCCATATCGGCCTTGGCCCTGTCGATCAGCGCAACAAGAGCATGCGCCGCGGGGTTGTCGCGCCCCTGATTGTCCGGAATTGCGGCGAACTTCGCCGAGGTTTCGACAACCGATTTCAGTGTCAACGCGCCCCCGGCGTTCTCAAAAAACACCCGCTCACCCTCGAACGGGCAGCTGGAGACATGCGCAAAGCGGTCGCGGATTTTCGACAAGAGGTCGGCAGAGATTTCAGCGGTGTGGTCTATCATCGGTCAGGCATTTTCCAAGTGGCGGTGGCGTGGGCGGCAAGTTTTCCATCCGGCCCCATCGGGCGACTTTCCATAAACGACAGCGAGCGCCCCTTCTTCGTGAAGCGGCCCTCGCAGGTGACAAGACCGTTCACAACAGGGCGCATGACTTGAACCTTCAGCTCGATTGTCGCCCCCGGGCCGGCAATTTTCCTTACAAGATGACCCATCGAGATGTCCATCGCTGACGCCATCGCCCCGCCATGCAACGACCCTTGCGGATTGCGCAACATATCGGTGACCGAAAAGGTCAGGCGACACACCTCTTTGTCGGCATCTGAAGCCTCAAGCGGAAGGTATTTAAACGACAGGCCAAGAACGCGCGCGAAAAAGAACGTCTCGAACGCCTGGGCGTGGTTTTCGATGGCATCTTCAAAATGGGCTCGGACGGCTGCCTGATCCACGCGGGCAGGGCCATCGGTCGACATCAGGCTCCCACGAATTGGGGTTTGCGCTTTTCGAGAAAGGCGCGGCGGCCTTCGATGTAATCCTTGCTATCAAAACTGGCCTTCACGCGCCGCTCGCATTCGGCAAGATCTGCCGCGGTCTCGTCCTTGACCGTTTCGCCGACGATAAGCTTGACCGATCCGACCGTCATCGGCGCATTGGCCGCGATCATCTTGGCCGTCTCCTCAGCCGCATCGGCCACTTTGCCGTCTTCGACAACGCGGTTCACGAGGCCCTTCACGCGGGCTTCTTCGGCGTCAAAGCGGCGGGCCGTGAAGAAGATTTCCTTGGCAAAGGACGGACCGACGATGTTCACCAACCGCTTGATCCCGGGATAGCCATAGCCAAGGCCCAGCTTGGCGGCGGGCACGGCAAATTGCGAACGCTTACCGCAGATCCGCAGATCGCAGCTAAGCGACAAGACCACGCCGCCACCGATGCAGAACCCATCGATCTGGGCGATGGTCGGCTTGGGGAAGGCCTCCAGCTTGTCATAAACGCGCTTGGTCGTGGCGTTGTAATGGGCCACGCATTCTTCGCTCGCGCGTTCGCTTTCGAACTTCGATACGTCCGCACCCGACACGAATGCTTTGCCCCCCGCGCCAAACAGGATGAGAATGCGAACCTCTGGATCGTCTTCATATGCGCCCAGCGCCGCCTCAACGGCTTCCCTTATCTCAAGCGAAACCGCGTTCCGCTTTTCGGGCTGGCTAAAAATGATCCGGACGATTTCGCCGAACTTTTCGGTGAGGATTTTGTCGGTCATGGCTTGGGTCCGTTGGGTTAGATGGCGCTTTGCGCTTTCATGGCGTCTATGTCGCTGTCCGAGTATCCGATTTCCTTCAGGATTTCGGTCGAATGCTGTCCCGCAAGCGGCAGGGGCGATGCGACGGTGCTGGGCGTCCGGCTCATGATGATCGGTTGGCCGACGACATGGGTGTCGCCACGCTCATGGCTTGTGACGGGGTGGGACAGCCCCAAATGATGGACCTGCGGATTGTCGAAGACCTGGCCGATATCGTTGATCTCACCCGCCGGTACGCCGGCCTCGTTCATGATGTCGATCCATTCTGCGGTGGTGCGGGTCGCCGTGATAGCGTCGATCTCATCGCCCAGGGCATCTCGGGTGTCCGATCGCGCGGGCGCCGTGGCGTAGCGTGCATCCTCGATCCAGTCGTCGCGGCCCATGGCATGCGCGAACCGCTTCCAGATTTCCTGCCCTGCTACGGCCAGGTTCATATGCCCGTCCTTTGTCTTGAACACACCGGTCGGGATGGATGTGGGATGGTTGGTGCCAGCCTGGTGCGGCACATCCCCGTCCATCAGGAACCGAGCGGCCTGAAAATCCAACATGAACACCTGCGCCTGAAGAAGTGAGGTCTGGATCCACTAACCCTTCCCCGACTGCGACCGCTCCATCAGGGCAATCAGAATGCCCTGCGCCGCGAACAGCCCGGCAAATAAATCAGCGATCGGGATCCCTACGCGCATCGGTCCCTCGCCCGGCTTGCCGGTGATCGACATCAACCCGCCCATCCCCTGCGCGATCTGGTCAAAGCCCGGACGCGCGGCCAAAGGCCCGTCTTGGCCAAAGCCCGAGATCGACGCGTAGGTCAGCCCTGGGTTATCCGCCGCCAGCGTATCGTAATCGATCCCAAGCCGCTTCTTCGCGCTGGCGCGGAAATTCTCCACAATCACATCGGCCGTCTTGGCAAGCTTGCGAAATGCAGCAATCCCCGCCTCTGACTTGAGGTTCAGCGTCAGCGACCGCTTGTCGCGATGCAGGTTCTGGAAATCCGGGCCAGAGCGTGGGCCGCCTAGTTGGGCCGTGTCAACCGGCGTCTCGATCTTGATGACGTCAGCGCCCCAGTCGGCAAATTGGCGAACACAGGTCGGCGCGGATCTGACACGCGTCAGATCTAGAACACGAATGCCGTTGAGAGCAGTGCTTGCCAGCAGCGGGCGTGCATCGGCGTGCCCCTCCGGCGTGTCGTCTACCGCTGGGTCGGCGACAGCGAGATAAATGCTAATTGTTAACAAAAGTATATAGCTGAAGGAAAACAGGCCAATGGGACTTCCAGCAAGATCAATCGGGGAACGCCGCGCAACCCTTGCAGGCGAAGCGCGTGGAGAAATTGAACGTATGATTGTCGAGGGCGATCTCGCCGTCGGTGAAAAACTGAATGAACTGGCATTGTCGAACGCAATGGGCGTCAGCAGGGGCACGGTGCGCGAAGCCATCCGGTCGCTCGCCGACTCCGGTCTGATCGACCTGATCGCCAATCGCGGCGCCTTCGTGCATGAGACCACGCTGACCGAGGTGCGTAACCTTTATGATCTGCGCGGAGCGATCTTCGCCATGGCCTGTGCGTCATCGGCCCGGCGCGTGGCTGAGGGGGCCGAACCAAAGCTGGTGCGCCAGCTCGACAAGAAC
>JBCBPV010000124.1:0-5781 GCA_039820585.1 Pseudomonadota bacterium
CAATCCGTCATCCCGCTGTTTCAATCGCTGCCACCGGTCATAGGCCCGCAGCGCATAGCCCCCCGTCGCCACGAAATCGAGGCACGCATCAAACCCGTCGCGCGATAGGCCCGCATAGGCCCCCGCCGTCACCACCTCGGCATAAAGCGCATCCGCCGAAAACGGCCCCGAACAGGCCGCAACCAGGATCTGCTGACACAACACATCCCGCGGCCCCGGCCCCCGCGGATCACCATCCAGTTCATGCGCCTTCGCCGCCTCCAGCGCCGCCACGCATTCCACGACTTCAAACCGGTTCGCTGGAACAAGCAGCGCCTTCGACGGCGCGTTATAGCGATGGTTCGCCCGCCCAATCCGCTGCACCAGCCGTTTCACGTTCTTCGGCGCGCCCACCTGGATCACAAGATCCACATCGCCCCAGTCGATCCCCAGATCCAGGCTCCCGGTACAGACAATCGCCCTCAGGCTCCCCTCGGTCATCGCCTGCTCAACCCGCAACCGCTGTTCCCGCGCCAGGCTGCCATGGTGGATCCCGATCGGCAGATCGTCCTCATTGGCCAACCACAGATCGCGAAAAAACAGCTCCGCTTGCGCGCGCGTGTTGTGAAAGATCAGTGTTGTCTTGTGCCGCTTCACCTCCTCCAACACCGCGCCAATCGCATAGCGCCCGCCACCGCCCGACCAGGGCGGGCGTTCCCCAATCTCCATCATCGCGATATCCGGATCCGGCCCGGGATCCGCCGTCAGGATCTCGCACGGATCGGGATGCCGTGCCAGAAACCGCGCAATCGCCTGCGGGTCCTCCACCGTGGCCGACAACCCCACCCGCCGCAGATCGGGGCACAGCGTCTGCAACCGCGCCAGCCCCAGCATCAACTGATCCCCGCGCTTGGATTCCGCCAGCGCATGGATCTCATCCACCACAACTCGTTGCAGCCCCGCAAACATCCGAGGCGCATCTTCGTAAGACAGTAGCAACGCCAGGCTCTCCGGCGTCGTCAACAGGATATGCGGTGGATCCGCCCGCTGCCGTTTCTTCTGCGTGGCGCTAGTATCCCCCGTCCGATCCTCCACCCGGATCGGTAGCCCGATCTCCGCAATCGGCGTCCCCAGATTGCGCTTGATGTCCGCGGCCAGCGCCTTCAGCGGAGAAATATATAGCGTGTGCAACCCCGCGTGCGCCCCATCCGCCAGCTCCGCCAGCGTCGGCAGGAACCCCGCCAGTGTCTTTCCGCCCCCCGTCGGCGCGATCAGCAACAGCGCCGGGTCCGCCGCACGGCCCAGCATCGCCCGCTGATGCGGATGAACCTGCCACCCGCGCCCGGCAAACCAGCCTTCTATCTGTTCAGGAAGGGTGCTCACAAAACCAGTTTAACACTAAACTATTCTGGCGCCGCGCGCGGCCGCAGCGCCGCAATCGCATCCCGCACCGTCTCTGGCAACGCCGTCACGGCCCCTTCCGGCGCATCATCCAGCGCACTCTCCACATCCTTCACCAGGATCCCGATGGAGTTCTCGGGATCGAACCCATCCCGCGCAAACTCAATCTCGTCAATGCCCGAGGCCAACCAGTTCTGCCCCGATGATTTTTCAATCAGCGCCAACAACCCCCGCTCCTCCAGCCCCGCCGCATCCGCCCATTCCAGCACCAGCCGCGTCATCGCCGTGCTTGATGCCGCCAGTAGATTGTTCAACACCTTCGCACTGGCCCCCGCCCCAAACGGCCCCATCCGAAAGATGTTTCGCCCCATCGCCTCAAACAGCGGCATCAGCGCGTCATGATCCGCCGCTTCCCCGCCCAACATAAAACTCAACCGCCGCTCGACCGCACCAATCACCGCCCCCGACATCGGCGCATCGACCAGCCGGATGTGCCCAGGCACCCGGTCGCGAAGCCCCCGCACATAGCGCGGCGACAGCGTCGATGAGATCACCACCACCTGCAAATCCTTGGCGAGGGTCACAAACCCCTGCGTCCCAAACAAAACCTCATCGGTCTGCGCAATGTCCCGCACGACCGAGACCAGACAGGTCAGCCCTTCGGCAAACCCATCCGCATCATCTGTCATCGCGCCCGCGAAATCGCCGTAGCTCGAAGGCGCCCGAACATCGAACCCCCGCGCCGGCAACCCAGCATCGCGCAAAGCCGCCAACATCGGCTGCCCCATCCGCCCGCATCCCGCGACCCCAATGGAAGAAATCATGCGCCCACCTCCCGCTCACGCCAACCAAAGCCCATGCGCTCGCCGGCTGCAAGCGCGACCGCAGGTGTCTTTGGTCCAAAAATATCTCGGGGGAGGCGCCCGAACGGGCGACGGGGGCAGCGCCCCCGAACCGGTCGCCGCGGGCCAAAACCCGCGGCAACCGAAGGGATCAGTGTACGATCGTCTCTTCTTTCACGAACATGTTCGCCCAGGCGCGATCCACCAGTTCGGGCGACATCTGATAGGGGATGCCCTCGAACTCACAGATCGAAATCATCTGGTCGATCAGGAAGATCGGCTGATAGTTCGCATAGACATTGTCGATCTCGGGGTAGCGGTGCTTCATCAGATGCACCAGCGTCGCCTCATCCAGCGGCATCTTCCGCTTCTTGGCGACCATCGCAAAGATCTTCAGGTAATCCTGCTGATCCGGCCCATCGATCTTGATCTTATAGAAAATCCGGCGCAATGCCGCTTTGTCGAAGATCTCGTTGGGGTGGAAGTTGGTCGAGAAAATCACCAGCGTATCGAAGGGCACTTCGAACTTCTCACCCGATTGCAACGCCAGAATATCCTTAGATTCCTCCAGCGGCACAATCCAGCGGTTGACCAGCGCCTGCGGCGGCTCTTCCTGACGGCCAAGGTCGTCCACGATGAAGATGCCGCCGGTGGATTTCAGTTGCAAAGGCGCCTGATAGGTCCGCGCCGTGGGGTTATAGACCAGGTCCAGCATCGACAGCGACAGCTCACCACCGGTAATCACCGTCGGCCGCTCACACAACACATAGCGCGTATCAAACCGCCCTGACGTGCGGCGCAGGCTGTTGGGATCGTCGGATTCTTCCTCGGCCGCCGAATGCACGATCGGGTCGTAGACCGTGATCACCTGACCCGAATACTCCACCGCGCGCGGGACATAGATCTTGTCGCCCAGCGCATCGCGGATCCCGTTCGAGATCGACGATTTACCGTTGCCCGGCGGCCCATACATCAGAATCGACCGGCCCGCGCCCACTGCGGGGCCCAGGTGATCGAGCAGATCATCGGGCAGGATCAGGTGCCCCATGGCGCCCAACAACTGCTCCCGCGTAATCTGGATGTTCCGGATCGACTGGCGCTTGACCTGTTCTTTATACACATCCAGCGGGACCGGCATCGCGCCATAGTACTCTGACTGGGACAGCGCATCCAAGGCGCGCGCCTTGCCAGCGTCCGTCAATTGATAGCCCATCTCCCCGCCAGAGTTGGCGTGCAGGGTACCGGTGGCTTCCAGCAGCATCTGACCGCGCGCCAGATCTATCAGCTCTTGCGTCACCGGGATCGGCAAACAGATCGCCCGCGCCAGTTCGCTCACCTGATCAAGGTTCATGCGGAACATCGTTTTCAACAGGATATCCCGCATCATCACGATGGGCAGCTGCATCTGCTCCATCCGCTTGGGCGCCGGCGGCGCCACCACATTCGTTACATCCATATTCATGCGGATCTGTCCTGTATCGCCCACGTCATATTTCACATAGCGGCCGTCTTTCGCCCGAAAATGGACACCAAGGCCTGCCACATGCGTTCTCGGGCGGACTGTTACCGGCTAATGTGGCCAAAAAATGAAAAGAGGGTGAGATGAGCAGAGCAAATCCGGGACTTCTGGCGGGTTTTCTGTGCCTTGTGCTGATCGCGGCACTGGCGCCTGCGATCCTGAAAGGGGGCGTGTTTTTAACGGCTTACGAAGGCGATGCGCTGCATGTCAGCGATATCGTCATGCGCATGGTCGCCGGACAGCTGCCACATCTCGACTTTGAAACACCCTTGGGCATCGGGGCTTTTGCGCCCATTGCCCTCTTCGTCTCGCAAGGCCACGCGCTGGGGGAGGCGTATCTTTATGCCCAAGGCGCGGTGGCGCTTCTGGCCCTGCCGCTGATCTACTGGGCCGTCGGCACACGGCTGCCGTCGCTTTCGGCTTACGCTCTTGGGGCGGTGGCGCTGGTTGTGATCACGTCGCTGTCCTACGGCGTGGCCAAACCGCCCGTTACCATTGCGATGCACTACAACCGCTGGGGTTGGGGCCTGGTCTTCGCTGCGGCGGTGATGATCTGCCTGCCCGCCCGCGACGGTCCGCGCCCGATGATCGACGGGCTGGTGCTGGGGCTGATCTTCTCTGGTCTGGCACTGATCAAGGCCACCTATTTCGCCGCTTTTGCCCCCGTGGCCCTTCTGGCGCTTCTGATGCGGGGCCAGATCACCGCCATCGCCTTTGCCGCCGCCACCGGGATTGCCGTCATTGGTGCGGTCACCGTCTTCACGGGCCCCGCGTTCTGGATGGCCTATGTGCAGGATCTGTTGCAGGTCACAGCGTCTGAAACGCGAGAGTTTCCGGGGCTTGGCTTCGCGCAGGTCCTTGTGTCGCCGCCCTATTTCGTGGCCACGCTGACCGCCGTGGCAGGCGCGCTGGTGATCCGCGGATCGGGCCGCCCGGTGGATGGCCTGCTCCTGCTTCTTCTGATCCCGGGCTTCGCCTATGCCACGTTCCAGAACTTTGGCAACGATGCGCTTTGGGTGATCCCCCTTGCTGCGATTCTCATCGCCGCCCGCCCCGCGCCGGAAGAGGTGACGGTGTACGGCCAGGATGTGCGCAGCGTGCTGACCGTTCTGGCCACCGTCGCGGCCACCCTGTCCATCCCGCATGTGCAAAGCCTGGGTGCGGGGGCCCTGCGCCACCTCGCCCTCGGGGACGATGCGTTTGAGCCGCTTCTGGCCCCCGACGCGCCCCAGCTATCGGGGATCAACACGGCGACCGTGCGCGCCAACACCACGCGCGCGGCTCGCGACATGCGCGCGGATGGGCAACCCTATGAGATCCTGATCGACGCGACCGAGCCCGGCGCCGCGCCCGCGACGATTGCCGGTGAAACCCTCGCGGACTGCCGGTTTGACGCGGGCATCGTGGGCGCCCTGCGCGTGCAAGCGGGTGAAATCGCAGGGCTGGACGCGCCTGTGTTTATCGCGGATCTGCTGTCGCCGCACTGGCTGTTCAACGGCACCGCACCACTGCCCGGCGGCGCGCCCTGGAACTATGGCACGCTCGCGGGGCTGGGCAACGCGGGCTATGTAATGGTGCCGACATGCGCGGTGTCGACCAAGGCACGCGGTGCAATCCTGCGCGCACTCAGTGACACTGATGTCAGACTTGAGGAAACAGGCCGCAGCCGGCGCGCGATCGTGTTCCGGATCGCGCGCGAGGCGGGTTAGTTGGTGACGTTCGCTTCCAGCGCGTTCAGGCTGGTGGCCGCCGCTTCAAAGTATTGCGGATGCGTGTCGATCGCGTCGCGCAACAGGCCCTTGCCGATCTCGACATCGCCCTGCTTGACCGCCGACAGCGCCAGCGTGTGCAACAGCTGCGCCCGCTCGATCTGGTCCATCTCAACGACGGGCAGATCATATTTCCGCTGCGCCCCGCGGGCCAAAACCAGGTTGTTCTTCGCCGTGAACAGCCGCGGATCATAGCTGATCGCCTCAGAAAACAGCCGCTCGGCCCCGTCGAACTCACCCCGGGACAGCTTGGAATAGCCCCAGTTGTTCA
>JBCBPV010000125.1:0-5727 GCA_039820585.1 Pseudomonadota bacterium
AAACGCCACCGTGCGCCCGCGCGGCGACTGGGGCCCGGGCGCGGTCATGCTGGTCGAGATCCCCACGGGGGATGAGTTCATGGACAATATCGTGGCCTTCTGGCGCCCCGAGGCGCCTCTGGCCCCCGGCCAGGAGTACCGTTTCGACTATACGCTCGACTGGACCCTCACCGCCCCCGCCAGCGTCTTGCAAAGCCGCAGTGGGCGCGAACATGATCGCCCGGGCACCCGCCGCTACGTGATCGACGTCGCAGGCGCCGCCGAGGGCCGCGTGGCCCAGATCACCGCGGACGGCGCGGCAGAGGTCAGCGGCGTCAGCCTTTTCGCCCTGCCGGGCGACCGCGGCACCCGCATCACCTTCCTGTTCACGCCATCGGATCAACAAGCGGTCGACCTGCGCCTCACCGTCGAAGGCGGGCAAGCGCCCGGCCTCGTCTGGCTGCACCGCTGGACACGCGCCCGCGACGGCGGCGTCTAGATTACAATCCGCGCTGCCAACGGCCGGTGGTCCGATGCCATCCGAATCCCCGGACCATCCAGAACCATTGCACGCTCCACTCTCGCCCCGCCCGACGCCAGAAACCGATCAAGCGGCAACACCGGCCACCGCACCGGAAACGTCCCCGGCGCGGGCCCAGAGAACGCCGCGCACAGCGCAAATCTGGAAAACGCAAGGCCACCCCACGGCCGCCACTCGTTCAGATCCCCACACAGCACCGTCGGCCGCGCAGGCTGGCGAAACAGGTACTGCCCCAGCGTGCGCATCTGCACGACCCGCAAAACCTGGGTCAGCGACAGATGGGCCGACACCATGCGCAGCGGCTGATCCCCCCAGCGCAGATCCAACACCACGGCCCCCCGGTGGCAATGCCCGGGCAGGTCCACGACCGCCACCCGCTCAATCGCGATGGCGGGATGCACAAAACACAAAACCCCCAGAAACCCATGGCTCTCCACCCCCCACCGACTGTGGGCGTCGCTATGGGCATAGCGCAGGCCGGTCTGCGCCTCGATCACGCCGATATCCAGAAACCCGCCATGCGGCGGGCATTCCCCATCGGCTTCCTGCATCATCAGGATATCGGGCGTGGGATCGCAAACCTCATCCACCAGCACCCGAACGGTACGTTCAGGGTCCACCACCCCGTCTTCCCCGCGTCCGCGATGGATGTTCCAGCTGACGCAGGACAGGGCCGGTGGGGTGTGTGACATGGGTGTTCAGTCGCCTGCTCTTTGGCTCCAAGTCCTAAGGCAGCCGCGCGACTATTCAATATCAAAGCTGTGAAGGCGTCCCCGTAAGCGCGCCAGCCCCTACCCCTCGGGCCGCCACAACGGATGCGGCACCGGGTCCTTCGCGCGCCAGAAATGGCGCCGGAACACATCGGCATAGCTGCGGTACATATACCCGCCATTGCGCCCCAGATAGCGCGCGCGATTGGCGAAATAGACCGCGGGCAGCCGGTACCACGGCACCGCCGGATGCATATGGTGGACCACATGCAGGTTGTTGTTGAGAAACATCCACGACAGCGGCCCGCGATCTTCGATAATCACCGTGCGATCAGAGGCGCGTTCTTCCGCCTGATGCTCCAGAAACGTGCGGATTTTCAGGATTGAAATCGCGATGTAACACGCCACCAGATAGGCCCAAATCGGCATCGAAGCCACCACCCCCAGCCACAGCGCCACCAGCGCCACGCTCGGGATATGCCATAGCCACCCTGTCACCACGCGCGCATCGCCCCCCCGCGCCTGGCGCAGGTCGCACAGCATGAACGCGATCTGGCTGACCACCGGCCCGATCAGCATCCGCCCGGCCAGCGTGTTGTTGAACCGCAAAACCGCGCGCAGCCAGCCGGGCAGCCGCGCCCAGATCGCGGGGTCCAGATAGTTCGATTCCGGATCGTCATAGGGATCGGTCAGGGCCGCGTTATTGTGGTGGGCCATATGCGTGTCGCGAAACCGCCCCAGCGGGATCATCAGGTTCAACACCGGAAACACCAGCGCCTCATTCAGCCGCCTGAGCCCTGGAAAGGGATGGTCATGGATCACCTCATGGGTCAGCGAGGCATGCAGCGCAATCATCAGCGCACCCAAACCGATCCCCGCAGGCAACCACCAAACCGCCAGCACCGTCGTGGCCAGCGCCCACATCCCGTAACACAATGCCAAAAGGCCAAGCGTCGGCCATTCGACCGCTTTCACACGCATCCTCACATCCCTGATTTCACAAGAGTTTCCCAGATGCGGGATCATGGCACTTGCCCCGGCCTCACGGAATTGTGTATGTAGGCAACATAAATTCCCCACTGTTTGAAAAATTCACCACCCGTGACCAAAACCGACAAAAGAGACCGCGCCAGCCAGTTCCGCCGCCGCCTCGCCCGCGCGGTTGAGTCCAGCGGAACCAGCCAAAGCGCGCTGGCCCGCAGCGTCGGTGTCGACCGATCGACCGTGTCGCAACTGTTGTCGGGCACCGGCGCGCGCCTGCCCAACGCCCAGGTCGTGGCCGAATGCGCCGCGACGCTCGGCGTCTCTGCCGACTGGCTTCTGGGCCTGACCGACCGCCCCGAACAGGCCGCCGACCTTCTGGCCTCGTCGATGGAAATGTCCGAGGCCCCGCGCGCCTTGATCGACGAACAGATCTACGCCTGGCACCAGGAAGCCGCGGGCTACAAGATCCGCCATGTGCCCGCGCGCCTGCCTGACATGCTGAAAACCGACGAGATGCTGCGCTGGGAATACGCGCCGCATCTGGGCAAGACCACCGAGCAGGCCATCGGCGCCTCCACCGACCGGCTGGATCTGTTGCGCCACGCGCCCTCGGACTATGAAATAGCCGTGCCGATCTTTGAGGTCGACAGCTTCATCCGCGGCGAAGGCTACTATGCGGGCCTGCCAGAGGATGTGCGCCTCGGCCAGATCGCGCGGTTCAAGGAGCTGCACACCCAGCTTTACCCAACGCTGCGCATCTTCCTGTTCGATGCGCGCCGCCTGCTCTCCTCACCGATCACCGTGTTCGGCCCGCTTATGGCAGTGCTCTATATCGGTCAGCACTACCTGGCCTTCCGCGATACCGAACGGGTGCAGGCCTTCACCCGCCATTTCGACGTGCTGGTGCGCGAGGCTTACGTGTCCGCCCGCGACTTTCCGGCGTACCTTGACCAGGTGGCCGAGACCCTGCCCACGGGCGGGTGGCGCGTTTCCTAAAGCGTTTCCGGCATTTTCGGAATCGCCTTTCGCTGCCTCTAGCGGGCGCTCTGTGGCGTCATCGTGATCTGGCCGGTGTCATACCCATTGAACTCAAGGATTTGGAGCGCGGCGTTCAACCGATCCCGCGGGATCTGCGGGTCGCGGTTCAGGATCCACCCCGCCCGGCCCGACGGCACGCCCACCACCGCCGTCCGGTAATCGGCATCCACCCACAGCACCCAATAAGGCGCCGACACAAACGGCACGCCCTGGAACCGCACCGCCAACCGCCCCGGCCCGGCAAGCGTCGCGGTGCCGGCGATGCTGTCTCTCTCATCGCCCCGCACACAGGTGTTCTCAACCGACAAGACGGTGGGCGACACGACCTGATACTCCGCCGTCACATCGGTGCAGCCCCGCTGAAACGGCACCTCGTAGCGCGCGACCTCATACCAAAGCCCGGCATACCGCGCAGGCTCAAACGCCGCGATCGACGAGATCGGCGTGGCCTGGTCGCGATATACCCCGCCCGCACAACCGGCGAGCACCAAAGCCGACAGAAACAGCGCTATTCGATGCATAACGTCGTCCGCGCCCCCAACCGCCCCAGCACCTCGTTGCAGCCGAAAAGCGGCACCACCGGCGCGCAGGTGCGCGAGCGTGCCAGACACAAGCCCTCGCAATCAGACGCCACCGCACAGCTTTGCCCCGCATCTGCTGGCGTCCGGTAGCAGACAAAGGTCTCTTCGCTCAGCCCCGTGCCCCAGCGCCCGCCATCGGCCTCGCACGCCTCTTTCTGGCTGGTCACAAGCGCCGCGCCCACCGGCGGCAGGTCAGAGCCTGCGGGCTGGCACGCAGCCAGCACCAGGGCGAGAAGGGCAAAGCGCAATCGCATGGCCGCAAAGCTGGCAGAGTGACCCGTGGACGCAAGGCCTAATATGGCATCGGCCAGGCTTTGTGCGCCTCGGCGATATCGTCGAGCACCTCTTCGCTCAACGTCAGATCCGCCGCCGACAACGCGGTGTCGAGTTGTTCCATCGTCGTCGCCCCAAAGATCGGGATTATGTGGAACGGCCGCGTCAGGCACCAGGCCAGCGCCATCTGTGTCAGGTCCAGCCCGTGCTTTTCGGCAATCGCCGCATAGGCCTCAACTGCCGCTTCGGCGCGCGCGGTCATCCGCCCGCTCAGATCCGCCGAGCCGATGGTCGCACGCGACCCCGCCGGCATCGCCCCACCCCGGTACTTGCCCGTCAACAGGCCGGTGGCCAGCGGCGAGAACGCAAAAAGCGTCACCCCCTCATGCACGCTCATCTCCGCCAGATCGGTGTCGTACTGACGGCAAAGCAGCGAATACTCGTTCTGGATCGAGGCGACCCGCGGCCCCCCCGTCACCGCAGCGGCGGCATTCCACTGCATCGTCCCCCAGACACTGTCATTGGACAGCCCCCAGGCGCGGATCTTGCCCTCGGCAACCAGATCCTTCAGCGTCTCCGACAGCGCATGAATGCCCTCAACCTCAGCCGCCCCATCCTGCTGCGCGGGATCAAACCCCCAGTTCTGGCGGAAATGAAACGACCCGCGATTGGGCCAGTGCAGCTGGTAGAGATCGATGTAATCGGTCTGCAACCGCCGGAGCGACCCCTCCAGCGCCGCGCGCAGCGTCTCGGGCGACACCGGCAGACCAGGACGGACAAAGGTCTCGTTCTGCCCCGCGACCTTGGTGGCCAACACCACATCGCTGCGCCGCCCGGTCCTGGCAAACCAGGTCCCGATGATCGTCTCGGTCCCGCCCACTGTCTCGGCGCGCACGGGGTTCACCGGATACATCTCGGCCGTGTCGATAAAATCGCAGCCCCGGTCAAGCGCCATGTCGATCTGCGCGTGCCCCTCCGCCTCAGAGTTCTGCGTGCCCCAGGTCATCGAGCCCAGGCTGAACACACTCACCTCGATCCCCGTCTGCCCCAATGTCGTGCGCTGCATGCCCCGCTCTCCTATCTGCCCGTGCAAGCGGCGGACCCTAGCGAGTGGCGGGGCGAGGGCAAGATCAAGACTTGAGAACAAAAACGGAACATCCTAAATTCACCCCATGCAACACACCCCCGCCGCCCACCTGCTCACCCGCTCCACGCACCGCCCCCCCGCCCCGGGCCGGGCGGGCGTGGCCGTGATGGGCGAGATGACGCTGGCCCGCGCCCGCGCGCATGAACTGTGCGGCCCCGCCCGGCGCACCCTGGCGCTGAACGTGGCCCGCGCGCTCGACGGCCCGGTGCTCTGGATCGCCCCCGCCTGGCACCCCGACCGGCTGAACGGCGCGGCCCTGCCCGACTGGATCGATCCCGGCCGCCTGATCTTCGCCCATCCCCGCCGCCCAGAGGATATGCTGTGGTCGATGGAGGAAGGCCTGCGCACCGGCGCCGTGCCGCTGGTGGTGGCCGACCTGCCAGAGCCGCCCGCGATGACACCCGTGCGCCGCCTGCACCTGGCGGCAGAAACCGGCGCGGCCGAGGGCACGGTGGCGCCCCTGGGCCTGATCCT
>JBCBPV010000126.1:0-5372 GCA_039820585.1 Pseudomonadota bacterium
ATACCCCACCAGATGCGCGATCTGCTGGTTGTTCAGGTCGCTCTTGACCAGATAGCGGATTGCCAGCTCTTTTCGGGTTTCGTCGAGCAGCGACTGGAACGTGACCCCCTCGTCATCGAGACGCCGCAAAAATGTGCTTCGGCTCAGTTTCAGGCGTCCGCAGACATGGGCGATCGTGGGTTCGGTGATCGAGAACGCCTCGAGCATCGTCGCGCGAACCCGGTCCGACAGGGGCAAGCCCCTCGATTGGATCATGGCCTGGGCCTGAAGGTCTGCCTCGGTGGCCTCCCAAAGCTCGGGATTGTCGGAGATGAACGGCACGCGCGCATCCGTGCGGGTATATGTCAGCGTGGCGTCGCCATATTCGGGGACCTGGCCAAAGACGTCGGCCAGCCGCGCGCGTTCGTCCCGCGGCAGGGGCAGGGACACCCGCAGCGGGCGGATCGCATGGCGCGCCAGCGCATTGGCCTGCGCATGCAGATAGATGATCTGCGGGCTGCTGAACGATCCGGGCAAAGGCGCGGTGACCACGTCAGCTGCGACGCGTACGGTGAACACGGACGCGCTCCTTGATGTGATGAACTGCATCGGTCCGAACAGGCTCTTGAACGGTGCCATGCGCATGATGCCGGTCTCGAAATCCGGGGCAGTGGACAGCGCGAACAGAACCGGAATCGCCGGTCCGCCCGCCATCCGCAGTCCCAAGAGCCGGTGGATATCCGGCTGCCCCGACAGGTCGATCATCGCGGTCCAGAGTCGCAGGTATTCGTCGGCCGAGACCAGGAACGCGCGGTCATTCCGGTCGGTCGCCACGATGCCAGCGCGGGCCAGGACCGCATCCCAGCCGACACCCAGCATCCCGCAGATCGGGCCCGACAGGACGGCGGATGTGTATATCGGGGATCGCTCTTGCATCTGCATGCCGACAGCCTTTCGCGCGGGGGCTCCGCCGGGCGCACTAGAAACGCTCGCCTCATGCCACGCAATGCCATTGAGCTGATCTGCAAGTCATTGATACGATCTGCAAGCCTCTTGTCGTGGCACGCGCCGCGACCGCACGCCATGTTTGAACACAGCCAACGTTGCACAGGGGCCGCACGCGTGAAACTCAATGGAAAGACCGTACTTGTGACCGGCGGCGGGCGTGGCATCGGGCTGGAATTCACCCGGCAACTGACCGCGCTTGGCAATACAGTCATCATGACCGGGCGCAATGAAGCGACACTGGAGGCTGCCGCGCAGGAAACCGGGGCCGAGCCGATGCCAGGCGATGTAATGTCGGCAAAAGATCAGGACCGCTGGATCGAGGAGATCAAGGCGCGTCATGGCCGGATTGACTTTCTCATCAACAATGCGGGCATCCTGTTGCCCTACGACTTTGCGTCGGACCCCGACACGCTCGACAAGCTCGAGCGCGAGATCGCCACCAACGCGGCAGCCCCCCTGACGCTGACCCGGCGTGCCTTGCCGTTGCTCAAAATCAGCGACGCACCGGCTGTCTTGTTCATCAGTTCCGCGGCTGCGTTCGTCGCGACTGCAGCGACGCCGGTTTACTCCGGCACGAAATCTCTGCTGCACCACTCGGCACAGGCGCTGCGCCATCAACTTGCACCGCTCGGCATTTCTGTATTCGAGGCGATGCCGCCGGTCGTCGACACCGACATGGGCGCGGGCCTCAAATCCGACAATTTCAAAAAGATGGCGCCGGAGGACCTGGTGCGCGGCATCTTGCAAGGTCTGCGCGATGATCGGCCTGAGCTGCTGATGGGTCAGGCCCGGCAGGTGAAATGGCTCAGTCGGATCGCGCCAGGCTTTGCCTTCCGCCAGTTTTCAAAAACCGAGTTCCACTGAATATCCCCCCGAGGAGATCGCCGCCCCATGTCACCTGATACGTATCGTAACCGCGTCAACGCGCTGGCAATCATTACATCTGCGGCCTTTTTCGGCGCAAACCTGTTTATCGGGGCGTCGATGGGGGTCTACTGGCTGGGCCTCGCCCCTGCCGATTTCGTCGCGCAGTTCTTTCCCCAGTTCAACAACTTCCTATACACGATCATGCCGCTGTTCATTGCCATGCTCGTGGGCCTGATCCTGTCGGCGCGGCTCGATTGGCGTAATGCCCCGGCACGGCGCAACTGGGTTATCGCGCTGTGGCTCTACCTGGTCCTCTCGCTGATCACGATCCTCTATCACATGCCGCTCAACGTGCGCCTTGCGACAGCTGTCGGGTCGCCCCTGGGGGATGTGCTGGATTTCTACAAGAGCATCGCGCTGACCGGGCCGGTGACGGAGGAAAACTCCGCGACCATCCGCACGCTTTGGGTGTTGGGCCATATCCCGCGCGTTCTGATCACCCTCGCCATCTCGGTCTACGCATTGCGGGCACTGGCCGCATCACAGCAGGCGCAAACATGAAACTTGATTTCTGCACCATTGACGGCCTTCGGATCAGATACGCCGCTGCGCGAAACCCGGACAAGCCGCAGGTCGTCCTCACCTCGCCGCAACCGATGAGCATTCTGACCTATGACGCATGGTGGGATCGGCTGGCCGACACGTTTGATGTGGTTGCGGTGGACCTGCCGAACCATGGCGGGTCCGATGCGGCACGCCATGTGACGACGGTCAGCCAACATGCAGGTTTCTTTGGCAAGGTCCTCGATCATTTCGACCTGACCCATCCGCACTTCATCGGGCCCGATATCGGCACGCCGATTGCGCTCAGGTTCATGGCCGATACGCCGGGTCGTCTGAAGTCTGCCACATTGGGCGATGCCGGATGCGTCGGTGCCGTCGAAGGGTCATGGCTGTTCCGGCAACTGGTCTATTCACGCACCGTGCGCCTTGCCACGCTGTCCGCAGGCGGGGCCATCGGCGGTCGCATCTATTGCGCCGTAGCAAATGCGATCGGGTACCGGCTCAGTCGTCCGACCCCCGCCGCCAAGGCTGACTACTTGGCGGGGTCCACGACGTTTTCCAAGCTCAAGGGGCAGGTCGGGTTTCTGGGAAGCTACCCGGCAGAGACGCCGTCACTGCAAGACGATGTGCCGAAAATCGGAACCCCCGTTCAGGTGCTGCACGGCGAATTTGATACCTTCGTATTGGTCTCCAATTCTAGGCGGCTGGCCGATCTGCTGCCCAACAGCCGTTTTGCCATCGTAAACGGTGCCGCCCACTACGCATGGGAAGACGCGCCCGAAGAGTACCTCGCGCACGTGCTCGGCTTTATTGCCGATATCGAAAATGGAACCGGAGGTTGACCAAATGAACCTCGAAGCGCTCAGCATCGTGATCTACGCCCTCCTGATTTTCGGGGCTATCCTGGTGCAGGCCCTCTATTCCTCCCGGACGGCGGGGCCGGCTTACGGGTTCTCCAACCGGGAGGGCGATCCGCCGGGCATGGGGGCAGCCGGTCTGCGGATCGACAGGACGCTGGCAAACCTCAAGGAAGGGGCGATCATGTATCTGCCGCTGGCGCTGCTGGCGGTCAGCATGGATATCTCGAACGGCTGGACTTCGGGCGCCGCGCTTCTGACCATCGCCTCGCGGCTGATCTACGTCCCGCTCTTCTACCTCGGCATTCCGGTTGTGCGCACGCTGGTCTGGGCGCCAAGCTTTGTCGCCATTCCGGTGCTGGCGGCTGGAATTCTGATCGGTGCGGCGGGATGATCCAAGACTGAGGCGTGGCAGCGAACGCGCAGCCTCGCTCGGGCCGCGTGTCATCCGCGTGTAGATCGTCCTGGCTGTGGGCCTGTGATCCCGGTGTCACATGCCACAAGGGAGCCGGGGACCGCGGGCGGCGGTGATACAACCGCTATTCGTCCCGTTCGGTCTGTCGCCGCACTTCGTCACGAAACGCGATAGGCGCCTGGCCTGTCCACCGTCGGAAGCTTCGTGAAAAGCTGTTGGCATCGCGGTAGGCGAGCGCATTTGCGATCACGTCGGCGCGCAGGCTGGTCTTGGTCAGATACCGGATCGCCATGTCGCGCCGCGTGGCGTCCAGCACATCCTGATACGAGGTGGCTTCTTCGCGCAACCGCCGTTGCAGCGTACTGCGGCTGATCCCCAGCGCGAGGGCCACATCCTCGGCCCCCGTCCGCCCTGTGGGCATCAGATCGACCAAGGCGCCCCGGACCCGGTCGGCGACCGGCCAAAGGTCGCTCTGCGCTGCGAGTTGAAGTTTCAGGTCGGCTTCGATGTCCGCCCAGAGGGCCGCGTTCTCGGAAATGAACCGGCGCTCGGCATCCTCGGGCGAAAACACCAGGTAGGCGGTGTGCGACCGCTCCGGCATGACGCCAAGGTGACCGGCGATCATGCGCCGTGCCTCTTCCGAGCCGTCAAAGCCCGCTGCAATCGGACGCACCATATGGGCTGCCGCCCCGCGAATATTCTCCACCGCGACCACGAGGTGCAGCGCGCCAAAGCTTGGCGGCATGGGCGCGCGGGTATCGACGCTGTCGAATTCCAGCCGTAACAGCGAACCGTCGCGGAACACCCGCATCAGCGTCGGACCCAAGAGCGACTTGAACTGCGCCAATCGCATCAGCCCGGTCTGCAGGTCGGGCGCACAGGACAGCGTGAAAAACACCGGGATCACCGGCCCGCGAGAGATCGCGACGCCGAGGAAGGGCACGTAATCAGGGCGCGGCGAGAGCACCTCCATCGTGTTCCAGCAATCGAAATACTGGGCCGCCGTCACCCGCGCCTCTGTCCTGCCGCGCGCAAGGTCGCCAAGACCGGCCGTCTCGAGCATCGCATTGGGGTCCACGCCAAGGATGCGGCACGCCACATCCGTGGCCATGAAAAGGGAAAAGGTCTGTGAATTGGCCATGCGCGCGATCGTGATATCCCCCTTGTCCTTCGTGCCACGGGCCGATGAAGAGGACCAGACCAGGAAGGTCGATTGACCGGATTTGCATGCGCCTGACTGAATATGCATATCGCGGCATAACCCTGCGGAACCTAGTTTCATGGTATCGAAGCACAATGTCTCGTCCATAAACACATCGGGGAAAGCCATGGATCTTACCATAAACGGCACCAGCCATTCGGTGGACCTGCCAGATGACATGCCGCTGCTCTGGGTGCTGCGGGACGGTTTGAATGTCACCAGCGTGAAATACGGCTGCGGGATCGCGCAGTGCGGCGCCTGTACCGTCCATATCGGCGGCGAGGCGGTGCGGTCCTGCCAGGTGGCGTTGGCCGATGTGTGGGGCGAGATCACGACGATCGAGGGGTTGGGCACACCCAGTGCCCTGCACGCCGTTCTGATTCTCCCCCACTGAAGTGGTCCTCCGCTATGTTTAGGAAAACGGAGGAGACACATGGCAAACAAGCGACCGAAGCCCGAGGAAATTGTTACGAAGTTGCGG
>JBCBPV010000127.1:0-5132 GCA_039820585.1 Pseudomonadota bacterium
GCGCGTCCGTCTGGGGGACGGAAGGTCGCAGGTTCGAGTCCTGCTAGCCCGACCAACTGACACGCCCGCGCCGGTCCGGCAGCGGGCGTTTCGTTTAAGGGAGAGCGCTTGATGACCGGAGTGCTGCCAAGCCAGACCCTGAAGACGCTGATCGCGGATGGCGCGATCACGGCCGATCCCGCGATTATCCCTGAACAGATCCAGCCCGCCTCGATCGATTTGCGGCTGGGGACGACAGCCTACCGCGTGCGGGCCAGCTTTCTGGCGGGGGGTGGGGCCAGCGTGGCCGACCGGCTGGCCGAATTTGAGATGCACCGGATCGAGTTGACCGGGGGCGCGGTGCTGGAAAAGGGCTGTGTCTATGTCGTGCCGCTGATGGAGGCGCTGGCCCTGCCGCCGGGGATCCAGGCGGTGGCAAATGCGAAATCCTCGACCGGGCGTCTGGATCTTCTGACGCGCACGATCACCGATGGCGGGGTGGAGTTCGACCGGATCGCGCCGGGCTATGCCGGGCCGCTTTATGCCGAGATCTGCCCGCGCTCCTTCTCGGTGCTGGTGCGGCCGGGGATGCGGCTGAACCAGATCCGGTTTCGCGAAGGGCAAGCGGTGCTGAGTGACAGCGATCTGGCCGCGCTGCATGCCCAGAGCCCGCTGGTGGATGGCACGCCCGTGATCTCCGAAGGACTGGGGTTCTCGGTCGATCTGAAGCCGCGCTCAGGCGATCTGGTGGGCTACCGCGCGAAGCCCCATACCGGCGTGATCGATCTGGACACTATCGCGGGCTACGATCCGGCGGAGTATTGGGAAGACATCCGCACGACGCAGGGACGCATTATCCTGGACCCCGGCGCGTTCTACATTTTGGTCAGCCGCGAGGCGGTGACGATCCCGCCCGGCCATGCCGCCGAAATGGCGCCCTACATGGCCATGGTTGGCGAGTTCCGGGTGCATTACGCGGGCTTCTTTGATCCGGGCTTTGGTTGGGCCGAAGCGGGTGGTGCGGGCTCTCGCGGCGTGCTGGAGGTGCGGTGCCATGAGGCGCCGTTCGTCCTGGAACACGGGCAGGTTGTTGGACGGCTCGTCTATGAGCGGATGTCCGAGGTGCCCGAGACGCTGTATGGCCGCGAGATTGCATCGAATTATCAGGGTCAGGGCCTGAAGCTGTCCAAGCATTTCAAGACGCCTTAGCGCCCTCTTTGGTCCGCAAATATCCCGGGGAGCGCGAGGGGCTGGCCCCTCGCCCGCCGTCAGAGCCGGGTGATCCGCCGCGCCATGCGCGAGGTTTGTTGCGCGGTGCGCACCGTCTGTTTGGCATTTTTCGCCTGCGCGCGCTCTTCGGGCGTGAGGTCTGCCTTGGGTTTCCCGCGATTCACGGCATAATCGATGCCTGCATTCACGCCCCGTCCCACGACGCGGCGCATGACCATGCGGATGACCATATTGATCAGCTGATTGGCATTCATGTCGTCTGCTCCTGCTCGATATCCGATCCCGGATTTTCCGGTGTTTCTTCGAACATATCAGTTTGGTCGTCCTCTGTCTCGTCTTCCGTGCCCTCACCCGGCGGCGGGCGGTTGTCGAGCAACCCGGCAGAGCGCAGTTCCTTCAGCCCCGGCAGATCGCGCGCGGATTCCAGGCCGAAATGGTCGAGGAAGCCCTGGGTCACCACGAATGTCACCGGGCGGCCTGGCGTCATGCGGCGACGCCCGAGGCGGATCCATTCCAGTTCCAGCAGCTGGTCGATGGTGCCGCGGCTGACGCTGACGCCGCGGATTTCTTCGATCTCGGCGCGGGTGACGGGCTGGTGGTAGGCGACGATGGCCAGCGTCTCGATCGCCGCACGGCTGAGTTTGCGGGTCTCGACGGTTTCCTTTTGCATCAGGAAGCCCAGATCGGCGGCGGTGCGGATGGCCCAGGCGTCGCCCACTTTCACGACCTGCACGCCGCGCCCCTCGTAGCGCTTGCGCAAGGCTTCCAGCGCGGTGGCGGCATCTGCCCCGTGGGGCATGCGGGCGTTGAGGTCGGCGACGGTGACGGGCTCGGCGGAGGCAAAGAGGATCGCTTCGACCATACGCTCCTGTTCGCCTGTCGGCGGCGCCTCGAACAGGCTTTCGTTCTGGGTCGGGGCCTCGGTCATTCGTCTTTCCTGCGGATCTGGATCGGCGCGAAGGTGTCGCCCTGGCGCAGCTCGACCCGGCCTGCTTTTGCCAGTTCCAGCGAGGCGGCGAAAGTGGCGGCGGTGGCGGACCGGCGGCGGGCGGGGTCGGCTTCCCACCCTTCGGGGAGGAAGCTCGACAGATCCGCCCATTCGCCCGCGAATCCGATGAGGTGGCGCATCCGGTCCAGTGCTTCCTCCATGGTCAGCACATTGGTGCGATCCATGGTGTAGGGACGAAACTCGTCCTTGGTGCGGATGCGGGCGTAGCCCTGCATCAGGTCCAGAAGCGTGGCGGTGTATTTCACGCGGCGGATGCGGGTGACGTCTTCGGGGATGCCACGGGCGAAGAAATCGCGGCCTTTCTGGTCGCGGGCCATCAGTTTGGCCGCCGCGTCGCGCATGGCGGACAGGCGTTCGAGTTGGAAGGCGAGGTGTGCGGCCAACTCATCGCCGGTGGGGCCGTCATCTTCGGGATCGGGGGGCAGCAGAAGGCGGGATTTGAGGAAGGCGAGCCAGGCGGCCATCACCAGGTAGTCTGCGGCGAGTTCGATGCGCAGGTCGCGGGCGTTGCGGATGAAGCCCAGATATTGTTCGGCCAGCGCCAGGACCGAGATTTTGCGCAGGTCGACCTTTTGGGTGCGGGACAGCGTCAGCAGCAGGTCGAGCGGGCCTTCGAACCCGTCCACATCGATGATCAGCGCCTCGTTTTCAAGCCGCGTGTCGATGGGGATGACGGTGTTCTCTTCAGCCTCTGACATAAACCTCGCCCTGCAAAAGCGCCGCAAGTTCGGCCTCTGCGGCGGGGATGTCAATGGGGGGCTGGGGTTTGCGCAAGGTGAGCGCCGCCTCTGCGCGGGTGATCGCCGCCGGGGACATGGGGCCGGCATGGGTGGCGAGGCTGACCATTTCGGCCATGTCGCCGTTGCAGTGGAGTATCAGGTCGCATCCGGCGGCGAGCGCGGCCTGGCCGCGTTGCAGGACGGTGCCGCCCAACGCCTCCATCGAGATGTCGTCGGTCATCAGGAGGCCTGTGAAGCCCAGTTCCTCGCGGATCAGGCGGATCATGCGGGGGGAGATGGTGGTGGGCTGGCTGTCATAGGCGGTGAAGACGACGTGGTTGGTCATGCCCATCGGCAGGTCCGACAAGGCGGCAAAGGGCGCAAAATCCCAGGAGTGCAGGTGGTCGGGGGGGCTGTCGACGGTGGGCAGGCCCACATGGCTGTCGACACCGGTGGAGCCATGGCCGGGGATGTGTTTCAGCACGGGCAACACGCCGCCTGCGATGTTGCCGGTCGCAGCGGCGCGGGCGCGGCGGGTGACTTGTTCGGGCGTGGTGCCGTAGCAGCGGTTGCGCAGGAAGGGGTGCGTGTCGTCAGAGGCGATGTCGGCCAGGGGCGTGCAGTTGACGTCAATGCCGACAGCGCGCAGTTCATGGGCGATGAGCATGGAGCGCAGGTAGAGGCTGCGTTCGGCGGCGGGGTCGTCGAGGCCCGCCACCTGATCGAAGGCGGGGCGCCAATTGCGCCAATGGGGTGCCCACATGCGTTGGACGCGGCCGCCTTCCTGGTCGATCAGGATGGGGGCGTCCCACCCGACAGCGGTGCGCAGATCGGCGGTGAGGGTCGCAGTCTGGTCAGGCGTTTCGATGTTGCGGGCGAACAAGATGAAGCCCCAGGGGCGCGCGTCGGCGAAAAACGCGGCCTCGCTGGGGGTTAGGTGCGGCCCGGCGCATCCCATGATGTATGCGCCGGGCCGGGCCATGGCGCTAGCGGCGGATCACGGGGATGCAGTTGGCGTTGTCGGCCACCAGCACGGCGCAGAAGCGGCGGGCATCGCTGAGATCCTCAAAACCCGTGGCGCGCAGGCGGTAGAACGTGGTGCCCCCGGCGCTAGCTTCTTGCACGACGCGGCCTTTCCCGGCGAGGAAATCGCCGAACTGGCCCGACAGGCCATCCCAGGCGGTGCGCGCCTCATCCGCTGAGGGGAAGGCGCCGAGTTGAACAAGGCGGGTGCCTGCGGGGATCGTGGCGGGATCAACGTCAAGCTCGCCCGTGGGGTTTGAGGCAACGGCGACCGCATTGATCACCTGTGCCTGTGCTTGCGGTGGAAAGCTGCGCGCCTGTGGGCGCGGCGATTGGGAGACGCCTTCGACCGAGGCGGGGATGATTTGCACCGCGGGCTCGGGCGTGGGCGCAGGCGTTGTCTCGGACACCGGTTCGGTCGCGGCGAGCGCTTCGGCAATGGCCAGCTCAATCGCGCTTTTGGGTTCGGGTTCGGGCAAGACCGGCTGGGCCACAGGCGCGGGGTCGGGGTTGGCGAGCGGGACGATGGCCACGCCTTCGGGTTCACTTGCCACCGGATCGGCGGTGATCGGCTCCAACTGTGCCAGCGGCTGATCTTCGTCGCTCAGCTCCAGCGGCGCGGGCGCCAGCACCACACGCTCTGCCGGGCGTTCCGACGTGCCTTCGACGGCGACGTGGGTGACGGACAGGCCCTGATGTTCGGCCTGCAAGCCGCCGGGGTTTTCCGGCGCGATCCGCATCGGGCCTTCGAGCGCGCGTACCACAGGCACGCCAGTCACGTCGCGCACGAGAAGCTGGTAGCCCCAGATGCCCAGCCCGACCATCAATGCAAAGGATATCGCGGCACCGGCCCAATTGGCCAAGGTTGCCATTTCGCCAGCCGCACCATCGTCATACGACTCATAGTCGCTTTCATAATAGTAGTTTGCCATGTCCGCCTCATAGGGGCCGCGCTTCTATGGCACGACCTTATTGTTACCTGCTCGATGACAGCGGCGGGGCCCTGTTTGTCAGCGCATTTCCTCAACCGGTGTCACGCCCAGAATACCCAAACCTGTTGAAATAACAACGGCTACGGCGCGGGGCAGTGCGATTTTGGCGGCGGTTGCTTGTGGATCGCCCTCATGGATGAAGCGCAAGGACGGATCATCGTTGCCCTTGTTCCAGAGCGC
>JBCBPV010000128.1:0-4164 GCA_039820585.1 Pseudomonadota bacterium
CCGCGGCCATGTGGTCGAAGTGATCGACACCACCCGCTGCTACATGGCGATCAACGCCTCCTCGCCCGAGGTCTACTATGACGGCAAGCGCCTGCCCCGCTATGACGCGATCGTCCCGCGCATCGGGGCGTCGATCACGCCCTACGGCGCCGCCGTCATCCGCCAGTTTGAAACCATCGGCACCCATTGCGTGAACGGCTCCGAAGGCATCACCGCCAGCCGGGATAAGCTACAGGCGCACCAGGTGCTCGCCCGCCATCGCATCAACATGCCGATGACCGCCTTTGCCGCCAGCCCCAAGGACACCGACAACCTGATCGAAATCGTGGGCACCGCGCCCCTGATCGTCAAACTGCTGGAATCCACCCAAGGCAAAGGCGTCGTCTTGGCCGAGACCAAGAAGGCCGCGCAGTCGGTGATCTCGGCCTTCCGGGGCCTGCGCGCCAGCTTCCTGGTGCAGGATTTCGTCAAAGAGGCCGCGGGCGAAGACATCCGCTGCCTCGTGATCGGCGGCAAAGTCGTCGCCTCCATGCGCCGCAAGGCCCAACCGGGCGAGTTCCGCTCAAACCTGCACCAGGGCGGCACCGCCGAAGCCGTCCGGATCAGCCGAGACGAGCGGGCTGTCGCCATCGGGGCCGCCCGCGCGTTCAAACTGGGCATTGCTGGCGTAGATCTCTTGCGCTCTGACAGCGGGCCCAAGGTGTTGGAGGTCAACAGTTCCCCCGGTCTGGAAGGCATTGAAAAAGCCAGCGGAAAAAACGTCGCAGGACTTCTCTACGACGAGATCGAAAAGCACGTGCGCCCGCAACCCGCGCGCCGCAGTCGGGCGATCAAAAAGTAGTCGTCCCTTTACCCGACGCCCCTAATCCTTATATGAATGGTCAAGTAATCGCAGACGGACACCCCATGACCGAACAAGCATCGCAGATCGAAGGCGCGCCACTGATCCGGCCCTCGTCGACCGAACATCCGCTTTATGACAGCGTGGTCGAGGCGTGCCGCACCGTGTTCGACCCCGAGATTCCGGTGAACATCTACGATCTGGGCCTGGTCTACACCATCGACATCGCCGAAGACGGCGCAGTGGGCGTGATCATGACCCTCACCGCCCCTGGTTGCCCTGTGGCCGGCGAGATGCCCGGCTGGCTGGCCGAAGCGATTGAGCCCCTGCCCGGCGTCAAAACCATCGATGTCGAGATTACGTGGGACCCGCCCTGGGGCATGGACATGATGTCCGATGAGGCCCGGCTTGAACTCGGGTTCATGTAAACTGTCCACAACCCGACACAATAGGTTCATGCAACCGTAATCCTCCTGTGATGCGGCCCACGTTAGGTCTGCGCGTCAACGACACTTGGGGGACTATGATGAAACCGACCGCGCTTCTTGCCGGGGCACTCGCCCTATGCGCCGCACCCGCCTTCGCCGAAGGCCACGCGATAGGCACCGCTCAAATCGACTACGGCCCACGCCCGCTGTTCCTTGTGGATGCGATGGATGATGGCCCGCTAAAGGAAAAGCTATTGTCCTGCGCGGGCCAGACGCCCAGCCGCACCGACTTTTCCATCGGCCACCGGGGCGCGCCGCTTCTGTTCCCCGAACACACGGTGCAATCCAACGTCGCAGCCGCGCGTCAGGGCGCTGGTATCCTTGAATGCGACGTGACGTTCACTGCCGACAAGGAACTGGTCTGCCGCCACGCGCAAAACGACCTGCACACCACCACCGACATCCTGCTGACCGATCTGGCCAGCACCTGCGTCACTCCGTTCTCGCCCGCCTCAGGCGATGACAGCGCCCTGGCCGAATGCCGGACATCCGAGCTGACGCTGGCAGAGTTCCGCACCCTCACACCCAAAATGGATAGTCGCGATGCATCGGCCACCACGCCCGAAGAGTATCAGGGCGGCATCGCCGGGTGGCGCACCGACCTGTTCACCGATGGCGCAGATCTGATGACCCACGCGGAGTCGATTGAGTTGTTCCGCAACCTCGGCGCAAAGTTCACGCCCGAACTCAAGACACCCTCGGTCGAGATGCCCTTCGACGGGTTCAGCCAACAGGACTATGCCCAGAAGCTGATCGACGAATACAAGGCCGCTGGCGTCCCCGCCTCAGACGTCTGGGCCCAAAGCTTCAACCTCGAAGACGTGCAATACTGGATCGAGGCCGAGCCAGAGTTCGGCGCCCAGGCCGTCTACCTCGTCGATCACTACAACATCGAAGGTTGGGATCCGATGGACCCCGCCACTTGGCCGGAACCCATGTCCGCCTATGCCGAGATGGGCGTGAACTTCATCGCGCCGCCCACATGGGTGCTGGTCACGGTCGAGAATGGCGAAATCGTCCCCTCTACCTGGGCCAATGAGGCCAAGGCCGCCGGGCTCAACATCATTACCTGGACGCTGGAACGCTCTGGCCCCTTGGGCGACGGTGGCGGCTGGTACTTCCAGTCCATCGCCGATGTGACAGACAATGATGGCGTGTATTTTGAGTTGCTGGATGTCCTGGCCCAGGATGTCGAGGTCGCAGGCGTCTTCTCAGACTGGCCCGCGACGGTGACCTACTACGCCAATTGCATGGGTCTTTGACTCGCCAACACAGATTTTCGAGTGCAGCCGCGTAATCAGTAACGGGCGGTCCGTCAAACGGCCGCCCGATCTGGTGTTCCCACCAAAGCCCCGATCAATCGCTCCTAACGTGCGACAGCCGCGACACCGCGATACGCGTCCAGCCACAGGATGTTGTCGAAATGCAGGTCTTCCGGCTCATCAATCTCGTCATAATACGCGGGCGCAGCCGCCCAGTGGCCCGCGAACAGACCCAAGAGATACGCAACCGAGACGCCCAGACCGAACAGCGGCAGCTGCGCCGCAAGCTCTGGCAGGAACGGGGCGGCGTAAAACTGGGCGAGAAGGCAGGCCACCAAAATGCCCACAGGCATCAGGGCCAGCGTCTTCCATTGTCCGGTCATGCGGGTGAAGGCTTCGAACTGCAGGCCAGCATAAGCAAGCGGCAGCGCATAGGCGAGGGTCGAGACATCCATTGGGGGTACTCCAGCAACTCTTTACAAACACATGCGCGAAGGGGGCGCGCGGCAGCCGCAACATGCGGCGCTGTTAAGGTTACTAGCTAAGTTGGCGCATGGGAAGCATCCACCTCAAGGTGGAAAACGCATATTTCCACCCGAAGAAGCGCGGAAATCTCGGTTATCTCTCGCTGTGCTGCTGGTCTGGCACGACGATCACAAGGGTTGCGTAGGGTCAAATGGTGCGATTGTTTGAGACTAGGAAACGGTGATTTGAAGTTTGTAGGCACTGTTCCAAACCACGCAACAAAGCCCCTGTCCTACAGATCCACCTCGATCAATCCCCCTGCCTCAGCCGCCCGACTTTGGCACAAAATTACCTCCGTCGCACGCTGCGCCTTCGACAGCACGAAATCGCGATGCTCGACATCCCCCGCGATCAACCCGCATTTGCACACCCCGCACAACCCGTCCGAGCATTTCACATCAATCGCCACCCCCACCTCGGTCAGCACGTCCGTCGCTGTCCGGTCCGCCGGGATCTCCAGCACCTTGCCCGACCGCGCCAGCTTCAGCGTAAACGGATGGTTCACATAGTCCGGCACCTCGGGCAGCGAGAAATACTCCAGATGCCGCGCGTCTTCGGGGAAGCCCTGCCGCTCCGCCGCCTCTATCACCGCGCTCATGTAGCGATCCGGCCCGCAGGTATAGACATGCGCCCCCTCCGGCGGGTTGGCGAGCAGCTTATCCAGGTCCGCGCGAGAGCCCTCGTCCGACACATGCAACCACACGCGATCCGCCCAAGGTACACCTGCCAGATCATCGAGATACCCCGCCGCCCTACGCGACGGGATCGAATAATGCATCTCGAATTCTCCGCCGATTGCATGCAACTGATGCGCCATCGCAATCATCGGCGTGATCCCGATCCCACCGCCCATCAGAAAGCTCTTGGTCGCCCCCTCCTCCAGCGGAAAATGGTTGATCGGCCGCGAGATGAACACCTTGCGCCCCTCGCCAAAAATCCGGTGGAGCAGCTTCGAACCACCCCTCCCCTCAGCCTCGCGCAGCACCCCGATCTGATACACTGACCGATCCGCCGGATCACCCGACATCGAATACTGCCGCAGATACTC
>JBCBPV010000129.1:0-4131 GCA_039820585.1 Pseudomonadota bacterium
CATAGCTCATTGGGCTATCGTCCGCCTGCGCCCGAAAGCATCGTGCCAATGGACCAGAGGCCCACGATGCACTAACAATCAAACCGGACCACCCGATGGGGGCACACCAGGGCGCAGCTGTTTCGGTGCGTGGGGGTGGTCACAACATTGCCGGAACAGCCCTTGCCGACGATGTGATCATGCTGGATTTGTCGGACATGCGCGGTGTCTCGGTGGATGCCGAGACCCGGCACGTGAAGGTCGCAGGCGGCGCGACATTTGCCGAGATTGATCGCGCGACCCAGGCCCATGGCCTTGCTGTTGCAGGCGGCGTGGTGTCGTCGACCGGCATCGGTGGCCTGACGCTGGGCGGCGGCATCGGCTGGCTGGCCCGTCGCCATGGGCTAAGCATCGACAACCTTGTGTCGGCAGAGGTGGTGCTGGCCGACGGGCGTTACATCCGCGTCTCTGACACTGAGGAACTGGAGCTGTTCTGGGCACTGCGCGGCGGGGGCGGCAATTTCGGCGTCGTGACCGAGTTCGAGTTCCGCGCGCATCCCGTGGGGCCAGACATTTGCTTTGGCCCTACCTTTTTCGCCCTAGACGACGCCGAGGCGGTGTTGACCGCCTACGCCGCGCAGTCCGCGCACCTGTCGCGGGATTCCTGTGTCTGGGCCAACCTGATGACCGCCCCGCCGTCCCCGGCATTGCCCGCAAAATGGCATGGTCGGAAAGTCCTGACACTGATGCAGTTTCATGCCGGAGACCTCGCGCAGGCGCAGGCAGATCTGACACCGCTTTATGGTGGGATGGCGCCCCTTGGGAGCGCGTTCCAAAGCCGTGCCTATGTCGAGGCGCAGTGCTTTCTGGACGAGGCTTACGCCTTTGGCGCGCGGAACTATTGGCGGACCCACAATCACATGGCGCTGACGCCCGCGTTGATTGCCGACCTTGTCGCGCTGGCACCGGACCTGCCAACACCTGAATCCGAGTTGTTGATCTGCCAGCTTGGCGGAGCGATTGCGGATGTGCCGACCGGGGCGACCGCCTTTCCGCATCGGCAGGTGCCGTTCATGTCGACACCGGGGGTGCGCTGGAGCGACCCGGACACAGACGGGCCGATGATTGCGTGGCTGAAACAGGCGTCTGAGCGGATCGCGCGGCACGCCGCGCCCGGCGCCTATGTCAACTTCATCGCCGACAGCGACGGCGCGCCAGCCGCGTATCAGCAGAACCTCGACCGTCTTCGGGCGATCAAACACGCCTACGATCCGGGCAACCTATTCCGAGTGAACCAGAATATTTCACCTGCGCAGCCACTAGGCGGGCGCGGGCCCCACTGACCACAACCCGATAACAGGAGACTGAAATGTCATTGCATCGAACCTCCGCCAGAGTTGCTCTGGCGGTCACGCTCTCTGCTTGCCTGACGGTTAATCCCGTAATGGCCGACGGCACGTCGCATCAGATGGAGCATATGGCGACCGATACGCAACCGGCGCGGCCCATCCCGGACACCTTGGCGCAGCTGAGCACCGACAAGGATGGTGTTCGGATGACCGTCCAGACGCGGGATCTGATCCCCGGGCACGTCACCACCGCATGGTGGGTGATCATGACCAATGCCGCCGCGTGTCAGCGGACGCCCTGTCCTGCGGAAGATGTGATTGGGCGCGCGGACGAAGTCGGCACGCAGATTGTCTATGCCGACGGCGCGGTCAATGCGCCCGATGGCACCGCGCAGTTTGCCGCATACCTGCCAGCCGGTCCGGTTCCGGAGGGCTGGTACGAGCGGGATGTCATGGACCCCACGACCGCGGAAATACATCTGGTTCTGAACGATCACGGCCCCCTGATCCCGGAGATCGCTGCATCGATGCTGACGTCGTATCGCGGGGGCTGTTCCGACGAAAGCCTGCCACCGCCCTTTCCGGATACGGCAAAGGCGGACGGAGTTGCTGGGCCGAATACATGTGCCCTGATCCAAGACGCCATTTTCATTCCAAAGAAATAATTCAAACCTTTGCAAGGAGTTATATCATGACCAAACACTTTAGCGCAGTATTGGCAGCGCTCGCCCTTCAAACGCTGCCGCTGTCGGCCCTCACGGTCACATCCGGTAATGTGATCCGTGGGGTCTACAGTTTTGCAACCTTTGGCGCGACCACGGTCGAGCCCACATCCTTTCTGTTGCGGCTGTCGAGTGCGGATCTGTTTGGCGACGGGGACTCCGTTGGCATCCGGTATCTGGCGCCTGATCTGACACCGCTGTCATTCTCGCAGTTCGACAGCACCACACCCGGCCTCGACCCAACCGTCGGCATCCTGTTCAAGCCGAGCGATATGCTTGTGCCTGTAGGGACGCCCGCGATTCCGAGCGCCGGATTCCTGGAAATCGTGGGCCTTGCGGGTTCTTTCGATGTTCTATCCGTGCACCTGACAGCAAACGAAGATGTTTCGGGCTCCAACCTGATCCGCCGGACCAATGTAAGTGACTTTGAACTGGTCGACACAAGCGTGCCACCAGTACCGCTGCCGCCGGCGGTTTACCTCTTGCTGCTCAGTCTGGCGGGTATGTTCGGCCTTGGGCGTCTGGTGCGCCGTCGCGGCGCCGGTTTGCAGGCGTAGCGGTCGCGATGGGGCAAGAGAAGCACGAGGCGTGGCCAAAGGCTGCCGGTCGGTGGTCTGCCCCCCTTCTTTTGTCACGGGCGCATTTGGGGCATGATCTGCCCAGTCCGGAAGTGGAAAGAGTTCGATGAAACGTAGCTATCTTGCCGTAAATCGAGGGGTCTGGGACGAAGACGCCGCCAACTGGGTCGATTTTGCCAAGAGCCGGTGGGCCCTGGAGATGCCAGAATGGGGCACATGGGGCAATTGCGAAGAAGAGCATAACCTGCTGCCCGACGACATGACCGGGACGGATGCCGTCGAACTGGGGTGTGGGACTGGGTACGTCGCGTATTGGATGAAGCGGCGCGGCGCAAGGGTGACAGCCATCGATATCTCTGCTGCGCAATTGATGACAGCGCGGGCCCTCGCTGCTGAGCACAAGGCTGACATCACTTTTCTAGAGCGAAACGCTGAAACGACGGGCCTGTCGGATGCTTCTTTCGATTTTGCGATTTCCGAATACGGCGCGTCGATATGGTGCCCGCCGGACAAATGGCTGCCGGAAGCATGGCGATTGCTGCGCCCGGGTGGAAAGCTGGTATTTCTTGGAAACCACCCGCTATCGCTCATATGTTCACCGCTCAATGGATCCCCTGCGGAACGGACCCTGCACCGCCCATACCGTGACATGTGGGGCGCAGACTGGACTGAGGTTGAAATTGAACCCACGGGCGTGTGCTTCAACCTGACCTTGTCAGCCTGGATGGATCTCTCGCGGACATCGGCTTTGACGTAACGACCTACCAGGAACTTTACGCACCGGATCAGGAGTTCGGGACACGCGCTGCGATTCCGGCAGAGTGGGCCAAAAGCTATCCGGTTGAGCAAGTCTGGCATTTGAAGAAGCGTGGATGAGGGCTTCATCCAAAGCTGAATACAATCGTTTGGCTGAAGTTTCGCGCGCGCAGCGAAGGGCTGATTCAATGGGCCGCACTGCAGCATTTGATGCTGCACTTGGAACGCGGCTCTGGGCCATTTGATGCCTCTTGATCTGGGCGGCATATCAGCTGCGTGCGAACCAAGGCGCGAAGGCGCTAGGCCTTCCGATTGAGAGGTGTCGAGTATCAAGTTTCCCCTGCCAATGGCTACGAGAAGCCAGAATTGCCCAACTCTGCTGCACATCTTGCTGCACAAACAGCAGCACGCCGCGATCCTGCACTCAACAAAAGCAATCACTTAACATGCGGAAAAACAACAACTTTCGGCCTTCGTCTCCGCCACCTAGCCCAGGCGCAATTTGAATAGCTGAATGCCAAGCCTCCGGCGGATGTTTACGCCGCCGCGGCTTGCGCGCTTTCCACGCTTTCAGGCTCCGAGCGGAGGCACAGGCGCAGCAGGGGTGGCACGGTCAGCAGCGTTAGGAAGGCCGACATGGACAGGCCGCCAACGACCACAGCGCCGAGGCCACGGTAAAGCTCGGAGCCTTCGCCGGGGAAGATGATCAGGGGCAGCATTCCCATCACCGACGTCAGCGTCGACATG
>JBCBPV010000130.1:0-3652 GCA_039820585.1 Pseudomonadota bacterium
ATCGTGTTGGGTGCTTTCAGTACGAAAACGTCGCGGGGGCGCGGTCGAATGCATTGCCAGATCACGTGGCCACAGAGGTCAAGCAGGAGCGGTGGGAGCGCTTCATGGAAAAGGCACAGGCGATCTCCGAGGCGAAGCTGGCGGCAAAAGTGGGCACGCGGCTGGAGGTAATCGTGGATGCGGTGGACGCGGAGGCCGCGACGTGTCGGACCAAGGCGGATGCGCCGGAGATCGACGGGAACCTGTTTATCGATGAGGGGTTTGAGGGGCTCAAGCCGGGAGACCTGTTGACGGTCGAGGTGGAGGAAGCGGGGGCGTATGATTTGTGGGGGTGGGTGGTTTGAGGTTAGGCGCGAAACGATAAACCGGGATTCGGTCACAGGCCGAGCATGGGCAAATAAGTCGGTTTGCCATTGAGAGTTAGAATGGCTCCAGCCGGACGATCGAGTGACGATAGCCAAGGAGTGTGGTTTGAGGGCGCTAAATCCACCCCCTATTCGCGTAGCCACCACTTCTTGTCCGTTTGCTCGGCGGCGGTCGTAACGACAACGGGCTCATGTCCACCCAACATCGCACCGACCACCGAAAAGGTGGAATTCCCGCTTCCCAGGACCTTCTTGGTGCGAGCAAGGCAGTAAAGATCGACCACCGCATCTTCCAATGCGGCCCGATCCGACCGGTCGACACTTTTCACAGGACGCGTCTCGATCCTGTCTGGAAATGCATCTTTTAATTGGCCAATTTCGGCCGGGTCATCAGTTGCCAAGAAAAACCGTTGAGACGGGGTTTCAGCCAAAATTTTTTGCATCTCTTCGATGAACCGCTCGGTGGGGCTTTGCTCTTTGGATTTCACGTTGTCCGTTCTGCGGATGTGAACACCAACCAGATCTTCGAAACCTTTCGCCTCTTCATCAATTCGTTTGGCGAGTGGTTCGGATGGTTGGAACGGAAAAAACGGCTCACGCCCGGCATAGAACAACGAAACTGCTTCGATATGGGCATTCTTGCGTCTTGCGATGGCTGGAAAATCCACCCCATCAAGCTGCATCTGAATGACTTCCCGCCACCCAAAGTCGCGGCGCAACGGTGGCCAAATCGACAGTAGGCGCAGTTTTTGGCGGACTTTTGCGAGATCAGACGGGGGAAAGCGGACGATTGAGATAAGCCGATCGACAACGCTGGGGACTGTGAACAAGTCTTCGAATTTTGCGCCCAGATCGGGGCTGATATTCCACAACACGCGCAGATCTTGCCCGGTGTCCCGCGCGAGGCAATGGGCGCTGTGAAGGGCGAATAGTCGGTTGCAAATTCCTCCATGAGGTTCGATCGTCAACATTGTTTTGGGAAGGTCCTGCAAAAATGGGTCGGGTGAACACTAGACCATCATGTTTGACCGTAGCAATCCGTGGAAAACAGGTGCATTGGCGTTTGGGCGCAGCCCGCCACGGATTGGAGCATGTCCCCCGCAACCCACGCGCTGGGATGCGCCGTTTATGACCTGATCGGACGCACTATGCGACGCCTCGCCCGTCTCTTCGCCTTCCTCACCAACGCGCTCTTCGCCGCGCTCGTCGTCGGCGCTGCGCTGCCCGGACCACACCGCATCCTTGCACCCACAGCATACAGCCTCACCGAAATCGCCCCGCAGGTCTGGACCGATGCGCCGGGGCGCTCCGCTGAGCTGCTTGGCCTGACCGAGACCGCCCGCGCCCGCGTCACTGCCTTTTTCGGCGACACGCCCCCTCGCGCCACGCTCGTCCTGTGTTCTACCCGTGCCTGCGCAGACGCATTCGGGATCGGGGGCAACGGGCTGTCGGTCGCAGACAACCTCATCCTCGTCAGCCCCGGCGGTCTGACGCGTGGCACCCTGACCCATGAGATGACGCATTCGCGGCTGCACCGGTCGATGGGGCCGCGCAACGTGATCCGACAGCCCTACCCGACCTGGTTCGATGAAGGGCTGGCGACGCATGTGGCCGACCATCCGAAGTGGAACGGAACAGTGGCCCCCACCCATCGCGCGCGCGTGCGCGAGGTGCGGCGGTTCTGGCAGTTGGGGCACGCGTTTCAGGAGTTGGGCGTCGGGCGCACCTATCGTGCGGCGGCGGCCGAGGTGGCGGCGATCGAGGCGCGGGCGGGGCGGGCGGGACTGCTGGAGTTGATCGCGCGGGCCGAACAGGTTGAAAGGTTTGCGGATGTGCTGGCGGAGGTTACGGCCCGCTAGCAGATCCGCGGCAATTGCTCTCCCACCAGCATGTCGACGATGCGCGCGCCGCCGAAGAGTGTCTTCATTGTGACCCGCCCCGCCTCACCATCATGCGCGCGGCCTATGATACAAGCATTCTGCCCCTCTGGCAGGGCGCGCATGGCCGCGAGCGCGGCGTCAGCCTGCGCCTCGGGGACGAAGGCGACGAGCGTGCCCTCGTTTGCCAGATACAGCGGGTCAAGCCCCAGGATTTCGCACATCCCCTTCACCTCGCCGCGCAGTGGCAGCGCGTCTTCAGTGATCTCAATCGCACATCCCGCAGCCTCGGCCATCTCGTTCAAGGCAGAGGCCACGCCTCCGCGCGTCGCATCCCGGGCGGCGCGGGTGCCGGGCGCTGCGGCGATGACCGCCTCCATCAGATGGCCCAGGCCCGCACAGTCCGATGTGATGTCGGTGGACAGGGCCATGTCGCCTCGCGCGGCCAGGATCGCGGTGCCGTGGTCACCCAGAACGCCGTTGACGATGGCCACGTCGCCGGGGCGGATGGCCTCGGCCAAGAGGTCGCGACCGGAGGGTATCACACCCACGCCAGAGGTGGTGACGAACACCTTATCCGCGCTGCCCTTGCCCACCACCTTGGTGTCGCCGGTGACGATCTTCACGCCTGCCTTGGCGGCCTCTTCGGCCATCGACGCCACGATCCGGCGCAGAAGTGCGACCTCGCACCCTTCTTCGATGATGAACGCCGCCGACAGCCAAAGAGGTTTCGCCCCGCCCACAGCCAGGTCATTGACCGTACCGCAGACCGCGATTTTGCCGATGTCGCCGCCAGGGAACTCGACCGGAGTGACGACGAAGCTATCGGTGGTGAAGGCGAGACGCGCCCCGGGCTCGGTCAGCGCGTCGTTGGTCAGGCGGGCCTGATCCTCCATGCTGGCGGGCTCGAAGACGCTAGTGAACACCTCGTCGATCAGGTCGCGCATTGCCTTGCCGCCGCCACCATGGGCCAGCGTCACGCGTTCGTCGCGCAGGCGGGGGCGGTGGGTCATGTTCATTCCGCCGCCTCGACCTTTCGCGCGCCGCCGTACTGGTAATAGGCCGCGCAGGCGCCTTCAGACGACACCATCAGCGCACCCAGCGGCATCTCGGGCGTGCAGCCAAGGCCGAATTGCGGGCATTGGACCGGTTTGATCCGACCGGTCATCACCTGGCCGCAGGCGCAGCCCTCGGGCTCATCCACGACGCGGCGTTCGGTGGCGTAGCCGATGCCGAATTTCTCTTCGGCATCGAAGCCTGCGTATCTCGCGCGAATGCGCAGGCCTGAGGCGTCAATCTCACCCAGGCCGCGCCATTCAAAGGTGGGCCGTGCTTCATAGACGTCTTCGCAGGCGGCGATGGAGACGGGGTTGCCGTGTTCCGGCACGACGCGGGCGTATTGGTTTTCCA
>JBCBPV010000131.1:0-3534 GCA_039820585.1 Pseudomonadota bacterium
ATGATGCCCTTGCACCCGGTGACCCGCAGCTTCTCGCCGTCCAGCGCCATCTTCGCACGCGCTGTGACGTCCATCAGCGGGACCCAAACCGTGCCATCCACATAGTCGCCGCTGCCCGCAGGCCGCAGATCCCAAAACAGACGCTTGCCGATATTTGGCGTCATCACCTCCTGCCCGCCCTCATTGAAGGCTTGCAGGATCGTACCGCACAGCGTGGTGCCGCAGTGTTCGATTTTGATATGCGAGGTCAGGTTTTTCCGGTCAGGCTCAGTTTGCCAGATACCCAGCGCTGGTTCGGCGACAGCGGGACTGGCAAAGATGGCCAGAATTGCAATAAAAGCAAAGCGCATGTCTCACTCCCCATTCGAAACGTGAAAAATTTAGCATGCGCCCATGTTCGGTACAAATGAACCGGCAGTTATTGGCCGACGCGCCGCCAAACCTGGCCACGGCAGATGCCCAACACGCAGCCGCTGACCTCAAGTCGGTCACCTGCCAGCGCCATGCGTGCGTTATAGGTCTTGTCGCGATCCGGAGCCCAGATCTTACCGCCGCGATACGCGCCCTCACCACGCGCGTTCATATCCCAGATCATCTGCCGCCCTATGGTGTCTGACGGGCGTTGCGCGCCGCTGCTGTCATAGGCGCGCAAGATGGTTCCGCAAATGGCTGTGCCACAGGCGCTGATCTCGACATGACCGAAATTGCCGTTGTCATCGGCCTGGGTCTGCCAGATGCCATGAACCGGATCGGCCTGCACCAATCCTGCAGCCAATGTGACCGCTGCGGCGATGGCGATTGTACGTTTCATCAAGGATCCTCCCGTTTCCATCTGCATACAGCGTGTGGCAACGGCTGCATCAACCGTGACGTCGGGTCGCCTGGCGAGACCTTGGCAATCGGACCCGGGCCGGGCAAAAGGCCGCTGGTTCCCACGAAAGGCCCACAGCGATGATCCTTTACCCCGCCATCGACCTAAAAGACGGCCAGTGCGTGCGCCTGCTGCGTGGTGAGATGAACGCGGCCACCGTGTTCAACGATGACCCCGCCGCTCAGGCCCGGGCATTTCAGGATGCGGGGTGTGAACGGATCCACCTCGTGGATTTGAACGGCGCATTCGCCGGTACGCCGGTCAATGCCAGCGCGGTCGAGGCGATCCTCGCCGCAATTGACGTCCCTGCGCAGCTGGGTGGTGGCATTCGCGATATGGCAACGATCGAGCGTTGGCTGACGGCGGGTCTGTCGCGCGTGATCCTCGGCACCGTAGCAGTAGAAGACCCCGATCTCGTGCGCGCGGCGGCAAAGGCGTTTCCCGGACAAGTCGCTGTTGGCCTGGACGCCCGGGGCGGGCGCGTCGCGACCAAGGGCTGGGCGGAAGAGACCGATGTGATGGTCACCGATCTGGCGCGCGCGTTCGAAGATGCGGGGATCGCGGCAATCATCTACACCGATATCGACCGCGACGGGGCCATGGGCGGCCCCAACATCGCCGCGACCCAGGCACTGGCCCGCGCGGTGGATGTGCCGGTGATCGCCTCGGGCGGGGTGTCCTCACTCGACGATCTGATCCGCCTGCGGGATACCGGCGTGATCTCTGGCGCGATCTCGGGCCGGGCGCTTTATGACGGGGCGATTGATCTAAGCGCGGCCTTGGCCACACTGCGGGATGGCCCATGACAAAGGTTGGCGCCACTGAACTGCCAGCGGACAGCCTGTTGTCTGCCCGCCGATGCGCCGGAGACTTTCTCGACTGCTACGTCACCTCCGCCGACATGCCCCCACGGGCCGCGGCTGAGATCATCACCGCGTTCCCGCCATGGGTGGCGCCACTGTTGCTGGTCCGCCGGATCATCACAGCCCCGTTCGGCCTGTCCAATGACGGCCCCGATGCCCGCGACAAGCTGGGCATTTTCCCGGTGGACCGCGAGACCGAACGCGAGCTGATCGTGGGATTTGATGACAAACACCTCGATTTCCGCGTTTCGGTGATGTCCGATGCGGGCAGCGTATACCTGGCGACTTGGGTCAAACCGCACAACGTGGGCGGCAGGATCTACCTTCGAACGATCATGCCGTTTCACATCCTGATCGCGCGCAATGCCCTAGCCCGCGTAGTTGCGGCGGCCTGACTACTCAGCTGCCGCCCCGGTCAACCGCTCAAGCGCGCCCGTCATCGCCGCGCGAAACGGCGCATTGGGCGCTATGTCGAGCCCGTCGAACATCGCATCCACGCTTTCATAGGTCATCACTGTCTGCCCACCATCGTCATGGATCAATACGCGCAGAGGCAGGACCAGCCCCGCACGGATGTCTTGCTGCAAGGCAGGCGTACCAAGCTGCGGGTTGCCGAAGATCATCAATTCGGCATCTTCCAGCTCCATCTCGACGCTTGCCGCACCAGCAGAGTGCGGCACCCGGGCAAATACCCGCGCGCCCGCACCTTCGACCGCGGTCTGCAGGCGATCCGCCGTTTGCGTGACAGTGCCTGCGGCTTCAACGCGAACGTAATCTGCGAGCGCGGGCATGGCGGTGAACGCAAGGGCCGCAGCGAGTGACAGTGGTTTGAGCATAGGTGCCTCCTTGGAACTGAGGCTGCCACCCTAGCGGGTTCCACGCGCTTCGGCTCTGGTCTCGGGGTCAAGTTGCCGTTACCAGTGCGCCCCATGTTAAAGACCCGCATCATCCCTTGCCTCGACGTGGCTGATGGCCGTGTGGTCAAGGGTGTGAACTTCGTCGATCTGATCGACGCGGGCGACCCGGTGGAAAGCGCGCAGGCCTATGATGCCGCAGGCGCGGATGAGCTGTGTTTCCTGGATATCCACGCCACCCACGAAAATCGCGGGACAATGTATGACCTGGCAACGCGAACTGCAGAGCAGTGCTTTATGCCACTGACCATCGGCGGTGGCGTGCGGACGGTGGACGATGTGCGCAACCTGCTTCTGGCTGGGGCGGACAAGGTCAGCTTCAACTCCGCCGCGGTGGCCCATCCTGATGTGGTGGCCCACGCTGCTGACCGGTTTGGGTCGCAATGCATCGTGGTCGCCATCGACGCAAAAACCGTGAGCCCGGGAAAATGGGAGATATTCACCCATGGCGGCCGCCGCCCCACTGGAATTGATGCGGTGGAGTTCTCGCGCACGGTGGCCGCAAAGGGCGCGGGGGAAATCCTGCTCACCTCCATGGATCGCGACGGAACACGCGCAGGGTTCAACATCCCGCTGACCCGCGCCATCGCCGATGCCGTGCCGGTCCCGGTGATCGCAAGCGGCGGGGTTGGCACACTCGACCACCTCGTCGAAGGCGTGACCGAGGGCCGGGCAAGCGCAGTCCTCGCCGCGTCGATCTTTCATTTCGGCGACTACACCATCCGCGAGGCGAAAGAGCATATGGTGGCCGCGGGCATCCCGATGAGGATGTCATGAACGCGCTAGACAATCTCGCGATCACCATCGCCAACCGCAAAGGCGCCGACCCCGACACGTCCTGGACGGCCACGTTGTTGTCGAAAGGGCCCGAGAAATGTGCCGAAAA
>JBCBPV010000132.1:0-3462 GCA_039820585.1 Pseudomonadota bacterium
ATTTGGGTCAAAGCATGCCTTGATGACAGAGCAATAGTCCCGCTTTGAGTCATCGTCGGGCAACTTTGCGAAAACATCAAGAATTCTCGCGAAATACTCAGATTCCTGTATCTTTTCAGCAGCTTCCATAAACAAAGCGCCCCAAGTAGCAACTGCACAGCAGACAAGTTCTCCAAAGCTAGCCCAAGTGGCGATCAATTTACAACCAATTTCCCCAAAAAGTCATCTAAGTGATCACTAAGTGCACCTAAGTTCTCTATTCCATTCAGCCAAATGCGTCCGAACTCGTGTCGAACTTCGAAGTCTAATGCCGTTCAATGCCGCAACCCCCGCTCCGCATGCGCCTCCTGCCTGTCTAGCTGTCCCTCAATCTCTCGGCGGCGGCTTTCGCTAAGGTCAAGCTCTGCTGCAAGCTCTCGTTCAGCGTCTTGTAGCTCGCCTCGTCGTTCAGCAATCCGTTCAAGGCCTTCATGGATGCGGCCTGTGAACGAATGAGCAAGGTCACGCAGTCTTTCAAGCCAGCCAGTTCCCTCTCGATCCTGCCGGTCGAGCGTGTTTCCAAGGCGGTCAAATCCTTCGCGAAGGCCTCTGAGGCCGTCACCAACCGCTCGACGCAGGCGAGCAAGTCGCGTTCCAAGGCTGTCAGTTGGGTCATCTAATCCTCCTCGATCCGAATGCAGGTGACGTGTCTCTCGCCCATCGTGCAGGTGCGTAGGCGCGTCTTCGACGGGTCCAGAATCAGCCAGGTCCCCTCGGGCCGTTCGATCCGTGTCAGGCCCATCTCCGTCAGCTCCGAACGTGTCAGATGCACCGTCCAGAAGAAGCTTGCGGCCATCATCGAGGCGATCCCCGTCAGCACCAGTGCCGCGATCAGCCAGGGTGAGATCGTCAGCCAAAGGCGGATCGAACTCAGCCGCGTCTCGAACATGCTCGCTGTCTCGGTCTGGAAGCGGCGCGTATCGCTCGCGATGGTATGCTGCGCGGCGCCCACAATGTTCTTCAAATCGATCCTGAAGCTCTTGAGCTGGGAGGAGATCGAGGCGACGTGTTCCTGCCTGATCTCGTCGAGCTCCGCGTTCAGTTTCTCGCTCAGCCGGGTGGGCTTGCCAGTCTTCATGGAAAATCTCCCCTTTCAGCCGCCAACGCTCGCCGGTGTCGGGGTCGCGGGCGGTGATGTAGGCCTTGCCGGTGCGCGGCAGGTCGAAGCCTGCGTCGGTCAGCGCGTCGATCATGGTCGCGCGGTCGGTGATCAGGCCCATGTTGATCTGGTCCTGTATCCAGGCGTGCAGCTCGTCCCGGCCTAGGGCACGGGTCAGGGCCTCGACAGTGTCACGGACCTCTCGCGCGCGCTCGACATCCATCGGATCGGCCCAGCCGTGGCGCTGGTTCATGACGTCCCGCAGGCTGTCATAGGCGTCCTGGTATCCGGGCGGTGCGATATTGAGGCTCTTGCCCGTCGTCAGCTCCAGGCGCGGCGTACAGAAATGAAGCTCCACGCGGCCTTCGTGGCGATGGCGGACCCAGAGCACCTCATATTGCTCAGGGTCCAGCCCCGCGAAGGCCAGCCGCTCGAACCCGTCCATGACCTCGGCTTGCTGGTCCTCTGTTGGGTCGTCACTATCCGCAAAGCTGATGACGCCCGCGCGGTAGGTCCACTGGTGGCGGCTGGCGTCGATCAGGGCCTCGGTGCGTTCGGGGTTGCCGCGTAGGACCTCGGGCAGCGGGTCGCGGGCGACGGTCACTGGCTCGCCGCCGTCATCGCGGATCAGGTCGCGATTGCCGTCATAGGCCAGCACGCGCTCGGCCACGAGATAGCTGACCGGCCCCGCACCTGCGCCTTTGCCGTTGGGGAAGAACTTGATCAGCACCGCCGCGCCTCATCGAGGAGCGCGGCGAGCTGGCGTTCGATCACCACGAGGCGGCGCGCGACGGTCAGCGTGTCGAGGTCAGTGCGGCCGACCTTCATGGCGTGGTTCAGCCAGCGGGCGATCTGGTTCAGGTTGCCGCCGATGCGCCCGACGGCCAGCACGAGCGACGGATCGACGCGTGGGATGGGCTTGCGGCGGCGGGCTTCGGTGAGGCCAAGCGCCTCGCGCAATAGCGTCGACGCGGGCAGGCCTGCGGCCTCTGCTTTGGCGCGCAACTGGGCCTTCTCAGCAGCAGTGCAGCGGAAGACGAAGGTCTCAGTCAGCGGCTCTGTGGCGGGGGCTTTGCCCGCGCCGGTGGGGTTCGAAGGGGAGGCGTGCCGCCCCTCGCAACGTCCCGTGTCATCGGCGCAGCCGTATGACATGGGTCGCCTTGCTGTTTGCGCTTCGGTGGGATCGGTGCTGCTCATGATCTGAGGCCCGCCGCCTGGATTTGCGCCTGTGTCACCAGACCAGCTGCCAAGAGCGCGTCGATCTGGCCCGGTGTGATGTGGCGGCAAAGCGGATGCTTGTCTGTGACCCAATTGGCCAAGCCTGCCAGCATCTGGGTTTCCTTGGCCGACTTCTCTTCTCGGCCTTTAGCGATGTCCTCGACAAGGGAGTGCCAGCGTCCAGACCTGAACCAGTTGTCCGAGAAACAGACCTTCGACCTCGTGAAGCCTGCGCTCTCCGTCGCGTAGGCCTTCACCGCTTCGGTCAAGTCTTCGGCGCTCAAGCCCTCGTTCAACGCCGCCCTGATCCTACCCAGACACTCAGCCTTCCCACGCAAACGGTCGGGCGGATACGCCGCCAAAACCTTCTCAGCTTCTTCATCCGCCGCCGCCACGCGCTCGCGCGTAGGTGGTTTATGGATGGTTTTAGGATGGTTTGGGGGCCGTGGTGGCCCCGGTACCCCGGCCACTGTGGCCCCCGTTCCGGGTCCAGTCTGGACGGGGTCCACTGTGGCCCCCGTCTCAATTTCGGGTTCGGCAGTCAGTTCCAGCGCCTCGATCCTCGTCAGGTCGATCCGGTAAACAACTGTGAATCCGTTCTTACAACCGCGTGCGCCGGTCTCGACCAGGATGCCTTCCTTCAAGAAGTCCCGGATCGTGCGCTTGACCGTGGTCTCGCCCAGCTCCGTGTGCCGCTGGATCGTCCCCTTCGAACACCAGATGCCCGAGCCATCATCGGAGGCCTTATCCGCCAGAAACATGATGATCTGCTTGCGCGTCGCACTCCCGAACTTCCGCTCAGCACACGCATTCGCCACCCGCCAGCTCATCGGATGGCCTCAAAGGCCGCACGGACGTGCGAATTTTGTACAGGTTTTGTACGAGATTTCAGCCGTATTCGGAGAATTCGGCGGAAAATGAAACGGGCGTTTCTGCACGCTTCCGCAGAACCCCTTGCAAATAAGCCATATTTTTCAGGCAGTTTTGGCGACCCCGGCAGGATTCGAACCTGCAACCTGCCCCTTAGGAGGGGGCTGCTCTATCCAGTTGAGCCACGGGGCCGCGCGTATCCCGTGCCTAACCCGGCGCAGGCGCGCTGTCACCAC
>JBCBPV010000133.1:0-3308 GCA_039820585.1 Pseudomonadota bacterium
GTGATTAGAACCTTGGGATAGGCCGCGGGCAAGGCTCTCAGCGCGCCCAGCACGATCTCTCCGCCAGTGCCGCCGCCAAGCCCCACGGCCACACTGCAGGTGCTGCACTCCGCAGCGACATGCCGTGCGGCGGCTTGCGCCCGTTCGGTCATCCGCGCCAGCTTTTCGGGCGAGGACAGCACCCGCCCCCCAGCCCCGAGCGAGACATCGACCATCTCAACCGCCAGCCCATAACGCCCCAGCGCTTCGGCGAGGTAGTCCATCTCGGCCTGTTTGGTTTCAACCGTCCCGATAAGAAGGACCCGCGCCATGCTCAGCCCTTCACAGCTCCGGCGGTCATGCCCGTGATGATCTGGCGCGAAGCAAACAGCGTGAACAGGATCGGCGGAACCGCAAGCAGCATGCCGGTGGCGAAAATCGTACCCAACCCGTCAAACTCACTCGCGTTGTTCACGATCAGGATCGGCACGGTCATCGTATCGCGGTCTGCCAGGGCCGAGGCCAGCAGGTACTCATTCCACGCGATCCGGAAGGTAAAAATCGACGCCGCGGCCAGACCCGGTTTGATCAGTGGCAGGACAACCATGAAGAACGTCTGAAACGGCCCCGCACCGTCCACACGCGCCGCCTCTTCCAGCGAGGGGGGCACCTGAACGATAAAGCTTTGCAGGATCCAGATCACAAAGGGCAGGTTCATCGCCACATAGATCAGGATGATCCCCGAATGCGTGCCCGCCAGACACACATCCCCCCGGCCCCCGAACGTGTCGCGGATCCACATGCCCAAACCATAGTCGTTATCGAGGCAGAAGGCGTTGTTCCACAGTCCAAACACCGGCACCAGCAGCACCGCGGGCGGGATCATCCGCACCGCAAGGGTGGAGAGTGACATGCTATCGCGCCCTAGGAACCGGAACCGCACCAGCGCATAGGCCGCCATACAGCCGAAGATCAGCGTCAGCGCCGTGGAAATCAAAGCAATAATGATCGAGTTGATGAACGCCCCGCCAAAACGGATCTGGCAGAAGCGGAGGTGTTCCGGCTCGTACCACAGGATATCGCACAGCGCCGTCTCGTAGTTGCGGATTGTAGGCATGAACAGCAACCCTCCCACTCCGCTGGTGATATCCACATCGAGCTTCAGCGAGTTGATCAACAGGATCGCAACCGGCCCCACCGACATGAACACGAGCAGCACCAACAGCGCAAAGAAGGCGGGGTTCTGTCGGTCGTAGGATGTGTCAGTCATCACCTAGCCCTCCTCTTCCGCAGCGAATTTCAGTCGGCGCGCGCGGGCTTCTTGCCAGCGGGTGAAGGCAAACATGCCCAGCGTCAAGATCATCAGAAGCATCAGCAGGTAGTTCGACATCGCCGCCGCCTCGCCCAACTCGCGAAACTCACGCGCGGTGCGGGCAATGCGTAGCGCCAAAATCTCGGTCGACAGGCCCGGCCCGCCCCCAGTCATCACCAGGATCACTTCGAGCACCTTGAAGGCATCAATGAGTCTTAGCAGCATGGTCACGAACAACACCGGCGCCATCAGTGGGAGCTTGATGTGGATGACCTGCTGCCATGCAGTGGCGCCGTCGATGCGCGCTGCCTCCAGCGTCGAGCGGGGCAGCGATTGCAGTGCGGCGAGCGAGAGGATGAAGATAAAGGGCGTCCATTGCCAAATATCTGCGATGATGACGCTCAAGAGCGGATTTTGACCCAGCCAGTCAATCGACGGCAAACCGATACTTTCGAGGAAGCGGTTAAACGTGCCGTAGGTCGCATGAAACATATAGCGCCAAACCAGACCCACAACGACGGGCGCGATCATCATCGGCAGGATGAACAGCGTCCGCAGAACCGACATGCCGCGAATGTTTCGATCCAACAGAAGCGCCAGACCAACGCCCAACACCATCTCGACTGCCACGACCGTGAAGGCGAAAACCAGCGTAATCCAGAAGCTGGTGTGGAACGCCGCGTCGCCCAGAAGTTTGATATAATTGCCAAGCCCGACGTAGTCGGCCTCGCCCAGGCTCTGGCTGGGGTCCCAATCGTGGAAGCTGCCCCAGACCATGTAGGCGATGGGGTAGAACAGCGCGAGCAGCATCACCAGCCCCGCGGGCGCGACAAACATATAGGGTGTCAGACGATTCAGGTTTGTGCGGACCACGTGCGTCAACCTTCCTGGCGCGGGATCAGCCTCTGGCCACCCCCACGAGCGGCGGCCAGAGACCAGGGAGGACCCCCGCGTCAGGCGCGAGGGTCAGCATCCGGCGCTACTGCCAGATGTAGTAGCCTTCCTCTTCCATCAGGGCGCGGGTGCGTTCGGCGATGCCGTCCAGCGCTTCCTGAATGTCGAGGTCATCGGTCAGAACCTGGCTCATCGTCGTGCCGATATCGGCGTTGATCTTGCCCCAGGCCGGGATGATCGGGCGCCAGTCTGGATCGGCAAACTCCAACGCTTCACCGAAGGTCGCCGACCACGGCTTGGCCGCGTTCAGATCGGCGTCCTGATAGGTCGAGAAGCGCGAGGGGTTGCCGCCCGCCATCGCCGTCATCAGATCGCCCTCTTTCGAGGTCAGCCACTGCATAAGAAGGAACGCGGCTTCCTTGTGCTCGGCATTGGCCGGGATGCCCAGACCGAAGCCGCCGGTCTGCGACGCCGCGCGCACGCCCGCGGGATGCGCGGCCCAACCGACTTTGCCGGCAACGGTTGACCGGCTTTCGTCCTCGAATGTTGAGGCGAAGGCGATCGAGTCGAGGAACATCGCGGCCTGACCCTGCGCGAACGCGTTCGCCGCTTCCGCCGGCCCGAAGGCCGAGGAGCCTTCGGGTCCGCAATCGACGATCTGCTTCAGCGCGCTTGCGGCCTGAGCTCCGGCCTCGTTGTTGATGATCGGATTCCATGCATCGTCAAAAACCCGGCCGCCAAGTGGCGCCAGATGCAACAGAAACGCGTGGCTAGCCTGATGGCCCGACGCCGCACGCGATGCAACACCGCCCATGCCCGGCTCCAACTCGGGGATCTGGCAGGCCAGTTCGAGGAATGCGTCGTAATCCGTCGGCACCTCAAGCCCGTGCTTTTCAAAGATGTCGGTGCGGTAGTACAGCACCGATGTCTCCGACCCGAACGGCAGACCATAGAGCGAGCCCGTGGGACCCGGCAGATAGCCCTTTTGGCCGCCCGCCACACCGATGTTCTGCACATAGCCGTCAATAAGATCCTCGGGGTCGTAATTCGGATCGGCCAAGCGCGGGCTTGAGGTGCCGACGGATTACGACGCATTCCTCGAACTGGCCTGCCAGATCCCCGA
>JBCBPV010000134.1:0-2844 GCA_039820585.1 Pseudomonadota bacterium
CCCCAAATCCGCAGTGTTGGAGACCGGTCTGATGGCGGGGGCCGCCCCGCCTTTGTCGGCGGACGCGTTGGAGGCCGCCCGCGCGCTGGCCCCGGGCCAGGACATCTATGCGCTGGAAGCGGAATGGCGCACCCACTGGGCCCGGACCGGGCGGGCGCCGCTTGGGGCGCCGGACAAGGCGTTTCTGGGCTGGATCAGGCGCCGCAACAGCGGCTGACAAGTGCAGAGAATCTCTGTGGCATCTTTGTGGCGCCATCGGCGTCCGAGGCTGCTTCAGATCCCACGAACTGTTTCAAAATATTAACCAAATCATTCAAAACGTGAGAACTGTTCATCAAACGTCCCTTGTGTGACCAAAAAAGCCCGATCACACACAGATTTTGAGCACATTCTCGCCAAAACTTATGGACCCCCCCGATAGAAGTCTGGTATCTAATCGCTGGGAAGGTTCGCTGGCAGGTGGTGTTAGCGAGTTAGTAACTGGGGTGCTGCGCATAATTTTGCGCTCATTGAAACAAAGGTGATATGTATGAAACTCACTTCCACACTTTTCGGAGTCGCAACCGCGTTGGTTGTCGGGTCCGCAGCGACCGCAGCAACGGTCAATGCTGTAACGGAAGGCCAGCGTGACCAGGTAGCCGGAACATCGCTTCTCGTTCCGACAGACGCCGCTTCGGGCGCACCGGGCTTTGACCTGGGTTCCGTCAGCAACGGCGAAAACATCGACATTCACGGCCGCGTCGTGACACAGGTCGACGTCTACACATTCACAACCGACCGTGTTGCAAAGGTCGAGTGGATCTTTGGCGGCTACGATCTTGAGCTTGGCGGTTCGGAAACAGATTCGGGTCTGGTTGCTGCAACTGGCAACCCAGCGTCGCCGAATGTCGGCCAGCCCGGCAGCGACGTCGACATCTTCTTCGACGATGGTGGCGGCGCGATTGCAGCCGCTGGCAACACGTTCTCGACAGACATCATCGCCGGCGATCCGCTGATCGCGGTGCTTGGACCGGGCACGTATTCGTTCCACATCGATGGGTCGAACCAGTTCGACGCACTTTATGACATCCGCATCTCGGCTGTTCCGCTGCCTGCAGGCGCAGTGCTGCTGCTGACCGGTCTTGCGGGTCTGGGCATTGCACGCCGCCGCCGCGGCTAAGCCCGAACACACGAACGACTGAACTGAACACGAAGTCAGGCGCCCGACCGGGCGCCTGATTTTTTTCTGCGGGTGCATTGGCGAACCCGTCCTTTGATGGCATTTTCCGCCTCGATCCTGTTGGCGGCAAAAGGCGGTACAGTGTTGTGTTCGTGATCGTTTACGGAGCCCTCCGGTCGGGCACGACCCTGTTGCGGCTGATGATGGATATGCACCCGCAACTCGACTGTCCGGGCGAGACGGATTTTCTGTTCGATTATCTGCGCTTTGACGCAGACGGGCAGGGGACCATCGATGCTGATGCCCTGGCGCGCAACCGGATCTATCAGGCCAGCCCGGCGCGGCTGAACCCCGATCTGCGGGGCGAAGCGGCCATTCGCGACATGATCGAGCAACTGCGCCAGAACCCGGAGGCCCGGGTCGTGCTGATGCTGCATCGCGGCCTTGAGAAAGCCTTGCGCCTGTTCCCCGGCACGCCGGTTCTGCACATGCTGCGCGATCCCCGCGATGTGGCCCGGTCCTCGATCGGGATGGGCTGGGCTGGCACCGTTTATCACGGGGTGCAGCACTGGATCAAAACCGAACGCGAATGGGACCGTGTCGTGGCGGCCCATCCGCAGGGCAACTTTATGCCCTTGCGATACGAGGATCTGATCACCCAGCCAAAGGTCGAGCTGGAGCGTCTGGCCAACGCCTTCGGGGTGCCCTTCGACGTGGCCATGCTCGACTATCACCAAAACTCGACCTATGCGCCACCCGACACGTCGCTGGTCGAGCAATGGAAGCGCAAGCAGACCCCGCAGGAGGTGGCCCTTGTCGAGGGACGGCTGGGCGCGATGCTGACCGACCGGGGCTATGCGCCCAGCGGTCATGCCCCCGTGACGCCGCAGGGGGCCGAGCGTGCGGCCCTGTGGCTGCGCGACAAGCAGGCGGTGTGGAAAACCCGCATTGGCCGGTACGGGGTGATCGACCCGGTTCTGGTGGGGCTGGCCAAGCGACTGCGGATCCCGCCCCTGGGCTATGCCGCCCAGCAGCGGATCAACCGCAAAACGGTCAAGTATCTCAAATAGGCGCCATCCCCGGACGGGGCCCCGGCGCAGGCGGTCAGAGCCCGGGGATAAAGCGCGGCAGGGTTGGCACGACCTCTTGCATGATCGCGTTCAGACGGGCCTCGGCCTGGGCTTCGGTTTCGTCCTCGTCGATCAGCGTCGTCAGGCGCACCATGGCGCCGTCCTGTCGGCCCGTGGCGATGCCGTCGCGCAAGAGATACATCTTGGCGGCGAAATCCCACGCGATTTTACGGCCCTTCTGTTCGAACCAGTAATAGACCATCATCCGCGTCTCACCCTTCTGGATAATCGCGCGATTGATGTTGAAGGGCGCATCGGTGTTGAGCGTGGGGGCGATGTCGACCCGTTCCAGCCACGCGATCTCCCAGCCTGAACCGGGCAGACAGATTTCGGGGCTGTGCACGCCGCCATTGCTCTGGTTCTTGTACCATGCCGTGAAAAAGCCCACCGACGGCTCGCCCGCCGCGCGCTGGAAATTCACCGAATGATAATCGTCAGCCTTGAGCGCCTTGGCCACGCTTGCCTCGAGCGTCTGGGGCACGCCGACTTGCCGCCACTCGCCCATCTGGCGGGGGAAGACGGCAAAGACATCCCGTTCGGGCAGCACAACACTGC
>JBCBPV010000135.1:0-2843 GCA_039820585.1 Pseudomonadota bacterium
CCAACGCCACAGCGATCAGGATCACGCCCAGAACCGCCGCCATCCCCAGAACCGAAGGCACAAACCCAAACACCCCCAGCGACGCCGCCCCGATCAAAAATCCGCAGCCCTTCACCGCGTTCTTCGATCCCGTCAGCCGCGCGACCCAGCGGAACAGCCCGCCCTGCGCCGACGGTGCCAACACCTTCACCGCGCTCTTTGCGCTCATCTTGGAGAGGTCCTTGGCCACCCCTGATGCGCCCTGCACCAGCATCACAAACGCCACAGAACTCGCGACCGCCCAACTCGGATCAAGCTGCGCCAAGGCCAGCAAAGCCACTACCTGTAACCCCAGCCCGACATAAAGCGTGGTGGTCAACCCAAACCGCGCCGCGATCCAGCCCGCCGACAGGTTCGTGACCACCCCCGCTATCTCATAGAGAACAAATAGATAGGCCAACTGCACCGGCGAAAAGCCCAGCGTGTGGAAGTGCAAAAGCACCAGCATCCGCAGTGCCCCATCGGTCAGCATGAAGGCCCAATAAGCCGCCGTCACTGCGATATAGGCGGCCATGCCGTCCGGTTTGCTCACACTGACGCCCCCACCATCAACGCCACATCGACGAGGCGATGCGCATAGCCCCATTCGTTGTCATACCAGGCATAGACCTTCACCTGCGTGCCGTTCACCACCATGGTCGAGGGCGCATCCACAATCGAAGACCGCGGGTCGTTGGTATAATCGGTAGAAACCAAGGGCCGCTCCTCGTACCCAAGGATGTCTTTCAATTCCCCCTCGGCGGCGGCTTTGAAGAGGCCGTTCACCTCATCCACCGACGTCTCCCGCGCCACCTCGAACACGCAGTCGGTCAGCGAGGCATTCAGCAGAGGCACCCGCACCGCATGGCCGTTCAGCTTACCCGTCAACTCGGGATAAATTAGAGTGATCGCCGTGGCCGACCCCGTCGTGGTGGGGATCAGAGAGTTCAGTGCTGACCGCGCGCGCCGCAGGTCTTTTGCAGGGCGATCGACAATCGTCTGGGTGTTGGTTACATCATGGATAGTTGTGATCGATCCGTGGCTTATCCCTATCCCCTCATGCAACACCTTCACAACGGGGGCGAGGCAATTCGTCGTGCAACTCGCCGCCGTGACGATCTGGTGCTGGGCGGGATCGTAGATATCTGAATTCACGCCGTAGACGATGTTTGCAGTCGGGCCGTCCTTTACCGGGGCCGACACCACAACCTTCTTCACGCCAGCGGCGAAGTATGGCGCCAAGTCCGCTTCTGTCTTGAAGGCACCCGTACAGTCGATGACCACATCGACCCCGTCCATAGACAAATCCTCCAACGCGCGCTTCGCCGTCACCGGCAAGCGCACCCCGTCCACCGTAATACTGCCCTCATCTGCCTCAAAAACTGCAGGCCAGCGCCCGTGTACCGTGTCGAATTCTAACAGATGCGCATGCATCGCCGGATCGCCTACCGCGTCATTCAGGAACGCGATGTCGGCCCCCTGCTCCAGTAGCGGCCGCAGGGCCAGTTTTCCGATCCGGCCCAGACCGTTCAGCGCATATGTTGTCACGTCGCGGGTTCCTTAAGGGCAAGCGCATCCACCGCGGCTTGCTGGGCCACGCGGTCAAGGGTTTCAAGTGGCAAGGCGGCAAAGCCCACGATCCTGTTGCGCAGCATGCCGTAGGCTTCCTGGAAGGCCAGCCGCTTTTGCGCATCGGTGCCGTCGGCTTTCACCGGATCGGGCACGCCCCAATGGCCCGTGACCGGCTGGCCAGGCCAAGACGGACACTCTTCATTTGCCGCCCGGTCGCAGACGGTGAAGACAAAGTCGAGCTCTGGCGCATCCGGTCCTTGAAACTCGCCCACGTTCTTTGAGCGCAGGTCGGACGTGTCGTGACCCTTGGATTTCAGCATTTCCACCGCAAAGGGGTTCAACTCGGACGTGGGTTTGGTGCCTGCGGAATAGGCGTTGAACCGGTCGCTCGCCTCCGCGCGCAGCACGGTTTCGGCAAAGATCGACCGGGCGGAATTGCCGGTGCAGATAAAAAGTACGTTGTATTTGCGATCAGACATCGGACGCTCCTTAAGCGCGAGGGGCAAAAGATCGGGCGGGCACAGCTCTGGCCGCCCACGGCAGCAGTCGAGAAACAAAAATCCCGTCAAACCTTGCACCGCGCGCATGTCGATACTGTAACGGAGGGACGTTCCCGCGCGCTCTTTCGCGATCAGGCCCGCGCGGGTCAGCGTGGCGAGGTAGACCGACATCGTGCTGGGCTTTTGGTCCAGCGCCTGGGCGATTTCACCGGCGGGGACCGCGTCGGGATAGCGGCGCATGAGCAATCGGAAGACGGCCATCCGGTGCGGGTGGCCGAGCGTGGTGAGTTGGTCGAGGATAGCTGTTTCCATACTTTATGGAAATATAAAATATAGCAGGATGTCAAGGGGCGTATTGGAGCCATCGCAGCATACCACCGCATACCAAACCATTGATTTTCCGCCTTTTTGTTGAAAAATGTCACCGCGCAATCTACCTTCCAGCTCAATATCGATGGACCCAACCACCGACGGAGCTTGATCATGCCGAAATACAACAAGAAATTCGACCTGACCCCCGACGACATGGACCTGATTGAAACCGCCGTGCGCACTGCGACCGCCAATGATCGCATCGATCCGCGAGAGGCCGAAGACCTGCTTGGCCGGTTGCACAATCAGAAAGTCTTCTATCGCCCAAAAGACGCGGTCTACATCTCTGGCTAACCCGCCTCGGCCACCCGCACCGGATGGCCGTCTTCCGATTGCTCATGCGCCGCTATCCCGACGCGGTCCCCGCCGGTGAAATCGCCC
>JBCBPV010000136.1:0-1904 GCA_039820585.1 Pseudomonadota bacterium
AAGGACCGCGAGATCATGCGCCACGATCCGCACACGCTGATCGAAGGGTGCCTGATCGCGTCCTTCGCGATGAACGCGCATGCCTGCTACATCTACATTCGCGGCGAGTATATCCGCGAGAAGGAAGCGCTGCAGGCCGCGATTGACGAGGCGTATGATGCGGGGTTGGTCGGGCCGAACGCGGCTGGCTCGGGCTGGGATTTCGACATTTACCTGCATCACGGGGCAGGCGCCTATATCTGTGGCGAGGAAACCGCGCTGCTGGAATCGCTGGAGGGCAAGAAGGGGATGCCGCGGATGAAGCCGCCATTCCCCGCCGGTGCCGGCCTTTATGGCTGCCCCACTACTGTGAACAACGTCGAATCCATCGCAGTGGTGCCGACAATCCTGCGGCGGGGTGCCTCGTGGTTTTCGTCCTTTGGGCGGCCCAACAATGCGGGCACCAAGCTGTTTGCGATCTCGGGTCACGTGAACAACCCGTGTGTGGTCGAAGAGGCGATGAGCATCAGCTTTGAAGAGTTGATCGACAAGCATTGCGGCGGCATCCGCGGCGGCTGGGACAACCTCAAGGCGGTGATCCCGGGCGGGTCGTCCGTGCCATGTGTGCGCGGTGAGAACATGAAAGACGCGATCATGGATTTTGACGCGTTGAAGGAAAAGGGCTCGTCCCTGGGCACCGCTGCCGTCATCGTGATGGATCAGAGCACGGACATCATCAAAGCCATTTGGCGTCTGTCGAAGTTCTACAAGCACGAGTCGTGTGGCCAGTGTACGCCCTGCCGCGAAGGTACGGGCTGGATGATGCGCGTAATGGACCGTCTGGTCAAAGGCGAGGCGGAGGTCGAAGAGATCGACATGCTGCTGGACGTGACCAAGCAGGTTGAGGGGCATACGATCTGTGCGCTGGGTGATGCGGCGGCGTGGCCGATCCAGGGGCTGATCAAGAACTTCCGCGACGAGATCGAAGACCGGATTGCCAGCAAACGGATGGCGGCGGAGTAGCGAAACCGGTAAAATGCTGATTGTTTGGGTCTCGCTCTTTTTTCCGTTCGTAGTGGCAGGCTGCTACGTTGTTCTTTTTCGTAGGGCCGGTTATTCGTTGCCATGGTTCATTTTCTGCCTCACGCCCCTGCATTTCGCTTTGGGTAGATTGTTGAATGTCCTCGGATTTGAAACCGGCGGTTGGTTTTCTGCCGCCTATTCTGTTCTGGGGCTTTATCAGTCTCTGCTGTGGGTGCTTCCCGTGCTTATTCTGACCGTTAAAAAGTGGGACAATGCCCCTCGCTGAGTTCAACATCGGTATCCTGAAATACGACTGGGACGACCCGCGAGTCGCGGATTTCGCCAACAACCTTGACCGGGTCTATGACATCGCCCGTCGCGCCCCCGGCTATATCTGGCATATGGAAAACGAGGATATGGAGGCCGCGCAACTGGATGTGCAGGGCGTCCTTGGGGGCAATCCGCGCACGGCGTCCACGCTGTCGGTCTGGCGGGATGTGGAGAGCTTTCGCAACTACGTGTTCCACACCGTCCACAAGCAGTTCTATGACCGCAAGGCCGAGTGGTATGACGACGCCGAACAGGGTACGCGCCTCGTCATGTGGTGGGTGCCGGAGGGGCACATCCCGACCGTCAAGGAAGCGGTCGGGCGGTTGGCGCATCTCGACGCGAAGGGCCCCAGCGATCATGCCTTTGGCTGGGATCACGTGATGGGGTAGGGAATTCCTCCGTTTTGCTGCCCCCGGGAATCATGTGACACCCGAAAACAGCATTCCTGAAATACGAGACACGCCATGCCCCCTCCCACCACCGCACGCCAATACGGGGCCGCGATGCGCGCCCAGGGGATCAAGTGGCCCGCGCCCGCCATCGGGCGGGCCGATGCGCTGAGCGCATCGGCC